>NZ_CP152020.1:2400000-3142920 GCF_038624605.1 Psychrobacillus sp. FSL K6-4046
TTCGTATGAAGTGAGCGGATTAAAAGTTCCTGAAAATACAACTATTATTGGTTATGGCTCTAAAATTTATAATGATAAACAGCACACGACACTACTAACGATAGGTAGCGGAGTAAAGATATACGGTTTAGAAATACAGGGGGCAGGCAACAAAGATGCTAATGTAAAAGGTATCGGAATAAACATTGCTGGTGCGGATTCAGCGAATTATATTAAAAATATCGTCATTCAAGATAGCTTTATTCATGACATTGGATTTTTTGGCATCAAAGCCGATTTTGCAGACAATGTGACTGTTACAAATACTAAAGTTGAGAACATCGGCTATGCGGGCATTGGCGCAATGTCTGTTAGTAATTTCCACGTAGATAAGAGCCATATTAAAAATATTACTCCGGGACACAACGGTAATGCATACGGTGTGTACTTTTCTAGGAAAGCTCGCCAAAGTGACCTCGAAAAACATCCACTAAGCAAAGACAGCTCGGTAACAAATAGCACCATAGAGGATGTTCCATTATGGGAGGCGTTAGACACGCACGGTGGAGTAAATATTACGTTTAACTACAATAAAATAAGAAACGCGAACGTCGGTATAGCGTTAGTCAATGCTACAGGTGATGGCAAAGACGGCAAAGTAGGAATGTTTGGTACACATCACTCAACGGCAAAAGGTAACCAAATCGAAGGGATCGGTAAAGGTTGCGGCATTATTGTTGCAGGATCAACGGTAGATTATTCCACTGGTCTTATGATAAGCGGTAACGAATTAACAAATGCCGGAAAAGAAGGAAGTAGTATCTCAGGTGCAATCTGTGCCAAGCTTACGAAAGGTATAGTAATAAAAGAAAACACCTTGACGAATAGCTTCGCTAATGGTATTAGTATGAACACCCAAAATCATCAGTTTTTAATTACTAAAAATAAAATTCTAAATGTACAGGACAAGTCGTACGTAGTGCCTGCTGCTATTGCAATACGATCTACTGATAACGAAGGAACCATCTCACAAAACGTCATAACTAGTGATGGCAACTTATCAAACAAATATGTAAATGTCCGTGGGATTAACATATCCACTAAAACTAATGTAAAGCTGAAAATTGGTACGAATATAAATACCTTTAAACTACCTATTGCTGGTGGAACTGGTAGTCATGTTACGTATGTAAAATAATAAAAATCAATAAAATCCCTTGGCATAATGCCTTGGGTTTTTTTCATATACGATACATAAATGACCCGTCCCATTTAAACCTCGTTGCCTCTATATTATCGGATAAAGTGTTGATTAATAAAAACCCTAAAGCTTAGAGTCCCATAGATTTCCCCTTGCATCTTATTTCTGACATATCGCGCTAACCTGTGCCGTGATGCCCCGTTAAAAGACATAATTATAAATAAACCAAAAATTTAAAGATGAAAGAGGTGAATACAATGATGCTTAACCTAAATATCAGAGACATCAAAATAGAGAACAAGAAGAACAATAGCCACACAAAACATGGACGTGTTGCGCTTCCGGGAATCCGAGTGGGAGTCAATGGTATCGTTTCCGCTATGCAAAAGAAATGGTTGATTTAAAATACACATAAAAGATACTAGAAGAAAATATCCAAGCTCACTAAAACTTGATTTCCATTTTTCACTAAAACAAGACTTTAGTTATATTACCAACCTATCTCTTTTGCTAGTTGCTTAAGCGCTTTTCGATCGAAGTCATCTAAAATTTCATACGAAGAAATTTCTTCTATATTTTCTCCTATCTTTTGTAAAGTTACAATTGCTAAATCACCAACTTTATAATATCCCAACAATTTATCTTCTGCTTCCCGTTTGAAAGATATTATATATAATTTTTTCATTATAGACTCCAAATGTAAACGCTAAAATAAAATGGACAGTTGCTGCTAAATAACATTGAACACTTTCGCTAATCTAATAGATTTTCAGTAAACTATATATATTCGTTTATTGGGGGTCAGACAAGTGGAGGGAAAATTAGTGCTTTATTTAGAAATTCATCAACTAGCCAAAAGAAACTTAACAGTTTCTCAAATTGCAAATCAGTTTAAAGTATCTAGAACGACAGTGTATAAATATTTGGAGATGAGCTTTGAAGAGGCGATACAACAATTTGAAGAAGGTAAAACAAGGAAGAAGAAATTAGATGAGCATCTAGATTGGATAGTTGCCTGGTTGGAGGAATATCCACACCTAAGTGCAGCTCAGATTAAAGATTGGTTATTAGAAAAGTTTCCAAGCCTAGAGATTGGAGACAGTACTGTTCGATTATATGTTCAAGAAGTCAGAGAGAAATATCAAATTGAAAAGACGAAACAAACAAGGCAGTATGAGGCAATACAACAACAGCCTATGGGAAAACAGATGCAGGTTGATTGGGGAGAAACAAAGCAGAAAACGGTAAGTAAAAGAGAAATAAAACTTTACTTTATCGCGTTTGTTTTGGCGCATTCACGCCACAAATACATGGAATGGCAAGATCGACCATTTACAACAAGAGATGCGATTCGCTGCCATGAAAACGCCTTTCACTTTTATGGGGGAATGCCTAACGAAATTGTATACGATCAGGATCATTTACTTTCGGTTAGCGAGAACGCTGGTGATTTAATTCTGACTACCGATTTTCAATCGTATGTGAAAGAACGGAATTTCAGGGTTCATTTATGTCGTAAGGCAGACCCTGAATCAAAAGGAATGATTGAAAATGTCGTTAAATTTATCAAAGGAAACTTCGCAGATAGTCGAGTTTTTAAAGATATTGATGACTGGAATGAACGAGCACTTCAATGGCTCGAACGAACTGGGAATCACAATGTGCATAACACAACGAAAAAAAGACCCGCAGAAGTGTTTCTCCTCGAAAAGCAACACTTACAACCGGTCTCTAGCTTACTTTCAATAGAAAGTATGAATGAGTCTAGTATAACAAGAAATGTAATGAAGGACAACACAGTCAGATTTGAGTCTAATCGATACTCCGTACCGATAGGTACTTACAAAACAAAAGGAAATAATCAGGTGTTCCTTGAAGTAAAAGGCTCCAATAACAAGCAGTTGGTTATCAGAAGTAGTAAGAATCGTGAAGTCATTGCCAAACATACAATCAGCAAGGAGAAGGGTATTCTTATTAAGAATAGAAATCATAGTAGGGATCGATCTAAAGGTATCGAGGCTTTAAAAAAGGGGCTTTTATCGACATTTGAAGAGGAAGAAAAAGCGAAGGCGTACATAGAGAAAGTGCTCGAGAAATACCCACGTTATCGTCGAGATCATTTAGAAATTTTCCGTTCGGTTTCAATAAACGATTCCACTTGGTTAGATAAGGCGCTGGAGAAATGCATCAATGAAAATTTGTATAGTGCGAATGATTTTAAAGACGTTGTACTTTACCTAAAAAAACAATCTCAACAGGAACCATTACTTTCCTTAGAACAGGAGAAACGGCTGATTCATAAAGTAGATATACCAGTTGGAACACGTCCTTTAAGTACGTACACAAGCATTTTAGGAGGCGAACTTTCATGAATCATACGGTAAAAGAAATTCAGAGCCAGTTCAAACTATTACGCTTAGCCGAAACAGCCGAGGAGCTTCCACAGCTCCTTCGCGAAGCTGAGAAATCCTCATGGACCTATTTAGAGTTCCTAGAGGCCATTACCCACTTTGAATTGAAGAAAAGAGAAGCTAAGAGTGTGGAAAGACGGTTGAAATGGGCACGGTTCCCTTATCAGAAAACTCTGTTGGAATTTAGTATTGAAGCACAAAATTCTTTAAGTGAACGCCAACTTACTCAACTACAAGAAATAAATTGGCTGGAGCAACAGTATAATTTGATCTTATTAGGTCCTCCAGGAGTGGGAAAAACACACTTAGCCGTAGGCTTAGGCATCGAGGCGATTAACAAAGGTTATCAAGTTTACTTTGTGACAATGGGAGAATTAATTCAACTACTGAAAACGGAGGAGTTTGCGCATAAATCACAGGTACAGATGAAACGATTAAGAGCTTCTGATTTAGTTATTATTGATGATTTGATGTATATGGCGATGGACCAACGCGAGGCCAATCTGTTCTTCCAAATGATCAATCATCTTTATGAACAAAGTTCCATCATCTTAACTTCTAATAAGAGTCCAGATCAATGGGGAGAATTAATGGGAGATGAAGGAATTACTACGGCTATTTTAGATCGTCTTTTACATCGTGTGGAGGTAATACACATGAATGGAGACAGTTATCGGATGAAAAACCGACAGAATTTGTTTTAAGCAAAAGTGTTCACTCTAAATTAGCAAAAAGTGTTCAATTCTACTTGACGGTTACACCAAATTTGCCAATAGCCGTCATAACATGATATAAAATTATAGGATTCTGTTCATCTAATAATTTTTCTAACTCCTCCGCTGAACAATTTCCTACAATAATTTTATCTACTAGATTCATATATTCTTCTCCTTTTCCCTTATCTTAAATGAGTAGTTTCTCTACGCCCTCTCTCCGTATTAATTAAACAATAAGAAAATGACCTTGATCTAATTTCAAGGTCATCATGTGTAAGTATATTATTTACAAGTTTTCTATATAAACATCGAAATTAGTTTTTTGACCCTTCTCCAATGCTTTCATTAATATACCTATTAAGTCTTCTCCCTCACTTGTAACAAAGTAATTAGATAAGTTTGTGATATCCTTACTAATATTATCACCCCAAGGCGGGCTTTTAGATAAGTCATCAATGTCCCATATTACTTGTGAGGGGTTAAAATCCTGTAATTTCTTTTTAATTGCTTCTAATTCATTTATAGCGCTATCAATATTCTTATTATCAAGTTTCCCGTTATAAAGTTCATTTAATAAGAAAGGATATTCAGTTCCCCATCCATTTAGTTCTAATTGATAACTTATTGTAGAGAAAAAAGAATGTAAGAAATCACCATGCCCGACTTGATACCAGTAATATTTCACTTTAAATCCCACAGCCATCCTTCTCACCTCACTATACGCGCACCATCTTTTCCATAATGAATTATTCCTCTATTGTGCTGAAAAAGGTCAGCTAATATCCCATGGTAAAAAAGCAAGAGTAGACTTTAGTACTCATAATGAATGTTATGGAGGATAGTAAATCATTCATTCATCCTATATTTTAATGTTTTTTGTTAAGGATTACAAAAAGGGAGTGGAAGACCTGTTTCTACATAATAAACATTATTCGAACATTACTCCAAAGCTAACATTTTCAAAATTCACATATGCGTTACAAGTATCAGAAGTATAATAGGGTTCAACATCTTGAATATTTCTTGAAGTAATAAATAATCCAAATCCAAATATATCATTCCAATTCTTTTCAAATATTTGAATTTCTGTATCAGTATCATCATTAGCTACAATTATTTCTACATTTTGGTTAACTAATTGAATAACCATTTCATGAATCTTAATCAACTTATCAATTTCTTTATAAATACTCTCCTTTAGAAATTCTATGTCAATTATATCAATATCAGTTTCATAATATTTACGATCATCATATTTATAGCTATTTACTTCTATATTTTTATCATATTGTTTCTTAAATATATTGCAAATCACTTCAATTTCTTCTTTCTTTAATTCATGTTCTGAGAGGTAGTCGCTAAATTTAAATGCTGTATTCATATTCACTATATCTATGATGCTAGTATGGATGTATGGACACAAGTTAGTTAAGTCTCTATCCTATAAATAGAGAGGACGTGTCCGGAATGAAACAAAAACGGTATAACCAAGAATTTAAACAAACAATTGTCGAACTCCACAGATCTGGTACACCTGTGAGTAATCTCAGTAGCGAATATGGTATTTCTGAAGTAACTATTTATAAATGGATTAAAACACATTCCCCAATCGAAAACAGTGGGGGTTTAACACCGTCACAAATCGCAGAAATCCAAAAGGAAAACCTTCGGCTTCAACAGGAGGTAGACATCCTAAAAAAGGCTATGACCATATTCGCAAGAAAGTAACAGACCAAGAGATTATTGACCATATCGAAAAGGAGAAAGAACACTTTCCTATCCAATTGATGTGTGATGTGCTAAAAGTGCCAAGAAGTACGTATTACCAGTCGTTCCATAAAGTAAAATCTTCGTATGCCATGGAAAACGAAGCGGTTTTAGCACGCATACAAACTATACATGCGGAGAGTAAAGGTCGCTATGGTGCACCAAAAATTCATTATCTGTTAACCCAAGAAAAGGTCGATTTCAGCTTAAATCGAGTGCAGCGAATCATGAAAAAGGCTGGAATTCGATCAACGATCGTGAAGAAGTACCGACCAACTTCCTCCACTGGACAAGTGGTGGAACGTGAAAACCTGTTAGAACAAAATTTTGAAACGACGACCATTAATGAAAAATGGGTTGCAGATATTACGTATATTCATACATTAAGAGACGGCTGGTGTTATTTAGCTTCCGTCCTAGATTTACACACGAAAAAAATTGTTGGCTATTCCTTTTCCAAATCGATGACAACAGAACTTGTTTTACAAGCTTTAGCGAACGCAATCGATGTTCAACAACCAGAAGAAGGACTAATCTTACATACCGATTTAGGCAGCCAGTATACTAGTGAAGACTTTGAAAAAGCAGTGAAAGAAGCAAAATTCAAACAATCTTTCAGTCGTAAAGGATGCCCATATGACAATGCATGTATCGAGTCTTTTCATGCGATTTTGAAAAAAGAAGAGGTATATCAATCTAGTTATATCAATTTTGAAACAGCCCGATTGACCCTATTCCATTATATCGAGTCGTGGTACAACCGAAAACGAATTCATGGAGCTATTAACTATCTAACACCTCAACAATTAGAGGACTTATGCCGAAAAGAAGCGGTTTGAGAGCAAAGGCATCTAGTTTTCCAGATTTACCCCTACCTACACATTTTTTCAGGACGACATCCATGGCTTGTATTTCCTGTACCCAGCGAAAGCTGTCAAGTACGGTCTTTCACTTGACTGGTTTCGCTGGGTACAGGACGCTCCATGATTGGATGCCGTTCTGACAGAGACTTAACTTTTTTATGTCCAGGATATTGACGTAGATCCACTACTGCTAAAAATTTATTTATTTGTTTACCAATTGAATACTTGACTTCATTTTAATAAAAATAAAACCTTGAAAGGATTTTAACCAATCAAGGTATTTGTTGAACAATTTATTTTTGAGTATCCCTTTTCTAACGACCCTTGGATATTCAATAAATTTCATCTTAAAGAAAATCTTTTAGTATTTCTAATGTTTTAAAAGCCTGTAATGAATTTGCTTTAGAAGCATAAATCTGAGGACTTTCGAGATTAGACAATTTAAAAATTTGCCCTGCCTCAAACTTTATATACTTACTAAATTGTTCAATAAACTCCCTTTCATCTACCAAATTATATATTTCATCTTTAAATGTGGCAATTAACATATAGTCGTTGTCATCTAAGTTTTCTAAACTTATATATACTTCATAATCAAATGCAGCTAAACTAAAATTCTCTGGTAAAGAATAAATGGAAATGGCAAGAGTTTCTTCATTCTTTTCTATAGATTTAACTAGTTTCTTCTCAATTTTATTTATGTCCTTAATTTTACTCGTTTTAAATGATTGACCGTATATACCAATATGAGTTGGACTAAATCCTAAATTGGTTGTTAACTCTTTTGCATTATTGTAAAACTTAATCCAGCTATTTGAATAAGTGTGATCTTTTTTTCCATATAAAACTATTGAGGTTGTAATATGGTTTTGCAACTTAATCACTCCTTTTCAGATATTCATAGTGGAAGAATATAAATATCTCCTGTTCTTTCGATATTCTCTGTCTAAGACTTAGCAAATTATTATAAGTTTACCTTCACATCTAAAGTTCTAAATGAAGATGGAGCATTTGCTTTAGAGGCATATAATTGGGGACTTTCCAAATTAGACATATTAAATATTTCGCCATCTTTAAATTCTATAAAATTTTTCAGCCCCGCTACTAATTCTTTATAGTCAATTTTTTCGTAAATCTCAATAGGTAACGTCACTATTATTATGCATTATAATCAAAGGCAGCTGTTTCGAAATCTTCCGGAAGGCTATATAAAGATAACGATAAAATTTCTTCTTTATTTTCTATTGCCTTAAATAAATTCTTTTCTACTCTTATTCAAGAAGAAATTTTACTACTAACTGCTTCTCTAGAAAAAGCCATATAGTTTGGAACCAAATTTATTGACTTAACAAATTAGATATATAGTTATAAAAATCTCCCCACTTATTTGAATCTAAGGAATCAACTTTACCATATAGCACTATGGACGTTGTTAACTTTTCTACGATTATATATAACCTCAACTTTCATTATTTTTCTATGAAAAATGAATATATCTCCAGCTCTATTATTCAAGATTCTTTGATTATCTTGCATTCTTTCAATAAAATCTTCAATATTGTCAGTTTTACTTGGAACTTTGTTCTGATCAATTTACTGTCTACTTTTTCCATAGCTAATTAATTGTCTTCGTATCTTTGAAGGAACAGAGTGATTTCCATTATCCCCCTCTGTTAGGATAGAAGTCGTACGAGGCTAACGTGATATGATTAAGTAAAATACACGGAGGTCGATCGTTAATGACAAAACAAAATGGAACACGTTACACACAAGAACGAAAAGCAGAAATTTTGAAGCGTATGATGCCACCTAACAACGAAGCGGTTTCGCAAATTTCCAAAGCGGAAGGTATTTCAGAAGTGACGCTATATAAGTGGCGAAAGCAAGCTCGCGTAGCTGGAACTGCAACGCCAGGTAATGGACAAACAAGCGACAAATGGAACAGTCAAGATAAGTTTTTTATCGTGATGGAAACATTTGCGATGAATGAACTGGAGCTTGCGGAGTATTGCCGTAAAAAGGGTTTGTATCTGGAACAGATTGAAGCATGGAAGAGTGTTTGCCTTCAGGCAAATGGGCAAGCATTTGATCAGTCCAAGCAGTTGAATGTTCAACTAAAAGAAGAACAGAAACGTGCAAAAGCATTAGAAAAAGATTTACAAAAGAAGGAGAAAGCGTTGGCGGAAGCTGCGGCATTACTACTTCTAAGAAAAAAGGCCCAAGCGATTTGGGGGGACGACGAGGACGAATGATTGACCCGGCAAATCGCACACTAGCCGTGAAATTAATACAAGAAGCCAATCAAAATGGTGCACGAATAGCGAAGGCTTGTCAGGAGCTACACATCAACGTACGTACGTATGAGCGTTGGGTATCCGATGGCGGAGTGAAAGTCGATCAGCGACCACTTACAAAACGTCCCGTACCGAAAAATAAATTATCACCAGAAGAAAGAGACGAAATTATCACCGTTGTGAAACAAGCAGATTACGCGGATTTACCACCAACACAAATCGTTCCGAAGCTCGCAGATAAAGGTACTTATATTGCATCTGAATCCACCTTTTATCGTGTATTAAAAGAAGAAAAGATGCAAAATCATCGGGGACGTAGTGGTAAGCCACAGCGAAGAATCCCAGAAAGCCATCTTGCGACGGCTCCCAATCAAGTGTGGACATGGGATATTACCTGGTTGGGTGGACCCGTGAAAGGTTTATTTTATCGACTCTATTTGATTCTAGATTTGTTTAGTAGAAAAGCAGTCGGCTGGGAAGTATGGGAAACAGAAGAATCCAAACATGCGGAAGCACTCGTGAAAAAAGCAGTGATCAGTGAAAAAATTCAAGGAACGCCACTTGTTCTACATTCGGACAATGGTAGCCCGATGAAAGCTGCGACATTCCTAGTGTTACTCGAGAAACTGGGCATTCAAAGTTCCTTTTCAAGACCACGTGTGAGTAATGATAATCCGTATTCAGAAGCGATGTTTCGGACGCTAAAATATCGACCTGATTTCCCGCATAAAGGCTTTGAAACACTCGAAAAAGCAAGACAATGGGCGCAAAAGTTTGTCCATTGGTACAATGAGGTTCACTTACACAGTGGGCTCAATTACGTAACGCCAGTACAGTGCCATACGGGAGCACATTTGGCGATATTAGAAAGGCGAAAAGATGTGTACGAAGTTGCGAAAGAGAAGCATCCTGAGCGATGGGCTCGGAAAACGAGAAACTGGGCACCACATGAACAAGTAGCGCTTAATCCCATGCGGGATGAGGCTAAAAAAGAAGTATTAGTTAAACCGTAATCCCCCGTTACCCTGTTGGTTGGAATGGAAAGAACGCTCTTCCTTTCCATTCCAATCAACAGGCCAGCAAGCACAGCGCGGTAGCCTAGACTGAATTAGGGGTTACAAGATTATAAGAACATGTATTTTTAAAATACTAAACTAGCTAAATGCGACAACTATATTGACAAACACCGTTATACTGTACACAAATTATAGATATTTAATACTTAGCACACTAATAATAGTATAATATGTCTGCTCACTTCTATCCAAAAAAGAAAAAAGCACTTGTGGCCCATAAGCGTCAAGTGCTTTAAAGTTTATTTGTTTTTAGATATTATAAATTTATTTTCATTAATACTACTACGTAGAAACTTATATGTTTGTACGAGCTGTTAGTTTAATTGACTATCTTATTTTTTTAATATATCATCAATTAAAGTCGATACAATATCAAGTTATTTTTCTATTTCCATTATCAAACTCTCTAAATTCAAAATATCTTTTCTATTCTCGTTGTTTAAAACTCTTAATTCATTGACATAAAACTTAGCTTTATTTACTACTTCACTTTTGAAGTTCTCATAAGTAACTTGTTTGTCTTCCCAATCTTGATGAATTAGATTAGGCATTTCTTTCGTTTCTATTGCACCACTTCCTTCAGGTTTATCAGCAGTTACTTCACTTATCCTTACAATATTTTTTACTTTTTTTAGTTCAATCCAAACTTTAAGTTTTTCAATATCACTTATTAAAACATAGTTCTCGGTTTTCAAAATTAAAACCGCTTTTAAAAAATAATAAACCCACCAATAAATAGATACTGAAAATTCATCAATCTCTTCTGGGATAATAATACCGTAGGTTTCGTTATCAATTATAAATTGAAAATACCCATCTGCCCCGTTTAGCTCCATTTCTTCAACATTTTCATTTTCAAATATTTTAAAACATATTTCGAACATCATTTTCCTCCTTATTTGGTCATTTTTCTAATATCCTCAACCGTAAACTTATGTCTTCCATATACACTACCAAATTGACCGTCAGGATGAATAATTCATCCATCCATCCTTTCCCTGCCTATTTCATATGTTAGATTCCCAGTTTTCCCCTGACTTTTCAAATCATTATAAGCAATTTCGACATATTTATTTAAGTCATCCTTACTCCTCTTCGGATTAAAAAAACTAGATACTAATTTATCTGCTAACTAAGAATCTGATAAATATTTTGATTGTCGCTTAATAGATTTCTTTATTATGTTTTTTTATGCTTCATATTTGATGAACTTAACAGATACTTTATTTCTAATACACAGGTACTTTTAATATTAACCTCAACATCCTTCACCTCCACAGAGTTTATAGAATGCTTGTTTTCTCCACTTTCTTTTGATCCTAAATGGCAAGTTCTACAAGGTCCTTCTCTTCCTCGATTTCTTCACCTAATTTTGTTAATATCCCCATTGGTGTTAAGGAAAAGTTCAGGTCCCTTGTCTGATTTAGATGCATTGTCCCTTAGGGTCTCAATTTATTTGTTTTCCAATTGAATTCATGACTCCAATTCAATCGAAATATAACAATAAAACCTTGAAAGGTTTTAACCAATCAAGGTATTTTTTAAAATAATAGAATGAGCATTCTCTTGTAATAACCATTTAAAAATTACTAGTATTCTTTAACATCTTTAAGTTCCTTATACTAGTAATATTACTTAAATTTCCCCAAACTATAATAAGGATTAGATATATTATCGCCTATTTCATCAATTGTTTCCTTTATTTCCTCTAGTATTAATTTATCTACTTCCTTATAAGGTTCCAGGGACTCTTTTATTTTATTAAAGCAAACTTCTAGACCAAGATTTACTACAATAGAAAGAATAATATCTACATCATCATAGGAATCTATATTCCATAATTTAGAGAGTGTTATATCAATATCATTTCGTATATCACTTTTTAATAACTCGTATGTCATAACTTGTCTGTCTGTTAGTTGACTAAGGATTAATAAAAAACTATCCTTTTCAATTTCATTATTTCTAAATTGAAATAATATGTTTTGAAACATTGATATTAGTGTATCAGTTGGTATTCTATCAGGCAGATTCTTAATTTCATTTATATCCACATTTTATTTCCCTTCTACTGAAATATGAACCTCATTTAAAGATTGATTTTTTGTCCATGTTCCGTATGATTTTAACTGTTTATTCCCGATCTTTATCTGTGCAGTCCATCATGAACCTGATGCTGATCCTGGATATTTGCTTGCCGCTATAGGGTCTGGAGAATGCCATCGAATGATAGCCTTTTATCCATCGGAAAGAAAATAATTATCTTCTTCCTGGAGATTCGTATTCCAGCTCATTTTTATGTGTATTATTAATCAACCTTTACCTTTAACATAGCCTTTTTCTAATAAAGAAACCTTTAAAGGCCTCTAGCCAATCAAGGAATTATACAATGAATTATTTCTTAATCAGGTGAAAATGAAATATTTTAGGATTTAAGATATAGATTATAAGATTAACTATATACCATACTAAAAATATTTACGTTATTTTAAACATCAACCTTTGAATATTTCTTGAATTTTATCTCTCCATATTAACAATAACTCTATAAATTGTTCAGTTTCCATTTTATTTCTATAAGGTTCTTCGGTTCGGAAATTATTTTCAACAATTATTACATCTTTTTGTATGAAAATACTTGTAGCATTTAATTCAATTTCAAAGTCTTCATATACCCCTTCTAAAACTCTCTTAATATATTCTATATATTCTATATATTAATCCACCTGATCTTCTGATGAAATATTTCCAATAAAGTCAGAGAAAAGACTTATATCTTCCGGTAAAACAATTCCAATATCACCAAATGGATCTTCCTTAAATTCATAAGAATATCTCATTTATCTTACTCACCTACTATTCTATTTTTTATACAATGGATATGCTGTAGCTATTGAACCATCCTTATTTAAGTACATTTCTATTTTAATTCCTGATGAAGTTACGCCTTTATACTTATTTGAACCTATCTGTTGTTTAGATTGATAAGCTTCATCAATAGCTGCTAACACATCAACACGGTTCCATTCCTTCGTAGCCGCGATACCACGATTGTTATACGATCGTCTTTAGTTAAAATAAAACCCAAAATTATAAGCCCAAGCAATATAAGAATTCTCTTTCACGTAATTTTATTGTTTATCGCCACGAGATTTGTCATTGTCGTTAGTTTTTTAGCCATTCCATGTCATAAAACTACCCCTGCCATGTAAAATGTCATCTCGTCCCTTTCTCATTCGTGTTTGGTTCCCCAAAGTTTTAAAACGATACCTCATGATGGTACTACCATCATGAGCTCTCGATTCACAAACTAATCATTTTCAATTTGCTTCTCACAAATATCAGCTATATTAATGTAAATAAAAGAAAAAACCTTTAAAGGCATTTAACCAATCAAGGTAAAAGGTTAATATCAGCTATTATTTATATATTTCTCTTTCCCATACTCTCTTTCCGTCGATTAAAAATAATGAACTTGGTGGATCATTATAGAGAGAAATTTCAACCAATGAACTTTTTTCTTGTTTCAGCCAATTATATACACTGCCTTCGTTAGTAGAAAGATGGGATAAAATATGATTTACTTGAAATGCAGTTGCATAATATTCTGCGTACTCGGGATCATCCTCATCTAATCCATTGTCTGTCTCAAAAAATGTGTCTGTTTTTCCTACAATTCTTAATCCACTGTTCCACTCTATTATGATCTCTACACCTTCATACTCTATTAATGTTTTAAATAAAGAATCTGCTTCCATAGACAATCCTCTTTCTTATTTTATTCTGATGGTTTTGCCGGTACAATATGAGCACCATCTTTTCCATAGTGTATCATTCCTGTAACAGACAAAGTTTATATAGTTAATTTTGAGGGTGGAGATGAACTGCTGTTAAAAGGAGAGTTAAAAGAAACTTGGTAATCGTTTATTGATTTCTTGAAAGCATATTTTAATTGTTAATTATTGTTCAGTAAAAGATAACTCATAGATACTTAATGGTGTACCTTCTTATGGAAAGAAGTCAGTACCTATGGGTCCTTATAGAGAACTAAATGGATTTCCCGCTAAAGTAAAGCCAGGTTCTCAAGAAAGGCATATCCCTAATACGCCAAATTACGAACAAGAAATAGCAAATGGAAAAATCAAGAGTATTTTCTATGGCGATAATAAGACTGCACAAGAATTGCTTGAGAAGTTTGCAGGGAAAGCAACCACTGTTACCAACAATAAAGAGAGCGTGGACTTTGGTAAGCCAATAGGTAAATAATATGACACTGTGACTGGACAATATATAGAGACTAATAAGTATCCAACACTAATACAGAATTTACTGACATTTCGCTTAAAACAAGATATTGCTTCGGAAAACCATGTTCTTTTCTAGAAAGGAGTGTGTATGATTCAATATTATTTTCTTCATCTGCTATATCTAGTAATTCAAAGGGTACATCTTCTTCCCAAAAAGGTTCTGCATGTTGGATATAAAATGGTGTTGCTTATGCAAGTTTACACCCACATAAATGTGTTTCTGTTTTTCATACATGGTTCATCCTCCTATTCAGTTGTCATTTATTGAATGAAAATGCCGACAACCTTAGTTCGAGCGTTCATTATCCGGTGCGCATTGTTACGAAAGCCTGTCCATTTTCATCTTTACATAGGAATATATAAGAAAGTGAGTCCCTTTTTTAAGTAACTTCTAAATTATTGCTTCATGTTTTCCATTTGCTTGTATTTGCCCGTATGTATAGATCCCTTGATATAAACTTTCTCGGTCTAATATTCACTTCACTTGTACTTTCGTAAATGCTTTCCCTTGGGTTGTTTGATACCCTTCTTCATTCAATGCTTCTGCCAACCTAGACAGTGACCAATTCTTATATTTTTGTTTAAGTTGAAATAATCTTTTTACTACTTCTGCATGCCCGTTATGTATTTTTAGTTCCTTTTCACCTTTCTGCTTTTGGTAGCCAAATGTTGCTCTTCCTCCTGCACATCCACCTTCCTTCGCTTTCTTGTTTATGCCTTTCGTTAGTTTTAGGGCAATTTCAAGCCGTTGGTATTGGTCTAATAACTGCATGAATCCGTTGACCAAAAAGTCGTTCGGGTCTTTCTTATGGATACTGTAAAATGGTTGTTCAATACTCTTAATATCACAACCAAATTTCTTCAACTCTCGTTGTATCAACACTTTTACAACATCTGACCGCCATAATCGGCTTGTGTTCAGCACCACCACATAATCAATTTGGACAGACGAAAGGTGAGCCAACATCTCCTGTAGGCCCACCCTGTCTATTTCGAATGCTTCTTCATTTAGTTTTGCGCCACTAATTCCTTCATCTCTAAAAATATGTATCAAGTTTAAGCCTTGTTCCTTACAATATGCTTTAATTTCCTCTTCTTGATATTTCAAGCTATATCAATCTCTTGCCTGCCCTTGAGTTGAGACTCGTATATATCCAACAACGTTCAACTTTTCACCCTCCCGTTACATAAATTGTAATTTTCGTAACGCTTTTTAAGGAATAGCGAGTATTATACGACCTTCTCTTGTAAAAATACAACCCAAAACTTTAAGCCAAGGTAGCACAAGCAAACACTTTCACGTTATCCATTGTTTATCGCCACGAGCTTTGTCAATCTCGTTAGTTTTTTACCCACTCCATATAATAACAACCCCTGCCTTGTAAAATGTCATCTCGCCTATTTATCGTACTTGTCACTTTAACCGAGTATTAAAACCAAACTCCATGATGGTACTACCATCATGAGCTCTCGATTCTCAAGCAAAACATTTTCTTATTGTCTCACTCAATTATCAACTGTTTTAATATAAATTAAAGTAAAAAACCTTGAGAGGCATTTAGCTATATCTCTTAAATACCTATATCTAATAAAAAATTTATAAATCATAAGCAGGCAATTAAGATTCAATAGTTGTTCGATCAACGAAATTTTGATTTTCTTTAATAATCATTCTTGAAAGTCGTCTTCCTGCTCTCTTAAAGAAGAATTCATCAGCGAATTCTTGTGAGTCAATTTGCGATAGTTGGTTGATAACTCCATTTATTTTATCATATTCAATTCGTCCCATTAAATCTTCATTCGGTCCATATTGATAAACCACTCTCTCTTCATCCTCAAATTCCTTCAACATTAAAACAAAAACTGCCATGAATCTTCACTCCCCATAGTTTTTCTCCCAATTCCATGGTCTTCCAGATTCTATAGTTTTGTCATGAGCTGTTCTATAATTAGTCTGGAATATACCCTCAAATTTTGACTCGAAAATTTCGTGATGTAATAATTGTATATCAGAATCTACTTGTTTCCCATCTATCAATCTTTGCCATGCTTGAGCTAGTTCGTAGTCTGGATCAAATCTCCCAACTCCATAATCCTTTATATGAGAGTTATTAAAAACATGATCTTTAATCCTTTGTATTCTAGCAACAGAAAAGCCTGTATTTTTAGCAATTGCATTCACATCTTCTGTTCCTAGATTTCTAAATTTTTCATACATTTCTTCTGCAATAGCTTCTTCCTTAAAGAACTGCTCTGGGGATATATTTCTTCCACCAGTTTCAGCATATTGTATAGAATTACCCGTACCCTTATCAACTTCCCCAGCTGTTTCTATTTTATAAGAAGATGAATGAGAGATTACAGGTTGATTATTTAACAACTTCTTAGCAGGATTAGATGAGGTTGACTTAATTAAAGGTAGCGCTGTATCAATTAATGGATCAAGTACCGCCCCACCGACTACTTCCATACCAAATTGAATAGTATTCTCTTTCCAGTTATAGTCTTTTGGTCGACCAGTTTCACGACCGGCAATCTCTGTACTTGCCATGACGGTACCGACCATAGCTCCTTCTTTAGTGGCAGATAAGATTCTCCCTTTAGATAAAAACGGAAGTCCTGTCTTCATACCTAAACCCGCACCTCTTAAAGCTTTAGTGAGGCCTATATCGCCAATAGTATAGCCTAAAGTATCAGCTATTGTTTGGGCAACTTTAGAATTGTGTTTAGGTAGATTATAGGTGCTTTCCCCATCATTTAAATTACCTGCAAATAAATCTCTCCAAACTTCTGTAGGATTTTTATCACTATCAAATGTTTGCATTAAAGGAAACAATACGTTTTCATGGGTACCTGCCGTGACCTTATTCGACACATTAGCTACAAAGACACCACCAGATTCGAAGGATTTATTAAGTGAAGTCTCTTTTTTTATATTTGAAATTACTATTAAGTCAGGACTGATAAAAGGACTTTCTCTGTTAATAAATCCACTGAAGCCAAACAAAATTGGTCTCTTATATTCTAAAATTGATAATAACTTATCTGTATTCCAATTGTATTGGTTGTGGAAGCTGACACTCAAAGTTTGTCGTGCCTCCAGCTCCATTTTTAAAGTATTTCTCGAAGACAATATCCCCCAGCGACTCGGCTGAAAATGGACATCGGTTAGACCACTATGAAACATTCCTTGCATATCCGTTAGCCATGTGTCCATCGTCTGAATGTCCTGTTCCACAGGATTCAATGACACGGTCTGAGAGTAATCGAACTCGTTCAACTTTTGTACGGTATCATCCCGCTTCTTTTTGGAAGTAATGACGCCTTCCTGAACTGCACTGTCATCGAGATGAGGGAGGGCCCTGATATCACGATTGAATAATTAATTAGTAAATTTCACTATATTAACTGCAAACAATTTATTTGTTTATCAATTGAAGTCTTGACTTCAATTTTGATATATCAATAAAACCTTGACAGGCTATAGCCAATCAAGGTTTTATTGATTAAACAGTAATTTATTTTGGAATATCCCGTTTCCATACACTTTGTCCATCACTCAAAAAGATCTGACTTGGTGGATTATCGTAAAGTGATATTTCTATTAATGAACCTTTCCCTTGTATTAACCAACTATATATACTACCTTCTTTACTAGAAGGATGAGCTAAAATGTCACCAACTTGAAATGTAATTGCATAATATTCGGTATAATTTATATTATCATCATCCAATCCATTGTCTGTTTCATAGAGTGTGTCTGGTTCACCAATAATCTTTAACCCGCTATCCCACTCTATTATAAGATTACTATCCTTGTGTTCTTTTATGGTTTTTACCAAAGAATCATATTCCATATAATTTCTCCCTGTTTTGTTATTTAAGTGGTTCAGAAGGCACTATATGTGCGCCATCTTTTCCATAATGAATTATTCCTCTAGTAGTCTCAAGGTATTCGCCGGTATCGACATCTTAATATTTTCCGATTGTTTCACTAAAGTCTACTCTTTCTTTTCTACCATTTGGTAGTAGCTGACCTTCTCCAGCGTACTTATCAAGCAATACTTGTGCTTTTTTATTATCCCCATAGAAGATACTCTTGCTTTTTCCATTTGCTATTTCTTGTTCGTAATTTGGCGTATTAGGGATATGCTTTTCTAGAGAACCTGTCTTTACTTTAGAGGGAAATCCATTTACTTCTCTATAAGGACCAATAGGTACTGAGTTTTTTCCATATGAAGGGACACCATTACCTTTCCCCTTATCCTCAATCTTTTCTATCTTCTTTTTCCCATCTTTAATAACATCACTAACCTTATCCACCATTTTAAGTGGCTTGAAAACGGTGAATAATGCGGCTTCCGCAACGGATTCCTGTGAAGGGTCCTCTGACATGGTGATGATGTCCCCTATTAAAAATTCTTCTATCTTTGTTATGGGAGGGAATATGTCTTCTAATGTTTTTCCACTGCCGATTCGTTCTTCCGGAATAATCTGAACATATTTATACTGTTGGGTACCTGTCCGACCATAATATTGTCGTATAATCTTCCCATCCGGTAATGTATAATAAGTTCCTTCGATCACGCTCTCTTCTGAAACGCTACCATATTCATCGGCAACTTTTTTTACATTCACTGCTTCATTGATGAGTGTTTCCGCCTCTGTGGCGCTAATCAGCTGTTACACGGATGGAATCAGGTTGTTCTTCCAGAAATTCAAATGGAGAGGATTCCCGTTACTCTTATTCACTGCAGGACCCATAAACACATTTGGTCTTGAAACCTGCCCACCAAGTCCAAACGAGATGGTTGACACCCCTTGCAGATAAGTTTGGAGCATACTGGATAGTTCCTCGGTTAAAGAGTACTTTTTTAATATCGGAAGAGTCGATTCACGGGTTGCAAGATCCCATACCAGCCTCTTTTTTGCAGGGTTCACACTCCACTGTGATGTCTGAAAGTGGATAGAACTATCTTCTAAAGCTAAGACAAAACCACTACTGCTATTATGTATTTTAAATATCTGTCAGTCTATTAGATTAGAAGGAACTTGAAACTAAGGAGAAGAAGGAGTGTTAGAAAACGTTTAAGAAAATCGTTTTCTAACACTCCTAAAATAAGATTTTTATAAGCCATTTATTATTCTAACCTCATAAAGATTCTTCATTTGAACCGATACAGGGATATACATATAGTAATCTTGATCGTTATCCATTTCTAATCTTACTAGTTTCACTTCTTGCTCTAGCCAGTCATTTGGTATATCATCCATATAATCTTCTACTTTTTCTTTATAATCAAGTTGTAAAATATATTCTTGATCCACGAGGGCAAAAACGATTAATGTTCCAAGTAAATCTTTAGTATTTTTTTCGCGAACAAACTCTTCTTCCTCAAACCAGATATCTTTCAAATTATATTTGTTCCAAAATTCAGAGGAGGATATATTTTCATAGTCTTCAATTATTTGATTTACCATTTGATGATATTTTCTAGGTATAATTTGTTCCAAATTTCGATTACATTCGATTCCGAAATGATAATCCTCTTCCATTGATGAAGGTTCATCTTTTTCTAACTGTTTTAATGGTTCAATATTAAATATCATATCTTTTTTATAGTGGGCTAAGTCGTACGGATAATGATTATTTGCTTTTAGTGTACTGTCATCTAATTTAAGGATTTTTGCTAGGGCTGCAGTTTCAAAACTCCAAAAGCCAAGATAACCTGGCTCTTTATGTGAGTTTTTCCATCCATAACTATAGTGTCCTTGAAACCATTCTTTTTCGATATATTTTTCTATTCTCGTAGAAGCTTCCACTTTGTTTCTGAAACTTAGCTCAATAATTTCTAATGACTTAGAATAAGGTTTCTTCAATTCAAATTGTGATGATTTTATCTTTCGTTCAATTTTATATGAATATAATAAGTAATCCAGTAGAACATCATCTACATGTTCACCATCTGCAATCTTTGCTAATCTACGTATGTTTTCTTTGTCAGTTTCAAGTAGTATACCTAAAGCAACCATCCAAATAAAATTAACATAACGTACTTTTTTATATCCAATATACTCTAGCATCATTAATGCTTCTAGATAATCTTCTTCTAAATCTGCACATGCTCTCCCTATTGAGTACTTGGCCCGTATCAATTCAGTATATAACTGAAACAAAGAAGATCTCGTATTAAATATAATTTGTTCGTTATCCAATGGGTATCTTTGAATATTTTCTTTTACATCTTGTTTTATTCTTTCTATTTTGTTATTTTTTTCTTTAATTAATTTCTCTTTAAAGTCAATGGTTTCTTTTAAATATTCTAAATCACATAAAAAATCCCTCATTAAATCCCACCTCTTGTTATGTTTTCAATTATGGCCAAGTTCCTACAATTTTCCCCTCTGTATCCAAACGAAATGTAAGTGTCTCTCCTTTTGAATTAACTTTGGATAAAACTCTTTCGATTTGACCATTTTCTAATGCATCCGAAATTTCTGTTGCTAATTTCTCATTTCCATTCACCGCTTTTATTATTCTGCTTTTTCCCGAACCCATACCTAACAACCAATCATTCGACATTTGCGGACCATCTAGTTTGGTTGTTCCTAATTGTGAAGTACCAAATTTTGCTTCGTCAATAACATACTTTATAGCACTATTAGTATTATTATTTTTATTTAATCTATCAATTCCTTTAATTATTTTATCATTCGGAGAAGTTGGTGCTACATTTCCGATACGCTCCAAATCGTAACCAGCTTGTTTCAGACTTTCATTATTTACAAGATTATCATATGCTTTGTATTCCCCATAATTGCCCTTTTGTTTATTTGAAGCTTGATTCAAATCAAAACCATCAAATTTTGAGTTTATATCAGTTTTGATGTCATTGATTGTATTACTAGATTCAACATCCCCCACAGATTTTTTAGCATCCTTTGCTTTTTCCGCCTTCTTTTGTGCATCAATGACCTGTTCTACAAAATCCTTCCCTTCCTCTACCCCTTCAGCGGCTTTTTTTAATTTCCCCATTGGTGTAAGAGAAAAAAGTGCTATACTTTTATCTATTCTCGAAGCATTTGGGTCCTTCAACGTTTGAAAATCATTTAAAAATAGCTCATCTGCTGCGATTTCTCCACCCTTTTTAGCAGCTATACTCAAACCTACTCCCATGGCAAACAATCCATCCGGAGTTCCGGATCCGTTTCCACCTAGCACTTTCCTCATTCCCTCATAGGTAATAGGTTCATTCGCGGAATATGTTTGAGGAGTAGAAGGACTATCTACCGCCAATTCTGGATTACTTTTTAAAATTGCTGCGTAAATTTCGTCCAATTCACTCGTCTCATGTTCCATATTTTCATTTATATTTTTTGTGGGTGAATGAGTAGGGAGACTAGCAAAACCTAGAATACTAGGACCATATAAAACGTTTGGTTTTTGGATGAATCCCCTGTAGCCAAATTGGAGGGGGCTTGCCCCTGTTAAAAAAGTGTAAAACATGGTCGTCAAGTCATGATTTTTTGGTTGGACGGTGGTGTCTCCTGGAATCCGTGAAGTACGTGCCTCCAGCTCCATTTTCAAAGTATTTCTCGAAGCCAAGATCCCCCAGTGACTCGACTGAAAATGGACATCTGTCAGGCCACTTTGAAACATTCCTTCTAAATCCGTTAGCCATGTGTCCATCGTCTGGATGTCCTGTTCCACAGGATTCAATGACACGGTCTGAGAGTAATCGAACTCGTTCAACTTTTGAACGGTGTCATCCCGCTTCTTTTTGGAAGTGAAAATAACTTTCTAAACTCATTCTTACTCGTCTACGACCTTCTCTAGTAAAATTACAAACCATATCACATTCTTATTGTCCCACTCATAAATCTTCACTTTAAATTACGAGCTTACCCATTGTCTTTAGTTTATAGGTTTTGCAGTGTCATAAGTCCCCACACCATGTAAAATGTCAAATCACCCAATTCACGTACTTTTCTTATTATTCCTATACAAAATAAAACTCCATGATGGCAGTACCTTCATGGAGTCTCTATTTTTAAACGGATCATTGCTCTTTTTGTCCATCTTAAATATTTTAATTGTATTTTAGTTCACTTGCTTTATGTGCCTATACGTAAAACCCTTTCGTATAACTAGTTTAGGCACTAGAGTGCTCTAAACACGTTACCTTTCCTCTTTGCACAAATGATTGTAATGACCAAATCCAGGAAATACATCCCAGTTTCTTTCAAGGGTATCGCTAGTTTCGCGCTCCTCGACTGAACCGGTATTTAAATCTCTCTTTTCCATTGCTATATAACCATCTTCTCGGAAGCCTAAAATCAAGGTACTTACTTCCGTGTCAGTTTCATCATCATATTCCCAATACATAGCTGTTCTTAAAAAAATCTTACCATCACTCATAACTTCAAAATCATAATTTAAATACTTACGAATCAGGTCATCATAAAACCCAACCGATACCCAATCATTTGTAACATTTACAATATACTTAGGTTTCTCATCCTCTACTAATACCGCCGTATATGGTTCTTGTTTTTGATGGTATGTGTATGCAGTACGGTCATCAATTATGTTCCAAGGCTTCTTTTTAATGTCCGACCATTCGTCACAATAATAAATTTTCATAGTCAATTATACAACTTCCCCTTCTACATAATAAACATTATTCGAACATTACTCCAAAGCTAACATTTTCAAAATTCAAATATGCGTTACAAATATCAGAAGTATAATAGGGTTCAACATCTTGAATTTTTCTTGAAGTAATAAATAATCCAAATCCTGATATATCATTCCAATTTTTTTCAAATACTTGGATTTCCGTATCTGTATCATCATTAGCTACAATTATTTCTACATTTTGGTTAACTAATTGAATAACCATTTCATGAACCTTAATCAACTTATCAATTTCTTTATAAATACTCTCCTTTAGAAATTCTATGTCAATTATATCAATATCAGTTTCATAATATTTACGATCATCATATTTATAGCTATTTACTTCTATATTTTCATCATATTGTTTCTTAAATATATTGCAAATCACTTCAATTTCTTCTTTCTTTAATTCATGTTCTGAGAGGTAGGTGTTAACTAATCTCACTATTTTACAACTCCTTTGTCAATTAAATATTTGTATTGTGAGTCACTTAATTTAAATGCTGTATTCATAGTTCCATCTGAGTTAATAAAAGTCCATTGTTTATTATCTTCGTTATAAATATGCGTTCCTTCAACGTTTCTATATTTTCCTTGTTTTCGAACTCCAGTATTAATCAGCTCTGAAACATCATTTTTGAATAATTCCACACTAGATTTACTACCATCAGGATAACTTCCAAAATCTTTTCTGTGTTTACTGAAAGCCTTATCTATTGAGCTTTGTTTAAATACAACATCATCGGCGCTACTGATAAATTTACCCGTACCCTTAGTCTCAATCTCAACATCCTCCACGGATTTTTTAGCATCCTTTGCCGTATCCTTTGCTTTCTCGGCCTTCTTTTGAGCATCAATGACATGCTCTAAAAAGTCCTTCCCTTCCTCTATCCCTTCAGCGGCTTTTTTTAATTTCCCCATAGGCGTTAAAGAAAAAAGAGCGATTCCCTTGTCTGTTTTAGAAGCATTAGGGTCCCTTAGGGTTTCAATATCATTTAAGAGAAACTCATCTGCCGCGATTTCTCCACCCTTTTTAGAAGCTATACTCAAACCTACTCCCATGGCAAATAACCCATCCGGAGTTCCGGATCCATTTCCACCTAGCACTTTCCTCATTCCCTCATAGGTAATAGGTTCATTAGCGTAATATGTTTGAGGAGTTGAAGGGCTATCTGTTGCCAATTCTGGATTACTTTTTAAAATCGCTGCATAAATTTCGTCCAGTTCATTCGATTCATCTTTCACATTTTCATTTATATTTTTTGTGGTCGAATGAGTAGGAAGACTAGCAAAACCTAGAATACTAGGACCATATAATACATTTGGTTTTTGGATGAATCCCCTGTAGCCAAATTGGAGGGGGCTTGCCCCTGTTAAAAAAGTGTAAAACATGGTCGTCAAGTCATGATTTTTGGGTTGGAGGGTGGTGTCTCCTTGAATCCGTGAAGTACGTGCCTCCAGCTCCATTTTCAAAGTATTTCTCGAAGCCAAGATCCCCCAGCGACTCGGCTGAAAATGGACATCGGTTAGACCACTTTGAAACATTCCTTCTATATCCGTTAGCCATGTGTCCATCGTTTGAATGTCCTGTTCCACAGGATTCAATGACACGGTCTGAGAGTAATCGAACTCGTTCAACTTTTGAACGGTGTCATCCCGCTTCTTTTTGGAAGTAATGACACCTTCCTGAACTGCACTGTCATCGAGATGTGGCAGGGCCACGATATCACTGACACTGTCCATGATACTGTTCGCCTCATTGGTGAGGGCTTCTGTCAGATTGCCGATCAGTGTTAGGCCCTGCTCCAGCTCTCCCTCTAGAAATTCTTGCCTTATGTATCCTGCTGGATCTGGCTCTAGTGATAGGAGGGCAGATTCCATTTGTTGAAGCGTTTGAAGATAACTAACGGAGAACAGCTGGAAGAATTGTAGAAAGGGCTGGTGACATTCTGCATAGAAGTCGCGGATAGCATTGCCTCCTGCGCCCTTTAACAGCTCGTCCATTTCAACTAAGCCACTTACCGTTCTTTCGATATTCTCTGTCTCGTTTTTCAGGCGCTCAAGCATAGCCATATTTCGTTTCAATCCATCTTGAAGTAAATCTACATCTAATATTTTCATAGGCAACCACACCAAATGTTCGGTGTTAGGAAGGATTGCCTGTTTTCATTATTATACAATATTCCCCTAGAACTAGGCATACTTTCTCCTCCTCTAGCAATCTCTTTTTATCTATAATATTCCATTTATTATAAAGAAAGGTAAAGGATGAAATGGATTAAATCATCAAAACAATTCATAAGGATTACTAATATCTAGAAAAATTAAGTCTATTGTATTAATTAATCCTAAGTCTTTATTCTTATTTATAAAAAAAAGAGTAAACAGATCACCTGTTTACTCACTCGTCTTTATTAGATTTGAAGTAATAGTTCGTCAGCATTATATATTGCTACACAGTTCCTACCTTTATTTTTTGCAGCATATAACGCTTGGTCAGCTTCTCTAATTAGCTGTTGAATGGAATATCTATCTTCTCCTACTTCCAGAAGAGCATGAGAGATCCCGAAACTTGATGTTACTTGTATTTCTTCATTATAAAAAGCGACTAAGCTATCTTCCACTGCTTGTCGAATTATATTTGCTCTATTAGCAGCCTCTATCAAAGAAGTATCCCTCATACAAATAATGAACTCTTCTCCTCCGTAGCGACCCATATAGTCTGTGGAGCGTAAGTTTTTCTTTACTATGCTTGTGACACTAGTTAGGATTACATCTCCTGCCTCGTGTCCATAAGTGTCATTTACTCTTTTAAAATGGTCTATATCAAACATGACAATAGAAATATTACCTCTATCTATCGATATATCATCAAATACTACTTCCGTTTTTTTCATAAAGAATGTACGGTTTAATACCTGAGTAAGCCCATCTATGCTTGCCAATTGTTTTAATTTTTCTTCCATCTGTACTTTTTCCGTAACATTAATAAAGGTAATAATTTTACCGACCTGCAACCCACTTTTATTCATCACTTCTGTAAAATTTATTCGAAAGTGTGTAACTCTCTCGTCTAGTAAGCTAGTATAGTCAGACTCTATTTCTTCATCTAACCTCTCAATAAGTTCGGGATTTTCAGCGAGAACCTCTGCAATAGGTTTACCAATATGATGACCACTTAAAGTCGGAATTACAATTAGTGCTGCTTTATTATAATCAACGATCACCTTGTTTTGATTTAAAACAAGCACTCCTTCCTTCAGGCTTTCAAATACACTATCCCTAGCAATGGGAGCGACATTGAACATTTGTAAGGATATAAGAGCTATCCCGTGGAACGTAAAAGCAATACTTAAAGAAATCGGGCCTAGATCTATTCCTTCACTCCAATCATTTAAATAAAAATAATTAGCTATTATAGGCGTAATAAAGCCTGCCACCATCAATAAAGTTTGCATACGAAACATAAATAAAGATTTACGATATTCCCTAAGCAATAGGAAGACAGATATAGTTAAGCATAAAAATAAGAAGATAGCATGAACATTAAACCATGGGCCCCATTCTAGCTCTAACAACGGGAATGGACCATCTCTATTTATTTTCATCGATTTATAATAAAGATGATGAAGATCATTCGTTTGCATCATAAATATCGTAGTGATGGGAATGATGAAAATAGCATAGTTCCATGTTTTAATCTTGCGTCCTACATACTCCATACACATAAATAGAACAAATACAGGAATGAATGGCATGGCAAGGTACTCAACTTCAAGCCAAAACTTCATTTCTTTTAAGGTCGAGCTTGCTAATTCAAAGGCATAAGCAAATGTGAAAATCGATGACAATATGGTAACTAAAATATACGGCTTTACTCCCGGAGCATCTTTCGCTTTAACTCGTATATATAAACTAAGAAACAAGCTTATTATGCCCGCTAATGTTACTACTAGAATGTGTGTCAATAATTTTTCTCCGTTCCAATTGATCTTTCATGCATCCTATATTATATAGTAGTAGATTATTCTGTACTAGAGACTGTTTTGCTATTTTGTGTCATGAATACACTTTTCTGGCACGAGAATAATCACTTTATCTTCCTCAATGTTGCTCTGTAAACTTTAAAAAATCCCTATCGTTCTTAACATGTTTAAAACACTTAGAACGATAGGGTAAACATCACAATATTTTATTTTTCCTCTCATCTAAATACCTTCACTCTTTAATCTAGGATTTCTTAGGCTATCGAAAACCAAATGATGATCCTTTACTTCCTCTGCTTTACGATTACTATATAGCGCCATGTCTCTAAGCTCAGCCCATTCGTCCGCATCCTCATGATTACGACTAAACATGTATTTATCAAAGGGTCTTAGCCTGATGGATAATATAAATGCGTGTAAGTTAACCCATTTTTTTAAGGAAACAAATTCACTAATTATCCTTCTTTCCTCATCTGTTTTCATTTGGATATCATTTTGTCTAACCTGTGCCTGAATCATTTCAACTAAATAGGACTCCATTTTTTCTTCATCCTGATCGGTAACCAGCTCTATATCACTTGCTACTTTCCACAACTCATCCGCCTTTTTCACGGCATCTACTATTTGATGTTGATTTTCTATAATTATATCGGGGACATGCTTGACTACATCATATGCTTTTTGTACATCCTCCGGGAATGGACCTAATTTCCTTTTAATTTGGGTAAATATGTTTTTATAGTTTTCATAGTTACCTAGCCTGTTTGCAGTTGCCCATCCAGCTCCAATATGTACAAATTTCTCAATACAAACATTAAAATTGTTTGCTAGTAGCGCCTCTTCCTTTATCTCCTCGAAGTAAGGAGCACTTCCATCGTTGCGTAAAATCACTTGTTCTGCCGCTGGAGCAAAAGTGAAATAATAATAAAGTTCCCCTTTAAAAGAAAATTTCGCTGGAAAAACATCTGGTTTTTCATCTTTGGTATAAAAAGGTTTTAATGCCTCTTTGATGTTTTCAGGTAAATTGTGCATTCTGATCATGAGCTCATATCTCCCAATTTTATAGATTTTGCTAGACTATAAAAATTCTCCATAAATCTTTTATTAAAAAGGAGGCGCCTACGGTTTAGCTAGGCGCCAACAATTTATTTCCGTTGATAGAGTGTATTTTCTAGGATGTACTCATAACATTTATCTGGTAGAAGATATCTCGGCTCCCCACCCATTGCGAATTCATCTCTAATATAGGAGGAACTGATTTCCATTGCTAGTCCCTTGTCTATGAGGTGAAATCCTTCATCGTTGTTTCTTAGGATAGGGGACTTGCTGATTACCTTGAGCATATCAATTCCGTCCCTTGCCATGACAATAAATTTATTTTCCTTCACTAAATCTTCACCGTTTTTCCATTTACCTGCACCTATATCAACTAGTAAATCTGCTCCCATTATGAAGAATACTTCATCATTCGGGTATTTTTCTTTGAAATGCTTCATCGTTTGATACGTATTTGCATTCCAGGCTTCCTGATTCATCTCATAATCATCTGCCTCGAATTTTTCATTGTTTTCGATAGCGAGTAAGATCATATTCCAACGATGGTTGTCTGCAACATTCATCTCTTTATCTCTTCTTTTGTGCGAACAAGGTAAAAAGATTACTTTATCTAAACGACATCTGCGCCCAATCGTGCTTGCTGTCCATAAATGGACATTCGTGATGGGATCAAAGGAAGATCCATAGATTCCGATCCTAGCCATATTAACTCCTCCTATAAGCTATTTTTTCTGTTTCATCATTTGCTGTGTCTTTTCTTTTATTTCTGCGATACGATTCATCTTGTTATCCCAGCATTTTTGGCTCAGATCTACCGGATACTCTTCTGGATTTAACGGGCGCTTATATTCATCCCAAAGTAGCTCTAGATTTTCTTGAACATTTTCTCGAATCTCTAATATAGAAGGAGTTTGATACGTAAGCTTGCCGTTTTCAAAAATCGTATGGTGTAGTTCTCTTGCTTCAAAATTAGTAACAAACTTGCTTATAAATGTATGAACCGGGTGGAACATCTTTAATCGTTCTTCTTTTTGTGGCTCTTCGGTTTCTAAAGCAATGTAGTCCCCTTCCGATTTCCCATTGTTCCGATTAATGATTCGGTAAACCTTTTTCAGACCAGGTGTCGAAACCTTTTCAGGATTTGCACTTATTTTGATGGTATCTACCATCTCCCCGTCCGTTCCCTCTATAGACACGATTTTGTAAACTGCTCCTAGGGCAGGTTGGTCATAGGCGGTAATCAGCTTCGTCCCAATTCCCCACATATCTATTTTAGCCCCTTGTGCCTTCAGGTTAAGAATCGTCGCCTCGTCTAAATCATTCGAGGCAGATATTTTGGTATCTTTAAATCCTGCTTCATCTAGCATTTTTCTAGCTTCTTTAGATAAGTAGGCCAAATCTCCGCTGTCTAATCGGATACCCTTAAAATTAATCTTATCTCCTTGTTCCTTCGCTACTCGGATCGCATTGGGCACACCAGATCTCAATGTATCGTACGTATCTACTAAAAACACACAATCCTTATGACTCTCTGCATACTTGGTGAACGCTGTATATTCGTCGATATAAGCCTGAACCAATGAATGTGCATGGGTGCCTGCAATTGGAATACCAAACAGTTTTCCAGCTCTCACATTCGAAGTTCCATCGAACCCTGCAATATAAGCAGCTCTTGTACCCCAAATAGCCGCATCCATTTCCTGTGCTCGACGAGTACCAAACTCCAATGTTATATCTTCTCCAACCACTTGTTTAATACGTGCTGCCTTCGTTGCAATAAGCGTTTGGAAGTTAATAATATTTAAGATAGGTGTTTCAATTAGCTGTGCCTCGGCCAGTGGTGCCTCTATACGCATAATTGGCTCATTCGGGAAAACTAGCTCGCCTTCTTTTAGGCTTCGTAATGTACCAGTAAATCGAATACCCTTCAAGTAATCTAAGTATTCCTCTTCATAGCCTTGGTCTCTTAAATAATCGATATCTGTCTCAGAGAAATGGAAGTTGTTGATAAATTCGATCACTCTCTCCAGACCAGCAAAAATAGCATAGCCATTCCCAAATGGCAGCTTACGAAAATAAACCTCGAACACCGATTTTTGATTATGAAATCCATCTCTCCAATACGTTTGGGCCATATTAATTTGATACAGGTCCGTATGGAGAGCTAAGCTATCGTCTTTATATAATCGTTCCATTGTACTAACCTCCCAGTCTAAATTTCGATTAAATAACCTCTGCCCCTATAGACCCTTGGAAATGCCCTAGAGCCCAGTCATGTCCTACTTGATTGAAACTTGCGACTGCATCCTTGTGCACAATGACCTTAAAACCTTTATTGTAAGCATCCACTGCAGTATGAAGCACACAAATATCCGTACATACTCCAACTAAATGAACCTCGGTAATTCCTCTTTCGCGTAGCTTTATCTCTAAATCCGTTCCTGCGAAAGCTGAATATCTTGTTTTGTCCATCCAATATACTTGCTTGCTCTCTTTAGACGATTCGTATATCTCCTGCAGGCTACCGTATAATTTACGACCTTCTGTTCCTTCTAAATTGTGAGCAGGGAACAATTTGGTTTCCGGATGATACGGATCATTTAAATGATGTACGTCTATTGCAAACACTACGTACTGATTTTCCTTGATAAAAGATTCTGTTAGTCGCGTAATCTCTTGCTCAATGTCTTGCCCTGGCTTTCCGCATGTCAATGCACCATCCGTCGCAACGAAGTCATTCGTGTAATCAATGTTAATAAGTGCTTTCATTTTATTTTCCTCCTACATATTATTTTAATAAACAAATTGTTAATCATTGATAATAAAAAAATTAATATCTAGCCGTGTAAATAGACTTCACAATATCCATTTCCAAAAATTCGTATAATGCAGCAGGAGACTTAGATGTTCTCTGTGTCTTCTTTCCCGGAACCTTTTGAATAAACGGCAGTGTCTTTATTTTCCTAGCAAAGGATTGCTCGCTTAGGATACCCGGTTCATCGGTTACAGTTGCTAATACTGCCTGAAGCTCTGAATAAGTGAAATGTTTTGGCAAGAAGTTTTTAGCAACAGTCGTTTGGAGCAAATCATTTGTAATCATGTGAATAGCATCTGTAATGATTTCCCGATGGTCGAATGCTAATGAGAGATTTAACACTTCTTCAATGGAGAATAACTCCACTTCTGCTGCATCATCTGCAGCCTTTCTTTTAGAAAGGTAATCCATCGGAACAATAGCGTAATGAGCATTCGTAATAATCCATCCACGGGGATCTCTACCAGGTGTGTCGTACACCCCGAAATGTTTGATCAGCACATTTTCAACGCCTGTTTCTTCCTCAAGCTCTCTCTTAGCTGCTTCCAAAGCCGTTTCATCCTCTTGAACAAAACCCCCTGGTAGCGCCCATTTTCCTGCCTCTATATTTGTATCGCCTTCAGCGTTTTGTAAGGCCCGCTGGATCAGCATTAGCTTCAGAGACATGATAGGTGGCTTATGCTCTTCCTTGTTCTCTGCAACTATTGTAAAAACTGCGATATCTGATGTATAGCCGTCCGGTGTTTTATATTTTTTGATATCATACTGCTTTAGTGCTTCTTCGTTAGACATGTTTATCACTCCTTCTGAAGAAAAAAATCTTTTCCAAAGGTTTTTGATTAACAATTCGTTAACCTTAATTTGATTGTAATATTTGGAATTAAAAAAGTCAAACGAAAAGTCAAAATTAAATACAAATAGTTTACTCCTTTTATTCGTACCTAGTAGTAATTACGAATACAAAGTCGCTAGCTGCTTGGATATTATTTTCATACTCAAAATTATAAATTAATATTAATGCATTATATGGTTTTGTTATATTAATTTTCTTTTTAACATTTGGGATTATAACATCATCATATGAACACCCTTCTAAAAGTTTGGATAGATCATCACTCTTCTTACTAACAAAATCTTTTTCAATGAAGTCCTCGTCTGTTTCATCCATATCAATATTAAAATCCAAATAAAATTTAGAAGGAATGGAATCTCCATCCTCATCATAAGTTACATCCACGTACCCATATAACAAGCTCTGGTTTTTGATATTACCAAGCCAAATGGAAACCATTCCTTGCTTATACATCCTCATCTACTCCTTCATATATTTGTTGCGAATAAACTACTCATTAAACTCGAGACAATCTGATCGCTTCTTTTTGGAAATATACCCCAATTATAATTCGCATGGTATAATCATTGTGTTACTTTTAGCAATTCTAAATTAGAGGAGGAAAGGTGATATGAGGAAACCAACCATTCAAGTAACCGTTATAATATTAATAGTTGTGATTTTTTTTGGTCCCTTGTTATATGACTACTACACGAAGCCGGAAGATTCCTTAGAACTATATCAAGAGTTAAGATTCTCAGAAGAATTCTCGAGTGTTCACCATTTGTTGGAGCCGGGCTACGAGAATTATTTTTCTGAAGAGGCATATGACGTATTAAAAAGCGAGAAAGGTAGCCCGTCAATGATTCGGCAATTCACCGTTATTCAGTATGATGATGATACAGAATCAGTTCTTATAGAAACCAGTCCTGGGACGAATAAACTAACGATCCTTCGGGCAGAAGTGCTCCCCGAAGCAATAGAGAATTATTTTAAGGAATTCGATGAAGAATAGCTAATTAAGCCATTTTAACTCTTTTCTTGATATTTATAATATACAAAGGAAGATATAATAAAAGTTATACCAACTATCATAAAAACGATATGGTGGAATGGTTCAATTAGAATATATAGATTTATAAATAACATCAAAAATATAAACACTATACTAAAATATAAAAATCGGGCATATTTCATTTTAATTACCTCATTTACTTATTTAATGTTTTTGCATTTAGGATAGCTACAGTTCAAAACTACTTATATGAAATAGATTTATAAATAATAGCTTAGTTCGATTAATACGAACCAAGCTATCATGAAAATTAACTTTGAATTTCTTTAATACTCTTCCCGCTTAAAAATGCATGACCCGCTACTGCTTTATGTACTGTCTCAAAACCATATTTTTGATAGACCTTTTCGATGGTTTCATTTATAGGGAAAACCCATAGCTTTTCAATTCCCTTTTTTGTAACTTCTTGCTGAATATGATGAATGATTTGTCCGATTAATCCTTTTCCTCTAAATGCTTCTAATGTTGCTACACTTTCCATTCTAGCTTGATTGCCGTCTTCAAAAATACAAGCCGAGGAGCAGGCTACCCCATCATAACGAAGTAGATAATGAGTGAATGCTGGGTGATTAAATTGCTCCTCAAAAACCTTTTCCATTACTTCCAGACCACCGAACTCTTTTATACTTCCCTCAATCTCAATCGCTTCTCGGTAATTTTCATTTGTCACTTTTTCAATTGTCACCTTAGGGTCAGCGGAGATATCAATAACTTTGTTATCCCATAGTTGTACCGGACTTATCAATTCTTCATATTTAAAATTTCTCGATTTTAGTTCGGTCAGTAAGTTTTGCTGGTTTTCTAGGTCATAAATGTAGAACCTCGGTACGATGTTTTTGGATTGAAAAAAGTTTATGACTTCTTCAGCTACTTCATGTGAATTGTCGCAAGCAGTCATTATCCTTGCATGATTAGCATCATAGTAGTCAGGCTGATTCTCGTTACAAAATAGAATCCCCCATGATCTATCAATTCTTCTAGTAAATGTTTCGCAGTATGCTATATCTAGCATATGTATAGTTTGCATGTTCATTAAATTACCCCTATCTATTTTCATACATTAAATCTTTTTTCATGTAATAATGGTCAAAGTCCCGACCAACGTTAGGCAGAGTTCCATACACTTCATACCCATGTTTTTTATAAAACTCTAATGCCTGAAAGCTTAAAGTATCCAGTTTAATGAAATCACATTTTCTTTCCTTAGCTATTTCCTCTGCTTTTATCAACAACTTTGAACCATACCCGTTCTTACGTAGCGATTCATCCATTATCAAAACATGAATTTCTAGCCAATTCCAGCATACTTCTCCCATTATTCCTCCTAGCACTTGATCCTTCTCATCCTTTATAAATAAGTTAACTTCCTCATATCTCCCTCTCAAGTCCTCAGGAAAGTGTGCTAGATTAAAATAATACAATCTTTCATTAATATTTTTTTTAGATTCATCGGTATCTTCTCGTATTATTCTCAATTCCACTGTTTTCTTCCTTTCTATGTGCATAATCCTTTTTTTACCTCTTCTACTTTATCTGTAAAATCAATTGGATTATCATCCCTTATAACTTCTAGTAGATTCAATACAACGCCTTTGCATATTATGTCAGCCTCTTTTAATGCTTCAATAAATAAATTTCTATATTCATCATGATTTAAAATTCTATAATGTAGAAACACCATCCACTCTCTACTTTTTTCGATATTCATTGGAACAGCAGCAATCATTTGTTTCAAGCCTTTCTTAGGAGAAAACGCACTTAAGTATTCTATTGTATGTATAACGCCCCACATGACTTCTTCCTGTTCGGTTTCATCGTCTAACACGCCCATCAGCTGACCGATAAAGTGAACATCATTTGTATTTGCTACTTCCTCCAATGCCTCTTCGAACAAAATAATTTCTTGCTCAGAATGCATCAAGCGATTATCTTTCAACCTATGAATTACTTCTGTATAGTCCATTAGCGTCCTCTCTAAAACTAAATATTTGTGCTTCTTGTTCAATTTTAACATGTATTTAATTTTTTTCCTTTCTTTTTCAATGAATAAATGTAATTTTCCATCATTTTCACCTTCACTCAATAGCAAGCTGTCTTATACTAATTTTTTATTTTCTAATACATAATAATGTCAAATTAGATAATAACTAATAGTTATTAGAGCATAGAGGAGTGAACTATTTTGGATACTAATAAGGTACTGGTAGCGGGTAGTGGAGTTTTAGGAAGTCAAATAGCTTTTCAGACAGCTTTTTACGGATTTAAAGTAGCCGTATATGATATTAATGAAGAAGCGTTAGAGAAGGCAAAGGAAAGACTTACTGGGCTGAAAGCAAGCTATCAAGAAGACTTAGGTGCAACTCAAGAAGCAGTAGATACAGCTTATGATCGTTTAACGTTGCATACGGACTTAGCTGAGGCTGTTCAGGATGTGGATTTAGTAATTGAAGCAGTTCCCGAAGTGTTGGATATCAAGAAAGTATTTTATGAAAATTTGTCGAAGGTTGCTCCACAGAAAACAATCTTTGCGTCAAATTCCTCCACTATGATCCCTAGTCAGCTCGTTGAGTTTACGGGTCGTCCTGAGAAATTCTTACATTTACACTTTGCAAATAGAATTTGGTTAAACAACACGGCTGAAATTATGAAACATGAAGGCACAGAACCTCAGGTTTTTGAAGAGGTGATTGAATTTGCTAAAGCAATTAATATGATTGCTTTACCTATCCATAAGGAACAGCCTGGCTACATTTTAAATTCCTTATTAGTACCATTTTTAGATGCCGCTCAAAATTTAGTCGCAAATGGAATTGCTGATCCTGAGACAGTGGATAAAACATGGATGGCAGGTATGGGCGTAAACAGAGGCCCCTTCGGAGTGCTAGACATTATAGGATTAAACACCCCATATAACATTGCACTTGAAAAAGCAAAATTAGGAAATGAGCAAAAGGCGAAAATAGCAGCATACTTTAAAACGGAGTTAATCGATAAAGGACGATTGGGAATTCAAAATGGAAAAGGTTTTTATGATTATCCAAATCCAAAATATGAAGATCCTAAATTTTTGAAATAATTTTCTGAAGAAGGCTATTTATTAGTCTTCTTTTTTTCATGAATCTATTTGGTATAGCGCTCGTTTACTACAATAATGCTGTGCTTTACGAAAATTTTCCAGCGTATTACGACAATCTAACGTTCGTTTACTACAATGCCGCTCTACTTTACGACAATCACCCAGTAAATTACTACAATCCATATCTGACTGTTAATTTGAAAAGAAATTTACGACATTCTAGACCTCCTTTACGACAATGCTGCTCTACTTTACGACATTCACCCAGTAAATTACTACAATCCATTTCTGACTGTTAATTTGAAAAGAAATTTACGACATTCTAGACCTCCTTTACTTCAATGCCGCTCTACTTTACGACATTCACCCAGTAAATTACTACAATCCAAATCTGACTGTGAATTTGAAATGAAATTTACTACAATCTAACTTTCATTTACTACAATGCCGCTCTACTTTACGACAATCACACAATGAATTACTACAATTCAAATGGAACTGTTAGTTCAGAAGGAGATTTACCGTAGTCTAGTGCATCTAGTAAGTCTAGAGAATTTAGTTTTTTTACGAAACAAGCATATAGGAGTGGTACCTTGCGGAGAGTAATAAAAATACACATTTAAAAAGTCAGAGTGAGAAACAATTCACCCTGACTTTTTCATATATTTAGCGTAGCATTATAGATCCGCCGTCTGCCATGATTGTTTGACCAGTTATATACTTAGAGTCCTCGCTTGCTAAGAAAACTGCTACGCGACCGATATCTTCTTCCACATCACCGAAGCGTCCTAATGGGATTTTGCTGCGAACATTTTCGTAATATTCAGGCTGTGCTTTCGCCCATGCTCGTACGCCTTCAGAGTCGGCAATAGGAGAAATAATGTTTACGTTAATACCGAAGCGACCCCATTCATTGGCTGCCACACGGGAAATTCCTCGAATTGCTTCTTTTGCTGCAGCGTACGCCCCTTGTGTTTCGTGTCCAGCTAATCCAGCGCCTGATGCAAAGTTAATCACATTTCCTTTTGTTTCTTTTAAATATGGAAGTGCTGCCTGCATCAAATAGAAGGTTGGGTAAAACCCTGTGCCGAATGACAAATCTAAATCTGCTTGTGTTGTGTCTTCAATCGTCACCTGTTTAGATGCATGTGCATTATTGACTAAAACATCAATTTTTCCATACGCTTCTGCTACTGTAGTGATAATTGTAGGAAGCTTGTCTCTATCCATTAAGTCTGCCTTTAAAAACATCGATTTAGGTGATATTTCCTGAAGTACTTTTAGACTTGCTTGACCAGCTTCTTCGTTCACATCAACAATTGCTATTATTGCTCCTTCCTTAGCCATCGCCTTGGACATACCTAGCCCAATGCCTCCTGCTCCTCCTGTAACAATAACAACCCTATCCTTAAGTCTGTCCATAATATTACCTCCTTAACTCTTTTCTATTTCATCCTACCCCTTAATCCTTTATATCTCAATTTAAATGCTATTATATATTTATACTATTTGATTCTAGCCCCATCATGCCCAGTATCCTCTGTACTTTTTGCAATAATTGCAGAAGCATTTTTATAGTTTTCATTTATAGATTCGCTAGAAGAAACCACTGGGTCTCCGTATGCAGTGAAAGAGGGCACTGAAAAAGTGCCTTTAAAACGTTTAGATGTAGAGTATGAATGCAGGTTCTGTTCATCTTCTACTATTTTCTGAATCCATGTCTTTCCGTTCCGAGCGGATGCTTTCCAGGGGGCGGCCCGGCAAGCCTTCTCCCTCGCTGCGCTCAGTCCGGGTGCTCGCCGTGGCCGCTAATCCCCTAGGAGTCACCGCTCTGCACTCCAATCCAATCCACTTTTCTACCTGTTATAGAATTTTTTAAAATGTACTCAGACCGAAAAATTATTTTCTTGCTATACTAAAGAAAAGTAAATGCAGGGGTGCTCACAATGATTTCAAACCAAGAAACGCTGAACTTAAGTCCATACATGGCGTTATATGATTTAATAATTCCAAAAGACAATATGCTTCGTCAAATCAATGAACTTGTTGATTTTTCGTTTATTTTAGAAGAACTTCAATCAAAATATTGTTTGGATCATGGTCGTAAAGCGATTTCACCCATTCGTATGTTTAAGTATTTATTATTAAAAGCAATTCATGATGTGTCCGATGTGGATTTAGTGGAACGTTCAAAATATGATATGTCATTTAAATACTTCTTAGGAATGGCTCCAGAGGATGAGGTCATTGAACCAAGTTCACTTACAAAATTTCGTCGACTTCGTTTACAAGATGTAGATTTGTTAGATATGTTAATTGGGAAAACCGTTGAAATCGCACTTGAAAAAGAAATCATCAAAAGTAAAACAATCATTGTGGACGCAACGCATACGAAAGCACGTTACAATCAAAAATCGCCCAAAGAATTCTTACAAGAAAAATCAAAGAATGCCCGAAAAGCGGTCTATAAAATAGATGAATCTATGAAAGAGAAGTTTCCAGAAAAACCGACTTCTAACGAAGTGTCAGATGAAGTGACTTACTGTAAAAAAGTCATTGAAGTGATAGAGAAAGAGCCACAAATAGCGCAAGTGCCTGCCGTGAAAGAACGTTTAAATACATTAAAAGAAATCGTAGAAGACACACTATTTCATCTGAATTATTCAAGCGATACCGATGCACGTGTCGGACATAAATCAGCAGATACATCTTTCTTTGGTTATAAAACTCATATAGCGATGAGCGATGAACGAATTATTACAGCAGCGATTGTAACAACTGGTGAACAAGGTGATGGACAACATTTAATAGATTTAATTGAAAAAAGCCAACGTACAGGTATGAAAATAGAGAAGGTGCTTGGAGATACAGCATATTCTAGTAAAGACAATTTAATATATACCAAGACAAATAAGGTCCAACTCATTTCAAAATTACATCCGCTGATTACAAATGGCCACCGTAGAAAAGAAGATTTATTTGAATTTAATAAAGACGCTAATTTATATGTTTGTCCAGCGGGTCATTTAGCAAAAGGAAAAACTATAAAAAAAAGAAATACAGATGACAACCGTAACCCTCAAATCAAATATAATTTTGATGTTGAAAAATGTAAAATATGCCCTTTCAGAGTTGGGTGTTACAAAGAAGGATCGAAATCTAAAACATATTGTGTCACAATCAAATCGACAGAGCACCTTGAACAAGAGGCATTTCAGAATACCGAAGAATTTAAACAGCTTGCCAAAGAGCGATATAAAATCGAGGCAAAGAATAGTGAATTAAAGAGTGGACACGGCTACGATACAGCGATTAGCACGGGTCTTTTTGGCATGGAAATACAAGGAGCCACAACCATATTTGCGGTCAACTTGAAGCGAATCCTAAAGTTACTTAACGAATGAGAGCAAGAATAAGGCAATGAAAAAGGGTACTTTCTGTTCAGTTTGAACAAAAAGTACCCTTTTTTAATTTTCAAAAACAAAATTATTATAAAAACGTAAGTTTTTCAGTGCCCTCCAGTGAAACTAGTGGGGTCTTCCTTCTCTTTCGCTTTTTTTGTACTAGCCCTCTCCGTACTCTCTGCAATAATGGAGTATGCTGCTTTGTGTGTATAATCCATAGGTCGTGCATCTGATTTTAAAGGGTCTCCGTATGACCGATCCGTTGTATATTCCTTGGAAGTATTCTGTTTTCCATAGTCATTCATCATTGGCTTTTGTGTACTATCTGCAATTTGGGAGGATGCTTGCTTAAATTCTTGATTTATTGAGGGTTTGGTAGATTTAATGGGATCTCCATAAGCCGTATTCGTAGCAACGTTTTTATTCCCTAATTTAGCACTTTCATTATTTTCTTGCTTCAAGATATGTATGGCCTCCTTTAATCGAATACTATTATACTTTCCACCCTTGTAACAAATATGCAGTCTAGAATAGGTGAAATAAAAAGTGTATATCCAATAATGGATATACACTCATCATTTACGGATTATTCTTTTCCTGAAATATAAGCCCATTTGTAGCTATAATCACCTGTAAACGGATGAGATATAATTCCGTGGACGTATGGTTTTTGTAGTGACATGAGTCCTGACTGATACATCGATGCGACGGAAGCATCTTCCTCCATAATGATTTTTTCGGCTTTTGCTAGTGCTTCCCAGCGTGCCTCAGGCTCCAATGCAAGTTCATTTTTTGCTTGGTCAATCAGTTTATCCAACTCCGGGTTTGAATAAGACATATTATTTTGCGGTGAACCTGTAACAAATAATTCTAGGAAGGTAATTGGATCTTGGAAGTCAGGTGCCCAGCCAGTGCTTTGAATATCGTAATCCTGCGCTGCATCCTTGTCCAATTTCACATTGAATGTAACTGGTATCAGCTTAATAGTAAGCCCTTTAAGATTTCCTTCCATCTGAGCTTTTAAATATTCATCCATATTTTTAGCAAGCTCACTGTCATTACCAACTAATTCTAGCTCTAATTCAGTCAGTCCTTCTTCTTCCATTCCTTCTTGAAATAGTTTTGCTGCTTCTTCAACGTTATACTTTGCCATGTCTCCATTTATATCACGAAAATCTTTTTTATTTTCATCGAATGTCAGTCCCTTAGGCACTAGGAAATCACCTGGTATTGAACCGTTTGCCAGTATAGCTGATGCCAAATCCTCTTTGTTGAAGGACATAGCAATTGCTTTACGAATTTTCACATTTGAAAGGGCTGTTTTTTGACCATCACGTTCTTGGTTTAGCTTCAAATAGTAGATAGTAGGTTTTAATTCTTTTATTACTTCTTCATGGTTTGCATATTGAAGTGCAAATTCTCCTGATAATCCTACACGATCTTTTTCCCCATTCTCATAGAGGTTAACAGATGTAGCTGTTTCCTTGACTACGTCCACATTAACCTTATCCAACTGGACAACTTCAGCATCCCAGTAGGTTGCATTTTTTTCTAATGACCAGGATAAGCCAGTCCCGTCCCATTCAGTTAGCACAAATGGTCCATTGTAGATAAGGTTATCTGAGTTTGATGCATAGGAATTACTTTTTTCAGTTACATATTCTTCATTTTGAGGATAGAAGGTACCAAATGACATTAAGGACATAAAATAAGGTACGGGTCTCTCAAGCGTCACCTTTAAGGTTTTATCATCCACGGCTTCAACGCCCAATTCTTCTTTTGCCATTTCCCCCATTGATATTTGGGTTGCATTTTTTATTAACCCTTGCATCATATAAGGACCATAGGAACTGCCTGTCTCAGGGTCAATTGCTCTTCTCCAAGAAAATACAAAATCTTTTGCTGTTACTGGAGTACCATTGGACCAGTTAGCATCTCGTAATTTGAATGTATAGGTTAATCCATCTTCTGAAACTTCTGGTTCACCTTCTGCCATTGCAGGCACAGGAATGTTTTCTTGATTTAATCGATAGAGCCCTTCCATTACGTTATTAAGGTAATTAAATGACACAGCATCATCGGCCAAAACTGAGTCCATTGACGGAATCTCTGCACCTGCAACAAGATTTAATTCTTGTACTTCATCAAGTTCAGCAGAATCTTTCCCCTCAGTAGTTTCTGGTTCTTTCGTTGAACTTTCTTTAGTATTTTTGTCCTCATTGCAAGCAACTAGCAAAATACTTAAGGTAAGTAGAAACACCCATAATAATTTCTTTTTCACTTCATTCATCCCCTTTTTTTAACATATTAAGCACTCTATTAATATATTTCACTAATCGCAATAAATCAAATAAAAATTAGATTTTTTAGAATTATCTCATTATTTTTCGTCATAAATATGTATGTTAGCACACTTTTTGATTTGACTGTCAATCAAAATCATATATTCTATTAAGCGCCACTTCTCTAACTTGATACTTTTACTTTCATTTTGACAATAGAAATAGCCAGTAAACTTTCGTTTACCGGCCTTTCTATTAGTTTTTAAATATTTTATAGTCCTCTAGCCATTTCCTTTACAATTTCATCAATTACTGTAGCTGTACCTGACTTATCTTGTACCAATACACTAAAAATATATTGTTCCCCACTACTTCCTTCTATATAACCACTTAGCGTACTAACGCCAGTTAATGAACCTGTTTTGGCAAAAACGTTACCTGAAGTAAGTGGATCTTTTAGACGGTTTCTTAGTGTGCCTCCTACCATTCTGTCAGGATGAGCAGCTACTGGTAAACTTTTAAAATAAGTGGCAAACCAATCTTCCTGTTGTATCTTTAGAAGTAAATCATTAATAGCCAAGCCGGACACTGAGTTTGCGTGAGACATGCCAGAGCCATCTTCAAATTTCCAATTAGACATATCTAAGTTAATGGAATTACCGTACTGCTCCATCACCTTTAAGCCGGCCTTCGTGCTTCCATGATTGCCGTTGACCTTGCCCATTGTTTTAACCAATATATCCGCAATACCATTATTACTTAGCTTCATATAAGGAATGAGTAGTTCTCTTAATGGCATAGATTCTTTTACTGATATTAGTTCAGCGCTTTTAGGAGTGGCAGCTCTAAACAATTTATGTTTCTTATACTCTATCCCTACTTGTTCTAATATGGCTTGGAACATTGTCAATGTATGAGTAGTTGGGTGCTGCATCGTTACCCACTCTCTTTTAGTCTTATCGATCGGTAGATTGCCACTTATGACAATTTGATTTGTTCGATAAGATCTTTCAATCGTAATTGTATTACTTTGGCCAGCCGCTACAGTTTGTGCTTGATTGACAATTTCTAGATCTCCAAGATGGGGTGTTGCTTTTACGGTAGGAGCATTCCCGATTGCAGAACCATTGACATCTATAATAATGGTTCCAGAATCATAGTCAGCATTTGGTGATGTAGTCAATGCAGAAATTGGAGCTGCGTAGTAATACGATTCATCGTTTGCCCATATGCCTGGTGTTAACAACTCATCATCAAACCACTTGTCATCTCCGACAATTCTTCCATCAATCGTTTGAATTCCTTTAGCCTTCAATGCTTGAGCAAATTGTCGTAAGTCTGCCTCCATTAAGGTTGGATCGCCTTGTCCCTGTAAATAGACATCTCCTTTTAATACTCCATTAGATAGCTTACCGCTCGTATACAGACTTGTTTTAAAACGATAATTTTCTCCTAGAACATCTAGCGCTGCGGCAGTAGTAAGCAGCTTCATATTGGAAGCAGGTTTAATAGGTGTATCACCATTATAGTCATACACCACTTCACCAGTCATCCGGTCCATAATCGCAATACTTACTTTTGCACCTGACAGTTTTTCTTGAACGATTGTCGAAATGGATTCACTTAAAGCATCCTCTGTTGTTACCTCTGCTTGAGCTAATTGCCCCATTCCAAACATGCTCACAAATAAGACCCAAGCCATCAAAAGGCTTGCCCACCTTTTCCTCATAATCTTCCCCCATTCTAATTTGCATTAATAGATTAGGGACATATTCCACTTAAAGAAGAAATTTCCTTCCAACAAGTAAAAAAGAGGATTTTCGGAGTGGTATGTTAAGGAAAGCATCTATCAATATTCCTATGATAAATATGTCTATTGAATTAGTATTAGAGAGTATTTGCTGTTTTAGTCGAACATTCATCGTCTCTGCATGTAACGATTTTCCGTAATTTATATATTCCTAAATACGGTTGGCAGCAATTCAGAAATCTTATCTGTCCTTAAGGATGTATCTAGAGATATATAGGGATTCTCTTCTTTTGTAACAATCACTGGGCAAATGAAGGTACTGTCGAATCCAAGCTGCTCCACTCTCTTTTTATTAAAAGTATAATAGCTTTCCTTTTGTGGTGGACCTGCATGAAGAATGCCTATGACGTTATTTTTACTTAGCTCTATCAAGGCTTCTGATAGATTATGGACATTCACAAAAGACCTAAATACATTTTCCCACGCATTATACTGCTTATTTTCTTTTATATGTTCAATGATTAGGAGCGTACGTTTTTCTATATAATGATTGTCCCCATATAATGGCCCTGTCCGTACAATCACATAATTTGGATGATTCTTCATCAAATATTGTTCTCCGGCATTTTTTGCATTTACGTAAATAGCTAGACGAGCTTCGGAAGGTAGCAAACCAGTGGGATCAAGCTCATCGTAATCACCCCTACCATCCACGAACACCGCATCAGTAGATATGAATATGAATTTGGTGACCTCACTCAAATGTGTTACGACATTTTTCAGTCCAATTTCAATAAGCTGATCCTCGTTCTCCATGCTCATAAGACACCAAATGACGACATCCGGTTTTATACTGTTTATTGTCTGTGCAACTAAATGCTTGTCCATTACATCTAAAGGAATGATTTTTTTTGCCACGTTTGACAACCTAGATGTTCCAACAACGGTTAGCGATTCTTCCTGAAGAGCCTTTTGATATAAGATAGATCCTAAAAAGCCAGTGGCTCCAAGAATAAGTACTTTCATTTTATTGCTCCTTTTGTTTTATTTAGTTCAACGTTTTTCTAAAGGAATAGCACCATTTGTCGTATTCAAATTTATTTTCATAAAAACGGTGGGCTTCTTTTCTTTGTAAGCCTGACTCTAAAGCTATGTACTCTGCACCATTTTCTTTAGCGTATTTATGTATGTATGTTAATAATTGTTCACCGTAGCCACCTGAACGCTGTGATGTATCCGTTACTAAATCGTAAACAAATATATGGCGCTTATTGTAAAAGTTCGTTCGCCAGCTAAATCCGATTAAAGAAACCATTTTCTCTTGGACATAGAGGGCATACAACTTGTATCCATCCTTCTGCATTTCGTCCAATAAATCTATGTACGTTTCCATCGTTAAATCTGTTCTTAGTTGATTCATTAAAGGAAATGCTTCTGACCACTGCTCTCTTGTAATTAGCTCTTTTACTGTCTCTAACATTATGTCCCCTCATTTTCTTATTAAAAATTAAACTCAGCTCTTATTATTTGTACGACTTCATATGGACTCAAAAAAGTATTATCGATTCTTATATAATTTTCTCTTTCTATTTCTCCAGGCATTGAATTTAATCTGTTATTTTCCATTGTTGTTAGTAAGTGATGTTCAGATAGCTTCACGTTTCTTTTTGTTGGTTTACATTCTAATCGATGTGGTGTCATATTTCGTTCGAGTCTCTTCTCCACATTGGCTTCTAACTCAACAAAGTAAATAGAAACACCTTTGGATGACATCATTTGACAGATATTCTCTATATCATCCCAATCCTCTTGTTTGTCAAAATACCATACCTTCGTAAAGATCATTCCATCCTGATTACTTTTCAAAAATGATTGAAAAATCTCCATTCGAAACTCGTGAGTCAGTCTCCACATTTCCTCACTAAAGCCAAAAAGTGGCTCTAGCAAATCTATTGTCATATGGTTGTGAAACAGCTTTAGACCTGTTTCCCTCGCAAGCTCCTGTCCAACTGTCATCTTGCCCACTGCTTAGGGTCCAAATATAAAAACAAACTTATCCATTTTAACGCTCCTTACTATCAAAATCCCTACTAATCTTCAATTAACAACATATTTGCGTCATCAAACTCCCATGTATCTGCGTAGGCAATCTCCCAATAATAGCCGTCTCGGTCAGTAAAGTAGCCACCGTAGCCTCCCCAGTCTGTTGCTTGGGCTGCTTTTTGGATAGTTGCGCCTGCTAAATGGGCCATTTTCATTAATTCGTCTACTTCTTCTTTTGTTTTTGCGTTATAAGCAAGTGTGAAGCCTGTAAATCCATTGGATGCATTCGGTGGATTATCCGAATTTATGTCTTTTGAAAGGTCTTCCAATGGATATAAAGCTATTTTAGTACCTTCATTTTTAAAGAAGATAATATGCGGACTTGATTCTGGTCCTCTTACAGCAGTAGCGAATCCTAGTTTCTTGTAAAACTCATGTGCACGGACGATATCCTTTGTCCCAAGTGTAATAATATTTATGCGATTCATTGTAATTCCTCCTAGGTATAGTTTCGAGATTGTGGAGATATTCCATCTTTCATTGAGCCAAATGTATGTCTATTAAAAGGATGTCCATAATAGTAAAGCAGAAATTGTACATTGGTAAACGATACTAATAACAAACAAGGAGTGAAAAAATGAAAAAGCAGGATGACTTTAATACAAAAGCACCTAAAAATGAAAAAATAACGATTGAAAACGGATCTACCTATCCAAACGGTAACCATGTTCCTGGTGACTCTGTTGATAAACATAAAGCACTCGAAGAGGCCAATATCATTCTAACTGGCGACGAGATCAAACAACAAAACGAAAATTTATAATTTTTTCAAATACTAGATGGTATCTCTTTCTAGTATTTTTTTATGGATTTTTCCTAAGTAAATTGGGACTCAAGAAACTGTCTTATTATAAATACTACAAAAGATTTTTCTTTCCTCCTTCCACTTCCTCCTTTTGTAAGTTAGCAGTTAAAATATATAGATTTAAATCATTCTATAAACATACCAAGCAATAATTTGGCAATTATTTAAGAACTATAATACAATCAATTATATGAGTCTAACGAATTAGGTCTAAGGACTCTTATTATAAGTTTTTATTTGAGGATAGGGGAGAAAAGATGAGTATCTATGATTTTGATTTTAAATTACCGGATATCAGTGGTAACTTGGTTTCATTAGAAAAATTTAAGGGGAATGTAGTGTTGATCGTCAATACTGCAAGCAAGTGTGGCTTTACATACCAATATGAAGATTTGCAAAAATTATATGCTCGGTATAAGGAGCAGGGATTTGTAGTCCTAGGATTCCCATCTAATCATTTCGATGACCAGGAGCCTGGTAGTAATTCAGACATTAATCAGTTTTGTAAGATAAATTTTGGTGTACAATTCCCAATGTTCTCTAAGGTAAAAGTAAGAGATCAAGAGGCCGAACCTCTTTTTAATTACCTAACGACAGTTAAGCCATTTAAAGGATTTAACAATTCTCATCCGTCTTCTCGAATACTAAGTTCCATCATTAATGAAAAGGTACCACATTATATGCAAGGAAATTCGATTAAATGGAACTTCACTAAGTTTCTATTAGATCGTAATGGTAACGTTCTACATCGTTATGAATCTACTACAGATACCATTGATATGGAAAAGGATATTGAAGCATTATTATAATAAGCATTGGTTTAAAGGGTAAAATTTTTTTATCAAAATATGATTCTTGTTTTTCGAATTCAAGAATCATATTTTGAAATGCTGGTAGACAATCTAAAGCTTAAATCGACGCAGTAGCAGATGAAGATGCTGCTTGGTCCGCCTTTACACAGTCAATCGCAATAACTAGAGAAATGATGATGGCTTCCATATCCTCTTTCCAGATTTCCACCTGATAGCTATCCCCCCAAGTGAACCATTCCTTACTAACTTGCCCTACCACTTCTCCGTGCTGTAACACCTGGAAATTCATATCCCACCAGTTACCATGCACCTCAATACCAGCTGCATCAATTGAATAACGAGCCTTCAAGAAAGAGAATTCCTTCTTAATCGTTAGTACTTCTTTTCCATTTACCTCCACAAAAAACTTCGGTAAAAAACTGAACATTTTTTTCGTAATGAGCGCTATTTCGTTTCTGGATGTATTTAAAATAGAGAACGTTTTGGGGATTTTCATAAAGCTGCCCTCAACGTAATATACATCGTTCTCCTGCTGATCCTTTACGGTGAACTTGCCACTTAGACTTAATACCTTTTGCTTTATATAAAGTTTTTTCATAATTTTTTCTCCTTTTGTTTCATTTAATAACTAGCAGATCTTGAATTTTTGGATAGCTTCCGAATGCATCACTATTGGAGCTTTATTTTATAGCTGTGCATAGATTTAGGAATACCTTTTATCTTAAAAGTACCATCGTAAGTTAAGTGTCTTACTCTATATTCTAAGAAGAATGGATCTATTATCTCTTTATTAAGTATTTCAGCTATGACTTCTCCTACGGGAAGAAACTCTTTTTCAGATTGACTGTTATGCAGCATTTCGGCAGTTGCTTGAATGAGGGAATCATAATAATTTTCTGAAACCCCTATTATTTCTCTGCCATTCCATATGCGCAAGACTTCCTTACTATCAACTAACTTGAACCATTCTTCGATATAGGTGGAACGCTCATTTGAGGAAAGTGGTAAAACATCTTTGTTTTGTTCGAATATTTTTTTAATTTGCTCCGAATGTAAATGAGAAGTATAAGATATAGCTATTTTATCCTCAGTTATCAAATAAATAGCATTTTTCTTCTCTCCTAATAAATAAACCATAAAACGGATCCCTATTTGTTCAGCTACATTATTTCCACACCATAGATATATAGGGATTGAATCGGCAATATCATCAATTTGACGTAACATATTGCTAAATTTACTGGCATAATTTCCTTCTTCCTGCTCGTCATTTATATGATCAAATAGCCATTCTTCTCGTATTTTTTGCTCTGCTCTTTCAACTAATTTTCCTAACGGGCCATAAGTTAAGTTATCTGGGATAGCGATGACTGTATGTGGCTTCGGAAGTCCTACCTTAAGAGACCCGGCTGCAGATTCCGAAGAAACTAAATGAATAGGTCCTTTAGATCTTTGATGTAACTGTAGAGACTCTTGGATGAAGGAGTTTATTTTTTCTACAATGTCACTCATTATTTCCTGCTTGATAAACCAAGTTCGTGAACGGAGAGGTCGATAATTTTCATGGTGAAACTCTTCAAATTCAGTTGGTGTATTAATCTCATACATCTTGCAGTCATAGTTCTTAAATTCAGTTGCTGTCAAATAGTTTTGAGTTTCTATTTTATATACAATGACAACATTCGGCTCAATGAAGAAATAGATAAATGGGTAATGCGTTTTTGTTTTTATAACTATATCTATTCCTCTTTTCTATATGGATTTGACTTCTTTTCTTTTTTTCATTAAGCGATATTTTTTCAATATTACATATATTTTACTTCAATACACAAAAATAAAACAGCTGATTATTCAGCTGTTTCATATTCCTTGTACAAATTTCACTTCATCGTATCCGCAATTATTACAAGTGATGAGATGTGGGCAAATTTCTTCCTTGCTTGTATGAGAATAACCGTCTGCCATTTTAATGGTGTCTAGGTCGTTGTAATGAGCATAGGGATCTAGAAAATCACTTTCCTTGCCAGCGTCCTCTAAAGGGTTAGTACACTTTGGACAGTTCTCTTCAAATTCATTGAATGCATTGCACAGTGGACACTCGGACATAAAGATTCTCCTTTTGTCTTTAGTATCCTTCCATTAAATTAAAATATGTATAAAAAGTGCCCCTCTATAAAGGATTATAGAGAGGCACTTGATTTTATTAAGAGTGAATAATAACTTCTTTTCCTTCTTTACGATCCTTTGCATATTCAGCAGTAGCTGTGAACAATACATCTGAGGATGAGTTTAAGGCAGTTTCACATGAATCTTGGATGACTCCAATGATGAATCCTACACCAACCACCTGCATAGCAATTTCGTTCGGTATACCAAACAAGCTACATGCTAATGGGATAAGTAAAAGTGATCCACCAGCAACTCCAGATGCTCCCGCAGCAGACACAGCAGCAAGGACACTAAGGATTAGTGCAGTAGCAATATCTACATTTATGTCTAACGTATTAACGGCAGCAAGGGTTAAGACAGTTATTGTAACTGCTGCTCCAGCCATGTTAATAGTAGCTCCTAAAGGAATGGAAACAGAGTATGTATCCTTGTTCAACTCTAACTTTTTACACAATTCCATATTTACAGGAATATTAGCAGCCGAGCTACGCGTAAAGAAAGCTGTAATTCCACTTTCTCTTAACGTGCGGAATACTAATGGATAAGGATTTTTCCGTACGTATAAGTAAACAATTAAAGGATTAATAACTAAAGCTACAAATAGCATACAGCTTAATAATATAATAATTAATTGGCCGTATTCCGTTAAAGCAGAAAGACCATTCGTTGCGATTGCATCAAAAACCAGCCCTAAAATACCAATAGGAGCAAGCTTGATCACCCATTTCACTAATTGTGAAATGGCATCTGAAATATTAGCTATAGCAGTTTTCGTTGTTTCTGCAGCATTCTTCAGAGTAAGTCCCAAAAGAATAGCCCATGTTAAAATTCCAATATAATTTGCATTTATAATGGCATTTACCGGATTATCAACTACATTAAATAGAAGAGTTTCTAATACCGCTACAATATTACTTGGAGGTGTAACATCCTCTACTCCAGTTGTAAGCGTAAGCGTAACCGGAAATAGGAAGCTTGCAAGAACACCAACAAGTGCTGCAAGAAATGTTCCAATTCCATAAAGTATAATAATTGACTTCATGTTCGTTTGCTGACCACTTCTATGAGAAGAAATTGCATGGATAACTAGGAACAATACAAGTATTGGCGCAACAGCCTTCAAAGCACCAACAAATAAAGCACCAAAAATAGTAACCCAGCTTGCAGCTTCAGGTATTGTTAAAGCTAGAATAACACCTATCAGAATACCCAGTAAAATTTGTTTAACGAGACTTACTTGGTTCCATGTATGTAAGAGTTTTTTCATGTTGTTCCCTCCGATATTAAACATGATAGCATATTTAACGATGTACCTGCTCTTTGATATGTTAAAATTTTATGATTAATTATATATAAATGCTAGTTTAACACGAAAATTATGAATTGGTAAACAATTATTTTGAAATAACATTTTCCAATTGTTACAAGTGCCTGGCACCTGTAACAATAGCACAAGTAACTTAACAATATTGAAACCGATAAAGATTTAAGCGCGTCATGTATGTAAGTTGAACAAGATTAGATTATAGTAGTGATAAGATATTATTATAAGGAGTAGTGATAGATGGAAACGAAAGACTATCTTCATACACATTTAGAAGAGATAGAAGCCTGGGAGAAAGATCAGAAGGGTTTATGGATTTGGGAAAAGCTCGGACGTCTTCCTTTTAAGGTCTTAGATAAGTTAACTCCTGCTTTTATACAAGAAAAAATTGGTTTACTTGTCTCTGAAATAGGCAGCTATATACAAACGGGTGGTAAATACTTATTCAATGAACAAACGATGATTAATAAGATTAAATCATCTACTCCTTACGACCCTATAGAGTCTATAGAGGATATTGGGAACATTCCATTAAAAGATATGATCATACTGAGTGAAAGGTTACAAAAAGGACGTGTGAAGTTTGCTACTCTTCAGGGTGCGACTACGGGGGTTGGTGGCATATTTACACTAGCAATCGATATTCCCGTGATTCTTGGTACTGCACTAAAAACTTTGCAGGAAATTGCGATTATTCATGGGTATGATCCAAACGACAAACAGGAGCGTGTGTTTATCATTAAGTGTCTGCAATTTGCGTCTGCTGATATCGTTGGAAAAGAATCCATTTTAAATGAATTATCGGTTCTTCATGAAAATAAACCGACGTCAGAAAATATGCTGTCCCAGTTAAAAGGCTGGCAGGAAGTATTTTTCACCTATCGTGATCAATTTGGGTGGAAAAAGCTCTTTCAAATGGTACCCATAGCCGGAATTATATTTGGAGCATTTGCAAATAAAGGAATGATCCAAGATATAGCAGAGGCTGGCATCATGCTTTACAGGAAAAGAAGAATTTATGAAAAGCTCAATGAATTAGAAAGTGATCATACAGATATATAATAATCTTCCACGAAAAAGTAAAACATACAGTGTAACTTTTTCGTTTTTTTGTATGCTTAGAGGGTAATCGGACGGTTTTATCTCATAATCGGTCGGTTGACTCCATTAATCGGTCGGTTTCTCTAAATAATCGGTCGGTAAACTTCATTAATCGGTCGGTTTTTCCAAATAATTGATCGGTCTGCTTCATAATTACAATCAATATCTACCATACTTTATCTTGTCACTTTTTCTTGTTCTATATTCCTTTCTATCTCATAAAATATAGAGATTCTATTTCAGAATTAATTTATTTGATAAAGGGGAAAAGCACATGTTCGCAGTACATTTTTATGAAAATAATATAATTGTATTAACTCAAGCGTTAAGAAACATTCCTGCAGTAGACGAAGACTTAAAAATTAAAGGTCGCAAGTGCAAGGTTCTAGACGTCTCCTATAATGATAACAATCATGTGCATGTTCAAATAGAATTTGAGAAAATAGTAGAAAAAAGTAAAGCTGCAGCAGAGCTAGGCAAGAAGAAAAAGAGATAAATTAAAAAAGAGGAGAAAGTGTAAATTCACTTTTTCCTCTTTTTCTAATACCTTACTTGCCTGGTTTTCCGGGCTTCTCTGGCTTTGGTTTTTCAGGTTTACCCGGTTTATCTGGCTTCCCAGGTTTACCAGGCTTCTTTACTTCCTTTTCATAGCTCAGCTTAAAATCATCAAAGTATGCAGCTGTTGTAGTGAAGTAATTGGATGTTCCAGCAAATAGACGAGCATATTTTGCCCCCTCTGGAGCTGTAACGGTCGCTTTTACCGTCTGCCATTCCTTATGACCGTTACGGATATGGATAATATTTTCACCATCTCGATCACTACCTACTTGTATTCCCTTTTCGTCAAAATAACGAATAAAGAAGCTTACGCTACCGTCTTCTAAAAAGAGATTAGTAGAAGCTGTATACTCGATTCCTTCTTTTATAGAAATCGAATCGGTTTGTGCGAAAACAGTTTGCTTTTGATCGGTATCGTTAATTTTTAAGCTTTTCTTACCAGATTTTTTACGTAAATCGCTTATTTCAAAGGATGCATTGGATGGAAATGCTCCAAATAAGGATGACCAACCCGGTATGCTTTCTTTCTTGACCTTGTCTTCGAATCCTGCATTTTTAATCGGAACATTGACAGTCTCATAAATCGGTTCCTCAGGATTTACAACTTCTCCACCATCCACTACAGGAATCATAAATAGATGAGTTGCATCGCCATCTATATAATAGATATTTTCATTTCCTTCTTTGTCATTCGCTAGAACCATAAAATCAATTTCAGGTCCTGAATTGATTAATGAAACATGGTCTAGGTTTTCAGAGGAAGGGTCTATTACCGTAAGCTTTCCACCTACATCTGTGTATAGCAGACCATCTTTTCCAATTTCAATATGGACCGGTCTCCACATACCCCTATTTTTTATCTCTGGATATATATTTTTATACTTTATCACTTCATGAGTCGCAGGATCCATTGCAAAAATAATGCCGTCTACTGCGCCCCATAATGTTCCGTTATCATCAAACGTTAATCCGCTAATTATTGGAGGAGCATCTAGTTCTGGAATATCTAATTCAAATTCCTTCAATTTTTGCTCGCTTGCCATATCCCATATAAACATTTTTGCCTTTGACGTGCTCGGAGGAATATCAAGCCCCCCTCTTACTGTAGTGGAGCCGTAAATTAAACCGTCCTTATAGGCTAATCCAACAATACTTTGATCCTGAACCACATTACGATAAGTTTTTCTATCTCCCGTAACAGAATCATAAATCGTAAGTGCCCCGCCAAGCTTTTGATAATCCGGTATAGTACCGATTAATAATTTGTTTTCTACAAATTTCATAATGTACGGCCGATCCTGCTGCTCCGGCTTAAGATCAAAAAGTGTTTCTAACGCCATTGTTTCTGTATTCATCCTTTGAATAGCAGCACCTCCGTAAATCCCAAAAAATAAATCATTCCCATTTCCCGCTACAATTCCCTCTGCCTGTCCCTGGGAATACGTTACAAATTGCCCTGTTTGGATATTATATTTCGAACCCTTTGGTCCCCCAGGATAAGTAGTCATATAAAGATTACCATCTGGACCCTCCCCAAGGTTATGAAGTTTAAGTGGAAGTGCTTGCATAGCCGTTGGCAGGGTAACAGTTTTATTTGTCTCTAGATTTGCAGCAAATATTTGGCCTGTCCTATTCATTGTTACTAGAGAGAGACCTGGAAGATCTTCTCTTCCCATATCTACAAATGCCCCTCCTCGTAAGCCAGCTCCATATCTAATCCCTGTTTCACGCGTCTCCAATGTATTGATATCAACTTCTACAATGTGACGATTGTGAATTACATACGCCTTATCTCCATTGACCGGTAACTGGATAAAACCAAAGCTTCCAAAATCATCTGCTGATCCATCATGCAGTTTTCCAAGCTTTTTATCTGACACCCATTCTTGGTTAATCAAATCATAAAAAAGTATAGCCGATTCGCCTCCGTCATCAAAACGAGCAAATAGATAGTTACCGACGACCGCCATATCATAAACGAATTTAATCTGGCTGACAGGCTTCCCTAAAATGTCAGGTACATTTTTTGTTATTTCTTCTTTTTCCATCGTTTCTACATTAATACGATAAACCTTTCCTTCCACTCCTAAACCAGCATATAAGTATCCATCATGATATTCGAGAGAACGAATATAACTAGCATTGTCAGCATCAATCTTTCCAAAGTCAACGAAAGACTTAGTGGCACCATCATACTTATAAATACGCCCATTGCCTTCCGCATACGTACCAATATATGCGTTTCCATTATCATCCGTAGTACTACTCCATGCTTGGTGTCCAGCATTAGGTGTTCCTAGCTTTTCGACAATCTTTGTTGTTGGAGAATAGCTCCAAAGCTCTCCTACATTTCCTTCTCCGAGTGCAGCAATATACACTGTCCCATTAGAAGCAATAGTATGACTCCACACTTGAGATACCTTTGCTAACTGCTGAGAAAATATTAGCTTATTATCCTTTACATCTACTACATTAAATACACCACCATTTGCTGTGGCATAAACTACATCTCTACCATTTTCTTTTCCAAAAGCAGCGTTTAATAGAACAACTTCTGAGGCACCTATTCCGAGATTTACAGGGGACTTAAATCCCCTATCCTTAAGCTTTGCTATTACATCTTCTTCTACAGAATTAGCAAAACTAGTCATAGGCAAAACAGCAAAGACTAACATGATGCTTAGAAAAAGAGAAACAGCACGAATAAATTGTTTTCTCCCCATTAAACAACCTCCTTTATCAGTATAATTACAATTTTCAGTATATTATCCCTTTATAATTATAGATATGTCTTAAAAGAGTCTTAATTATAGTTGATATATAATACCTACCTTAATCTATTAGGTCTAATGATTTAGATGCTCTTTACTTAAAACAAAAAAACCTTCCAAACATATTTTGTTTGGAAGGTTCTTGTTGATACTTATTGATTAAGAAAGTTAATTTCATTAAATAAAAGTCAAAACCAGAATCTATATTTCACGTTCCACAGAAAGTTTGATATCCACAGCTTGAGTCTGGTGGAAGCTTCGAGTACTCTTGGTTATCGGCTGAATAATCGTAAGGGTTTTGAAGCACTGCCACTAAACTTTCCATCACTTGATAGTCTCCTCTATCAACTGCTGCCTCTAGCGCCTCTTCCACACGGTGATTTCTCGGAATGACAGAAGGATTATGTTGCTTCATCATTTGTGTTGCTTCTTGTTTTGATTCTTGTTGTTTTTCTAATCTATCTAACCACTTTGTATGCCATTTATTAAAATCAGCTGATTTAAAAAGTTCATTTTCATCTAGCTCTTCCATAGTTAGAGCTCGGAAGGTGTTTGTATAGTCTGCTTTATACTTCTGCATTAGTTCTAGAAGCTCTTGAACGAGGGCTAGATTTCCTTCTTCTTCATGGAATAACCCTAGTTTAGCTCTCATGCCTTTTAGGTAATTTGTTTGGAAATGCTCTGGATAGGCAGATAACACTTCCTGTGCAAGTTTTATTGCTTCCTCTTGATCTTCATGAATAAGGGCCAATAAACTTTCTGCAAGTCTAGCCAGATTCCAGCCACCAATACCAGGTTGGTTGCCGTATGCGTAACGTCCTTGCGTATCAATTGAGCTAAATACAGTGTTCATATCATAGGTATCCATAAACGCACATGGGCCATAGTCAATAGACTCTCCGCTGATGCTCATATTATCTGTATTCATCACTCCATGAATAAACCCTACTAGCTGCCATTGAGAAATAAGTGATGCTTGACGCTTCGTTACCTCCTCGAGGAAAAGTAAATATTTGTTCTCTTTATCCTCCAACGCAGGATAATGTCTGTTTATCGTGTAGTCAGCTAGTGCCTGTAAGTCCTCATATGTCCCGTAGGTTGCAGCAAACTGGAACGTACCAACTCGAATATGACTGTTAGCGATTCTCGTCATTACAGCCCCTTGTTGAAGTGTTTCTCGGATTATTGATTCGCCAGTAGTTACAACTGAAAGACTACGTGTCGTCGGTATTCCTAATCCATGCATCGCTTCACTAATAATATATTCTCGAAGCATAGGACCAAGTCCAGCTCTTCCATCTCCTCCGCGAGAATAAGGAGTTTTACCAGAGCCTTTTAGTTGTATATCAAAACGCTTCCCATCAGGGGTTAATTGTTCTCCATACAATAATGCCCGACCATCTCCTAGCATAGTAAAGTGTCCAAATTGATGACCAGCATAGGCTTGTGCAAGAGGCTTACTTCCTTCTGGAGCACTATTTCCAGCTAGTATTTGTAGACCTTGTTCACTTTTAAGATAGTCTTTATTCAATCCTAGCTCAGTGGCTAGTGATTCATTTAAAACGGTAAGCTTAGGGGAGCTAACAGGATTAGGATCTATTATTGTAAAAAACATTGGCGGAAGACTAGTATAACTATTGTCTAGATTCCATCCAGCTTGGTTTTGAGTTTCTGACATCGAACCTTCCTTTCTTATCAATTACTTTTTTTCTTATGTATTTATTATACCCTTCTAAAATGTGTGATACGCTAATTTAGAATTTCTATACAAAAAAAAGAGCAGCAGTCGCTGTTCTTTTTCTAGGTTTATACCTATTTTTTAAATCGGCTTCTCACTCCAGTTAACATGATTTACACCATAAATATTAATTTTTCCAAGGCTTAAAACATGAGGAATATAGGCAAACATCCCGAAGTTTTTACCTTTCTTACTTTCTTCAGCAAAGTAGATTAATGTATTTTCGGGGATTGCATTTAACATTGGAAAAGAGTCCATTTGAATAATTTCCACTTCCTCTTCAGGTATATCTGAAGATGGTCCCTTGTAATTGTCTTTGCGATAATAATAGATTGCATTTAAGTTATCATGTAGTCTTTCAATTGGGATTTCATAAAATAATAGGTCCTTTTTTATGCTTACCCCTAACTCGGACAATGCTTCAAAAATGTAGTTTGGATGAAGTGGCAATAAAAATATAACATCATTTCACAAACAATCTAGTTTAGGTATTTTCCTCTGCAAAAGACTTTCCCTTTCTGGACTGTTACGATATTTCTCGCTATATTGCTTATAAAGCTCGTTGTCTAAGCCTTTTATATAATTTAGCGGTAATAGTTCATCGCCAATCATTTTCTTTGGTACCATATGATATAAAAACTCCATTGAATCCCCACATTCTATTGCAGTATTTTAATTATTTTTTTCATCGCATTCTCATTGCACTTGTTCTCAAAATGAGCAATTAAATAGTCTTTAGATTCCTGTCTACTAGGGCCAAGCTTCTGGATCCCATTTCTGATAGTCCATGCATCATAGGTTTCAAAGGCTGTGGAGTTCCAACCATTTTTCTCTCCATGTTCATCTGTCTTCTCTTGAATTCCAGCAATTACGATATCCATATAACCCTGAAGTTCTAACAATGCATTTTCAAAAACTTTCTTTTGCTCCTTTTGTATCAGACCCGACTTTTTCCGTAAAACTCTAGTATCTATTCCCTGTTCTTCTTGAATTAATTGAAAAACTACTAAAGCCTCTCTTGATAGTTTGCCATCTGCAAAACGTTGTTCGACTGAATCTTCTTCACCTAAAACCCTTTTAAAGTATGGGAGTAGCTCCCTTGAAATGAGCACCGACTTTTTCTTAATAAACTTGCCGTATCCTGCCGTTCCATCCATCGAAAATTGTGTCCTCCACATCCATGGATCAAATTCTGTATCTGAATGCCAGACTTCTTTAGCAGTTATACTTCCTAATGAAGGATAATCAGGGATAAGAGGCGCAAGGGGCAATAGCCCAAATTCTTCAATTATATGTATAGCTTCCTTGTAGGTTTTAATTTGTTTATGCATAGTGATAACACTCCTTATTTAAGCGCTAATTGGACTGAAAGTTGGATTTTTTCCTCGAAACGTCCAGTAGGTTCAATTTTTAGTAATTCCTCTCTTAAATGCCTTTCAAACACATGAGAATTGTAACCTAAAAAATGTTTAGCACCATAGGAGGATGAATATATATTGCCGATTATAGAATCTATGTTCCAGCTATGTTGATATGGTGGAAGCTCAATGGTTTCCAAGTCAAAGTTAGAACGATTAATAAGCTGTTCATAAGTCTCACTCGGCGGTTGATAAAGCGTATTTCCTGCTTTTCGTTCTCCACCATACCAATACTTCATAACTTCATCCACTTTGAGTTCCCACAAACTAGGCGTGACTTTGGTGAAAGCAGGGTCAATAATCGCGATACCGCCTCCTGGTGAAACCATACTAAACAACAGTTCAAGTGTTTTTTCACGTTCCATCCAATGAAAAGCTTTGGCAATTGTTACTAGCTTAAATGATTCCTCATGATTAGTTTTATAATTATCCAAATCGCCTAGAAACCACTCGAAATTACTAAATCTAGACTCCTGCTGTAAATGGGTAGCCTGCTGAATCATTTCTGCTTCCTGGTCTATTCCCACTATTCTTTCAAACCAATCGACAAATCTTAACGCAAGTCTTCCATCACCACACCCTAAATCTAACATTTGTCCCGTTCCGTCTAAAGCGAACCTTTGGATTAAAAATCGAATCAGAGTAGCTGGGTATAGAGGTCTGTACCGGGAATAATACAAAGCTGTTCCTGTGAACAATTCATTGCCATACTTATTCATATATTTATATAGCCTCTCTTTCTAGAGAACATAACTTGCTTACTGTAGTCATTCTACGAGAAACCTATTTATAACTTGTGTAAATAACTCTTTTTCTTCTATGAATGGATAGTGATTACTTTGTTCGAATATATCGAGCGTGGAATATTCTAGTATTTCATGCATTTCTAAAGAAAACTCTACTGGACACTGAACGTCATGTCTCCCACACAAAATATGAACGGAAGTTTTGACCTTATCAAGTTGACGTGTCACGTCGTAAATCAGAGCCTCCCTCCCAAAAAAGTTTAGTCTGCTAGCACATATTTTTTTATGTATGTTACTCGAAAAAAATGATTCATAATTATCAGGTCTATATAAAGAAAATTGAGTTCTTTCTTTTGAGAGTTGATAGCGTTCTTTTATTGTAAGAAGTGGATTTTTTAAAAGTTGCATTAATTCTTGCATTCTTTCATAATTCGGGTGTTCTTCATTATAAATACACTTAGTTGAGGAAGAACTAAACTCTCTTGCCGAAGATCCCACAATAATAAGAGATTTAAGAGATTCAGAAAAATGGATACCATAAAGTAAACCAATCATTCCACCTGTCGAATGTCCAGCAAAAATCCACTTCTCGTAACCATAGGCCTGCCGTATGGACTCTAAATCAAGTACTGCGTCAATCATACTTAATTCGTGTGGAGAACTAGGCTTGTCTGTGTTACCTGCATCTCTCAGGTTTACAAGAAACACTTTGTTTGTACTTGTAAAAGTATTAGCAAAATAATCACCACTATCATCGAATTCAGAGTAATGGTGTGTAACGCAAACCGGCTCTCCCTTTCCTTTTGTAAACACCTCAAAACTTCCTCGAGAAGTTTCTATCATTTGATGTACCCATTTAGACATAAAACTGCTCCCACCAATCATGTTTTTTGAAAAACTGCTGTCATAAAACCAGCTAAGCCAAGCATTTCTGCTGGTGGTTTTATTTCCCTCATTTGTCGTATCTCTATCTCCTTAAATCCCTTAAAGACAGCTCGTAATTTAGTTTCATCATACCCAAGTCCACCTTTTAAGCTTAGTGAACGATAAACCTCTTCGTCCGAAATTGTCGCTCCACCATATTCGCCATTTGGAGAAAAACAAGTGATAGCAAAATAGCCTCCAGATTTAAGTGCTCTCTGTATTAGTTGGATATAACTCATTCGCCGATGAGGAGCGATATGGTGAAAACAACCTGAATCATAGACAATGTCATAGCTATCTTCCTGAATATTCAGCTCAAAAATATTTTGACAGATGAAGTTAACATCAATATTTTCTTTTTTTGCTCTCTCGGTTGCCCATTGTATAGTCTCTTTTGAAATATCAACCGCATCAACTGCAAATCCTTTATTTGCTAAATAAATGGCATTTCTGCCAGGTCCACATCCTAGCTCTAACACATTACCTTGTTTAAATATATTTCGTTCCACATATTCTACTAAATTTTCATCAGGCTTTACCGTAAAAAAAGGAACCTCTCTTTTCCGATCACGATAAAAATCGTCCCAAAAAAATTTTGGTTCCCTTAAAAGACTGTCTAACACTATTAATAAATCCTCTTGTTCTGTTATCAATCGTTCCATAGCCTAGACCTCTTTCATTAATCAATAAAATAAGGATAATAAGTCAATGCAGTTATGCAAAAGCTTACTACAATAAATAGCAGTAATCCTAATACAATAGGAGATCCTTTGAATTTAAATTGAAAAGGTGTAACCCCGCCACCATCCTGTCCATTCCAGCCTTTCAAATGAGCGTTCTCTTCATTGCTATTTCTATTAGAATTAAGTTGAAGAAACCAGATGAGGCCAAATACCGCTAAACTACCAAGAAAAATGACATCTACGAATTTCCAATCTAATATAATAGAAACTCCCCATAATATAGCTGTTTCTACTAGGACAGTAGCTAAAATGATATATAAGTTTTTCAACTCATAATTCCCCCATTCAAATATTTATTGTAATTATCTGTTAATACTATTATAATCTAAAATTTGTAAATTAAGTAAACATTTTTTCGCTTTTCTTTTTTTATTCAAAGTAGATTTTTACAAATTTATATCGAAATAGTTTAAGGTGTAAGGAGGAATTTGATGCTAAATGATAGGGATTCACTACCAAAGGACAGAAGAATTGCTGGTGTTCATTGTAAACCCATAACCGAACAAGGCATGATTATGCTTTCGTGGGACAAGGCAGAACAGCAAATCACAACTATTGGAGGGCGTTTAGAAAATGGTGAAAGTTTGAAGGAGGCTTTAGAGCGGGAAGTGATGGAAGAAGTCGGAATCTACTACCGATACATATAAAGTTTGGTACCTATCAAAAATAAAAATACTTGGAAACTATGACTTTAACAATGAGAAAACGGGTTATATTATAAGTAATTTTAGTACATTTGAAATGATGATCAAACAGCTAGAGAGCAAGCAAGCATTTAGACTTCAAATTCTACAACTAGCAAAGAAAAAAGCTTTAGAAATTAAATGGCTTACCAAATAAATTGCTAATCCCCTCTAGTTCTTTTATTTATGTGATAGTGATTAATTTATTCCAATAACCGATTCCTAGTTAAATACTTTCCATATATTATTCTACTTATTTACTCTTCTTTAAAATAAACATTTCTCTAATAAAGGCACCGATTGCCACAGAAATGAAAATGGTAGATATTAAATTCATCACCCTAATAAATGTATGGGTCGTGTAAATAACTTGAACGCTTTGAACAATGACAATTAATCCGAATAAAAAGATGGCTATTATTACTTTCTTCAATTAGCTAACAACCTTTCTTACGTTAGAGTAGTTGTTTTCATCTAGCATTTTTTTCTAGTTAGTATTATTAACCCTAAATTCTACTTGCAATTTAATGTTATAGTGTTTCTTTTGTTCAGTTTTCCCGTTAGCTTTCACATAAAAATCAGCAGAGCCGTTTACGATATAACGTCCTTCTGGAAATTCCTGATTCATAATTTGACTTATAAAATCTACATATTCTTTTTTATCCTCTGAAGTGTAGCCGCCACTTCCCCAATATTCTGCACGGAGTGGTTCCCCTTTTCTTAGTTTAGTGCTTAATAATGGTGTATCCATACCGTATCCGATTTCAAAGTTTCTGGTAGTTTCAACCATTGGGAAAGAAAACGGGGAAGCTGAATGAAAAATTTCAATTTCATCTTTTTCTCCTGTATATTCTAATTCAGCATAAATTTTTATAGGTCCATTCTTACCGTACTCTGCTTTTTCTGTCACAAGTCGATATACAAAATCTTCTTCTATAGCTTGGGCTTTTGTATCTAGTGGTTTCGTATCAGACGGTTCGGTATCAACCTTCCTATCAACCTTTTGTTGACAGCTCACTAAACATAAGGACAGAACTATTAAAGACACAAGGAAACCTATTTTATACATTATAATCCCTCTTTATTTTTATGAATTAGACGAGGAAAAAATATATTCGTTTCAAAGATCTAACGGCGGAATTGGTCATATCCCATTCTGAACACTAACTCCGATTTATTATTTGAACGGTAATAGTTGCTCCGAATCTTCGTATTTAGAAGCCATAGTCCCTACTAATCCCACTACGTCACATTTATCATCTTTACAACCAAAGATATATGCCTGCTCACTGGTATATACAATTACGTCATAGTGATAAGGAAATACCCCTCCCTTGTTTCTATCAACAATTTGATTGACTGCAAGAACTCCCTCTGATTCATCTATTGTTTTAAATTTCTGACTGCTTATTACTAATTGTACCATTTCTCCTAAAATGACCCGATCCTTTTCGTTAGGTGTATACATCCCTTTCCAGAAAATATTGCCAAACAGCAATACATTTACACATAAACTTATAACTAAAATTATAACTAACCAATTTTTCATCTTTTCCTATCCCTCCTACCAGTTGATCTAATAACAAACCATTGTGGGATGCAATTTAAAAGGAAGATAATAAAAAATATAGTTGTTTGCCTAAATGGTTTAAAAAAATATCCCCAATCCTCTTTTATATCCATCATGTGTATAAAATATAAAGAACTAATAGCAGATAATAAATTCCCTACAACTAGAACAGGTACAAATAGAAATGCTTTGCAAATATACGCTAGAGCTATACAAATGATAATCATTGATAGGTATCCGAGCAATGACCCTTTTGTATAATCCAAATACATGCCGTAGTAGCCAAAAGGCAAACAATAAAACAAAAGAACCAAAATAAGTAAACTCGTATTCCGCACCTTCCACTTATACTTTAAAAGGCTGCCAGCTAAAATGGTTAGGTATAGGAGAGAAACAATCAAAGAAAAATTTCCGTAGCTCAAATTCAATAATTTGTTTAGTCCAAAAAGTGGAATGACGAAAATAACATACAAAGGATATTGTATATTAGCTAATACATCTAAGACAACATAATCGAAAAGATGATTTTCCGTAAGATTTACAACAAATATAACTAAGGTTGCTACAAATCCAATGCCATATAAAGCAGTGCCATCCTTTACACTCGAGTAATATAGGATGCCTATTAAGAACAGTACAGAAATAGCTAAGTTGAAAATACTTATCCGATGGTCTGGAAATTTAATCGCAGGCATGAAATTAATAAGCAATGCGCTGATGAAAATAACTATAATTATAATTTGATATTTGTTTATATTCTTCATACTAAAACTCCCCTTTAGTGTAATTTTACACTAAAGGGGAGTTTTAGACAACATTAAATTTTCTGACTAATAATATTCCACTTATCTCTTGCTACCGCTTCATCAAACGTGCTAAGAATTCGATAATTTTCTTCATCTACTATTCGAAAATGCTTGCTAAGTACATTTTGCTGTAAGCGAAAACCATTTTTTTCTTCAACATTTTTCCACCATATATAGCCACCTAATGTTTTATCCTTTGGACGTATAATCACATCGTGGGCAGTGAGCTCTATTACCTCCATAGGATCTCCACCAATATGATTTTGCAAGGTTGGGCTATCACGGAATAAGGCACATATAGCGATAGTGGTCGTCCAATTTGCTAGTGTCCTTCCCTTTTCTATTTGTACTAATGTTTTTTTGGAGATTCCTAGTAGCTCCGCCATTTTATCTTGTGTATAGTCGTTCTCTACTCTGACTAGCTTGAGGCTTTCAGAAGTAATATGTATTAAAAAATCACGATCCATGCAAATCACCTCGCGTTGTTTACACTCATTATAACTGATACAGTTCCAACAACATACAGAAAGCTCAGTAATATAACTGAGCTCCTGCATGACAACTTTAATTAAACAACCTTCTATTCTTTAAAACTACCAAGCTCACCAAAAGTAGTAGTACACCTGAAAGAATAAATACTATTCTTACGCCGACTAAATCTACTGCAATACCTATGGCTAAGGAAGATATACCAAACAGCCCAGTACCTACTGTACCTAAAGATGTATAAACGGTTAATAACTTTTCTTTCGGGACGCTTCGCTGAATAATTGTTTGTTGCGGTATATTTTTCAATTGGCTAGTTAGTCCAATACCTACAGATATTATAATCGCTAGTAATGGAAAACTTATAGAACCGAATAGGATGGTAAGAATACCGCTAATGAATGCGCCATAGCCGATAAAATATTGCTTATAGGTATCTGTCACAGTGGAATATTTCATACAAATAATGCTTCCTACTAATAATCCTATAAAAAATGCTCCATTAATAAAGCCCCACCATTGTTCTCCTTCATGGAGGGCAGTCTCCACATAAATATATAGAATGGCTGCTATCCAAACAGCACCTGCTATCGTCTCTAGAATATCCATTAGCATAATTTTTTTAAGAACCGGAGTTTTCTTTATACTAATCCAGCCTTCGCAGAACTGGTTCCAGAGGGTATCTTTCTCATTTTCCTCATGACTTACATCTTCTAAAAGCAACGTAAGTATAGTGGAAACTAAAAAGAAGCCACATACTATAAGTATTAACCAATTGGGGCTTAGCAATAAAAGTAACAATCCGCCGAACAACCAAGCACCAATTTGCAATAACTGAGTGACAGTTTCTACGATACTATTAGCCTTTATCAGCTGAGCATCTTCCACATAATGAGGTAGGAAAGCTCGCATAATCGGATTGGCACAGCCATCTAACAAAGCAATTCCACCTATTACAAAGAAAATGTACCAATAATTAGTTGAATGCATAAAAAACAATAGAAAAACTACTAACAATGCTAATAGCAAAGTTTTTCCTGCCTGCGACCACACCAGTAAGAACTTTAGCCTATATTTCCCAAGAAATAAAGGAGTCACTAAACTAGAAATAAACATTGCAGTAGTAATAGTAAATGGCACTATGGAAGAAATGGCGGCTGAACCCGTTAAGTCATATAAAACACTAATAACACCTACTAGATAAAAAACATCTCCAAGGTTTGCAATCGATTGACTAGTTAGTAATACTATAAAATTTTTATTTTGTTTCATAATTATCCCCCATATTAATTTCGTTCATTTAATACGGAGTTAAATCAAATTGGACTATACATTATTTTTATCCTCTCTTCTAAATACCTTAAGGAGTAGCTCTGGGGGATACAAAGCTTCTCCTATATTTGGCATTATTTCTCTTAATCAAATTCATTTTAATATTTCAGTCGGTTTACATTTCCTTTTATTAATCTACCATTTGTTTTCTATAGACAATAGCAGTAATGATATAAATTACTACTGACCATAGAGCGATTATACCTAAATGGCTCCAAACTTCTCCAAACCCAGCTCCAGCATCTATCCTAGTTGCTAATTCTAATAGCTGAAGGTTTGGTATATATTCAATTACACTTAAAATAGGATATTTATCACTAAAGCTTTCGATTGCTGTTCCCATAGAAAACAATAAAATAACTGGCAACACGATCACAGAAGACTCCATTACTGATTTTGCTATTAACCCTAGTAAAGTACCTAAGCCTATAAAAAATATCGCACATAAGGCTAATCCTAATAATAATACAGGTACGTTGGCTGGAGAATACTCAGCAAGCATTACACTAACAATAGCTACTATCATTGTTAAAACGAATGATAATGCACTTTTCCCACCAAGAATTTCATACGTATTTGCAGGGGATAGCATTAATCCGCGCAGTGTATTTCTTTCTTTTTCCTCTGCAATCAAGCAGCATTGAACATACGAGCCTACCATTGTTAACGCAAAGCTTATCGTGAAATTACCATTCACCAATGGATCCATTCCCATCCGGCTAAAAATAGCTGCCATTAAAATAGGTAAAAAGACAACAACTGAGACTGCCATGTTTCTACTAAATTCCTTAAAGTCCTTTTGAAAAATTGCGTTTACACGTTTCCATGAAAATGTCATATTAATTCTCCTCCAGTCACTTTGACAAAAATATCACCTAATGTAGGCTCATTGGAATGTACAGTGGAAATACGATTCTCCTTCATCAATTGGAACATCGTATCTGCTCCAGCCTCATCCCTTTTAATTATGATTGTTTCATTGTTTGTTAGCTCAACGGTCATCGTTCCATCTGAAAATTGTTTCTTCAGCTCGCTAGGTTTATCCAGTAATTGAATTTTCCCTTTATTTAAAAATGCAACTCGATCGCAAAGGGTTTCAGCCTCCTGCATGTCATGTGTTGTTAAAAAGATTGTGGTTCCTTTTTCATTTAATGCACGTAAGCCGGTATAAATATGTAACGTGTTTGTTGGATCTAATGCAGACGTTGGTTCATCTAAAAACAATAGCTCTGGCTCATGGAGAATAGCTCTCGCTAGTACTACACGTTGTATCATTCCTTTAGATAATTCAGCGATTTTTTTCTTACGTGCCTCATTTAAGTTAACGAATCCAAGAGCCTCATCTACTTTCGAAATCGGTAAATCATATAGCTCACAGTAAAGCTTTAAATTTTCAAAAATTGTTAATCTACTATAGAGTCCACTATTATCGGTAAGAACACCGAATCGCTTTCGTTCACTAGCCTTTTTAAAGTTAGATACACTTTCGCCAAAAACGAACGCTTCCCCTTCTGTGGGATCCAGCTGACCCGTTAGTATTTTAATAGTAGTCGTTTTACCAGAACCACTTGGTCCAAGAAAACCAAAAATTTCACCTTTTTTTACTTGAAAGTTTACATCCTCCACTGCCTTAAAGTTGGAAAAATATTTGGCAAGGCCTTTTACTTCAATTACATTTTCCATTTGAAAACCTCCTAATTGTTTGGTTTAGCATTTCGTATCTACAACCTAAGATTAGAAGATATTTAATGGAAAGACATTATAATTACCGTGAAAGGAGTTAATTTTAGGATGAATGAACTCCTTTTTATGCTGAATGGAGCTTATTTGAGGCCCAACATTCCCTTTAAATCCGCCATTTTGGTCTTTGAGAGTGGTACGGACGATTTTTCTGAGTCATCTAGTACTAAGCTATAACTGTTTCTTGTCCAAGTAATGACTTCCCGCACTTTTTGTAAATTTACTATATAGGAACGATGGCAGCGAAAGAAACCAAAAGCCAATAATCTTTCTTCTAAGTCATTCAACGTAAAGGAACATGCAAAGCTTTCCCCTTTAATATGTAAATATGTTTGTCCTTCTGTGCTTTCTATGTAATCAATCTCTGGAGGGTCAAATAATACAATTTTTTCATTTACTTTCGTCGGTATTTTTTCGAAACGAATTGGCTGAACTACTTTTTCTTCTACTACTTCATCGGTAGTGGTAATTTTGTCAGTAGTCGGCTCACTCCTATCTATTACTTCCTCATTGTCTTCTTCCTTAGTTAAAACTGGGCGCAGTCCTTTTTCATCTAATCGGTATACATTATCGGAACAAGCAACTCCACTTTCTACTTGGCCAGTTAATATTAAGATTACTTTTTTTGCTAGACGTAGCTCTCTTAAAAGTGAAAAAAGAATCCTTTTCGACTCGATATCGAGATTTTGATCTGGTTCTTCCATTATGTATATATCAGGGTTTTGTATAAGCAACCATGCAAGCTGTACTCGCTTTCTTTCAGAGTAAGTCAAACTCTTTAGTTTCTTATTCTTTTGAGCATCTAGCTGCACTGCTTGTAATATGCTTTCTATTTGTTCAGAGGAATTAAATAGTTTTTGATAATATTTTAAAGTTTCAACTACCGTTAGTCGTTCATAACAACCTTCATGTAAAAAGAAAAAACCTATTTTTTTATCTGGGAGATAATCTACTTTACCATTGGAAAGTCGTGTTTTTCCTAGAAATGTATTTAAAAGCTGCTCTTTAACATTTACTGTAGAAACGATTGCCGTTACCTCTCCGGGTTGTATTGTCAAATCAAATTCAGGAAAATGAATCATATCATTTGTATGCTTACCAGCTTGAATGAATTTTAACGTCATAAATATATCCTCTATTCTATGTATTCTGTTAAATTTAATTATACCAATATATTCATAATTTTACATATGAAATAAAACCACGAGCCATAATTAGCTCGTGGTTTTAGCTTTTATAGAGCAATAGCTTGTTTTTCCTTTTTCTCTCGAGTAAATAATTGGATGATGAATAATATAGCGAAAATAATTAACCCTGTAATATCAGAAATACCTTCTGGATAGATTAACAATAAACCTGCACCTATTGCCAGTATTCTTTCAATCCAGCTGACTTTTCGATACCAATATCCAATCATACCTGCTCCAATAGAAATCATTCCAGTAACAGCGGTGAATGTTACCCAGATAATTTCCCCGAATGTCGTATCAATCATGAGCAACGTCGGAGAAAATACAATCATATAAGGTATTATAAAGGCGGCAATCGCTAGCTTAGAAGATTGAACACCTGTCTTAATAGGATCTCCACCAGAAATACCCGAGGCTGCAAAGGCGGCCAGTGCTACCGGAGGGGTTATATCTGCTACTATTCCAAAATAGAATACAAAGAAGTGAGCAGACAATATGACAACTAGTGGTATTGCATTTTGTGCTACATCTGGTGCTAGTAAGGTAATGATAGCTGGTGCAGCAATAGTCGACGTTATAACATAATTTGCTGTTGTTGGAGCTCCCATTCCTAAAATTAGAGATGCAATCATAACGAAGAACAAGGTTAGTATAATACTTCCACCCGCTAGCTTAACTAAGCTAGTTGCTAGACTAAGACCTAATCCTGTTTTCACGACTACTCCTACAATTATCCCAGCACAAGCAGTGGCTGCTACTACACCTAGTGCAGTTCGTGCCCCGTCTACTAAAGCATCTAAAATTTCTTTTGGCCCTAAACGTGTACTTTTGTTAATCGCACCTACAACTATACATGCTACCACGCCATATAACGCAGCATGGATAACAGGTACACCTGTCATCATTAAAATAATGATTAAGAAAATCGGTAAGATTAAATAAATCTTTTTAAAGATTTCTTTACGATCTGGCATTTGTTCATCTGTTAACCCACTTAAACCCAAACGTTTTGCTTCAAAATGAGTCATAATCCAAATTCCTGTAAAATAAAGAAGCGCTGGAATTGCTGCGGCTTTCGCAATATCCCAGTAGGTGACTCCACGACCGATAAATTCTACCATAAGGAACGCGGCTGCCCCCATGATCGGTGGCATTAACTGCCCACCAGTTGATGCAGAAGCCTCTACAGCTCCAGCGAATTCTTTTCTATAGCCTAATGATTTCATCATCGGAATGGTGTAAGATCCTGAAGTAACAACGTTTGCTACCGAGCTCCCGGAAATAGTTCCTTGTAAAGCTGATGAGAAGATTGCAACCTTTGCAGGGCCTCCAACCATTTTCCCAGCAACAGCTACTGCCAGGTCATTAAAATACTGTCCAACCCCTGTTTTAACTAGAAATGCTCCAAACAATAGGAATGCAAAAATATACGTAGAGGAAACTGCTAACGGTGTTCCTAGAATTCCATCCGTTGAAAAGAACATTAGCTTAACGATATTATCTAAGCTTTGTCCTCGATGAGCCATAAACGCAGGGAAGTATTCTCCAAAATAGGCATATACTAAAAATAACCCTGCTATAATAGTGATCGGCAAGCCTACAGCTCGGCGTGCAGCCTCTAAAACTAATATAATAGCAACTAAACCGACTATAAAGTCTAAGGTTTCTAGACCACCTAAACTTTTAACAAGTCGTTCGTAATTAATTACCCAATGGCTTCCTACAAAAATTGCCGCTGCTCCTAGTATATAATCATAAAACGGTATTTTTGTTTTAGAAAGTTTCTTACGAGCTGGGAATAATAAAAATACAAATAATAAACCGAAGCCCAAATGAACAGTACGCTGTATTTGCGCTGGATACTGTCCAAAAATTGCCGTATACAACTGAAATAAAGAGAATGCTAGCAAGCCAAAATAAATAACATATTTAAAATTACTACCTACACTACGTGTATTAGATTCTGGATCGTATTTCTCTAGCAGCGCCTGCTGTTCCTCAGCTGACAACTCTTTAAAATTACTTTCTTCTGCATTCCGCTCTTTTTTATTGCCTTTATTATTGCTCATTCAGGTTAACTCCTCTCGCTATGTCAAATAATGATAGCTTTTTCACTTCGAATAAATAAGATTTCCCTTTTTCTAGTTTTACTTTTAAATTGTATTTCTTCTTTTGGTATTGTAAAAAAAGCTGATCTTCAACATCTCCTACAAACATAGTAAAAGAAGGCAACGCTTCATGAGCATACGATAGAGTGTATAAACCATCTTTATATACAAGTGTTTGCCCCTCTTCTGCGTAGCTCGGCATTCCAATCGCAACGTCACTATATTCCATTGATAGTAAGAGAATTTCCTTGTTATTTAGTACCCGGTAATTTTCAATAACATCTGTTTTATGTATAGTATGAGTAAAAATAATTTGGAATTCTTTTTCCTTTTTTAAAGGAAGATAATGAGTAATTGGTAATTCCGTACGTGTTTCGGTAAAGGAGAGGGTAGGTACAAAAGGTATAAAGATAAAAGAGAAAGTTATCATTATAAGAACAATAATTATTTTATTTTTCATGAAGTGGAAAGCCTCTCTTAATTAGAAAAGAGACTCGAAGCTGTACGCATCAAAGCCTCTTTTCACTAATGATTACTTGTTTACTTCATCAAAATATTTTTGAGCACCTGGATGAACTTCTATTCCAATACCATCTAGAGCTGTTTCTGCTTTAATAAATTCACCTTTAGCATGGCTAATTTTATCTGTATTGCCATAAATCGCTTTTGTGATTTCATAAACTAAATCCTCTGGAAGGTCTTTCTTAACTGCTAGCATTGCTAATACAGAAACTACTGGAACTTCTTCAGAAAGACCGTAAGTACCTTTAGGCACAGCATCTACAGCATAATAAGGATATTTTTCAATAAGTTCTTTTGCTTTATCTTCTGTAACAGAAATAATATTTACTTTTTTAGTTGCATTTAAAGCTTCCACTGCGGAAGTTGGGTAACCTGCAGTGATAAATGCAGCTTGAATTTGTCCAGTTGATAACCCATCAGTAGATTCACCAAAATCTAAGTTTTGAGCTTCAATATCATCTTCTATTGATAGACCATGAATTTCTAAAAGTTGCTCAGCATTTGCATATGTTCCTGAACCAGGAGCCCCTACAGAAACCTTTTTGCCTTTAAGATCCTCAAATGAATTAATTCCTGAATCCGCTAAGGTAACTAGTTGAACCGTTTCTGGATAAAGTGCACCAATTGCAACTACTGTATCTAACTTGTTTCCTTCGAACATTTCTGTTCCTTCTGTACCATAATAAGCGATATCAGTTTGTACGAAGGCAATTTGCCCTTCATCATCTTCATGTAAAGCTGTCATATTCGCAGCGGAAGCTTGAGATACCTCAGCAGTTGTTTTTATACCTGTCTCTTCAGTAACTAAATCAGCAAAAGTACCACCTAGTGGGTAATACGTACCTTGCGTTCCACCAGTTAGTATACTTAAAAATTTATAATCTGCTTTTGTTTTGGCTGAGTCGCCAGAACCCGAGTCTGACCCACTATCGGAGTCACTAGTTCCACAAGCTGCTAAAAATACTAAAGCAAAAATGCTTAAGACTGCTAACCATTTAAATTGTCTAGTTTTCATATTTTACATTTCCTCCCTTTTTATATAAAAGTACCCTTTGTTCTCTATAATTCTATCATAAATACTTCATACGATGTCAATTAATTAAGTAAATTCCGTTAATTTGCCGAAAAGTAGCGAGCGTTAATTCCAGAGATTTCAATAGACAATAAGAATTTTGTCCAAATAAAAAAACATACATTGTATCGTGTAGATACAGTGTATGTTTTGTCGTTTATCATTATGAACAGCTATCGTAAGTAGTGTTTTTAACCTTAGAACCAGTTTCTCCTCTAAGAAGATCACCTTCGGTAGATTCAATAATTTGGTTAGTAACATTGTTTGAGATTGAATTAGCAACTAGCTGTAACAGACTGTTTACGTCACCTTGAGATTGCTTAAATTCTTGAACAATGGGAATACTGTCGATTTCTTCTTCGATTGCAGCTATTTTACCTTCAATCATCTTCAATGCTTTTTCTTTTCCAAGATGCTGGAAGTTAACAGCTTGTTTCTGTAAGCTCTTTAAGCTAGCAATTTTCTCGCGTACGGATTGATTTTCATTAATTTGTGCTTCTGCACGTTTAAAGAAGTCAACTTCTTCCGTGTTTGCAATCATAGTAGCTATTTCTCTAGCCTTCTCAATAATATCGTCTCTAGTGTATTTAGTAGTCATTATATACCCACCTTTTCTTCAATTGTTTCTTCTACTAGTTCACCAGTAAGTGACCACGTTTTTGCATTTGTAATTTTAACTTGAACAAGCTTCCCAATAATATCTTTAGGTCCAACAAAATTCACTAGTTTGCTTTTTCGGGTATATCCAGCAAGTACATCAGGGTTATTTTTACTTTCCCCTTCTACCAATACCTCCACAATATCACCTTCAAGCTTCTTCATTGCCTCTGCAGACATTTCGTTTACTAGTGCATTTAAACGTTGAAGTCTTTCCTTCTTCACTTCCATTGGCACGTTATCAATCATTTTAGCTGCTGGAGTGCCTTCACGTGGAGAATAAATATAAGTGTATGCAATTTCAAATCCTACCTCTTTATACAGAGATAGTGTTTCCTCAAATTGTTCGTCCGTTTCATTAGGGAAACCAACAATAATGTCCGTTGACAATGAGGCATTCGGAATAGCAGTTTTAATCTTTCTTACTAGCTCTAAATAATGTTCTCTTGTATATTTACGAGCCATAATTTTTAGAATATCAGATGATCCTGACTGAACTGGTAAATGAATATGCTCTACCAAGTTGCCGCCCTTTGCTAAAACTTCGATTAAATGGTCATCAAAATCTCTAGGATGACTAGTCATAAAACGAATTCTCGCTACATCAATTTTATTTAGATCATCCATTAAGTCACCAAAACGATAATCTAAGTCAGTAAAGTCTTTTCCATAAGCGTTTACATTCTGACCAAGAAGTGTAATTTCCTTATAGCCTTGAGCTGCAAGGTGGCGAATTTCTTGAATAATATCCTCTGGTCGACGGCTACGCTCTTTACCTCGTGTATATGGCACGATGCAATATGTACAGAACTTATCACAGCCATACATAATGTTAACCCAGGCTTTAATAGACCCCTTACGCACTCGCGGAAGGTTCTCTATTACATCCCCTTCTTTAGACCATACTTCAATAACCATCTCTTTTGATAGGTACGCCTCATTAAGAATGTTAGGTAGACGGTGAATATTGTGTGTACCAAAAATCATATCTACTTGATCGTACGTTTTCAAAATTTTCTTTACTACGGATTCTTCCTGGGACATACATCCACATACACCGATTAGCAAATCAGGATTATTTCTTCTTAAATGCTTTAAATGACCAAGTTCACCAAATACTTTGTTCTCCGCGTTTTCACGAATAGCACAAGTATTTAAAAGGATGACATTCGCATCTTCCACTGTATTAGTTGGCTCATATCCCAACTGCATGAAAATCCCAGCCATTACTTCTGTGTCATGTTCATTCATTTGACATCCATAAGTACGTATATAAAATTTACGATTTTGTCCCATCCCTTTGAATTCATCTGCAATTGAAAAGTCGTTGTGATAAGCCACTTCTTCTTTCCCACGTTTTTTTGCATCTTTTAAGGACGGGGGAGTGTAAACTGCTTGAAAATATTTGCTATAATCTTTCTCCACGTTTTTCTCGGGAGAAGTAGTTTCTTTTATTTGAGTACTTTGTAAACGTGATTCCTCGTTCATAAGAACTCCCCTTTCTTTCATTCGCCAAAATCCGAATATCCATCCTATTATACTGAATAGTGCTCCATTGCTACAAGGCATTAAGCTTAAAATTTCTTATTTAGACAAAATATGTGCGGTTTTTTGGTTTATATAGTGCACTTAATGGGAATTAGATAAGATTGTGATTTGAATAATAGAGTTTGTTCTGCTGGGATTCCCTTGTTTTAGGGGGTCCTTTTTTAAGTTGTAATGGTGGTTTAGGAGAAACTTCTGGTATGGCGGTTTGGTGAGTTTCTGGTTATGGGTCGTTTGTTGGAGTTTATGGGGCACTTGTCCATGCTTTATGGGCTGCTTTCAACTTGTTATGGGACACTTTACTATTACTTATGGGCGGTTTCTTTGTTTATGGGCGGTTTACTGTGATTTATGGAGCACTTGTCTATGCTTTATGAGCTGCTTTCAACTTGTTATGGGACACTTTGCTATTACTTATGAGAACGTATAAAATTTTGTGTAAATGACCATAACTTTCCTATAGGAGATGATCATTATGCAAAATTACGAAAATATGAGAATCAAGGATTTAGCTAGAGAGTGTCAATCTGTTGATGACATCATCGAGATGATGAAAAATCTTTTTAAAGAAACATTACAGCTTGTATTTGAGGCCGAAATCGAAGACCACCTTGGCTACTCCAAACATAGCCCGACAGGAAATAATACCGGAAACAGTAGAAATGGCTATCGTTCAAAGGTGATTCGAACAAAGTTTGGAAATACAGAATTAAATATACCTAGAGACCGCAATGGTGAATATGAACCGCAAATCGTGAAGAATTACGAGTCGTCCATCAATGGCTTAGAAGAACAGATTTTAGCTTTGTATTCCAAAGGAATGTCCACAAGAGATATCGAGTCACATATGAAAGATATATATGGTGTCGAAGTATCTCCTAGCTTGGTTAGTAAGGTAACAGATAAAATTTTACCTCAGATTTTCGAATGGCACTCCCGCCCTTTAGACCGTGTGTATCCAATTGTTTATTTGGATGCGGTCCACTTCAAGGTGAAGCACGAGAACCGTATTATTAATAAAGCTGCTTATACTGTTCTCGGCATTAATTCCGATGGAATTAAGGATATCCTTGGTATATGGGTAGGTGAAAATGAAAGCGCGAGCTTTTGGCTAGGTGTCTGTACAGACCTTAAAAGTCGTGGTGTAGAAGATATCTTTATTGCGTGTAAGGACGGACTTTCTGGCTTTACAGAAGCGATCCAGAGCACCTTTCCAAAGACGCATATTCAGTTGTGTGTGATCCATCAATTACGAAATACCATGAAGTATGTGCCTTCAAGGGAACGAAACCCGTTTATGACCGATTTAAAGAAGGTATACAAGGCTTCTACTTTGGAGCAAGCTGAACTTGAGTTTGGAAAAGTAAAGGCATCATGGAAAGATAAATATCCGAAGGTTATTGGTTCTTGGGAGGAACATTGGTTGGAGCTTACAGCTTACTTTTCCTACCCGACGGAGATACGGAAAATCATTTATACGACCAATACAGTGGAAGGATTCCATCGCCAACTGAGAAAGGTAACAAAGACAAAAACAGCCTATCCTACGGACAATTCACTAAAGAAGATTCTTTATTTGGCCACGATGGATGCCATAAAAAAATGGAATAAGCCTATTCCAGGATGGCTAGAGTGTGAGGGACAATTCAAAATTATTTTTGAGGGGCGGATTTAGTAGGATTATCCCTTGTTCATGTACAGTCGTGTTGGGCTCCGCTACGCTACACCCAAAAGTTTTACGCTTTATTTAGACCAAAAAGATAAGAAAAAGAGAGAGAAAAACCCTCTCCTTTTTGGCCATCGGTTAAGTGCTCAGGTTGCTCTTCAGCAGAGCCTTATCCCCTTAACGGATAAAGTAAGTATGTGTTTAGAATAAAGATAGTAATACATTTACACAAAATATTTTACATTCCCTTACTTATGGGCGGTTTCTTTGTTTATGGGCGGTTTACTGTGATTTATGGGACACTTGTCCATGCTTTATGGGCGGTTTTCAACTTGTTATGGGACACTTTGCTATTACTTATGGGCGGTTTCACTTACTTTACGTGCACTTCTCAACCCTTTAGGTGCGGCTCCACACTATTTACGTGCGACTCTCTCGCTTAGGTGCGCTCCTACCTCCTACAAGTGCACCTCCCAACATTTACGTGCAACCATCCACACATCCTTAGCAGAGATTCTATTCATAATTATCCCTATAAACACAAAAAAGCTCATGAACGATAATCGTTCATGAGCTTAGTATTCATTTACATAAAATCTTTTAACAATGCATCAAACTCTTTTTCACTCATCTTCAAGTTTTGATCAACAAGCGGTGTTGGAGCATATCCAGGTACTTGATCCTGGTAAGAAGGTGCATTTTCATCCTGATAGATGATTCCAGTTACTAGTCCTTCATTTTCCATTACTACTCGCATTGCTTCCTCACGATTAGTGGAGTCGTAGCCTTCCACATTAGATAGCTTCGTTAAATTCTCTTTGAACCAGTCATATGTGTTTACTTTGTTATAAGTGACACATGGGCTGAACACGTTGATAAACGAGAAGCCTTTATGCTGGATACCTGCTTCGATAATTGCAGTTAATTCTTTAATGTCTGAAGAGAAGCCTTGTGCGACAAATGTAGCCCCAGAAGTCAGTGCTAGCTCCAGTGGTTTAACGGAAGGTTCTATTGCTCCACCTGGAGTAGACTTCGTTTTAAAGCCTTCTGCTGAACGTGGAGATGTTTGCCCTTTAGTCAATCCATAAATCTGGTTGTCCATTACTACATACGTTAAATCGATATTACGGCGAATTGAGTGGATTGTGTGTCCCATACCAATGGCAAACCCATCTCCGTCACCACCAGATGCGATTACGTGTAAATCCTTATTAGCCATTTTTAAACCTTGTGCAATTGGTAAAGCTCTTCCGTGGATACCATGGAAGCCATAAGAGTGAATATAGCCAGAAATACGTCCAGAACATCCGATACCAGAGATGACTGCTAAATCATGCGGCTGGATGCCTACGTTTGCTGCTGCACGCTGTATTGCTGCTTGCACAGAAAAGTCACCACATCCTGGGCACCAGTTTGGTTTTACATTGTTACGAAAATCTTTAAATGTTACCATCTGTTAGCATCTCCTTCACTTGTTTTGCAAGACTTAATGGCAAGAATGGAGTGCCATCATATTTCAATACACTCACTATTTTGTCATGACCGCCGACGTTCATTTTAATAATGTTTGCCAATTGTCCTGTTGCATTGTTTTCTACCACTACTACTTTTTTAGCTTTAGCTACTAGCGGCTGCATTTGTTCGGTTGGGAATGGGTGAATTAAGCGAATATGTGCATGGTTCACTTTCACTCCATTGTCATTTAGTGTTTGTTGTAGTTCTTCTAGTACTCCGCGAGTAGAATTGAATCCTACAAATAATATATCTGCTTCTTCATGAGGGGCGTTAACGTACACTGGCTCATCGAAGTTAACAAACTTTAATTTTTTCATACGCTTGTCCATTTGAGCTTGACGGTTTAATGCTGCTTCAGAAGGTTTGCCAGTTTCATCATGCTCTACACCTGTTACATGGTGAATTGCATGCTTCATACCTGGTAATACACGTGGTGAAATACCATCTTCGGTTACTTCGTATCGTTTGAAATAACTTTTATCTTCTGTTTCCGGAAGCTCTTCGTTGTCCATTAAACGACCTCGACGGATTTCTATTTTCGAATAATCAAATGGTTCCACTGTTTGCTTACCAAGTGATAGCTGTAAGTCCGAAAGAATAATGACAGGTAGCTGCAATTCTTCAGCAATATTAAAAGCTTGGATTGTATCGTAGAACGCTTCTTCTCCAGTACTTGGTGCAATGACCACCTTTGGAATTTCCCCATGCGTACCGTAGATCATTTGCATTAAATCAGACTGCTCTTGTTTGGTCGGTAATCCTGTAGATGGACCCCCACGCTGTGTGTCGACAATTACTAATGGTTGCTCGGTCATCCCGGACAATCCGATTGCTTCCATCATTAGAGACAGGCCAGGCCCTGCAGACGCTGTAAATGCACGTACACCACCGTAGTTAGAACCAATTGCCATTGTTGCTGCAGCAATTTCATCTTCTGTTTGAATGACTGCTCCTCCAAATAGAGGTAGCTTTTTAATCATATACTCCATTATTTCAGAAGCTGGAGTAATTGGATAAGCTGCCATAAAGCGTACGCCTGCAGTTAATGCGCCCATAGCTATTGCATCATTACCAATCATGAATAAACGCTGTTTGCCGTCAGCTGGAGCTATTTCCCACTCTCCAAGACGGTCCCCAAGCTGCTCAGCCATCGTGTCATATCCTTGTTGAATCGCCTGCATATTTTTTTCTACAACTTCTTCACCTTTTTTACCAAAGATTTCATCAACGACTCCTTGGAAAACGGCTTTGTCTAGGTTTAATAAAGCAGACGTAGCTCCAATTGCCACCATGTTCTTCATGAGAGAGGTTCCAAGGCTAGAAGCAATCTCTGTAAAAGGTACGATATACATTGGTGCTAAACAGTCCTCTGGTGCCTCTGGTGAAAATTTAGCATCTGCTAGTATGATACTTTTTTCTGTAAGCTCTTTATAATTGACTTCAATCGTTTCTTGATCAAATGCCACTAAAATATCTAAGTTATCTGGAATGGTACGTACTTGAGTAGGACGCACACAAATTTTATTATTAGTATGTCCGCCTTTAATTCGAGAAGAGAAATGACGGTATCCATATAAGTAGTACCCAAGGCGATTCATAGCCATAGAGAATATTTCGCCTGTACTCTCAATACCCTCTCCTTGCTGCCCTCCTACTTTCCAAGAAAGCTGTTGCAACATATAAACATCTCCTTACTGTTCTCTTTAAATGCTTTTTTCCTTCATTAGTTTATCACGAAGTAGCGATATACACTATGTATTACCTGTACTTTTATGGAATTTCAGACCTTTGACGGAACCCCTCCGTCACGATTTATTCAAAAAAGTATGGAAACGCAAATTATAAGCCGCTACTAAAGACAGTAGCGGCTTTTTGTGAAACTTTATATAGAGTACCAAGCCTTTTGTGAAGAAAGCCTTGCTGCTATATATTATTTTGATTTCTTTTCTACCAGTAATTTCAAAGCAGTTCGATCTTCACCAGAAATAATAATATCTGTGAACGCCGGTGAGCAAGTTAGGTCTGTTCCACTAGGAGCAACAAATCCTCTTGCAATAGCAATAGCTTTTATAGCTTGGTTTAATGCTCCTGCGCCTACTGCCTGCATTTCTGCGTAACCTTGTTCTCTTATAACTGCAACTAATGCACCAGCAACTGAATTGGGGTTTGAACGAGAAGATACTTTTAAAGAATCCACTATCATTTCTCCTTTTATCGCTATATTTATGAACTTGCTTTCGTTCATAAACTAACTTATGCTCGGAAGAAATTTTTTAGACTTTTTTATGCTTCAAATGGATAATCTTCGTTAATATATATTCTCTCTTGATGTGTTGCTTTACCAGTTTGGTTATCCACCTCTACGAAAAATCCACTTAGCACCGAACGACCGCTCTTCGGTACTTCAAAGCGAGTTGGCATATTTGTTTGGAAACGGTATAGTACGTCCTCTTTTTTCATCCCTAATACTTCATCATAAGGACCTGTCATTCCGACATCTGTAATATAAGCAGTGCCGCCAGGAAGAATACGAGAATCCGCTGTTTGTACATGCGTATGAGTTCCTACTACAACAGAGGCCTTGCCGTCTAAATGCCATCCAAAGGCAATTTTTTCACTTGTCGCTTCTGCATGAAAGTCTACAAATACAATTGGGGATAGCTGCTTAGCTTCTTCAACCATTTCAGTTGCCATTTTAAATGGATCATCGTGTGGCGGTAAGAATGTTCTACCATGCATATTGATGACAGAAATAGTGTGGCCGTTTTTCGTTACAGAGGTCATTCCTTTACCCGGAGCGTCTTCTGAAAAATTGGCAGGACGAATTAAATAATCTGTATCATCGATGAAGTCCATAATTTCTTTTTGATCCCATGTATGGTTTCCCATCGTCACTACGTCTACTCCCATATGTAAAAGAGAGTTAAATATAGTTTTCGTAATGCCTCTACCAGCAGCTGCATTCTCCCCATTGGCAATTACAACATCTGGCATATATTTTCTTTTTAGTCTTGGTAAGTAGCTTTCCAACGTATCTCTACCAATTGATCCAACAATATCACCGATAAATAGTATTTTCATTTTTACAATAACGTCCTTTCACGAAAAAAAGGCTTCATTTCGAAGCCTTTTGTTTTCAATGTTATGATTGCTTTTACTTTATTTTGCGTATTCTACGGCTCTAGTTTCTCTGATTACAGTTACTTTTATGTGACCAGGATAATCGAGCTCTTCTTCAATTCGCTTACGGATGTCTCTTGCCAAGCGATGAGCCGTAATGTCATCGATTTGATCAGGACGAACCATAATGCGGATTTCTCTACCCGCTTGAATAGCAAAGGATTTTTCAACACCTTCATAGGATTCTGAAATTTCCTCTAGTTTTTCAAGGCGGCGAATGTAATTTTCTAATGTTTCACTTCTTGCACCAGGTCTAGCTGCAGATAAAGCATCTGCTGCTGCTACTAATACGGCAATGACAGAAGTAGCTTCTGTATCTCCGTGATGGGAAGCAATACTATTAATTACTACCGGATGTTCTTTATACTTTCTTGCAAGTTCTACCCCTATTTCAACGTGACTTCCTTCCACTTCATGGTCAATTGCTTTTCCGATGTCGTGTAATAAGCCTGCACGTCTAGCAAGTGTTACGTCTTCTCCAAGCTCTGCAGCTAAGAGACCAGCTAAATAGGCAACTTCAGTAGAATGTTTTAATACGTTTTGACCATAACTTGTACGGTATCTTAAACGGCCTAAAATCTTCATCAAATCTGGATGTAGGTTATGAACACCTATATCAAAAGTAGTTTGTTCGCCAATTTCGCGAATTTGTTCATCTACTTCTCTTCTAGACTTCTCTACCATTTCTTCAATTCGAGCAGGATGGATACGTCCATCTTGCACTAATTTTTCAAGGGCTAATCGAGCAGTCTCTCTTCTAATCGGATCGAACCCGGAAAGAATTACAGCCTCTGGTGTGTCGTCAATGATAAGATCGATACCAGTCAATGTTTCGAGTGTACGAATGTTTCGTCCTTCACGTCCGATAATTCGTCCTTTCATCTCGTCATTCGGTAAGTTTACAACCGAAACGGTAGTTTCCGCAACGTGATCTGCTGCAAACCTTTGTAAAGCAAGTGAAAGTATTTCTCTCGATTTCTTGTCAGCTTCTTCTTTGGCTCTTGTTTCAGATTCTTTAGTCATCACAGCAATATCAGTAGCCAATTCATTTTCTACCTCTTGAAGAATGATAGTTTTTGCTTCTTCACGAGTAAGAGTAGAAATACGTTGTAGCTCTGTTTGTTGCTCTTCAACTAGTTCATCCACTTTACTTTCCTTTTGTTCGATATGCTGTTGTCTTTGTGTTAGAGCATCTTCTTTACGCTCAAGACTTACTTCTCTCTTGTTTAGAGCATCATCTTTACGATCTAGATTCTCTTCTCTTTGTAATAACCGATTTTCCTGTTTTTGCAGTTCCATGCGGCGTTCTCGGATGTCAGATTCAGCTTCATTTCGTAATTGGTGAGTTTCATCTTTGGCCTCTAAAAGTGCTTCTTTCTTTAATGCTTCTGCCTCTCGCTTTGCTTCCTCTATAATGAGTACAGAAGATTGTTTTGCACCAGTCACTTTTGAATCATTCACTTTTTTCAGATAACCGTAACCAACAGCGCCACCGATAATAAGACCAAGCAAAGCGGAGATGATAATTTCCCATGTCATTTCGAACACCCCCTCTTGCTATACTTTTAAGTTTCAGTCGGCACATATATGCTAATTGAATGCATATTTGTACTGCTTTTTAGTCATTTAATAAAGAAATTATACAATTTTAATTGTATAGATGTAGAAATACTCTGTCAAGGAAACGGAAGAATATTATTAGTTTTAGAGAGAGGATATCTATTACTTTAGGTATTGCCTAAATAATATGATTTCATAATTCCTATTTGAAACAATTTCATATTTTCTTTTATTATGTAAAACCACAAGGAACAATCAATAAAAAAATCATGATATTTATCTGCTCAGCAAAGAAATTATAATTAGTTTCAGCTCTGGTTGTCCTTTTCTGAAGAATGATCAATGTTCATTCAACCGACTAGATTCATTGCCTGTCGTTTCAACGAACGCTTTTAATAGGTAAAGCTTCTAATTTTGAATTTAGCTCATTCACAACTACTAAAGTTCAAGTAAAATGGACTTTATGATAAGTTTAAACTACAAAAAATATTAGAAATAGATTTTAAAAAAAGATACCAAGAGAGAGTCTCTTGATATCTTTTTAACTTTAACTATTATTCATCTTCTAAAAGTAGCTCGAACTCGCCATCTTCGTCCTCTGGCTCATGCGCTGCAATAACAAGTGCACCAGCAGACATACCTAGAGATTGACGGATTTTTAATGCCACTTCTTCTTTAATAGCAGGGTTTTCTTTCAAGAATTGCTTAGCGTTTTCTCGCCCTTGGCCAATACGTTCTTCATTGTAAGCATACCAAGAACCACTTTTTTGGATAATATCGTATTCAGAACCTATATCAACGATTTCTCCTTCTTGAGAGATTCCTTCTCCGTACATAATATCTACTTCTGCAGTTTTAAATGGTGGAGCAACTTTGTTTTTTACTACTTTAATTTTCGTTTTGTTACCCATAATGTCTGTACCTTGTTTAATAGCTTCAGCACGTCTTACTTCTAAGCGGACAGAGCTGTAGAATTTAAGTGCACGACCACCAGGCGTTACCTCCGGGTTACCAAACATTACTCCAACTTTTTCACGAATTTGGTTAATAAAGATTGCTATAGTGTTAGATTTGTTAATAACTCCTGATAGCTTACGTAATGCTTGAGACATTAAGCGAGCTTGAAGACCAATATGAGAGTCTCCCATTTCTCCTTCTATCTCCGCTTTTGGTACTAATGCTGCAACAGAGTCGATAACAATGATTTCAACCGCACCACTGCGGACTAGAGCTTCTGCGATTTCAAGGGCTTGCTCTCCAGTGTCGGGTTGAGATAATAATAATTCATCTATGTTAACGCCTAGTTTTTGTGCATATACAGGGTCCAACGCATGCTCTGCATCAATAAATGCCGCTTGCCCACCTGTTTTTTGTATTTCTGCAATAGCGTGAAGCGCTACAGTTGTTTTACCTGAGCTCTCTGGGCCATAAATTTCAATAATACGACCTCTTGGATATCCGCCTATTCCAAGTGCTGCATCAAGAGCTAGGGAACCACTTGAAGAGGTAGAGATTTCACGGTCTGTTTTCTCTCCTAATTTCATTACGGACCCTTTACCAAATTGTTTCTCTATTTGTTTTAAAGCCATTTCTAACGCTGCTTTACGATCATTAGCCAAATGTATTTCCTCCTAGAAACTATCATTTTTTTTACTATCTTTAGTATACTCGGTCTTTGAGAAATTTACAAGAAAAAAGCGAACATCTATTCGTTTATTTTTTAACACTATTAGATTTTGATAGGAAAAAACAGCACAAAATGATAATTTGAGCCGTTTTCCTTTGTTAAAATTAAATTTTCGATAATCCTTCTTCTCTTAAAAGTCGAATCAAATAATGAATAGTAAACTTAACTGTTCTTAAACGATTTGTGTTTCTCATACCAGATAGATTCAATTTATAAGAAATTGGGGCAACGTCTCCATACGCTATTCCAATCCACACCGTTCCTGCCGGTTGATCTCCGTGTCCATCTGGCCCAGCTGCTCCAGTAATACCTACACCTATCGTTGTTTCAAACTTTTCTTTGACTCGACTAGCCATTTCTTCTGCAACCTGACTAGAAACGACACTATGTTCATCAATCGTTTCTCTCTTAACACTAAGCTGATTGATTTTCACTTCTTCTGTATAGGTGATAATGCCACCTACAAGTGCTACGCCCATTCCTGGGACTGCCGCTAACTCCGATTGAAAAAGTCCAGCAGTCATACTTTCTGCAGCAGAAATTGTTAGCTCATTGTCAATTAGAATATCTCTAAGCTTGGAGGCTAACGATTCGTTATTATAGCCATATACATATTTGCCCACGCGGTTTAAGATTTCAGCTTGTAGCTTTTCAATCCTTTTCCAAGCTTCTTCCTCCGTATCTGCTTTCGCAGTAAGTCGTAAGGTTACCTCGCCGTCAGAAGCTAGCGGCGCAAGGGTCGGATTTGTTTGATTGTCCAATAAATCCTGGACCTCATTCTCCAACTCTGCTTCGCCAATACCATAAAAGCGAATGACATGGGACATAATTACATTTTCTTTGTAAAGCAGTTTAGGTAACAGCGGCTTAGCCTCAAATTGGAACATCGGCTCTAATTCTTTTGGAGGGCCAGGCAATAACATATATGTATGTTTCTCTGTGGAAAGCAGCATCCCCGGAGCCATCCCATGCTTGTTTTCAAGGACAGTACAGCCGTCTAAAACTAATGCTTGTTTTTTATTGTTCTCCGTCATTACTTTTCCAGCTCTTTTAAAGAAATCCTCAATATAAATGATTGCATGATCATCTAATACAAGATTTTTGTTAAGGTGTTTAGAAATTGTTTCTTTTGTAAGATCGTCTTTAGTAGGTCCTAAACCTCCTGAAAAAATAATGAGGTCAGCTCGATTTTCTGCGATTTTTATGGCTTCTAACAAACGATTAGGATTGTCTCCAACTACTGTGTGGTAATACACATCGATCCCTAACTCTGCCAGCTGGGAGGATATATATCTTGCGTTCGTATTGGAAATTTGCCCTAACAATAATTCTGATCCTACCGCAATAATCTCTGCTTTCATCCCAAAACTTCCTTCCTATTTTGAGTCAAGTAACACTTTGCGATTCAAATAGAAATAATCAAATCCCGACCATAAAGTAAAGAATAGACAAACGTATAGCATGATCATATCAAATGGGAAATTGAACATTTCAAAAAATACATTTCCTAAAAGTAATGATGAAATCGCGATAATTTGTGTCCACATTTTTATTTTACCGAGTTGGTTTGCTGCAACTACCTCTCCTGTATTCGCTAATATTAAGCGTAAACCAGTCACTGCAAATTCACGGCTGATAATTAATATAACTACCCACGCTGGTGCAACTCCAAACTGCACTAATATAATTAATGCTGCTGAAACTAGCAATTTGTCCGCTAGAGGATCTAAAAACTTACCCATATTGGTTACTAAATTATATTTACGAGCATAATAACCATCGATAAAATCAGTAATAGAGGCGATAATAAAAATAATAGCTCCAATTAGGTGATTTACTGGAATAGTTGCGCCTAAAAAACTAGCTTCCCCCCAGTTAAAATCAATTAGCATAAAAATCATAAATACTGGAATTAAAAATATGCGAAACATAGAAATTTGGTTTGGTATATTCATTTTCATCAAAAAATACTCCTTTCATATTTCAAACAAAATAGCCATCTAATCGATGACTATTTGCTGAATTTTATAACTAAATTTTGAGGACTCTTATCTGTTGGGAATTCTACTAGCTCATCATTAATAAAGACTTGCGTAACTGGAACGTTACCCACTCTCACGCGAATTTGTTCCGTTGTAGTTACATCTAGCTCATATGGCGTTCCAGTGTTAACCCAGCTATCATATAAAGTTTTGTTTGCTTGGTCTTTTAAGTTTAACCATGTCTTGTCGCTGCTAGCCATTAACTTTAGCTGATAAGTTTCTGCACCAGATACAGTATATGTTGAAGTTTCCCCTTGAGTCCCCTCTAACGTGAAAGCTAGTTTAGGCACTGGTTCTTCTTCAATTTCTTCTTCCACAGCCTCTTCCTCTTCTTCATTATCTGTAGCTGTTTGATCCGAAGGTGGAGGAGTGATATCCATAGTCACTGGTTCCTCTGTTTCTACTGCAGGTGACTCTTCCGTCTCTGGAGAGTTCTGTCTAAGTGTCCATACAATCACAATTATCGCGACAACAAACAATGCCACAATAATCATCGGCATAATTTCCATAAATCTGTTCGATGCTCGGCCACCCAAAGTTCTTCTAGACGGTGTTGCAGGAATAGTTTTTGCAACATCCTCATTTGTAGGACTTGGAAGCTCTGATTTGTATGTCTCTAAAAGCTCATCCCCATTTAAGCCAACTGCCTCTGCGTATTGCTTGATAAAAGCTCGCACGTAAAAAGCACCAGGAATTGTAGAATAATTCCCTTCCTCAATGTTAGCTAAATACCTTTTTTGGATTTTTGTTATTTCTTGCAAATCCTCGATACTATATCCTTTTGCTGTTCTCGCTTCTTTTAAACGAGTACCAAGTTCAGTCAATTAAAACACCTACTTCGTTAAAAATTAAATTCACCGAATCCGCCAAATCCACCCATGCCTTTGTCGGTCATCGCATGATTTTTTTCCATCATTTCGTACGTTATTTCTTCCTCTGGACTATGACGAAGCTCAATTATATAGTCAAAATCCTCTATAGAATATTCGGAATGCTTGATGAACATATCTGGGTGCTCCACTACTTTAATAGTAGGCATTCTCATCATTTCCCTAACAAGTTGTAGATGCTTTTCATCATTTGACTTTCTTGTAACAATTCCATCCAGAATAAAGATATTGCGATCGCTGAATTCATCCCCAGCGAGTTGATTTCTAATCGTTTGCTTAATCATTGTGGAAGACAGGAAAATCCATTTTTTGTTCGCACAAACACTTGCTGCAACTACAGATTCTGTTTTCCCTACTCTAGGCATACCTCTGATACCGATTAGCTTATGTCCTTCCTGTTTAAAGATCTCAGCCATGAAATCTACTAGTAGACCAAGCTCATCTCTTACGAATCGAAAAGTCTTTCTGTCATCAGCATCTCTTTGTATGTATCTTCCGTGACGCACAGCTAAACGATCTCTTAGCTTCGGCTCACGAAACTTAGTTAAATGAATTGTTTCCATTGTGGAAATGATATGTTCAAAGCGTTCAATATTTTCTTTTTTTTCAGCTTTAATGAGCATACCACGTCTACCCTCATCTACTCCATTAATAGTGACTATATTTACTCGCAGCATACCCAATAGAGAAGAAATGTCTCCTAAAAGTCCAGGACGATTTACTTGAATTTCGTATTCAAAAAACCATTCACTTGCCATCATGTATTCCTCCCTTTATAGAATGACGTTCTCAATGCATTAATAGTTCTATCATATATGATTTTATAACCGAATAAAAGGAAAAAAGAAAAGAGAGTTAACTTCCCCCTTTTCTTTTCCTAAATATACCAACCACCATTAACTCGAATGACTTGACCAGTAATATAATATGCTTTCTCACTTGCTAAAAAAACAACCACATTGGCTACGTCCTGTGGTTTTCCAAATATACCTGCAGGAATCTCTTCTAATATAAACTCTCGTGATTCATCATCTAAATGAGCGTTCATTTTTGTATCGATAAAACCTGGTGCTACGACATTGACGTTTGTCTTTTGCATTGCAACCTCTTTAGCATAGGCTTTCACAAACGCATGCTGAGCCCCTTTAGCAGCGGAATAGGCTGCCTCATAGGAAGCACCTGTTTCTCCCCATATAGAGCCAATAAAGATAATAGAGCTATGCTCATGCTTTCGTAGCTTAGGCGCTAATCTTCCCGCTAAAAACATCGGATGCTCTACATGTACTTGAAAGAGATGTCTTATTTCCTCCAGAGAGGTCTCTTCTATACCTTTATAAAGACTTTGGCCTTGGGCAAAGACAATCGATTGAAGAGAGTAAATAGAATTCACAATGACTTCAATTGCATTTGTATCTAATAGGTCTGCTTGAATAGGTATGAATTCCTGTTCTGGATAGGCAAGATCGAGGGCAACTATAAGTTCATCCACCTTCTCTTTATTACTTGCAAAATGAAGGTACAGGGACCATCCAGCCTCCGCCATACTTAGGCTAGTAGCAATCCCTATTTCTCCAGACGCACCTATCACTAGAGCAAACTTCTTAGCCATTATCTGTTTCCTTTGATGGAATAATCTTAAATACAGTATGCGTATTCTCATCCTTAAAGGCTTCAAATGCCTTCTTGACTTGGTCCACATCTAAGTTCTCTAAGGCTGGTACTACATCAAATAAATTCATATCGTTAAACTTATAACGAGTAAATTGGTTTGCAATATATTCAATTGAATTTAATGAACGTAAGAAATGACCAATTTTCTTTCTGGTGATTCGTTTCATATCCTCTTCTTCTAATGTCCAATTCGTTGCAAATTTAGTGATAGTTTCTTTAATCTTCTGACCAAGCTCTTCTGGATTTCCTGTATCGGAGCCTATCATTGCAAAACCGTAGCCTTCCTCCATAGAGAAGTCTGCACTATAGGATTCATCGATTAACCCTTTTTCATAGACCTCTTGGAAAAACGAGGATGTTCTACCGAATATCAGTTCAACTGCCACTTGCATAGCCAACTCATAATTTAACATTTCTTCACCGGTAATATTAACATTGTTCGATTTTATGCCATATAAAAGCTTAGACTTTTGTACGTCCATTTTTAACGTTCGTTCTTTTTTATCTACTTGCGGCTGCTCATCTGGGTAGAAACGGACAATTTCCTCTGGAGCCTTAAATTCTTTTTTAGCCTGATTTTCTTTCACAAATTCCATCATTTCTTTAGGATCTACAGCTCCTACAACGAACAACACCATATTCGAAGGGTGGTAAAACGTGTTATAGCATTCGTAAAGATGCTCAGCTGTAATATGACTAATAGACTCTATTGTGCCCGCGATATCAATTTTCACTGGATGTTCTTTGTACATATTTTCAATCGTACCAAAGTATAACCTCCAGTCCGGCTGGTCGTCATACATGGTAATTTCTTGCCCAATAATACCCTTTTCCTTTTCAACAGTTTGTTCTGTGAAATATGGCTCCTGTACAAAATTAAGAAGAGTATTAGTGTTTTCTAATATATTATCTGTTGAGGAGAATAAATAAGAAGTTCTTGTAAATGATGTGAATGCATTGGCAGAAGCCCCATTTTCACTGAACTTCTGGAAAACATCTCCTTCTTCCTTTTCAAACATTTTATGCTCTAGAAAATGGGCGATCCCGTCTGGTACTGTAACAGGCTCTTTTTTACCTAGAGGAATAAATTCTCGGTCAATAGAACCGTATTTTGTAGTAAAGGTTACATATGTTTTGGAAAAGCCTTTTTTAGGCAAAATATAGACATTTAATCCATTGGAAAGTTCTTCGTGATATAGTGTTTCTTCTAGCTGTTCAAAGTAAGTTTCATTCATTGTCTGCACCGTCCTTACCAGATAAGAAATAGACAAATTCCTTTTCGATATTTGAAGCCATTTCTTGAATTTGCTCCTTCGTGACATCTTCCCATTTAGCGGTCCAGTTTTTCACTGTAAAGGATTCATCGAGTTCTTTATATTGATCGTAAATTTCTATTTGTCCTCTAGCAGAATCCAAAGATTCCTTAAGCTGGTTTTTAAGCATGGATTTTGTCTGATTGATCTCTAAATCAGATATATTTCCTTCTTGCATTTCCTTTAGCTGTTCGTCTATTAATGCCACAGCTTTTTCCTGTAGGTTGGCATCAATTCCAGCAAATACAAAAATGCGACCATAAAGGGAGGAAAAGCTACTTGAGGCATAGTATGCCATACTTTCTTTTTCACGAACATTCATGAAAATCTTGGAATGGGCAAAGCCACCAAGAATACCATTAGTAATTTGCATAATTGGGAATTCATTAGAGTAAAACGTGACTGGAGTTCGATAAGAGATATGTAATTTCCCTTGCTTCATGTCCTGTTTTTCATGTAAAAACTCGTTGTCGTTTGTTGAAACAGCACTTTCTGTTTCTTTTGGAATGTCTGCAGAACGAGCTTCAAACGGGAAAAATTCACTAATTTTAGTTTTCATTTCATCTACATCTACATCACCTACAATATAGATAGATAATGGTTCTTTTGTAAGCAGGTTTTGATGCATTTCTAATAACTGTTCGTTTGTTATTGCCTTCACTGTTTCCACCGTACCATTAGCGCTAATAGAAGCAGGATGATCGGGTAAAATATTTTCTAATAATCGTTGCTGTGCATAACGAGTTTTATCATCGTACATAGACTGAATACGTTCTATCACTTGTTCTTTTTCTCGCTTCACAACCGATTCAACAAATTTTCCATTGTCTAAGTTAGGTTGGAAAAGCACTGTTTGTAATAATGAAAGTACTTCATCTACCACAGTTTCATTAGACAGATAAGCATCGTTAACAGTTTCGGCATTTAAAGAAAAAATATGATTTAAACCCTTTTTAGATGTGTCAAAATATAATACCGCTCCGAATAATTCATCTAAACGTTTTCTAAAAGATGCATATGTTGGATATTTGGCATTGCTATATTGCAGTACATTGGAAAGTACCGCTCTTACTGCAGCAGACTCTACAGTTAATGGCTGCTTCCATTTAAATGAAATATTAATGGTTTTAAATTGTTCTGTAGGTCTTATATAAAGCTGGACACCTTTGGCTAATTCAAAATGTTGAAACATGAAAAGAATTCCCCCTTTTTCTTTCTAGTGTTACTCATATACCTTTTCACTATACATCTTCTAATTATATCAATACAAACAAAAGGGACCAAACTTAATTGGTCCCTTTTTAATCGCTATATTTTTTATTATTAATTGGTAAATTCTAAGCAAAAATTTATCTTTTTCCTTTAATATAAGGAATACCGCTCGCTTTAGGAGCATTTGCTTTCCCTATAAATCCTGCTACAGCAAGAATCGTTAATGCATATGGTAAAATGTGCAAGTAATAGCTTGGAATCTGATCAATGTATGGTATTTGTCCACCAACGATACTTAAAGCTTGCGCAAATCCGAAGAAAAGTGCTGCTCCAAGTGCTCCTAGCGGATGCCATTTACCAAAGATCATGGCTGCAAGAGCCATAAATCCTTGTCCATTAATTGTAGTGTGACTGAACTCTCCTGAAATAGATTGAGCATATACAGCTCCACCAATACCAGCCAGCATACCAGAAATAATTACTGCAATGTATCTCATTTTCTTTACATTAACTCCCATTGTATCTGCTGCCATAGGATGCTCACCTACTGCACGAAGGCGAAGACCAAATGGAGTTTTGTAAATAACAAACCATGCTAGAATAGCTACTGCAACAGCTAAAATAGAAGTAGAGTAGACATCCTTAAATAACATTGGTCCGATGATTGGTATTTCACTTAAACCAGGAATATCAAAACGTATAAAACGTTCTTGAATATAATCTGTTTGTCCTTTGTCATAGATCATTTTTACTGTGAACAATGCAATAGCGACACCTAACATATTAATCGCTACCCCAGAAATGGTTTGGTCTGCTCTAAACGATACAGATGCTACCGCATGTAGTAAAGCAAATATACCTGAAACAATCATGGCTGCAATAACTGCAACCCAAGGTGTCATAGCACCAAACGTACTAACGAAAGTCAGGTTAAAAATGATGGAAATAAAGGCACCCATAACCATCATACCTTCTAGACCAATATTAATTACACCAGATCTTTCAGAGAAAACTCCACCTATAGCAGTGAAAACTAAAGGGGCTGCATAGAAAATTGCTGATGGAACGATGAAATATAATACATCTAAAAAGCTCATTTAATTCGCCTCCTTTTTCTTACTAATCTTTTCAAGGAAATAGCGAATGACATATCCACAGGCAACGAAGAAAATAATAATCGCAATAACAATCGATACAATTTCTATCGGAACTCCTGCAGCGTTAGGCATATTAGTTGCTCCATATTTTAGAGATCCAAATAGTGTAGCACCAAAAATTACTCCTAGAGGTGTATTCGCCCCCAGTAAAGCCACGGCGATTCCATCAAACCCGATACCTGTGAAGGCACCTTTAGAACTTGCGTAACCAAATGTACCTAATGCCTCCATAGCACCAGCTAGACCGGCAAAAGCACCTGAGATAACCATAGATAAGATGATATTCTTAGAGACATTCATACCAGCATACTCTGAAGCATGCTTGTTAAATCCTACTGACTTCAATTCATATCCAGTAGTTGTTTTCTCTAAAATGAACCACATTAATAAAACCATTGCTAACGCAATAAATATTCCATAATGTAAACGAGAATAGTCTGTCATGCTTTGGAAGAAAGCAGACGTCAGTGAAGCGGTTGGTTTAATAGATTCCGTACTGTCGCCACCATCAGCAACGATTTTAATAAGCGCATTCGTTGTATGAAGTGCAATGTAGTTCATCATGATCGTTACTATTACTTCATGCACCTGAAGTTTTGCTTTTAATAATCCTGGTAGGAAAGCCCACAATCCTCCTGCAACGGCTGCAGCAAGTATTGCTAGTGGTAGATGTATGTACATTGGCAGATCAAATGCAATACCGACGTAAGCCGCTGCAAACCAGCCTACAAGTAATTGCCCCTCCACTCCAATGTTAAACAGCCCAGTGCGGAAAGCAAACGCCACCGCAAGCCCTGATAATAGGTATGGTGTTATTTGACGTACTGTTTCACCCATTCTATAGGCATCTCCAAATATACCTTCCCATAGCGCAGCGTATCCCAAGATAGGATCGTATCCGCTTATTAGCATGACAATCGCACCCACGATTAACCCTAGTATTACGGAAATAACAGGGACAAGTATATTTACTACTCTATTCGACATGCTCTACATCCCCCTGCTTCTTATCTTTTTCTCTTGTTTGTCCTGCCATTAATAGACCAAGCTCTTGCTCTGTCGTTTCTTTAGGTAAAAGAGAATCAACAATTTGTCCATCATATATAACAGCAATTCGATCCGATACGTTCATAACTTCATCAAGTTCAAACGACAGAAGTAAAACAGCTTTCCCTTTATCTCTTTGTTCTATTAAACGCTGATGAATAAATTCGATTGCCCCTACATCTAAACCACGAGTAGGAAGCGCCGCGATCAACAACTCAGGGTCACGTATAACCTCACGACCGATAATGGCCTTCTGTTGGTTACCTCCTGATAATGCTCGAGCCAATGTATGCTCACCTTGTGTACGTACATCATATTCTTTAATAATTTTTTGCGCTAAGTTAGACACTTTTTTGTAATTTATAATTCCTCTTTTAGAAATAGGCTCTAAATAATAGGTTTGAAGAGCAATATTGTGACCAATTGGAAAATCTAAAACTAAACCATGTCTATGTCTATCCTGTGGAATATGTCCAACTCCCGCCTCTGTCACTTTACGAGGTTTTTTGTTTGTAATATCTATTCCATTTAGATTTATAGATCCACTCTTAGACTTACGAAGACCAGTAATTGCCTCAATTAGCTCACTTTGACCATTTCCGTCAATCCCTGCTAAACCGAGAATTTCACCTTTGCGAACAGTTAAGTTTAACCCTTTAACCTTTTCAATACCTCTATAGTCTGTCACTATTAAGTCTTTAATGATCAATGCTTCTTCCTTAGGTTTAGCTTCGCCCTTAACTGTTTTAAATTCAACCTGACGTCCAACCATAAGCGATGCCAATTCGTTTGGATTTGTTTCTGCTGTTATAACAGTACCAATTCCTTTACCTTTACGAATAACCGTGACTCTATCCGACACATCCATAATTTCTTTAAGTTTGTGCGTTATTAAAATGATAGATTTACCTTCTTTAATAAGACGCTTCATAATTTGAATAAGCTCATTAATCTCTTGAGGAGTTAAAGAGGCTGTCGGTTCATCAAAAATTAGTATTTCAGCACCACGATAAAGCGTTTTCAAAATTTCTACCCGCTGTTGCATTCCTACGGAAATGTCCTCTATTTTTGCATAAGGGTCTACATTTAATCCGTAAGTTTCTGACAGTTGCTCTATTTTACGTGCAGCATCCTTAATATTTACGACACCGCCATTAGTTGGTTCGTTACCTAAAATAATATTTTCCGTAACTGTAAAGTTTTCCACTAGCATGAAATGCTGATGAACCATTCCAATTCCCAGGTCATTGGCAACGTTTGGGTCCGTAATTTTCACAGACTTACCTCTTACTTTTATGTCGCCTGCTTCTGGTTGATACAGACCGAATAATACGTTCATGAGAGTGGACTTTCCTGCTCCATTCTCACCTAAAAGAGCATGTATTTCTCCCTTTTTCAATTGAAGGGTTATATTATCATTTGCTACGAAAGTTCCAAACTCTTTCCGAATGCCTAGCATTTCTATTACATAATCCAATGAATTTCACTCCCTACTTGAATACTAGTACTAAATTAATACAGGAAAGACTTTAAATATTTAAAATCTTTCGTCCATTAATTTAAAATATCATAAAGACCGAGCAAGTCGGCCTTTATGATGTTAAGTCAAATTATTCTACAGTTTCAGGAACTACGATTTCACCAGAAGCGATTTTTTTAGAATATTCTTCAATTTTCGCTAAAACATCCTCAGGAATAGCTCCACGTGAATCAGCAAGCTGAACACCTTCTTCTGCTAAACCGTAAGTAACCGTTTTACCACCTGGGAATTTCCCTTCCATTGTTTCTTTTGCAATGTTTTGTACTGCTACATCAACACGTTTTTGCATAGAAGTAAGCGTTACATTAGTGTCGCCAACTGCTCCTTCTTCGTATTGGTCAGAGTCAACTCCAATAACCCATACGTTAGCATCTTTATCTTTTGTTTTACGTTCTTTAGCTTCTGCAAAAACACCATTACCAGTTCCACCAGCTGCGTGGAAAATAATGTCTACGCCTGAAGAGTACATACGATTTGCTGTTGTTTTACCAAGAGCTGCATCGTCAAATTTACCAGTATACTGAACATCTACTTTAATAGATGGATCAACTGCTTTAACTCCTGCAAGGAAACCTGCTTCAAAGCGTTCAATAACAGGAATTTCCATTCCACCAACAAAACCAATTTGTTTTGATTCAGACATTAATGCTGCTGCTACTCCAGCAAGGTAAGAACCTTCTTGTTCTTTAAACATTACAGAAGCAACGTTTGGAGCATCAACTACTGCATCAATAATTGCTAATTGAGCATCTTTTTGCTGTTCAGCAATTGTAGTGATAGGCTTTTCCATCAAGAAACCAATACCATAAACTATGTCGAAGTCACGACGAACTAAGTTAGTAATATTGTTGATATAATCTGCATCTGATTGTGATTGTAAATAATCGTAACCGCCATCGCCTTTTTTAAGACCATGCTCTTTACCGAATGCTTCAATACCTTCCCAAGCTAATTGGTTGAATGATTTATCATCTACTCCACCGACGTCTGTAACCATTGCGATTGAGATGTCTGCTGTTTCTTCAGTTCCAGTACCAGCATTAGAACCTTCGTCTTTCTTTGTTTCCTCATCTTTAGAACCACATGCTCCAAGAATTGTACCAGCAGCTAAAACAAGTGATAAGCCTAAACCAAATTTACGTTTCGTCAACTTGAAAACCCCCATTATTTTTCTTCTTCTTAGCAGGAACTACTTTTTTACACCCTTTTCCGAACTACATGAAAGCTAAATTTGTCTGCTCGAAAATAATTTTTCGAATATAAAACTACACGATCATTCTCATCATAATGCAATTGTTTTAAAATCAGCAACGAAGTCTCTGGATCACAATTTAAGGTTGGTGAAGCTACTTCATGATATCCCACTGGATCAATGAAGGTAACCGCATGCGAAATCCTTATATCACCTGATTCCTCCAATGCTGTAAAAATAGAGCCTTCTTTTCTTATAAGAAAATCTGCCGGTAAATAATATTGTGGAACTTTATCGATACAATATACCACTGGTTCACCATCTGCAGTTCGGACCCGCTCCATTGTAACAACGGTCGTATCCTCCTCACACTGGAATCGTTTTGCATCATCTTCAGATGCTTCTGATTCCATTGAACTAAGGTAAATAGTACCAGGCTCCATCCCTGCGTTTCTAATCATCGCCGAAACACTTGAGAGTTGTTCAATCCCTGATGTAAAAACAGGCTTTGAGTTAACAAAGGTTCCTACACCATGTCTTCTTACGATAATATTTTCTTCCTCTAGCACTCGCAGAGCTTCTCGTAAAGTTGCTCTACTTACCCCAAGAAGCTTGGCCAATTCAAATTCAGAAGGTAACTTCTCCTTTTCTTTGAAAATCCCTTTTTCAATGTCTTGTTTAAGACGATCGATTACTTGTAGGTATAAATGCCTTTGATCCATTTTTATTGTCATTTAAAACACCACCATTATGAAGAGATCAGACCTCTGATGTAAAACTTTCCTACTAATCAGTACATACTATACCACTTTTAATCTTTTAAATAAATACTTTATTTACGAAATTATTATTTGTTTTTACGTTGTTAATATATAAATGTAATCATTTTGTCATAATATATCTCTTAATGTGTGATACTAATTGATAAAAACCCTTGAAAACACTGAATTTTGTCAGTGTTTTAAATTGCTTCACATTGTAGTAAAAAAAAGGAATTATATATAAAAATTACATTCAAAATATAGTAATAAATTTTATTTAGCCTTACTGTTTTAAATCTTTAAAAATCAAATTTTTCTTAGAAGCATTTTACATTTACCAACTTTTGGTAGTCACCTTCCAGGAATGCACGATAACCCCTCTGCTTTGCTTACGCATGTTTGTAATGTCTTTAAAAATAAATTATTTATTCTTTAGTAATTAAAAAAGATAATCGAGTATAGAACTTCTCGATTATCTTTCGTATGTTTGCATATGTTATTCCTCATAAATGGTTAGCACATTTTTTACAATGGATCTTGGTCGTAATCTTGTTTTGATATTAACACTTGTCTTGGTTTACTTCCTTCGTATGGTCCTACGATTCCACCCATTTCAAGCTGATCAATAATACGTGCAGCCCTAGAATATCCAACACGGAAGCGTCTTTGGATCAAGGAAACTGAAGCTGTTTGCATTTCCATGACTAGTTGTGCGGCATCATCATACAGTTCATCTCGTTCTAACTGCTCCTGCGATTCTTCCACTTCATCTGGAATCATTTCCTCTTGGTAGTTTGCCTTTTGCTGCTCAATTACAAAATCGACAATTCTCTCTACTTCGGCATCTGACAAATAGGCGCCTTGTACACGAACAGGCTTAGAGCTGCCAGCTGGTAGGAAGAGCATATCCCCTCTACCTAGAAGTTTTTCTGCTCCACCCATATCCAAAATAGTTCTCGAATCTATGGAAGAAGATACCGCAAATGCAATTCTTGAAGGTATATTAGCTTTAATGATTCCTGTAATAACATCCACACTCGGTCGTTGTGTCGCTATTATCAAATGGATTCCAGCTGCACGGGCCATTTGAGCGAGTCGTGTGATAGAATCCTCTACATCACTTGAAGCTACCATCATCAAATCAGCTAGCTCATCGACTATCACTACAATAAATGGAAGTTTAGGATGCTTCTCTTCATTTTCTTCATTCCATTTTTCTATATGGTCGTTGTAGCCTTGGATATTTCTCGTCCCTGTATGGGAAAATAAGTCATATCTTCTTTCCATTTCAGAAACAATTTTTTTCAATGCCTGGGATGCTTTTCTTGGATCCGTAACTACGGGTGCTAACAAATGGGGAATCCCATTATAGACGTTAAGCTCAACCATTTTTGGATCAATCATCATCATTTTAACTTCATGCGGTTTTGCTCGCATCATAATGCTTGTTATAATCCCGTTTATACAAACACTTTTCCCGCTACCTGTCGAACCGGCAACAAGTAAATGAGGCATTTTGTTTAATTCGGCTAATACTGCCTGTCCGGTAACATCACGACCAAAACCTATTAATAGTTTTTGGCTTGGCTTATTATTCTCTTTTGCCTCTAGTACTTCTCGTAAGCTTACGATTGCCACTTCTTTGTTTGGTACTTCTATCCCTATAGCAGACTTCCCTGGGATTGGAGCTTCAATTCGGATATCTCTAGCCGCTAAAGCAAGTGCTAAATCATCGTGAAGACTTACGATTCTACTAACCTTCACTCCTACGTCAGGAAGTACCTCATACTTAGTAACTGCAGGCCCTAAATGGACTTGCATGACTTTTGCCTTTACCCCAAAGCTTAAGAACGTTTGCTCGAGCTTTTTAGCATTAGCTTGAATTGCATTTAACTCTCCACTTTGATCATTGTGCTCTGGAGAATCTAATAGATTAATACTCGGTAACTGATAATCTTCGTTTTCCAGTTCATCCGCATCCATATTAATCTCAATAGGTTCTGTTGGTTCTGTCGATTCATTTGTCTCATCTTTTCTTGTGATTCTCTCTGTAAAAGCAGAGATAATCGGAGAAGATGGGATTTCTGGTTCTTCTTGTGGCGGATGATTGGAGTCAAGTATGGTAACAGCTTGCTCCGACTCTTCTTGTACTGCATCTTTACGAGATCTGCGCGAAACCTTCTTCTGCTCCGTTGAAGGCTTTTTCTTTTCAGCTTTTGGTCGGTTCTTAAAGCTTTCAGCCATCTTAGGAGATACTTCTACCAAATAAGGTACAAGTGCTTTTCCTGTCAAAAGAACGATACCAATTAATAAGAGTAGCCAGCTAATAACTTTTGCACCAGCAGAGTCAAACAACACATGGAATGAGGCAAACAGAATAGCCCCAATCATACCTCCACCTAGAGAACTACTTCTATTCGTAATACCTCCACTTTCTACTAAGACCCTGTAGCTTTCCCTTAGAACAGAGTTCGTCATCAGTGCCTTGCCCTCAAACAGTTGCTCAAAAAGTGCTAAATGACTAAATATTAGTAAGCTGCTTAAAATAAAGGCTCCACTTAATAACAAGCGATGATTCCACGGTGGAAAGGATTGTTTGATCATTATAATAAGAGCATAAATAACGAACATAAATGGTATCGCGATATGCCAATTTCCAAATAAAAAATACCCAATATAAGCGAGTACTTCTCCAACTAAGCCATATTCAAAGAATGAAATAACTGCGATTCCCAATATGAGAAGCCCTATTATTTCAAACATTAAAGGATGAAGGGATTTCTTCTTACTTTTATTTTTGTTAACTTTTTTCTTTGTTTTCTTCTTTGCCAAGAATATCACCTGCTTTGCATTAAGTATTCTCTATTAGGATGTCCCTAACAGGTAAAATATAACAGCTTAAAAAGATAAAAAAGATTTCCTTCCACTGGGGAAAGGAAATCCTGATTTTTAGATATCAATATTCCATGATAATTGGAATAATCATCGGACGTCTCTTCGTTTGTTGGAATAAATATGAATTTAGCGTATCACGGATTTCTTGTTTAATGTTTGTCCATTCAAACGTTTCTTTATTCACATATTTTTCAACAATTGTTCTTACTAGTTTAGCTGACTCGTCCATCAACTCTTCTGATTCTCTTACATATACAAACCCTCTAGAAAGAATCTCAGGCCCTGATGCTATTTTCTTTTGTGCACGGTTAAGTGTAATTACTACAATGAATATTCCATCTTGAGATAATAGCTTACGATCTCTTAAAACAATATTCCCTACGTCTCCTACACCAATGCCATCGATCAGGACGTTACCTGCTTGTACTCTTCCACTCATTCTTATCTTCCCATTTTTGTATTCCACGATGTCGCCTTTATCAGCAATAAAGATTTCTGACTTAGACATCCCGATATCTTGGGCTAACTTAGAGTGAGCAATAAGCATACGATATTCCCCTTGAATTGGGATAAAGTATTTAGGCTTTGTTAAGTTTAACATCATTTTTAAATCTTCTTGACTTCCATGCCCTGATACATGGACATTTTTACTGGAAGTCAACACTTTGGCACCAGCCTTGGCAATCAGGTTCATCGTATTAAATACGCCAACCTCCATACCTGGTGATGGTGTAAATGTTATTAATACGGTATCTGTATCTTTAATCTTAATATCTTTATGATGCTTACGTACCATTTTCTCTAAAGCTTCTAAAGGTTCTCCTTGATTACCAGATACAATGATTACTATTTGTTCATCATTATACTTAGAGATTTCCTTTATAGGTATGATTGTGTCCTCTGCAACCGTAAAGTAACCTAGGTCTAACCCTATAGCAAAGATATTTTCCAAGCTTTTACCTGCAATAGCTACTTTTTTTCCTGTTTCCGTTGCTTTGTCTAGCACTTGTTGAATTCTTATAAAGTTGGATGCATATAAAGATACTAGAATACGACCTTTAGCAGCGTGGAATGTTTCAGATAATTGGTTTTCGATTACTGCCTCTGATGTTGTGTGTCCGGGTCTTTCTGCTTCTGTTGAATCAGACATTAATATAAATACGCCTTCTTCACCCAGGCCAGCCATTTTAGCAATATCAGGACGGTACTTCCCTCTAGCAGACTGATCAAATTTAAATTCACCAGTATGCACAATTGCACCTTCAGATGTATGGAATACGATACCTAAAGAGTCTGGAATACTGTGTGTGGTATGAAAGAAAGTTACGTGTGTGTTTTGGAAGTTCATACGACTTTTGTTTGTAACTTCAAAGTACTTTATTTGTTGTTTAACTGGCATAGCCTTTACATGCGTTTTTGCTAAAGCAATCGTCAGCTTAGATCCATATACAGGCGCCTGAATCTTTTGCAGTAAGTAAGCAATAGAACCAATTGCGTCTTCATGTCCATGCGTCAAAAATATTCCTTTAACACGATCCTTGTTTTCTTCTAAATACGTAATATCTGGAATAACTATATCGATTCCTAACATTTCGTTTTCTGGGAACATAAGTCCACTATCTACTATAAATATTTCATCGTCTATTTCTACTACGTACATTGCTTTTCCTATTTCACCAACTCCGCCGAGCGGTATAATACGTATAAGTTCATTTTTAGCTTTTACCAATTCTTTTCCTCCTAATTGTTAACCCGACCAACATCCACTATTTTTTATTATATCGGACGTCACCGTTTCACACAAATAAAAAAAGCTGAAGTTAGAACTCCAGCTTCTCATATCATTATTTCGTTTCCAAAAATTTATCCCAAACACGATCATAATCTAGCTTCTCTTCCTCGTTCATCTCAACTAAAGGAAGTCTCAAGGAGCCAACCTCTACGCCAATTTTAGAAAGTGCATATTTTACAACTACAGGATTCGGATGTTGAAATAATGCCTTTATGACTGGCAAGATTTGTTGATGGATTTTAGCAGCTTTAGCATGTTCCCCTTGGTGAAACAGCTGTATCATTTCCTGCATTTCGTTACCAATAACATGAGAAGCGACTGAAATAATTCCTTTCCCCCCAATTGAAAGTAAAGGTAAGGTTAAGCCGTCGTCCCCGCTGTACACAAGGAAATCCTCATTTGTTCCAGCTAAGATTTTGGTCATCTGATCCAGGCTGCCGCTAGCTTCTTTTACAATTTGAATGGATGGTATCTTACTAAGGGAAATAATTGACTCTGGCTCCAAATTGACTACTGATCGCCCAGGGATATTATAAACAACAATAGGAAGCGTAGTAGCTGAAGCAATAGCCTCAAAATGGGCAATCATTCCTCGTTGATTAGGCTTATTGTAATAAGGAGTCACTATCATCAAAGCATCTACTCCGAGCGATTCCGCCTTTTGCGAAAGCTCAATGGATGCAGCTGTATTATTGCTACCAGTACCAGCAATGATTGGTACTCTTTTATTAACCTTTTCCACTACAAATTGTATAAGTTCTAATTTCTCATTTGTTGATAATGTCGGAGATTCTCCAGTCGTACCACTAACTACAAGAGAATCAGTTCCATTCGAAAGCAAGTGCTCAATAAGTATTTCAGTATTATGATAGTCAATAGAACCGTCTGAACTAAACGGTGTAACCATTGCTGTAGAAACATTTCCTATATTCATTCAACCACACCTCTTATTTAATTCTCTATATTTAATAGAAAAGCGCAGGCGCCTATGTCTGCCCCGACAGGCAAATGGGGAAATGCGAGGAGGCAGTTCCTCAGCCACCGCAGTATTTTCCCATTTGATCCCGAGGGGCAAGGCGCCGGAGCTAGACAATAAGAAAAGCGCAGGCGCCTATGTTTGCCCCGACAGGCAAATGGGGAAATGCGAGGAGGCAGTTCCTCAGCCACCGCAAACGTTTTAGTTTGCGACGAGCAGCTTATATCCATTTGACCTGTGGAGCAAGGCTGCTAGCGCTTTTCCAAATGAATAGAGAAAAAACTCTCTCTAAAAATCTAAATATATTTAATGGAGTATATTTTATCATTATTAAAGGCAAGCGGTGCCACAAGTAGGGATAAGAGAAAGCTTAACACCACAACCACTTGGAAGTGATGGGTGGTTCCTTATCGATCCCCCCACAAACAAGCGACCTCTTAGATAAGCTAAAAACTATTCTTGCTTACAATATTTTCTCTTCAATTAATGCTTCAGCAATTTGAATGGAGTTTAGAGCAGCACCTTTTAATAGGTTGTCAGAAACAATCCACATATGGAAACCATACTGATTAGAAGGATCTTTTCTAATACGTCCAACGAAAACTGCATCTTCATCTTCTGAGAAATAAGGCATCGGGTATTGTTGCTCATTCGGATTATCTTGAAGAACAATTCCCTCTGCTTCAGATAACAATTGTTTAATATCAGAAACGGATACGTTCTCTTTATCTACCTCTATATACACCGATTCAGAGTGTCCTGTTACAACAGGCACCCTTACACAGGTAGCGGCAATCGAAAGTTCCGGAAGAGACATAATTTTTTTTGTTTCATTCATCATTTTGTGCTCTTCAAATGTAAAACCATCTTCATTAAAGACATCAATTTGAGGAATTACGTTACCTGCAATTGGATAATGCTTCTCCGCACTTTTTACAGGTAAAACTTCAGGATTTGGTTGTCTTTCTATTATTCTCTCACTTTGAGCTGTCAATTCTTGAATAGCTGCAGCCCCAGCTCCTGATACTGCTTGATAAGTCGAAACGATGACCTTTGATAGCCCATAATGCTTACGAATTGGTTCTAATGCAACAACCATCTGAATAGTAGAACAATTAGGATTAGCAATAATCCCTTGTTGCTCATTTAAAGCATATTTATTCACTTCTGGTACTACTAGCGGAACATCCGGATCCATTCGAAATGCGCTCGTATTATCTATTACTATAGCGCCTCTCTTACTAGCTTCCTTAGCCAATGCTTTTGAAATAGAGCCCCCCGCAGAAAAAAATGCTATATCAACACCTTCGAAAGCTTCTGGTGTAGCTTCTTCTATTGTATAAATTTTCCCGTCAATATCAATCTGTTTTCCTGCAGACTTTTTGGAAGCTAATAACTTCAAGGTAGAAAAAGGAAAGCTTCTCTTAACTAGTTGCTCTATAATTTTTTGACCTACAGCACCTGTAGCTCCTACAATAGCTGTTGTATAATTTTTTGACATGCAAAGCTCTCCTCTCAAAAATCAAAACATATTGGCGATATTGTATCATAAATTAAATAATAATACACTATTTTTAATATTTATAATTGATAGGCAATGAGTAAAGGCTGAATTTGCTTTGCATTTATTGCGTGTTCAACAGTAGGTACAATCTTTGTGAAATCTGCAATTAAAGAATTAGGTTTTTTATATGGATTGTCTTGACCAAAGGGGATAAAATAAATATTTTTTGTAGTGAGCAGCTTCATAATATTCGTTCCATTTAAGCCTAATGCATCGTTTGTGGATATACCTAGCACCACAGGCTTACCATTACGCAAGGTGGCCTTTGCAGCCATTAATACAGGTGAGTCTGTTTGTGCATTAGCTAACTTACTTATGGAGTTACCCGTCATTGGTGCAATAACCATACAGTCTAGTGGATTAGTAGGACCAAAAGGCTCTGCCTCTACTATCTTGGAAACTACCTTATTGCCACTAGCTGCCTCTATTTTTTCTACCCACTCTTCTCCTGTACCGAAACGAGTAGCAGCTGTTAAAACTGAAAAAGTGATGATTGGCACAACTGTCGCACCAACATCCGTAAATTGCTTAATCATTGGTATCACTTCCTCATACGTACAATGAGAAGCGGTGATTCCTAGACCAATACGTAGACCTTCTAACACTATTTTTCCTCCTCTAAAAAGCAAGATGCTTCAAAACAGACCTGGCAAGTAATTGTCCTGCATCTTGCGGAAAGTACATACCTGGCAAGCTGGTGGAGAGACTGTAATTCAGAGGGATGTTATTTTCGTTATCCAAGAGACAGCCCGGATTGGAGGCGAGGTCAAAAACTCGATTGAAAGAGGCTGCATTTTCATTCTTTAACCACTTGGTAGGGATTGTATTAACCAGATAGGCGTCCTTACCTTGCTGGTCCAAAACATTATCAAGGGTTACTATTTGATAGCCAGAGCTTTTAGCTTCGTAAAGTTGAAGCTCCGATCTAACAGAGATAATAACTTCGGCTCCCAAATGATGCAAAGCAAGTGCTAATCTTTTACCTACCCTTCCGTATCCGGTAATGATGAATTTTTTGTTATAAATTGCTTGTTTTTCATATAAGTAAAAATAATTGATAAAGCCCTCAGCAGTGAGGTTGGCATTTTCCCAAATCCATTCTTCGTCCTCTAAATAATAAAAGGGCTGAATAGTATCTTTTTTAGATTCCCTATCAATGCTTTCGTTTGTTTTACCTATAAAAAGGGTTTGACAACTGGGAGGCAATTCCAAGGAGCAATCTGTTTGGATTGGTTGAATCGGTAAAAAAATAACCTCTGGTTCATATGCAAAAATAGTTTCTCTGAGTTCTGTATCCCATGTCATCGTTGGATACAATTGAGTATCTAAATAGTCAGACACAGATTGTTGCAAAAAATTTAAGCGTGGGTCTGTTCCGATAATTGCAATTTTTTTCTTCATGGGTATACACTTGTTTCTATCGAAGAGTCAGTTTCATTGAACAAAATTCGATCTTTACCAATAAGAATTATTTCTTCCCAGGATATAAACTCTTTTCTCCTAGGAGCTTTATTGGATTGAAAAAAAGATGAAGATTTTTGATATAATTCAAACCCAAGTATTTTACCCGTTTGTGGATTAAATAATAATTCAGTGTCTGCCAGCCTTCCATATCTCGATCCATCTTTCACTTGAATAAGCTCTTTTTCTGCAAGTTCCGAAAGTAACAATCTGTCCCCTCCTCATTTAATCTCTACTTATGTATATGCCATCTTTAAAACAAAGTGAATTAAAAACCCATTAAAATAATGGGCTCCTAGCGTAACTACAGGAGAGGATATGAATAAATCTTAAATCAGAGAGTAGAGTTGATTTTTCGCACCAGCCGGACGCTTTCCTCGGGGTGAGCGATAAGCCATCACCCATCCCATAGGAGTCGCCGTCTGGCGCTCCAATCAATAAATGGAACAGCTTTAGCATCGATCGCTAAAAAATTTACTCGCATAAATAACCTGAATAACTGTCACCAACCCCAATTTCATAACTATTTATGTTCTTAATAGCCATTTGAAAGTTCCTGTGTTTATGTCTACAGTCACTATAAAAAATTGTTAATCTAAACAACCAATAACTTTAACAAAGCTTTTAAAAAAATAAAAAAGACGTCGATTAACACTCGACGTCTTTAGGCATAATTACAGAAATAGCAGGCTTATGAGAGAATATTTCTTTTGTAAGGTCCATTACGGACTCCAAAGTAACTTCATCAATTGAATCGCTTACTTCATCTAATGAGCGATGCTTGCCATATAATAATTCATTTTTACCGTTTCTGTTCATTCTAGAGTTTGAGCTTTCCAGTCCTAACAAAAGGTTTCCTTTAAGCTGTTCTTTAGCGTTTGAAACTTCTGTCTCCGTAAAGCCGTGCTCCAAGACAGTTTGAATCGTTTCATTAATAGAGCTCTTTAATTCTTCTAATTGATTGCAAGAGGTTCCGCCATAAATGGCAACAACTCCCGTATCTTCATATGACGAATGATATGAGTAAATAGAATAGGCTAGCCCTTTTTCTTCTCGAATTTCTTGGAAAAGTCTTGAGGACATGCTTCCACCAAGTATATTATTCAACACTACAAGACTGTATATATTGTCCGCCTTCACACTAAGCCCAGGATAAGCTAAACATAAGTGGGCTTGCTCTGTATCTTTATGGCTTTCCGTATACACAGGTTTAATAACAGGTGTGCTAAATTGTGCCACCTCTAAGATTGGTTGCTTAAAATCACCAAACAATGACTCTATATAGCCTAATAGATCCTCAGAAATGTTTCCTGCTACTGAAATTACAATATTTTTCGGTGTGTAGTGTTTTTCCATATAAGATATGATGGATTCCCTTGTAAATGTATTTAATGTATCTTCGGTTCCTAATATAGGAGCACCTAAAGGATCATTTGGGAACATAGCCTGCCATAGATACTCATGTACGATATCATCAGGGGTATCTTCTACCATTTTGATTTCCTCTAATACTACTTGTCGTTCTTTATCTAATTCGATTGGATCGAATGTGGAGTTAAAAAACATATCTGAAAGTATTTCAACAGCATATTTTGCATGGTGATCGAGAACCTTTGCATAGTAGCAAGTATTTTCTTTTGAAGTAAAGGCGTTAATATTTCCACCAATTCGATCGAACTCTTCAGCGATTTGTCTTGCTGTTCTAGTATTAGTGCCTTTAAATAACATATGCTCAATAAAATGAGTTAACCCATTTTCCTCTGGCAATTCATACCTTGAACCAGCCTGAACCCATATGCCTACTGCAACAGATCGCACATGTGGAATATGCTCATGCACTATACGCAACCCATTCTTACACGTTTTCTTCTTTATCAATATAGCACCTCTATCTAATCTATTCATTTATTTTTTATTTGTAGCCCAAGCAGCCTTGCCCCTCGGGGTCAAATGGTTAAAAGCTCCGGTGGCTGAGGAACTGCCTCCTCGCTTTTCCCCATTTGCCTGTCGGGGCAGAGACAGGCGGTTGCGCTTTTCTTTAGTTATTTAAAAAAGTTGCCGTAGATTGGATCTACGGACAACCTTTTGTTTACGTATATTTTAATTATTAGTTATCTTGTTGTTCTGCGCGTTCTTTTTCTTCTTTAATTACTACTTTACGAGATAAGTTAACGCGGCCTTGGTTGTCGATTTCAATAACTTTTACTAAAAGCTCGTCGCCAAGTTTCAGAACGTCTTCTACGTTTTTCGTACGTTCTTCTTGAATTTCAGAGATATGAAGCAAGCCATCTTTACCGTTGAAGATTTCAACAAATGCACCGAATTTTTCAATACGTTTCACTTTTCCTAAGTAGTATTCTCCTACTTTAGCTACACGCACGATGTCTTCAATAATTTGTTTTGCACGAGCAATCATTTCTTCATCTGCTGAAGCGATATAAATTGTACCATCTTGCTCTGTATCAATTTTTACGCCAGTTTCATCAATGATTTTGTTAATTTGTTTACCACCCGGTCCGATAACATCACGGATTTTATCTGGATTAATTTTAATAACTGTAATTTTTGGTGCATATTTAGATAAGCTTTGGCGTGGCTCACCAATAGTAGCAAGCATACTTTCTAAAATTTGCATACGTCCAATTTTAGCTTGCTCAAGAGCTTCCTCTAAAATGGTTTTAGATAATCCGTCTATTTTGATATCCATTTGAAGTGCTGTAATCCCTTTAGAAGTACCTGCTACTTTAAAGTCCATATCCCCAAGGTGATCTTCCATTCCTTGAATATCAGTTAGGATTGTGTAATGCTCTCCTTTTTTAACAAGTCCCATTGCTATACCAGCAACTGGAGCTTTAAGTGGAACACCTGCATCCATCATAGCAAGGGTAGAAGCACAAATACTTGCTTGTGAAGTAGAACCATTTGATTCTAACACCTCAGCAACTAAGCGAAGTGTATATGGGAAATCATTTTCGTCTGGAATAACTGCTTCTAATGCACGTTCACCTAAGGCACCATGACCAATTTCACGACGACCAGGAGCACGGATTGGACCAGTTTCACCCACACTGAATTGTGGGAAATTATAATGGTGCATAAAGCGTTTAGATTCCTCTAAGCCAATACCATCAATAATTTGCACATCACCAAGCGGTCCTAATGTACAAATACTCAAAGCTTGAGTTTGTCCACGTGTGAATAGACCAGAACCATGCGTACGAGGTAAAACGCCTACTTCAGAAGATAATGGACGAATTTCAGCTACACCACGACCATCTGGACGTACTTTTTCTTCTGTGATCAAGCGACGCACTTCTTCTTTAACCATAGCATCCAGAATTTCACGCACTTGTTTCAACGTTTCATCTGTTGCTTCTTTTTCTTTATATTGCTCTAACACTTCATTTTTCACTTCAGATATTGCATCTTCACGAGCATGCTTTTCTTGTACTTGGATAGCTTGTACTAGCTTAGCTTCGCATAGTTCTTTAATTTCACCAAAAAGTTCTTTATCTAGTTCAAATAAAGGTATGTCTTTTTTCTCTTTACCGATTTCTGCAACAATTTTTTCTTGGAATTCAATCAATTTTACGATTTCACTATGTCCAAACATAATTGCTTCTAAAACGACTTCCTCAGAAACTTCTTTAGCTCCTGCTTCTACCATGTTAATCGCATCTTTTGTTCCAGCTACAGTTAAATCTAAAATACTCTTTTCCATTTGGTCTACCGTTGGGTTAATGATGAACTCATCCCCTATTAGGCCTACCTGAACACCTGCAATCGGTCCATCAAACGGAATGTCGGATACACTTAGTGCTAAAGAAGAACCTAGCATTGCAGCCATCTCAGAAGAACAGTTTTGGTCTACTGACATAACAATAGAGATTACCTGAACTTCATTACGGAAGCCATCCGGGAATAATGGGCGAATTGGACGGTCGATTAAACGGCTTGTTAAAATCGCTCTTTCAGAAGGACGACCTTCACGCTTAATAAATCCACCAGGAATTTTACCAACGGCATATAATTTCTCTTCATAGTTCACTGTTAATGGAAAGAAATCTAAATTCTTTGGTTGTTTAGATGCAGTCGCTACGGATAATACGCTAGTATCACCATATCTTACTAGAACTGCCCCATTCGCTTGTTTTGCAAGTTGTCCAATTTCTACTTGCAATGGACGGCCTGCCCATTCGTGTGTAAATACTTTCTTTTCACTCATTAATCTGGACTCCTCTCAACTTCAAAAAACTTCTTTTTAATTAGCTATAATAAATTTTTCGACAATCCTAAGAAAGATTCCTTCTCATTAGAAGTGCACACTTTCATAAATCATCTACTATTTCTATACAACTTGAAATATAACGCAGTCTAATGTTTAGCGCGCTATAGTGGTTATATGTATCATAAGTAGTGTATCAAAAATATCGGAACTATGCGAAATATTTTACTAAAAAAACAGAAATTACTTGCTAATACTAATATATAATATTTTCCCTAATATATTAAAATTTATACCAATAGAAAAAGCGGGATAAATCCCGCTTTCCTAGGTGTATCTTATCGACGTAAACCAAGTTTTGCGATTAGTTCACGGTAACGTTGTACTTCGTTTTCACGTAAGTATTTTAATAAGTTACGACGACGTCCAACCATTTTGAATAGACCACGACGTGAGTGATGATCTTTCTTATGTGTACGTAAATGTTCGTTTAAAGAGTTAATCTCTTCTGTAAGGATTGCGATTTGAATATCTGCAGATCCTGTATCGCTTTCGTGAGTTCTGTACTCAGCGATTAGTTCGTTTTTGCGTTCTTGTGTAATTGCCATGTAGGTTTCCTCCTAATATTCTTAATATCCCCTGTTCCTGAGCAATCGTTGGAGAATCGAAAAAGCCAAGGAAAGGTTAAGTACATTTTGTACTTATAAAGAATAGCATAATCTGTTACGTGAAGCAACTTTTATAGACGCTTCTTCTCCAAATATAGTAGCAGTTTGTCTGAAGCAATTGGTTCAAAAATTATAATTTGAAGTAATCAATAGCAACTTGCTTATCCTTGCCGATTTGTTCTTTAAGCTCTACAATTCCACTGAATTTTTGCTCAGCACGTATGCGCTTGTACCAATGGACTGCCACTTCTTCACCATAAATAGATTGGTCAAAGTTAATGATATGTACTTCAATAGACAATTTTTTTTCATCCGGATTATTGAATGTAGGCTTATATCCTACATTACACACTCCCTCATACCATTGCTCCTGCACACGTATCTTCACTGCGTAAACACCTATAGCCGGTATAAACTGACCTTCTTTTGGTTGAATATTAGCAGTAGGGAAATCAATCGTTCTTCCGCGCTTATCACCATGTACCACTACGCCTGTAAGCATAAATGGGCGACCTAAAAGTTCTTTTGCGTCTTCCACATTACCTTCTTTAAGTGCTCCACGTATTCTGGTAGAACTAATTTTATCGCCTTCCATTTCTTGTTTACCTACTACAGAAACAGAGTAGTCTCCAGCAGAAAGATCCGCCATATCCTTCATTGTCCCTTTACCAAAAGCACCAAAAGAAAAATCAAAGCCAGCTGTAACATGCTTTACATTAGCTCGTTTAATGAAAGATTCTATAAATTCAACTGGGGTTAGCTTTGCAAAGTCAGATGTAAATCTCACTACAAACAGTGTATCTACGTTCATTTGTTCCAGAATATCAATTTTCTGCTCCAAGGGAGTTATATAAAATACCTGTTCCTTCCTTCCACCTAAAACAAGAGAAGGATGTGGATCAAATGTCATTACAGCTGTTTTTAGATTCATTTCATTCCCTTTGTCCAAGGCTTCTTGAATGACAGCTCGATGACCTAAATGAACACCATCAAAAAAGCCGATTGCTAGGGAAAATTCTTCATTGTTCTTCATGTTATATAAATGGTTTGGATAAGATAAATGATAAACGTTCATATTATACTCCTTTTTCTGATGAAAACATTTTTTCTGGTTTCATCATACCATTTTTTGTTGGATGTTTAATATAAACTGCAACTGGTTGCCCTTCCTCTGTAAAAACAACTTTGTCATTGGTATTGAGGAGAGGATGTAACTCTAAGACGGCTCCATTCGCAATCCATTTCTTTAACGACTCATCCATTTCTTCAGATGGCCATTTAGCGAGTGCATGCTTAATAGGTAATATATTGTTATCCAATACACCCTCTTCCAAAGCTTCTTGTACCTCTTGAAGGGTTAAACAATGTGACTTAGTAAAGTTCCCTGATGCTGTACGAACAAGTGAAGACATATGTGCAGGATAACCTAAAAGTTCACCTATTTGTACTGCAAGTGTACGTATATATGTACCTTTACTGCAACCAATTTCTATTTGAAAGGAAATTTCTTGACCTGAAAAAAGATCATCTTCATCTAAAAGATTTAAATAATGTATAGTCACCTGTCTACTAGGTCGCTCTACCTCTTTACCTTCGCGGGCATATTCATATAACTTTTTACCATTCACTTTAACCGCAGAATACATTGGAGGAGTTTGAGTAATCTGTCCAGTCAGCTGTTGAAGGACACTTTTTATTTGATCAATAGAGAATTGTTTTTCACTTGAATCTACCTTTACTACGTCACCATCTGCATCCTCAGTAGTTGTAGATGATCCTATCGTTACAGTAGCTACATAGGTTTTTCCTTCATTCATTATATACTCGGATACTTTAGTAGCTTGACCAAGACAAATTGGCAATACACCTTCTACACTTGGATCTAATGTTCCTGTATGGCCAATCCGTTTCATCTTCAATATTTTGCGTAATTTAAAAACGCAGTCATGTGAGGTCATTCCTTTTTCTTTCCATAAAGGCAATATTCCTTCATACATCATGCTCACCCCATTTTTCAAAAATACACGAAAGAAGTCTGCTCAATTTAAGCAGACTTCTTTGTATTATGTGTTATTCCTCATTTGAAGATTGGTTAATCTGTCTTAATAGATTATCGATACGATTTCCATATGCTGCAGATTCATCAAACTCAAATAATAATTCTGGCGTTACACGTAATCTAATACGCTGTCCTATTTCCGAACGTATGAAGCCTTTAGCTTTTTCTAAAGCTCTTAAGGTATCGTTACGGTCTCCATCTAGTACGGTAATATAAATAGTCGCTTGTTGTAGGTCTCCTGTAACTGCTACATCTGTAACTGTTACAAATCCTATACGAGGATCCTTTAATTTACGTCCTATGATTTCACCTAACTCTTTTTTCATTTGTTCGGCAACTCGGTTCGCACGCATTGACATAATTGCTACACCTCATTTTCATCATAAATATTCTTTGTTGATTTCAATACATTCCCATTCAGGGTTAGATTCTAAAAACCTAATGGCCATCACTAGCTCGCGTTCGACCGCACGCTTGTCAGAAGCAATGGCAACTATTCCAACTTTGGTACGTTGCCACACATCCTGGTGATCTAACTCTGAAACAGAAACATTAAATTTTTGTTTGGTTCTAGTGAGCATACGTTGTAAAACTGCTCTTTTTTCTTTCAATGAATGTGCAGTAGGAATAAGAAATTCACACTCTGCATAGACAATCATTAGCGTTTAATTTCTTCCATAATGTAAGCTTCGATAATATCGTTTTCTTTTACATCATTAAAGTTTTTAATCGTTATCCCACACTCGTAGCCTTTTGCAACTTCTTTTGCATCGTCTTTAAAGCGTTTTAACGTATCTAATTCACCTTCAAAAATAACGATACCATCACGAATTACTCGCACTCCGCTATCACGTGTAATTTTACCTTCTGTTACATAGGATCCTGCGATAGTTCCTACTTTAGAAACTTTAAAGGTTTCACGAATCTCTGCTTGACCAATGATTTTCTCTTGGAATTCTGGATCCAATAGGCCTGTCATTGCAGCTTCGATTTCTTCAATTACTTTGTAGATAATACGGTGAAGACGAATATCAACACCCTCTTGTTCTGCTGCACGTTTAGCATTTGTATCTGGACGAACGTTAAATCCAATTACAATTGCATTGGAAGCAGCTGCAAGACTAATGTCTGATTCAGTAATTGCTCCTGCACCCGTGTGGATAATACGTACATTTACACCCTCAACTTCGATTTTCATAAGTGAAGCTGCCATCGCTTCCACAGTACCTTGAACGTCTGCTTTAACAATTAGGTTAAGTTCTTTCATTTCACCTTGTTTCATTTGATCAAACAAGTTATCTAATGTTACTCGTGATTTTTCAGAGCGTTGGCTCACTTGAGCATGAGAAGCACGCGTTTCCCCTACTTGACGAGCAGTTTTTTCATCTTCAAATACAACGAAACGGTCTCCTGCTTGTGGTACTTCGTTTAATCCTGTAATTTCCACAGGAGTAGAAGGACCTGCCTCTTTCACACGACGACCTAAATCATTGACCATTGCACGAACACGCCCAAAAGCATGCCCTACTACAATTGGATCTCCAACTTTTAATGTACCATCTTGAACTAATAACGTTGCAACAGAACCTCTACCTTTGTCTAATTGAGCTTCAATTACTGTTCCTAAAGCAAGACGTTTTGGGTTAGCTTTAAGCTCAGCAACCTCAGAAACAAGTAGAACCATTTCAAGTAGGTTGTCGATACCATCACCTTTTAAAGCAGAAATTGGTACGAAGATTGTGTCTCCACCCCATGCTTCTGGTACTAAACCGTGCTCTGTAAGCTCTTGCATTACGCGATCAGGATTAGCAGATGGTTTATCCATTTTGTTAACTGCTACGATAATTGGAACTTCAGCTGCTTTTGCATGGTTAATAGCTTCTACTGTTTGAGGCATTACACCATCATCAGCTGCTACTACTAAAATGGTCAAATCAGTTATTTTCGCTCCACGTGCGCGCATCGTTGTAAATGCAGCATGTCCTGGAGTATCTAAGAAAGTAATCTTTTTGCCATTGTCTACCACTTGGTATGCACCGATATGCTGAGTGATACCGCCGGCTTCTCCAGCAGTTACTTTTGTGTGTCTAATTGAATCTAGAAGAGTTGTTTTACCATGGTCAACGTGTCCCATGATTGTAACTACTGGTGGGCGTTCACCCATGTTAGCAGCATCTTCTTCAACAGGAGCTTCGAAATGAACTTCTAAATCGGTAATATCGATTTTAATTTCTTCTTCCACTTCTACACCGTAGTCTGCACAAATAAGTTCAATAGCATCCTTATCAAGTTCCTGGTTAATTGTTGCCATTACACCAAGTAAGAACAATTTTTTAATGATTTCTGCAGGCTCACGACCTAATTTTTTCGCTAGCTCTGTAACTGTAAGAGATTCCGTAAAGGTAATTCTTTCTGGAAGTTCTCTTTCTTTTCTAGGAACTGGTGGTTGAACAGGTGTAGTTGGTCCTTTTCTACGCTTGTTGAATCGGCCACCTGGTCTGTTTTGTCCACCTGGTCTGTTTTGGTTTTGGCCACCTGGACGATTTTGTCCACCTGGCTTGTTATTATTAGTAAAGGTTTTCTTTGGTTGATTGTTTGAACCTTGAGTATTAGAACCTTGAGTATTTGACTGACTTCCTGGTCTTTGCTGAGATTGACCAGCATTTGATGGACGTGATTGCCCTTGTGATGATGGTCTAGATTGATTTTGGTTATTTGGTCTTTGTTGACCTTGGGAAGCTGGTCTAGATTGGTTCTGATTACTTGGTCTTTGCTGTCCTTGTTGACCTTGTGAAGACGGTCTAGACTGGTTTTGGTTATTTGGTCTTTGCTGTCCTTGTGAAGCTGGTCTAGACTGGTTCTGATTACTTGGTCTTTGTCCTTGGTTAGCAGGTTTAGACTGTTGTGAATTAGAGTTGTTTCCAGCTCCACCTTTTTTATAAATGCCGTCTAATTTACTAACAGCATCTCCTTCAAGCGTAGACATATGATTCGTTACTGTTATATTCAACTTTCCTAGTTGCTCTATAACTTCTTTACTCGATTTATTAATTTGTTTCGCGTATTCATGAACTCTGATTTTAGTCATTAGCTCACCCCCGGTTATATTCGTTGAGAAGGCCGGACAGTTTTTTAGCGAAACCGTCATCCATAATGGCTATTGCCACTCTGGCCTCTTTTCCCGTCGCATGTCCGAGATCGTGCCGGTCTCCAAAGACATGCAGCTCAACGTTAAAAGATGCACATTTATCATTCAATTTTTTAGCAGTATTATGTGAAGCATCGTTAGCTAATATAACTAGCTTTGCTTTCTTACTTCTAATTTCTTTTACGACTAACTCTTCACCAGAAATCGTTTTTCTAGCTCTAGTGGCGAGTCCTAATAGTTGCGTAATTTGTTGTTCTATATTCATTTCAATTTTTCTCTTTCAATCATGACGATTAACTCGTCATATATTTCATTTGGAATGCTCGCTTCTAAATGATTACCTAAAGAATTCTTTTTCTTCGCTTGGTTAACAGCTTCTACGGTTTTAGAGACGTACGCACCACGACCAGATTTTTTTCCTGTCGGGTCCACGCTAACCTCGCCTTCCTTAGAACGAACTACTCGAATCATTTCTTTTTTAGGAAACATTTCTCCAGTAGCAACACATTTTCGTAATGGGATTTTTTTTTGAGTGGCCATACTAAATCAGCCTCCTATTCTTACTCTTCGTCTTTGTAAAAATCAAAATCATCCATATCATTTTCTAATTCTTCTACAATTAGCTGCGGAGAATTCTCGTTAGGATAAATTCCTAGCTCTCTAGCATCAGTTTCACTTTTAATATCAATTTTCCAGCCAGTTAGCTTAGCTGCAAGTCTTGCATTTTGGCCTCTTTTACCAATAGCTAGGGATAATTGATAATCTGGTACTACTACAGTAGTGGATTTTTCTTCTTCATTTACTTGAACATCTAAAACTTTCGAAGGACTAAGTGCATTTGCAACGAAAACAATAGGATCTTCTGACCATTCAACAATGTCAATTTTTTCTCCACTTAGTTCGTTTACAATCGTTTGAACACGAGCACCTTTCGCACCTACACATGAGCCAACCGGATCAATTTCTTCGTTATGTGCAAAAACAGATATTTTTGAACGATCTCCAGCTTCACGAGCGATAGATTTAATCTCTACAATACCTTCGAAAATTTCAGGTACTTCCATTTCAAATAAGCGACGAAGTAATCCTGGATGTGTTCTTGAAACAAACACCTGTGGTCCACGAGTTGTTCGTTCAACCTTTGTAATATACACTTTGATACGATCATGGGGACGATATGTTTCAGTTGGAATTTGTTCGTTTACTGGTAAAACAGCTTCCACTTTCCCTAATCCTACATATATATTACGCGCATCTAGTCGTTCAACGATACCATTTACTATATCATCTTCACGATCAACATACTCTTCGTATATTAATCCTCGTTCAGCCTCACGAACTCTTTGCGTTACAACTTGTTTCGCTGTTTGTGCAGCAATGCGACCGAAATTACGTGGAGTAACCTCTTCTTCCACTACATCTCCAATTGCATAATGTGGATTAATAGCTTGTGCATCCTCTAAAGAGATCTCTAAACGACCATCTCCTACTTCTTCCACTACATCTTTTCTTGAATAAACGATCATCGAACCATTCGCTAAGTTAATATCGACGCGAACATTCTGAGCTTGATTGAAATTTCTTTTATAAGCCGTAACTAAAGCAGCCTCGATTGCCTCGATTAATACATCTCTTGAAATCCCTTTTTGTTTCTCTAGCGCTGTTAACGCATCTAATAACTCACTACTCACAGCCACCACTCCTCAATATACATTATGCAGAGAAATCGATTGCTAAACGAGCTAGCGCAATTTTCTCTTTTTCAATTTGAATTTTTACTCTTCTTGTTTTGATGCGAATTTCTATTAAAGCGCCTTCTTCTGCAGTATAAGAAAGTAATGTTCCTTCAAACTCTTTTGCACCATTAATCTGCTCATAAGTTTTAATAAAAACATATTTCCCTACAGCTGCAATAAAATCAGCTTCTTTTTTCAATGGACGCTCTGCCCCTGGAGAGGAAACTTCTAAAAAGTAATTTTCCTTAATAGGATCTTCTTCATCCAGCTTTTCGCTTAGTTTGTTGCTTACTTGTGCACATTGCTCAATATCGATTCCACCAGTTGGTGTATCGACATACACACGTAAAAACCAATCGCGACCTTCTTTTACATATTCAATATCAACGAGCTCTAAGTTCATTTCTTGTAAAATCGGTAAAACAAGCTCTTCCATTTTACTAGTTATATTACTCATAAAGGCCTCCTTACAAAACCGTGATTTTCTATATAACAACAGAAAAGAGCGGGAAATCCCACTCTTTCGTCACAGAACTATGAAACATTGGTAGATTTATCTTACCATACCATAGGTTTGTTTGCAAATTAGTGACTAAAACAACGAAAGCTGATTTGCTTCAGGAAGCCCTTCTAGGCAACCCATTGCATCTAAATAATCAATGATTGTTTTGGATACTTTTCCTCTTTGCTGTAAATCCTCTTTAGAGAGAAATTCACCATTTTTGCGAGCATTAACAATTTGAACTGCTACATTTGTCCCTAACCCTGGTACTGCATCAAAAGGTGGTATTAATGTATTACCTTCTATAGTAAACTCATGCGCCTTGGATTTATAAAGATCAATCTTTTGCATCTTAATTCCACGCTCTGACATTTCTAGGGAAAGCTCTAGCACAGTAGCTAAACTTTTTTCTTTGTTAGATGCTTCTAACCCCTTAGCATTAATCTCATCTAACTTAGCTCTTATCGTATGAGAGCCATTTACAATAGAGATCAAATCAAAGTCTGACGCTCGTACTGTAAAATATGCCGCATAATATAGTATTGGGAAATGAACTTTAAAATATGCAATACGAACAGCCATTAAAACATAGGCAGAGGCATGCGCTTTTGGGAACATGTATTTAATCTTTTTACACGATTCAATATACCAGTTGGCTACGCCTTTCGATTTCATCTCTGCTTCAAACTCAGGTGTTAAACCTTTCCCTTTACGCACAGACTCCATAATTTTAAAAGCAAGTGATGGCTCAAGTCCCTGATAAATCAAATAGACCATAATGTCGTCACGACAACCGATAACATCAGAAAGCTGACAGGTGCCTGCTTGTATAAGCTCTTGAGCATTGCCTAACCAAACATCCGTCCCATGGGACAGCCCGGAAATCTGAACAAGCTCGGAAAAAGTAGATGGCTTTGTTTCTTCAAGCATTTGTCTAACGAAACGGGTCCCAAATTCCGGGATACCAAGGGTTCCAGTTTTACAATCGATTTGTTCTGCTGTAACACCAAGTGACTCTGGCCCACTAAATATTTTCATCACTTCAGGATCATCTGTTGGAATTGTCTTAGGATCAATTCCAGATAAATCTTGGAGCATACGAATGACCGTTGGATCATCGTGACCTAATATATCCAGCTTAAGTAGATTATCGTGAATGGAATGGAAGTCAAAGTGTGTTGTTTTCCATTCAGAATCTTGAGCATCTGCTGGGAACTGGATTGGTGAAAAATCATAAATATCCATATAGTCAGGTACAACAATAATACCGCCGGGATGTTGCCCTGTAGTTCGTTTTACTCCTGTACATCCTTGTACGAGGCGATCGATTTCAGCTCCACGTAAATTTATATTGTTATCATTCATGTAGCCTCTGACGTACCCATAAGCAGTTTTCTCTGCAACAGTTCCTATCGTTCCCGCTCTAAAAACATATTCTTCCCCAAAAAGTTCCTTCGTATAATTATGTGCGATTGGTTGATATTCTCCACTAAAGTTTAAGTCGATATCTGGTACCTTATCGCCTTTAAATCCTAAGAATGTTTCGAATGGAATATCTTGTCCTTCTTTTACATAAGGTGTATCACATTTTTCACAGTTGGCATTTGGTAAATCGAATCCAGAGCCGACTGAGCCGTCTTGGAAGAACACCGAATGCTTACAGTTTGGGCAGACATAATGAGGAGGCATAGGATTGACCTCTGTTATATCCATTAATGTTGCTACAAGGGACGAGCCTACAGAACCACGAGAACCAACTAAGTAACCATCATCTAAAGATTTCTTTACTAGCTTATGAGAGATCAGATAGATAACGGCAAAGCCATGTCCGATAATTGAGGTAAGTTCTTTTTCTATACGAGCTTCCACAATCTCAGGTATATTCTCTCCATAAATTTCTCTTGCTTTGGTATAGGTCAGTTCTCTAACCTCTTCATCCGCACCTTCAATTTTTGGAGTATATAAATCGTCTTTAATCGGTTTTATGTCTTCGATTGAGTCCGCAATTTTATTAGGGTTTGTTATAACTATCTCTTTTGCTAGCTCTTCCCCTAAGAAGGAGAAGGCATCAAGCATTTCATTTGTCGTTCTAAAATGTACTTTAGGAAGCTCATGCCTATTAAGCGGGTTTGCCCCCCCTTGTGAATTGACAAGGATTTTTCGGAACATTGCATCATTCTCATGTAAATAATGTACGTTACCTGTCGCTACTACTGGTTTTCCCAGCTTTTTCCCTACTTTAATTAATTTACGAATAATATCTTCTAGATTCCACTCATCTCTTACTAGTTCCATTTCTATTAAATGAGCATAAACTTCTTTCGGATGAACCTCCAGATAATCATAGAAACTCGCAATCTCCTCAACCTTTTCTAACGGCTTTTGCATGAGTCCCTCAAATACCTCACCTCTATCGCAGCCAGAGCCAATGATCAATCCAGCTCTATGCTTTTGTAGTACTGAACGCTTAATACGTGGAACTCGATAGAAAGTTGTTGTATGTGACAAGGACACTAGCTTAAATAGATTTTTAAGCCCCTCATCATTAACAGCTAAAATTGTGCAGTGAGATGGTCTAGCTCTTTTGTATGAATCACCTTGGCCGATGTGCTTGTTAAAGTCATCATGATAATGAATATTCTTTTCTTCAGCTTCTTTTAGTAGGTGAAGAAGTAAATAGCCAGTTGCTTCACAGTCAAAAATTGCTCGGTGGGCCTGTGTTAATTCAATATTAAACTTTTTGGCTAGAGTACCTAGTTTATGTGTTTTCATCTCTGGATGTAAAAACCTAGCCAGCTCTAACGTATCAATTACTGGATGATCAAAGTGATCAATGCCACACTTTCTATACCCCTCGTATAAAAAGCCCATATCAAACGATGCGTTATGGGCAACAATTATGCCGTCTCCAATAAACTCATGAAAATCCCGTATAACGTCTTCTATTTCTGGTGCATTGCGAACCATATCATCTGTGATACCTGTAAGCTCAATTGTTGTAGCTGATAAAGCATGATGTGGATTCGCAAATCTTTCAAACTTATCTATAATATTGCCATTTTGCATTTTAACTGCAGCAAGCTCAATGATTTTGTCATATGTGGCGGATAAACCGGTTGTTTCTACGTCAAAAACTATATAAATTGCATCCTCAAGTGGGATATGCTGCTCGTCATAAGCTATTGGAACACCGTCATGAATTAGATTAGCTTCTAGTCCATATAAAATTTTAATGCCATTCTTTTTACCAGCAGCATACGCTTCCGGAAATGATTGCACATTCGCATGGTCCGTTATGGCTACTGCCTGGTGGCCCCACTTTGCTGCTTGAGAAACTAACGCCGATACAGAAGAAACCGCATCCATTTGACTCATCGGAGTGTGCATATGTAACTCGACTCTTTTTTCTTTTGCAGTATCATATCTTAGTACAGGGTTAATCTCACACATATCTTGAGCCATAATGATTAAATCACGCACAAATGTATCGTTTTGAACTGAACCTCTTACCTTTATCCACATTCCTTTTTTAAGGCGCTCCATCATTCCAGCGTCTTCTTTGTCGCGAGAGAACATTTTTACAAGAATAGAATCTGTGTAGTCAGTGACCTTAGCCGTCAATAGAGATCTACCACTTCTCAGCTCTTTCACCTCGACATCAAACACAAAGCCTTCAATCGTTACACGACGCTCTTCATCTTGTATAGAACGTATCTCCACACTTGCCTCTTCTTTTTTCAGTGGAGTACCTAGCTGGAATGGACCATCTTCGCTGGCTTCACCACTATCCTGACGAGAGTCTCTCTTTTGCATATCTTCTAAAGCCTTTTTCCCAAGTTGCTCTTCTTCCATTCTTCGTTGTTCTAAAAAAGCTACCTGTGCTTCAGCTAAAGCCTCTGTATCCTCGACTAACTTAAAATCTATCGCAAGTTTAGGAAAACCAAAGCTCTCATATACACTTGCAATTTGATCAATATATTTCTTTTTAAAAGTACGTTGTTGTAATTCTTGTCCGCATGTCAGCTGAATCATCTGACCATTCCACTCGGGCTCTTGACCAAGTAGACAATCTTTTAAAGGAGGAGCCATGTCGCTCAATTCTTTAAGTACACTTGTCCAATAAGCTTTTATGAGCGATTCTGTTACTTCTGGATGCTCACAATTGATTTCTAAATATATTGTAGCAATCCCTTGAAATTTTTCTTCTAGTCTTGATTGGAATTGGTTATAGACATCGATAGGAAGAACGGCAGCTATATTGATTTGAAAATGCCATTGTCTTTGTTTTTTATGAACTGTAAATCTTGTAATAGAAGCATTTTCGAAATGCTTAACAACAGTGTCTTCGGTCAACTCTAGCTGTTGCAACAATAGATGCATTCTCATTTTGCCATCTTGCATATTACCTATCCCCCCTTATTTTAAAAGTTATTCTATATATTTATTTTATTTGTTACGTTGAATGAGATTAATCTATAAGACATCCTATACATTAACGATTGGTATGGTACCCCAACGAAAAAGCATTTCGGGAGAGCGGAAATCAATTCTATTTCCTTTGAATTGCATTTAGATTTCATTAATTATTCTTTTTCTTAATTGGGTTACTTTTATAAAAAGTACCTTACTACTTAAACCAGATTACTTTCTCCGTGTTGATTGTAGCGGTAGGCAGCGACTCCGGCGGGATGAGTGAGACAGATAAGACATCACACCCACGCGCGTAAGCAATGGCTGATGGCTTATCGCTCACCCCGCGGAAAGCGTACGCCAAAAGCGGAATCAACTCTACTTTAAGCATATTAAACATTATTATAGATAAAACTGAACGATTAACAGAAAAAGAAAGGAAGTTCAGCTACTCGAACTCCCCCTCTTACATATTCTATCAAATCTATAAACAAAAAGATTACCCAGTATTCACCAAGTTACTCTATAGGAAGAATCTTTGTATATCATTCCAGGTAACTACTACCATCAATACCATTAGAAGCATGATTCCGACAAAATGAACCATTCCTTCCTTCTGTTTATCAATTGGTTTTCCTCTTACCGCTTCAAATAGGAAGAACAATAATCTACCGCCATCCAATGCTGGTAATGGCAACAAGTTCATAATCCCTAAATTTATACTTAACACAGCTGCCCAATGCATTAAATTAAATACACCTGATTGTGCTACCGTATCTGTCGCTTGATATATACCGACTGGCCCAGACAAGTCATCTATACTAAATGAACCAGTTATTAATGTCCCTAAGATAGTAAATATTCGTTTCGTCCATTCATAGGTTTGTTCAGCTCCAAAGGCTATTGCTCCAATTGGATTTTTCTCTAAAGGACTCGAATACATGACGCCAATTTGTGTGACTTTCCCTTCTTTGGTAGACACTTCTTTTGGAGTTATCATCAATTCTTCGGTCATACCATCTCGTTCTACGACGAAAGTCATCGGCTCGTTTGCACTTTCTCTCACAGCATTTGATAGCTGCTCCCACTCTGTAATTTGCACTCCGTCAATTTCTTTAACTAAATCCCCATTTTTCATGCCTGCCATTTCAGCTGGGCTATCATCCACTACTGACGTAATAATAGGCTCATTAGTTGGAATACCTTGTATCAGACCTAGAGCTAAAAATATAAAGAAAGCTAATATAAAGTTAAACAAAGGTCCTGCGAAAATCGTCAAGGCACGTTGTCCAACTGTTTTCGAACCAAATTGTCGATCGTAAGGGGCTATAAATGTTTCTGTATTATTCTCTATGATAACAGCGTCTCTTGCCACTTGATAACGAACTAAACGCTCTTCCTCATCATAGCCTTCAATATACATGTCCTTCATCAAATCTGATCTTTCTACTTCTAAAAAGAGCATATCAGGAAACTGTTTATTTTGGTTAAGTACGATTTGATCGATTTTGTTATCCTTGTTTACGCGAATACCTAGACGATAACCAGGCTGCAATTCAACAGAATCTAAATCTTCTCCAGCCATCCGTACGTAACCACCCATTGGTAATAAACGGATTGTGTATAGAGTTTCGCCTTTAGTCATACCAAATATTTTAGGCCCAAAGCCAATAGCAAACTCTCGAACCATTATTCCAGCTCTTTTGGCAAAAATAAAATGCCCTAGCTCATGAAAAAAAACAATACTTCCAAATATGATTATAAACGCAATGGCTGTTTCCATTATACCCCACCTTTTTCTCCTGCTTATCTTTCCTCAATACATTATTTTACCATGTTTTGAACAGTTTTTCTCGTTTGGCTATCAACAAATAATATAGTATCTAAATCTGGTGAAGAAATATTAGAGTGCTCGTCCATTGCCCGTTCGATTAATTCGTCAATTTCTAGGAATTTAATCTTTTCTTGTAAAAATAGACTTACTGCAGCTTCGTTAGCAGCATTTAAGACAGTCGTCATTGTACCTCCAGCTCGGCCTGCGTCTATCGCAAGCTTTAAGGCGTGGTATCTCTTATAATCCATCTCTTGAAAATGAAGTTTTCCAATTTCCGCTAAATTTAATCGTTGAGCACTTGAACGCTCCAATCGATCTGGATAGGACAAGGCATATTGTATTGGTACTCGCATGTCTGGTGTTCCTAATTGAGCAATCACACTGGTATCTTTGAATTCAATCATGGAGTGTATGATGCTTTCTCTATGCAATAAAACTTCAATGTCATCATAAGAGATATCAAAAAGAACGTGCGCTTCAATTACTTCCAGGCCTTTGTTCATCATCGTTGCTGAGTCAATTGTGATCTTAGAACCCATAGACCAGTTTGGATGGTTCAATGCTTCTTTTACAGTGACGTTTTTTAAATCTTCGCGTGTACGGTCTCTAAAGCTACCACCAGATGCAGTAATGATTAGTTTAGATACTTCGGATTTTTTCTCTCCATTCATTGCTTGAAAAAGTGCTGAATGCTCGCTATCCACTGGTAATATCGGCACATTATGTTCTTTAGCGGCCTGCATTACTAAATGACCAGCAGTAACTAATGTTTCTTTATTGGCGATAGCTATAGTAATACCTTTTTTAATAGCTTCTAAAGTAGGTCTTAAACCTACGCTTCCTAGAACAGCATTCACAAGAACATCTGCTTTTGTATGAGCAGCCACTTGCACTAAACCTTCATCACCAAAAACAACTTCTACTTTGGGAAACTCATGTTGAAGTAAAATAGCATCCTCCTCTTTTTGGACAGACACAACCTCTACGTGGAACTCTTTTAGAATCTTTTTTGTTTCTTCTATATTTTTACCAACAGAAAATGCAACTAATTGAAATCTATTCGGATGCTCCTTTATTATATCTAATGTTTGTATCCCGATAGAACCTGTTGCACCTAATAAACTTATTCTTTTACTCATGAAATAATGTCGTCTCCCTTATATAAAATGTAAAAAATGCAATAATGGCAAGACAAAAAGAAGACTGTCGAAACGGTCTAATATACCACCATGCCCAGGAAGAAGATTACCTGAATCTTTTACATTAAAATGTCTTTTAATACCTGACTCTACTAAATCTCCAAGTTGCCCGAATATAGAGGCTACGATTGTAATCCCTATCAATATTATGTAAGAAGATGTAAGCGGACTAACCCATTGGATAATTAGTGCTGTTACTATTGCCCAAACTATACCCCCAACAAAACCTTCAACCGTCTTATTTGGAGATATTTCTGGCCAAAGCTTACGTTTACCTAACTTTCTCCCTGTAAAATAAGCTCCAGAATCCGTGGTCCAAACGATTAATAAGGCAAAAATGACATACGCCAAACCACCTTCTATTGCTCGCGTTTCAATAAAGTAATAAAATCCAATCCCAACATATAACGTACTTAATAGCACAAACGATGCATTTTCGAATGTAAATTTATTTTTCGTTAATACCGTAAATATTAGTAAAATAAATACCGCTACGAATATCCATTCCAGCTTCGTGTGACCCGTAAGATTAACTATTTTCTCTGTATATACGGAAGGGAATAATAGTAAGAATAAAAGAAGAATTGATATAATACCTGGAAAACTGATTAAGCTTATACCCTTCATTTTTAATATTTCATATAATCCTATTGCAGCAATCGCATAAATTAGAACAGTAAATATAGGTCCTCCTAGAAGAACAATAGGAAGAAAGAGCGCTAAAGCCACCGCACCCGTGATGATTCTTGTTTTCAATTTGTTTCTTCCTCCTTAATTCCACCATATCTTCTATTACGTTTTTGAAAAGTTTCAATCGCATCTAGTAAACAGCCTTCATCAAAGTCAGGCCATAATGTGTCTGTAAACCAAAATTCAGTATAAGCAAGCTGCCAAAGCATAAAGTTACTTAATCTAACCTCTCCACTTGTTCTAATGAGTAAGTCCGGTTCGGTCAGGTCCTTTGTCATTAAATAATCATTGAACTTACTGTCTGATATATCTTCTACTGCCATGCTTCCTTTTTGTACATCAGTAGCTATTTTTTTTATAGCTTGAACAATTTCATCTCTACTTCCGTAATTTAAAGCAAAATTTAATATTAACCCATTATTATCAGCCGTTTTATCCATTGCTTTTGTTACAGCATTTTTAGTATGCTCTGGCAAAAGATCAATATTACCCATCATTCGTACTTGAACATTTTGTTCAATCAATTCAGGTAAGTACGTGTTGAGAAATTCCTCTGGCAAACGCATTAAAAATTCAACTTCGACTTTTGGTCTTTTCCAGTTTTCTGTTGAAAATGCATATAAAGTAAGCGTTTTTACTCCAATTTCGTTTGCAAACCTCGTTATTTTCTTAACCGTTTGCATTCCTTCATGATGACCTGCGATTCTCGGTAGGGCTCTCTTTTTTGCCCACCTACCGTTTCCATCCATAATGATGGCTATATGGTCTGGCAATTGTTCTTTCTGGGCATTTCCCACCCGATCATTTAAATTATTACTTATCGCTTGATCATTTTTACGAATAAGTTTTTTTAGCATGCATTAACCTCCACTTTAAACCTTCTCGAAGCATATATCTTATCATAACAAATAAAGACGAATATAAAAAGGCGTCCTACTAAAAGGACGCCTTCCTCGAATAAAAGTTCAACTGTAAGACTGGCTAGAAGGGCTTAAACTTCTAGAATTTCTTTTTCTTTGTCTTTCGTGATTGCATCAATTTTTTCAATATTTGCATCTGTGATTTTTTGAATTTCTTCGGTATAGCTTCTTAAATCATCTTCTGTGATTTCTCCAGCTTTCTCCAACTTTTTCAAGTCGTCATTTCCATCACGACGTACGTTACGAATATTTACTTTAGCTTCTTCTGCTTCTTTTTTCACTTGTTTCACTAAGTCTTTACGACGTTCCTCTGTAAGTGCAGGAATCGCGATACGAATTAGGTTACCATCATTTGTTGGCGTAATCCCTAAATCTGACTTCATAATCGCTTTTTCGATATCTCCTAAAACGGATTTATCATATGGCTGAATCGTTAGTAAACGAGCTTCAGGTGTTGAAATACCAGCCATTTGGTTAATTGGAGTTGGAGCACCGTAATAATCTACAGTTATTTTGTCTAATAATGCAGCACTTGCACGACCAGCACGGATAGAAGCCAATTCTCTTGTATACACTTGAATAGTTTTAGCCATTTTATCTTTTGTTTGCTCTATTACTTGTTTCGGCATTATGAATTCCTCCTAACGACTGTTCCGATAGATTCACCTAGGACAGCCTTTTTAATATTTCCGTTCTCCATAATTGAGAATACAATAAGTGCAATATCATTGTCCATACATAGCGTGGACGCTGTTGAGTCCATTACTTGTAGACCTTGTTGAATTACTTCCAAGAAAGACAATTCATCATATTTCACTGCTGTTTTATCCGTCTTAGGATCAGCAGAATACACACCATCTACATTATTTTTAGCCATTAAGATTACATCTGCTTCAATTTCTGCCGCTCTTAAGGCTGCTGTAGTATCAGTCGAGAAGTATGGATTTCCTGTTCCCGCTGCAAAGATTACTACACGTTTTTTCTCCAAATGACGAATAGCTCTTCTTCTTATGTACGGCTCTGCCACTTGACGCATTTCAATGGAAGACTGTACACGAGTTTCAACTCCACATTGCTCTAGAGAATCTTGCAGTGCCAATGAATTCATAACCGTAGCTAACATGCCCATATAGTCAGCATTCGCACGGTCCATGCCCATCTCACTTCCAATTTTACCTCTCCAGATATTGCCTCCGCCAACTACAACAGCAACCTCTACCCCAAGATCCACTACCTCTTTCACTTGTTCAGCTACTGATTTGATAATTTCAGGTGACAATCCGAATCCTTTTTCTCCAGCTAATGCTTCGCCACTTAGTTTTAAAACGATTCTTTTATATGGTGTGCTCATAGATATCCTCCATCTCTTTTCTTGAAAAATAGGGAACACAAATTACGTGCTCCCTAGAGTTTTTCTATAAAATAAGAACTTAAAGTTCTTATTATTAGTTATTTCCTTTAACTTGGCTCATTACTTCTTCAGCAAAGTTGTCTTCACGTTTTTCGATTCCTTCACCAACAGCATAGCGAGTGAATGAAACTAGTTTACCACCAGTTGATTCAACAAAAGCACGTACTTTTTGGTCTGGATTTTTAACGAAAGATTGGTCTAATAAACACACTTCTTCAAAGTATTTACCAAGGCGACCTTCTACCATTTTTGCAACGATATTTTCAGGTTTACCTTCGTTTAATGCTTGTTCAGTTAAGATTTTACGCTCATGCTCTACTTCTTCAGCAGATACTTCATCACGAGAGATATATGATGGGCTTAAAGCTGCGATGTGCATAGCAACATCTTTAGCTGCTTGATCATCAGTAGATCCTTCAAGAACAGTTAGAACACCAATGCGTCCACCCATGTGTAGGTACGGTCCAAAAGCGTCTGCATCTGTTTTTGTTTCAATAACAAAACGACGTAGAGTAATTTTTTCTCCGATTTTTGCTACTGCATTAGAAATAGCATTTTCAACTGTAACGCCTTCTTGAATGTTAGAAGCTAATGCTTCTTCCACTGAAGCAGGTTCAGTAGCTAATAAGTGAGAAGCTACGTCTTTAACTAATGTTTGGAATCCTTCATTTTTAGCAACGAAATCCGTTTCTGCATTCATTTCTAATAATACAGCTTTGTTTCCATCAATATGGATGTAAGTTGTACCTTCAGCTGCGATACGATCAGCTTTTTTAGCTGCAGAAGAAAGACCTTTTTCACGTAAGAAGTCAATTGCTGCTTCTAGGTTTCCGTCTGTTTCAACTAAAGCTTTTTTACAATCCATCATACCTGCGCCAGTTTTTTCACGCAATTCTTTTACCATTTGTGCTGTAACTGCCATTATAAATTCCTCCTAGTACGAATCATGTCGTTTCTCAAAAAAAGGTGATAAGTGGTTTGGCCGCTTATCACCTGTACTTACATGTGTCTTACTCAGCAGCAACTTCAGCTGAAGCTACTTCTGCATCTTCACCTTGTCTTGCTTCAAGTAATGCATCCGCCATTTTAGCAGTTAATAATTTTACTGCGCGGATTGCATCGTCATTTGCAGGGATTACATAGTCGATTTCATCTGGGTCACAGTTAGTATCAACAATTCCTACTAATGGAATGTTCAATTTACGAGCTTCTGCTACTGCAATACGCTCTTTACGTGGGTCAACTACGAACATTACATCTGGAACAGCTTTCATATCACGGATACCGCCTAAGAATTTAACTAGACGTTCGTGTTGTTTTTTAAGTTGAACAACTTCTTTTTTAGGAAGTACAGCGAAAGTACCGTCTTCTTCCATTTTTTCGATTGCTTTTAAGCGTGCAACACGTTTTTGAATAGTACCGAAGTTTGTTAAAGTACCACCTAACCAACGTTGGTTGATGTAGTAGTTACCTGAACGTTCAGCTTCTTCTTTAATAGCTTCTTGAGCTTGTTTTTTAGTTCCAACGAAAAGAACTTTCCCGCCATCTTGACCTACTTGGCGCATGAAATCATAAGCTTCTTCTAATTTTTTCACCGTTTTTTGAAGATCGATGATATAGATTCCGTTACGTTCAACAAAAATGTATTTTTTCATTTTTGGATTCCAACGGCGAGTTTGATGACCGAAGTGTACACCGGCCTCAAGTAGTTGTTTCATAGAGATTACTGACATTTTATTTCCTCCTGGTTTGGTTTAGTCTTCCGCATCCATCATCTGTCATTGGCTACTCTATTTCTAGAGCACCTGCCAAGTTCATCCGTAATGCGTGTGTATTCATACCGTATTGTAATATACCATAGTTATTTTATACTTTCAACTATTTATTACTTAAACTTTAAGAAAAGTTCTACTTCCGTCTTTCCTATTTGAAGTAATTTGGCTATTTCAATTGGACTTTTTCCTTCTTCACTATAATATAGTACCTTTTCTTTCATCGTAACTGGCTGTTTTTTTTCTGGCAAACTAGCAGCCTGGACATAGCTATTTGCTACCTTATGTTTGGATACAAGGGGCCTTGAAATCACAAAGGAAGAATCTATATCATTTTTTATAGTTGTAGAAACTTCTTCTTTTGCAGAAGCATGTTCCTTTATAGGAGGAACAAAACTGTTTTCCTTTAATTCATATAGAAGACGATCATTTTCATCCTTCATATCTGCTAAATAAGCACTAAATGAATCTTCTATTTCTTTCATAGTTTGTTCTTGTCTGTCTTCCAAATCTTTATATTTTGATAATTTCATATTTAATAATGCAATGAAATAAAAGCTAATTATTTGGAGAAGAAACAGTGCTATTATAATAATTGTTGTCATTTTTTCTCCTATCCATTATAGTCCACAAAGTTCCCTTTAAAAGGATGCTTTATATTGTTGTTCTCTTGTCCTTTTTTCCTATCTTTCTTCTCTTGCTCATCCTGCTCCTGTTGATTTCCCTTTGAGTCTGCTTCTATATGATTAGATTTTATAACAGTTTCTCTGTTCTTTTCTATTTGCCTTTCTGTCGCGGCTTGGGCGTTGGCTTGGTTAACTAGGCTTTGCTGCTGCATCTGATCAGCCATTTTCCCTGCGTCCACGGTCTTTGGGATAGCTATTTGTAATTCCAAACCTTTAAGACTCATCTGTCTGCCCTCCACACATTAGGTATTCATCATTTCATTTACTAATAGCTTCCGAAGCTTAAAAAGTGCCTTAGAATGTATTTGAGATATTCTCGAGGTGGATAAGCCGAGCATCTCCCCGATAACAGTTAGAGTTAATTCTTCTGTATAAAATAAACTTAATACTAATTGCTCATTTTCATTTAAGTGTTGGATTTGATTGACAAGGTCATTAATTAGCTCGTCCTTTACGAGCTTTTGTTCAGGCGTAGTTTGTGTATCATCTCTGATCACAAAGGATTTGCTATCCATTTCATCCTGATCATGTAATTGTTCATCTATAGACAAAACATTAGAAAAGAAGTGTTCTTGAACAGTCTGATATACATCATCTAAAGGTATTTCTGCAAAATCGGCCAGTTCTTCAGGTGTCGCATGTCGCATAAGTTTTTGCTCTAATTCTTCTATTTTCTGATCCAGTTTTTTAGCTTTTTCACGTGATGATCTTGGAAGCCAGTCTTCTTTTCTAAGGCCATCTATTATTGCACCTCTTACCCGGAAGGATGCATACGTATCAAACTTCAAATCTCTAGAAGGATCAAACTTATTTAATGCATCAAATAAGCCCATCATGCCAAGACTCTTGAGCTCATCTCTTGAAACATTTTGAGGAATACCCGCACCTATCCGTTGAACATGATACGTAACTAGTGGAGTATATTTTTTTAGAAGTAAATCGCCCGCTTGAGGATCCTTGCTTTCAGTCCATCTTCTCCAAAGGAGCTGCTCCTCTGTCAAGTTTTGTTTTGACACAAATATCCTCCTTTCGACACTGCATTCTATTATTTATGGATATTATACCAAAATTTCGTACAAAAAGGGGAGACGAAGAAAAATCGCCCCCCACTTAAGATTCCTCATTTATCATATCTTTTATAATTTCAGCGTATTCTTTTGATCCAACAACTTTTGTTTGAGAATTATCCTGGGTAAAAGGAACCTCGACTTCTATTTTTTTCATTCTATCGTCTAGTACATAAGATAAAATTGCACGACCCCCAAAAGTTATAAAGAAAGATAGGATAGCCCACAAAATAATCGGTATAAGAATAATTGCCCCTTCTATAAATGGGTAAGAGAAGAGAAAAAGAATGCTAAATGTTAGCAACGCTATCCAAAAATTAGACATCATCGTTCCAACCATTAAATATTTTTCACCCCTTGGTTAACCGTCCGTACATTTAACAGCTTGGTCAGAGGATCAAACTCAATTGTTCTCCCGCTATTCCCTCCAGTATCTTCTGAAATTATTCGGATGGAGTATTTTTTTAAATATTCTTTTACTGCTTCTACGTTTCTAGGACCTATTCTCATCGTGTCTCTACTGGACGAAAATTGAAACATTTGTGCACCGCCAGCTATTTTAGCTCGAAGTCTATCACTACTTACCCCTTCTTGCTTTAAGAGGTTAATAAGCGCTTGAATACCCGTATCAGCAAACTTGGCCGTATTAATGTTTTCACTTCTACCTAAAGAAGAGTTAGGAAGCATTATATGAACCATACCAGCTATCTGAGATTTATCATCATATAAAACTACTCCAACACAAGACCCCAAGCCTGTGGTCCTTATAATTTGAGGAGCCTTAACAATGTTCATATCAGCAATTCCTACCTTCACCACTGCTGCCATTTGAGCTTGTTCAATCATATTATTCTACTCCTAAGGCTTGAAAGATCGACTGAAATGATTCTGGATCTGGAAGTAAGAAGAAATGTCCGTGGACACTTTTTCCATTTTCCATTTCTTCTTCGTTAATAGCTGTATCAATGACAATTACATAATCACTTATTTGTGAAAGCTCTACAAGACCAAAACTAATGATTGCTCCTACCATATCTACACATAATGCAGGAACAGATGGGTAAATATTTAGCTTTGTAAAATCAGAGAGAGCGGATAAATAAGAGCCTGATAATATGTTACCTAGTTCTTGAAGAGCAGATGCGCCAATCTCAGTTACTTGAGCCTTTTCAAAATCTATTTGGTCATCTTGAACTAATCTCCGAATAAATTGATTTGCTTGCTCTACAGGTAATACAAAGAACATACTCCCATTGACATCTCCTGCAATTCGAAGATATATACCTGCCACAACACTTTCTGCCCCGCCAGCTAGCTCCATCATTTCATCGAAGGTCACCATTTCTACCTTAGGAACATTCATATCTATTTTTTTGTTTAATAGCATGGACAGTGCAGTAGCAGCATGAGCTGCTCCAATATTCCCAATTTCTCGAAGAACATCCAGATGGACGGAAGTAATTTGCTTTTCAAACATTAAACTAAGCTCCTGTCTTAATAGGATTTAAAACTAAATCTAGATGCAGCAATATTAATAGACGCTTGTCAATTTTAGTAACACCTGCTATAAAGTCTTGTTCTAATCCTCCAACTACTTCCGGCTGTGGTTCAATGGAATCCTTCGAAATATCTAACACATCATTTGCAGAGTCTACGATGACACCTACATTCATATCATCTAATGAAATTATAATAATTCGTGAGGAATCATTTAAATTACTTTCACCTAAACCAAATCTGCTTTTCAAATCGATAATAGGTGTAACTACACCTCGTAAATTAATGACACCCTTTACAAAAGAAGGAGTCTTGGGAACTCTTGTTATATGAATCAGTTTCTCAATTCCTTGTACTTGGCTTACTGGTATTACGTATTCTTTGTCCGCTAATTGAAAAACAACTACTTTTAAGTATTCTGTTTCTAAAGCCTCTGTCATTATTTTTCCCCCTACCTTATTAAAGCGTTACAATCAATTATTAAGGCTACTTTCCCATTCCCTAGAATAGTTGCTCCTGAAATAGCAAATACACTAGACAAGTATGTTCCAAGAGTTTTTAATACGACCTCTTGTTGGCCAATAAATGAATCAACAACTAAGCCAGCCATTTTGTCACCTTTTCTTACAAGCACCACTGAATGAAATTCTTCCTCTGTACGCTCTTGAGGAACTTCAAATACTTCATCTAAGAATACGAGCGGCACAACATTACCACGGAAATCGATGACCTTCTGATTGTGAGCATTTAAAATGTCGGATGAACGAATAATTGCGGTCTCAATAATAGAAGAAAGAGGGACAGCGAAAATTTCTTCTCCTAGTTCCACTAACATGACTGAAATAATAGACAGTGTTAAAGGTAGTTGAATAGAAAATAAGGAGCCTTGTCCTTCAGTAGAAGAAATCTCAATAGAGCCTCCCAATGATTCAATCGTTGTTTTTACTACATCCAGACCTACGCCGCGTCCTGACACATCAGAAATGACTTCCGCCGTCGAAAAACCAGATGATAATATTAACTCTGCAACCTGTTTATCACTCATTACCGTTGCAGCCTCTGATGTTACAATGTTTTTAGCTATAGCTTTTTTCAATACTCTTTCACGATTAATTCCAGCACCATCATCCTCAATTTCAATAAAGACATGATTACCACTATGGTACGCTCGAAGTATAACAGTACCTTCTTCTGGTTTACCTTTTGCTTTTCGAATTTCAGGACTTTCAATACCATGATCTAAAGAGTTTCTAATAAGATGAACAAGTGGGTCTCCAATTTCATCTATGACCGTACGATCTAATTCAGTCTCAGCACCGATAACTTGTAGATTAATCTTTTTGTTTAAGTCTCTTGCTAGCTGTCTAACCATCTTAGGAAATCTATTGAATACTGTATCTACAGGTACCATACGCATTGTGAGAATGATATTCTGTAAATCACCCGTAATTCTTGCCATACGTTCGACAGTTTCCTCTAATTCACTATCATGTAGATTTTCAGAAATAGATTGAAGCCTACCCCTGTCAATTACTAACTCTTCAAACAAGTTCATCAATATATCTAATCTCTCGATGTTAACCCGAATTGTTTTGTTTCCGTGCGACTGGTTATTCTTTGTAACTGTTTGTTTTTTTCTAGAAGCCTTCAATTCCGTTGTTGGTTTCTCTTCATTCTGTTGTTCTATGACGCTGCTTTCGTCTTTTTCTAAGGCTTCACTTTGTCGTTTCTTTAGTTGTTCAAGGCTAACCGTGTTTACGATTACTTCCGTAACCTCTGATACTTTCATCAGCTTCTTCTGTACATCAGCTTGCGTTTCCGTCGTAACGAAGGCTACATAGAACTGCTCATCAAAATCCTCATCTTCGAGCTTTTCAACTGAAGGAGAAGATTTAATAACATCTCCCATTTTTTCAAGTAGCTCAAAAACCATATACACGCGGGCAGCTTTAAGCAAGCAATCTTCTCGAAGTTTGATAGATATCTCATATGAAAAATAATTTTGTTCTGCAGATTGCTGTATGACAGTCATTTCATAATCGTCATAAGTTAAGTAATTTTCTAGCGAGGTTGAAGAAACATTATTTACAACAGTAGCAGCAACTTCTATTTCCCCGGTTTCAATCTCATGAAGCTTTCTTACAGTCTCTTCTACATTCAGTTTTCCATCTCCGCCTTCAGCAATGTTAAAGACCATTTCTTCTAGCTGGTCCACCGCTACGAAAACTACGTCAAGAAGCTCTGGAGTAACATTTAAACGGCTATTTCGAATTTCGTCTAGAACATTCTCCATCTTATGAGTAAGATTAGCTATGTCCTCGTAACCCATTGTTGCAGACATACCTTTTAATGTGTGAGCAGAACGAAATACTTCATTAACAATAGAAAGATCCTGGGGATTTTTCTCTAGTTCTAGTAAATGATCATTACATGCCTGTAAATGCTCCTTACTTTCTTCTATAAACATCTCTAAATATTGATTGATATCCATGAACTTAACTCCCCTTTAAGGTAAATACCGTGTGATTGTGTTTGCAATTCTCTCTAAATCTACCACTTCATTCACTAATTTTGTTTCTACCGCTGCTTTAGGCATGCCATAAACAATACATGTATTCGAGGATTCAGCAATTGTTACTACGTTACCAGCCTCAACTAACCGCTTCAGGCCTTTAGAGCCGTCCGAACCCATACCAGTCATAATGATTACGATTTTATCAAAGTCATTATAGCTGCTATTGTCTTCCAATAGAACGTCCACAGACGGTCTATGTCCTCCTCTAGGAGGCTCTACATCATCAAGTTTTATCGTATAAGCCGTTCCTACTTTTTTTATGCGCATATGATATCCACCTGGAGCTATATAAGCATGTCCATTCCTAATAATATCTCCTTCACTTGCTTCCTTTACCTCTATCTCGGATAGTTGGTTTAAACGATCCGCAAGTGATTTAGTAAACCCAGGAGGCATATGCTGAACTATTAAAACAGGAGCCTTTAAATCCCCTGGTAAACTGGGTAGAACCTCTTGTAAAGCTCGTGGTCCCCCTGTAGAAGTACCGATCAATACCATCTTTTTTTTGTTTAGCAACCTATGTGTAACAGATTGGTTCATCACTACCTTTGGCTCTTCTCTTGTTGGTAGTTGTAATTTTTTTAATTTACTTATAGTGATTTTTGAAGCATGTTCTACTTTTTCTACTAATTCATCTTTAATCTTATGTAAATCTAAAGATATGGTGCCACTAGGTTTAGCTACAAAGTCTACTGCACCATATTCCATAGCTAGTAAAGTACTTTCCGTACCCCGTTGCGTGGTACTAGAAAGCATAATGATTGGAACAGGCGAATCAATCATTATTTGTTTTAGGGCTTCTATTCCATTCATCTCTGGCATTTCTACATCCATCGTAATAACATCAGGACGTAGTGTTTTAATTTTTCTAAGGGCATCTGATCCATTTCGGGCTATACCAACTACTTCAATTGTTTTGTTTTCCTTAAAAAAGTCTCCGATTAATTTACGCATAAAAGCTGAATCATCCACGATAAGTAATTTTTTCTTTGGTTCCATCCTACTTACCGCCTCCTTTAAATAAGCTTTTCAATTTATCAATAAACTTACTCGGATTAGACGGAACTGCTACCAACTGTTCTTCTGTAAACTTGCTAACAATAGAGGAAAGCTTTTTAGAGATTTCACTTTGCGGATACAAAATGGAAAAAGGTACTTGCTGTTGGACTGCTTTACGTACTGTGGGATCCTCTGGTAAGCTCCCTAGAACAACAACATCCTTCGAAAGGAATTTGGACATAGCCAACTTCAATCTAGCCGTAGTATCTTCACCCTCTTCTTTTGAGAAAGCTCGATTGCATAATAGAAAGAAGCTTTTCTGTGGATCTTTAAGATATATATATTTCATCATAGAGTAGGCATCAGTGATTGATGTAGGCTCAGCCGTTGTTATGACGATAATGTCATCTAATGCAACTAACAAGTCTAATGTTTGAGATGTTGCCCCAGCACCCATATCGAAAATAATATAATCATAGGACTTTTGAAGGAATTCAAACGCTTCAATTAGCCTTTCAAACATACTGTCCGACCACTCTAAGACTCCATTTAGCCCTGAACCTCCAGATATATATTTCAGTCCGTTTGGTCCATCAAACATGACACTTTCTAATAATTTTTCTCCCACTAAATAATCTTTTAAATTATGAGGCGCTGATTTTCCAAGTAAAATGTGAATATTACCCATTCCAATGTCCATATCGATTAAGACTACTTTTTTCCCTTGCGCACTTAGCATCGATGTGAAGTTTGTAGAAAAATTACTTTTCCCTACGCCCCCCTTTCCGCTAACTACTGCAATTGAACGGCCTAACTGACTATGATTGCGAAGCATTCTCAATCGTAATTCCTCAGCTTGATCTCTCATTATGAATCCCCTTTAATAGCAACTCGACTATTCCATCTTGACTAGCCTCTACAATATCTTCCGGTACTTCTTGCCCATCTGTATAGTAAGCAAGTCCCTTGTTATATTTAACCATTAAATTAATCATCGAGCCAATAGAATTTGTTTCATCGATTTTAGTAAATATCAGTTTTTCAATTGGAAACTCTGTAAATTGCTCTATTATTACTTCCATATCTCTTTCTTTAGAGGTAGAAGAGAGTACAAGAAAAGTTTCCGTGTTGTCCTTAAAATCGATTAACTTTTGTAAGTCCTCTACAAATTTAACTTCTTTATAGTTTCTACCTGCCGTATCGATAAAGACCAGGTCCAATTTCTCAAATTGATGAACAGCTTGTTGGAAGTCTTTTTGACTGTAGACAATTTCAATAGGTGCCTGTAGAAGACCCGCATATGTTTTTAATTGTTCTATTGCAGCAATGCGGTAAGTATCGGTTGTGATAAACCCTACTTTTTTCTTCTTTTCAAGAACTGCACGAGCGGCCATTTTTGCTATCGTCGTTGTTTTACCAACACCCGTGGGTCCTAGCACATTAATAAATTTTCTTTCGTAGGAGATTCCTCCAAATGAAAGATCACTCAGGAGATTATTTAAATAGTTTTTTGTGAAATCTAATTGTTCTTCAATCGTTGTTTTACCATGCACAAAAAGCTCATCACTTACTCGCGTGATAAGCTCCTCTGCTAGTTCCTGTTGCTTAAGGTGGTGAATAAGTGTATGAAGTTCTTCCGAATATTGTTGTTCCAACTGTGGACGTTGAATCGATTTAACCATATTCTTTATATCTTCTAATTCTTTTTTTATCTCTGAAGTTTGATTAGAATCTGAATCAATCTGAACAGTCGGTAAATTTGGTGTTTTATTTGGAAGCTCTATACTATCCATTCCAGCTAAAACCTCAATAGATTTCTTTTTAAACATTCCTAGAAAACCCTTTGAGTATACAACCTTAGAACTTAGAATTACTGCTTCGTCTCCTAATTCCTTACGAATAGCCTTCATTGCTTCAGGCATAGTGGCTGCGATATATTTTTTCATTTTCATTCAACATTCACCACCCCAACGCTTTGTACCTCAATAGATGATTCTAGCTCGTTATATGAAAGAATCGGGATTTGAGGGAAATATCTTTCGGTCATTTGTCTTAAGTACATTCTTACTGCTGGTGAACATAATATTATCGGAGACTGCTCCATCAGAGAAGCTCGTTCCACCTCTCTTGCCATAGATTCCAATATAGCTTGCGAATCAGTAGGATCAATTGAAAGGTAGTTACCATGCTCAGTTTGTTGAATACTATCAGCAACCATTTTCTCTACTCTACCAGACACCGTTAAAACTTTGAGCGTATTACTGTTCCCAGCATATTGAGAAGTTATTTGTTTTGCTAAAGCTTGTCTAGTGTATTCAGTTAATATATCGACATCGGATGTCATTTTTGAATAATCTGCAAGTGTTTCGAAAATAATTGGCAAGTTTCTGATTGAAACATGCTCTCTTAGTAAGTTTCCTAGTACCTTTTGAATCTCTCCTATCGTCATCGGAGTTGGAGTCAATTCGTCCACTAGAATTGGAGATGTTTCACGAATATGATCAATGAGCTGTTTCGTCTCTTGTCTACCAAGTAACTCATGGGCATGGTTTCTGATGATTTCTGTCATATGAGTAGAAACAACGCTAGGTGGGTCTACGACTGTATATCCCATAATCTCTGCTTCTTCCTTGACCGCTTCAGATATCCATTTAGCCGGCAATCCAAAAGAAGGTTCAATCGTGTCAATCCCTTCGATCGTATCGTCATCTCCAGGGCTCATAGCAAGATAGTGATCTAATAGCAATTCCCCTCGAGCCATTTCATTTCCTTTTATTTTAATCCGATACTCATTTGGCTGAAGTTGAATATTATCACGTATCCGTACTACCGGAATGACTATACCGAGCTCTAACGCCAGCTGTCTGCGAATCATTACTACACGATCAAGTAAATCTCCACCTTGTGCTGTATCAACAAGTGGTATTAAGCCGTAGCCAAATTCAAATTCTATTGGGTCTACGTTTAATAGATTAATAACATTCTCAGGGCTCTTCATATTATCGGTAGCTGCTTCCTCCTGGAACTCCTCTAGTTCTTCCGGATCCTCTTTTTCAGTTTTACCCATCATGTAAGCACCAATAACTAAAATAGCTGAGATAGGAAAAGTAAGAATCACTCCTATAGGGGTCACAATCCCCAGAAGTGCAATTGAGGCAGCTGCTACATAAAGTAGCTTAGGCTGACTTAATAGCTGACCTGTAATATCTCCACCTAAATTACCTTTAGATGCAGCTCTTGTAACAACAATCCCTGTAGCAGTCGATATTAGTAAAGCCGGAATTTGGGACACAAGTCCATCTCCAACAGTCATTGTGGAGAATAAAACTGCAGCCTCACCAAAAGGTAGTTCAAACTGAACTACACCAATGATAATACCAAATAGTAAGTTAATAATTACGATAATGATACCAGCGATCGCATCACCCTTTACGAATTTGGTTGCACCATCCATCGCACCATAAAAGTCGGCTTCTCCACTTACCTTTTCACGTCTCTCTCTTGCTTCCTTTTCCGAAATCATTCCGGCATTTAAGTCAGCGTCAATACTCATTTGTTTACCAGGCATGGCATCCAAGGTAAAACGGGCAGCAACCTCTGATACACGTTCCGCTCCCTTAGTGATTACGATAAATTGGATTATAACTAAAATTGCAAAAACTACTAACCCAACTAACATATTCCCGCCTGTAACAAATGTTCCAAACGTTTCTACTACTTTCCCCGCATCCCCTTCAGCTAAAATCGCGCGTGTAGTGGAAACATTAAGCGCAAGTCTAAATAAGGTTACTAATAATAATAATGTTGGGAAGACAGAAAATTGTAATGCCTCTTGCATATTCATTGCCGTCATTAAAATTAAAAGAGCAATAGTAATATTAACAATGATTAGAAAACTCAATAACCAATGAGGAAGAGGTATCACGAGCATAGCCACAATAGAAATTACTGCTGCTAAAACGGATATATCGCGGACTTGCATATACTTCCACCTCAATCTTTAAATTTTTTGTTTAATGCGATACACATAAGCTAATACCTCAGCTACCGCCTTAAAGAATTCATCGGGAATTCGTTGACCAATTTCAACCTGGTCATACATCCCTCTAGCCAGTGGCCGATTTTCAACCATTACCACGTCATTTTCCTTAGCAATCATTTTAATCTTTTGAGCAACGTAATCTGCACCTTTGGCCACTACGATTGGGGCTTCCATTGATTGGTCATCGTACTTTAGTGCAATAGCATAATGAGTAGGATTCGTAATGACAACATCAGCTGTAGGAATTTCCTGCATCATTCGACGCATGGCCATTTCTCTTTGTCTCTGTCGAATACGTGATTTAATAATAGGATCTCCTTCTGAGTTCTTATGTTCGTCCTTTATATCCTGCTTAGACATCTTCAAATTTTTCTCGTAATCAAAACGCTGATAGAAGAAATCTAAGATCGATATAAACAACAAGACAAGGGAAGCGACAATACCCATCATCCCTGTGAGCCAGCCTATCGTTGATAAGGTGTCCCAAGCAGTTTTGAAGGACAAAGAGAGTACTTGCTCAAGGTTCATCCATAAAATCATCGTTGTAACAGATCCTATAAATGTAATCTTAAGAATGGATTTTAATAGTTCAATGACCGCCCTCATCGAGAAGATTCGCTTAAGTCCCTTTATCGGATCTATTTTCTTCAAATCAAATTTCAAAGGCTCCGTCGTAAAGAGCAAGCCAAACTGAAAGAAATTTGCAGCAACAGCAGCAACTACCGCTACTAACATGATAGGAAGCAAAATCATAGCCATTTCCATTAGCATATCCTTATAAATCTCAATGGCTATGGGGATGGAAATTGAATCCATTAACATATACTTTGTAAAAGTAACATTGAAGAAAGTAAAAATCTCATTTCGTAAAAAACCTGCAAAGAAAAACATAAAGACGAATACTGCTAGTAACACAATGGCACTTGTAACATCCTGACTTTTTAGCACTTGTCCTTTTTTTCGAGAATCCTGTCTTTTTTTAGGAGTAGCCTTTTCTGTCTTTTCTCCTGCGAAGTACTGTAAATCCAATCGGAGCATTAACATATTAGCCACCACCTAAAATTATCATTAAATCTCGCATAGCGATGATCATCATCTCGAATACTTTTTGCATAACAGCCAGTAAGACTCCCATCATGACTAATAACACGATAAACGTAACCCCAATTTTTATAGGGAATCCCACTACAAAAATATTTAACTGAGGAACTGTACGAGCTGTTATTCCTAACGCGATATCCACTAGAAATAGAGTCGCCACGATAGGAATAGACATCTGGAAGGCAACTGCAAAAACTCCCGCAAATGTTTTCATAATGAATTCCACATAATTTTCTTGTCCAAAAGCAAGCCAAGTCGTTTCCATAGGGATAAACTGATAGCTATAAAAAATTCCATCTAAGAGCAAATGATGACCATTTAAAGCTAACAGTAATAAAAGTGCAATAATATTTAAAAATTGTCCTATCAACGGACTTTGCGCTCCAGTTTGAGGGTCTATTACATTGGCAATTGCAAACCCCATTTGGAAGTCGATAAATCCGCCAGCAATTTGAATTGCAGAAAGAATGATATAGGCTAGTAACCCTACAAATAAGCCTACCATTACTTCCTTGATGATTAATAATATGTATTCTCCGTTAATTTCAAAAGGACTCACATCCATCGTGTAATACATCATCCAAGAGAGAATCACGGCAAAGGCAATTTTGTGTGTAGCTGGAATAGTACGATGTGAAAACAGTGGCAATGTAATCATGAACGCTGAAACTCTAGCAATAATTAATAGTAATACAGTTAGTCTAGGTATGATCTCTTCCATTGAACTAACCAATATATCTCACTAAGTTTTCAAAAATATCTGCAGCATAGGAGGTCACTTGTGATAGCATCCATGGTCCAAAAAAGACGATAGCCACTAAAACTGCAATAATTTTAGGAACAAATGCAAGAGTCTGCTCTTGAATTTGTGTTGTTGCTTGAAAGATAGACACTGCAAGACCTGTTATTAAAGCCACTAACAAAAGAGGACCTGATGCAAGAAGAATGACCCAAATGGCTCTTTCTGCAATTGATATTACCATTTCATTACTCAATACAATCAGCTCCTAAAAACTTTGTAGGATGGACTTCATAACTAAATACCATCCGTCCACTAATACAAACAATAAAATTTTAAATGGTAAGGATATCATTACCGGTGGCAACATCATCATCCCCATCGACATCAGGACACTAGCCACAATCATGTCGATTACTAAGAAAGGAATAAAGATCATAAAACCTATTTGAAAGGCTGTTTTAATTTCACTTAAAGCAAAAGCAGGTACCATTACTGTCAATGGAATATCATCAATTGATTCTGGTCGCTCTGCTTCGGTATATCTTAAAAATAGTTCTAAATCCTTTTGCCTTGTATGCTCACTCATAAAATCCTTAAATGGTCCACTAGCATTTTCATAAGCCTGTTCCAACGTAATCTCTTCATCAAAGAGAGGAGTCAAGGCAGTTTCATTCACTTCCTGAAGTGTTGGTGCCATGATAAAAAACGTTAAGAATAAGGCTAAACCAACTAATACTTGGTTAGGCGGCATTTGTTGGGTTGCTAAAGCTGTACGTACGAAAGACAAAATAATCATAATTCTAGCAAAGGAAGTCATTAATATTAAAATACTTGGTGCCAAAGATAAAACCGTTAGTAAAAGCATTAATTTGATAGAAGTGGAGACATTTGACGGATCACTGTCCGAGAAGAATTGGACGAAATCATTCATTGTTTTTGCGCTCCTTTGTCTTCCAATCCTTTAATACTTCACTACGGTCTCTTTTTATATCTTCTAGCTTTTTTTGAAACGTTTCATTAAATGAAGGATTTTCGTTATTTTTTGCCTTATGAGTCTTGTTTTTTGTTAGTTTATTCATTAACTCCATAATATAAGGAAGCGTTTGAGCAGTTCCAAGCTTATCCTCATATAGTTTTGTTAACACTTCTATTTCTTGAGGATCTGTAATTTCTTTCAGTAAATTTATATTTTCTCCAATCCCTACTAAATAGAGAGAGTTGCCAATTTGCATTAACTGAATTGACTTGCCTTGTCCAACCCCAACTCCTCCAAGATTATGGATGAGCTGGTTATGCTGAAAGCTTCTATTTCGTTTATTTAAAAAGCGTAATAACCCATACAACAAAGCAATGACAAATAACAAGGCAAAAATCATTTTAATGTAATCCCAGGCTGTAATAGATACTCCACTTGAACTTGCTTCTTGTGGAGTATTCTTTTCTTGTTCAACTGGTGTATTACTATCGGTTTCTTTAGATGGATCAGAGTCGTTCTTTTCTCGTTCTAAATAATCCTTAATACTTTCATTTGAATCTACAGATGCCTCAGTACCTAACGGAAAAGATATCAATAGAAAACATGCCATACAAATATTTAGGTAAAGCTTCCACATCATTTCTTACCCTATCGCTTTAGAGATTGCTTCAATTACTCGGTCAGCTTGGAATGGTTTTACGATAAAGTCATTTGCTCCTGCTTGAATGGCATCTATAACCATAGCTTGTTGCCCCATGGCAGAACACATTATAATTGTTGCACTCGGATCTTTTTCTTTAATTTTTTTTAAAGCTTCGATACCGTCCATTTCGGGCATCGTGATATCCATCGTCACTAAATCTGGTTTTAATTCAGCGTACTTTTCTACAGCTTGTACACCATCTGCCGCTTCACCTACTACTTCAAAACCATTTTTAGATAAAATATCTTTAATCATCATGCGCATGAACGCAGCATCGTCCACTATTAAAATTCTTTTCGACATAATATGTCTCCTCCATTACTTATCGTAAATTATTTATACGTTCTGCCTGACTTAGTATATCTGTAATTCGAACACCAAAGTTCTCGTCAATTACAACGACTTCCCCTTTGGCAATATGACGATTATTTACAAGGATGTCTACAGGTTCTCCAGCTAATTTATCCAACTCTAGGATAGAACCGCTGGTAAGTTCCAAAATTTCCTTCACAGTCCTTCTAGTACGACCTAATTCTACTGTTACTTGTAGCGGAATATCAAGAAGTAAATTTAAATTTCTCGACTCATTAGGTGTTAGTTTTGTTGCTTCAAAGCTAGCAAATTGAGCTTGTTGCACCTCTACAGGTGGTGTATTACTTTGTCTTGGTTGATGCTGCGGTGCAACTGGCTGTTGAACTGGTGGTGTTTCATAATAGTCTGGCACTGGAACGGATACGTGATTGCTTTCTACTCTTTCTTCATACACTGTTGCCGCAGCCTCTAGTTCAGTTTCATCCTCACCCAATAGTGATTTAACTAGGCTCAGTCCAAACTCTAATGGTATAAGCTGCATAATATTAGAATCTATTAAGCTTCCTACTCGTAGTCTAAAAGATATTTTAATAAGTAAATCATCATTAGGGATCGCTTCCTCGCCTTCCCCTTCGATAAGATTTAAAATATCTATGGATGGTGGAGAGATATCTACCTTTTTATTGAACACAGTGGACATTGAAGTAGCGGCAGAGCCCATCATTTGGTTCATAGCTTCTTGTACGGCACTTAATTGAATTTCACTTAGCTGAGGACTTGGATCTATTCCATCTCCACCTAGCATTAAGTCTGCAATTACAGCAGCGTCTGATTGCTTAATAACTAGTAGATTCATACCTATTAGTCCAGCAGTATATTTGACTTGTACCGCCACATAAGGATGTGGAAACTCCTCCACTAATCTACTTCTATTAATCATGCTAATATGTGGAGTAGTTATATCCACTTTTTGACCTAATAATGAAGATAGAGCGGTAGCAGAGCTTCCAAAGGAAATATTACCGATTTCTCCTAAAGTATCTATAGCAAAAGAGTCTAAGTAATCTTCAATATTCGATGTACCCTTGTTTGCTTTTTCTTCCTTCACATTGTCAACCGTTCCACGTAGGAGGGCTTCAATTTCTTCTTGGGAGAGCATATCATCACTCATCATCATCCTCTCCTCCTTTCAAAGTTTCAATTATTTGTACTGCCATTTTCTTTTTAAGCTTACCAGGCTGGGCTTTAAACTTAGGTATATCTCCTACTTTGATCGTAAGAGCATCTTCAACTTTTGCATTTAACTGAATCACATCGCCCAACTGAAGATATAAAAGATCTTCCATCGTGATTTCAGTAGAACCTAATTCAGTCACAACTGGTATTTCTGCTGATTTAACACGTTTTTTAAGGACTGCTAATTGTTCCGGTGACACTTCTTTTTTATTTGTTTGCATCCAGTAACGCACAGATAGGTTCGGTACGATTGGTTCTAATACTACATGAGGAATACAAATATTAATCATTCCACTTGTTTCTCCAATAACCGTATTAAAAGATATGACAACTACAGTCTCATTTGGAGAAATCATTTGTAAAAATTGCGGATTTATCTCTAATTCCGTTAAGATTGGATCGATATCCGCTATATTACTCCATGCTTCTCTTAAATTATCAAAGGATTTTTCAAAGAGATTAGTCATTATCTTTGTTTCTATTTCAGTTAAATTATCTACCTTTGTATGCGTCTGACCCTTCCCTCCCATTAATAAATCCAGCATGGAATATGCGATATTGGGGTTTATCTCCATTAGAATATTACCTTCTAGAGGCGGAACCTCAAACACATTAATGAGTGTCATATGAGGTACCGAGCGTATAAACTCTTCAAAAGGAATTTGGTCTACGGACACTACAGATATTTGAACATATGATCTTAACTGGGCAGAAAAAAATGTGGTTAAAAGACGTGCGAAATTTTCGTGTATACGTGTCAAACTTCGTATTTGGTCTTTCGAGAAACGCAGAGCTCTCTTAAAATCATAAGTACGAATTTTCTTTGATTCCTGTTCGCTCTTCATTTCGTCCGCTGTCATTTCACCTGTCGAAAGGGCACTTAACAATGCATCTATTTCTGATTGAGATAATATATCTCCTGCCAATCTGCCCACCTCCATTCAAAAAATTACTTTACTGAATAATATAGGAAGTAATATACACCTGCTGTACTTCCCCATCATGCATTAATTCATTTATTTTTGTTTTTAAAGAGGACTCTAAGCTTATCTTACCTTGCTTACCTTCTAAATCCTCTGGCGTCATTTCCGAAAGTTCCGTGATCAAAATATTTTTCACTTGGAAATCTCGTTTTGTAAGTTCCTCTGCCGACTTTGTACTGTCTGTTTGAACTTTCATAGAAATCCGGATAAATTTGTCGCCTGCTAAATTAGTTGTAATTTCTTGAATGTCCACAGAAGACTCGACAATCTCATCAATTGTAGGTTCGTTGGCTTCTTCACCTTTATTAAATTGGAAGTAGAGTAAAATTGCAACCACACCTACCAAAGTAAGAGAAACCAAAATAATTAGCATCATAGTTACTAGCTTATTGTTATTCTTCATCCTGTTCACCTCTTAAATAAGGATTCGATAAAATATGTATTTCCTTGTAGAACTGAGCGATTTTTTCATACACATCTTCTCGTGTTTCTAACGCCACATATTTATGACCGTTCGTTAGCGTTATCGTAGTATCTGGAAAAGATTCAATCGTCTCTATGTATAATGCATTTAACGAAAACTCTTTACCGTTTAAACGAGTTAAACTAATCATTTATTTAAGGGCCGGGCCATTCAAGGAACGGCCCACCCCTCCCTTACTGTCAAGCTGTTAGACTATTTTTTATCGTTTTAAGTTAACTAATTCCTCTAAGATTTGGTCTGAAGTCGTGATAATACGAGTATTAGCTTGGAATCCACGTTGCGCTACAATCATGTCCGTAAACTCTTCAGATAAGTCAACGTTAGACATTTCTAGGAAGCCAGAGTTGACTGTTCCAAGACCATCTTGAGTTCCTACTGAGTTTAACGGAGTACCTGAGTTTGGTGAGGATTTAAAATAATTGTTCCCCGCCTTTTCTAAACCTCCTGCATTTGGAAATTTGGCTAAAACCAATTGCCCCGACCATCTAAGTTCTCCACCTTTGTCTACAAATGTCACAGTACCATCTTGACTAATACTCATACTTTGAGCGTCAGTAGGAATTTGAATTGGTTTATAAGTAGTAGTAGCTCCGGTTATAAATGTTTTATCAGGAATTCCATCATTACCAGTTGCATCTAAATTCCCGCTATTAGGTGTTACAGAAACTAAATTGGCCAATGGGAACTGCGCCGGCGCACCAGTAGTAACTGCTGAGGCACCAACTAAGTATTTCCCGTCAGAATTAACTAAGTATCCTTCTTTATCCATATAAAAGTTCCCAGCACGTGTATATAAATAATTTTCAAATCCATTTGGACCAGCTGTGGCAGTTGCTCCTTTTCCATCTGCTACTTGAAAAAACCCATCTCCAGATATAGCAAGATCTAATGTATTACCTGTAGATTGCAATGAACCTCCAGAGTGGATAGTATCAATTGCAGATAACTGGGAGCCTAACCCTACTTGTTTAGCGTTTACTCCACCTCGTGTTCCTGTAGGTGCAGAAGCACCTGAAGTCGTCTGTGAGATTAAATCTTTAAAAACTGTACGACCCTTTTTAAAACCATAAGTATTTACGTTAGAGATGTTGTTACCTATTACGTCTAATTTTGTTTGAAAGTTTTTAAGTCCTGAGATACCTGAGTACATTGAACGAATCATTGATGAATTTCTCCCTTCGATTTGTGTGCTAGCTTCAATCAGTCCACTGCACGTAGCATCCTTTAAAGGTCCTGCTATCCTAGCACTATTGTGCCGTCTATATTGGTAAACAATTGATTGTTTGCTTCCGTACGATCCATTGCAGTAATAACCGTGGCATTTTTTGCACTTACGATTAAAGCTGCTTGTTCCATCAATACTAATGAGTCCTTTACACCTTTGGAGCGCGCTTCTGATACTTTGTCACTTACAAGCTGCCACTGCGCATCTGAAATATGAATATTTCTTTCTAGTAATCGCTGATTGGCATGTTTGCTTACCTTTAGTTCTGTTTTTACCGTGGCTTCATGTAAATGCTGTAAAAACGCCTGTTTAGGAGGTGTGACTTGCTTAGTTGTTATTGGTTGACGGATACCTGGTTGCAGGGAGACACGGTTAATAGTAACATGGTCCATTGCAAGTCTCCGTTCTATTCTTTATTGGATAGAATTAATTTTATCTGCTGTTATCGTAGTACCACCAGAAAGATTCAATAAAATCACACCATCTTTTTTAGAGACAGATTCAACAACACCTTTTGTTTCTACGGTATTATCAGTGTATCCAATAGTTTTTCCAATCATCATACTTGCCTCTACTAAACTGTTAGAGTTCCCATTGCTTGATAATACTTCCGAAATGTTACCTGGTGTAATTTTCTTTCCATCAGACAGTGTAAATTCTACGCTCCCATTTACGAATTTAACTCCAACAATTTGGCCAGTTCCTTCGTTAGTGATAGGCTTACCATCTACACCATTTTTGTCTGTCAGCTCGTGCCATTTCACTTGCTTACCAACAAAATTGCTGTATTCAATCATTTGGGTTTGTTCTTGTGCCTGCGCAAACTTTTCAAAGGCATTCGTTAAGTTCGTCATTTGCTCTAAGGAAGAAAACTGTGCCATTTGAGCAATGAATTCGTTATCCTTCATTGGATTAGTAGGATCCTGATTTTGAAGTTGTGTCATCAATATTTTTAAAAATTCATCTTTTCCAAGCGTACTATTACCCGTTGTTTTAGTCGTTTTTTTAGATGACAGGTACATATTGCTTGTAATTGGTGTTAAATCAGCCATTTTTATACCTCTATTTCACTTAGAAATTCTTGGAACGTGGTTTGTATATCTGAAACTGAAACATCTGAATCTTCTTCTTGTTGATCATGCTGTCTATGTTGTTTAAAAGTAGAGTCTTGGAAACCTTGGTTTTTCTCCTGTTTTGCTGTGTCTTGCAATGCTTGGGTAATCTCTAGCTTCTCTATTTGTATATTTTGATTTGCCAGTCCTTGTCTTAATTGACCAGAATGCGTATCTAGCATTTCTTTACCTAAGGCAGTTGATGCAAGCATTTTTGCAGTTAAGATTCCATCCTTTTGTATCAACTCAATGCGGATCGTTCCAAGCTGTTCAGGATATAGCTTAATCACTAATCTATTAGCCCCTGCTGCTTGTCCAAATTGAACCCGGTTCATCAACTTTTGAAGTTCTTTTATAAACTCCTCTGACTGAGCTGATTTTTGTGTAGGGAGAGTCATGGACACTGTCTCTACTTTTGTTTGTACAGTGATTGTCTGACCTTGATTTACAGAAGTGGTTTCTTTACTTTCTGTTACTACTTCTGTACTCATTCCTTTAGTAACTGATTGATTCATTACCACTTGTTGTATAAATGCTTTAGTTACGGGAGTAGAGTTTCTACCTTGTATCAATGATAAATTTGTTAAGTTTTCCTTTAAAGTTTCCAATGTTTGTTTTAGATCAAAAAGTGTCGTTTCTTGTTTGAAGGTCAAATCACTTTTGTTTCCTATAAGTTGGACTACCTTTAAAAGCTCTACTGCTTGTTTTGCTTCCACTGGACTTGTAATCTTATTCGATGCTTGTCCATTTAATGTTAAAAGGATAGAGTCAACAAGCTTTTGAGGCTGTTCCATTACATTCGCAAGAATTTCCCAAACATCCTGTTTCTGATCTGGGTTCTCCTGTAAATCTTCAAGCTTGCTTAGCAATTTATTTAACAATTGATGTAAGTCATTTGAATCTACTAGTAGTTCATCCGTTTGAAGTAAATTCTGTGCATCCTCTATGGATTCGGCATCTAATAGAGAAAGTAAATCTTGTATAAGATTTTGCTCTGTTTTCACAGGGCTTTCAACATTAACAGATGGTACAGACTGACTGGAAAGAATTTGTCCAAATACATTTCCAAATCCTTGACTGTTACCTGTTGGCAACTCTGTTTTAGGTTGCACAGCAGCAGGAGGTCTCATATTAAATATCGCTATGCTCAATTTTTCTTTCACCTCCTCTCACATGCAAAATACGATCTACTGCTTGGTCATTAGCTCAGTATATTTAGCAGCATCCTGAGGTGACATTTTTTCATAAATTTTTGCAACAGTATCTGGTTTTAAACTCGCCAAAATTCTCAATGCCTCTGCATCACTCATATTCGAGATAACAGGAGCTGCTGATTTTGCAGACATTTTTTCGAAGGTAGAAACTACCTCTGCATAATCCCTTTTTGATTGTTCATTTTGTCTCTTCAGTTCTTCAATTTCCTGTAATAGGCTTTCCTGTTCTGACAACAAGGATTCTTCAGACTTCACAGAGTTTTCTATTTCGCCCTGAAGCTGATTAATTTGTACTTCTTTTTGCTGAATCTCTGCTTGCAATGAAACAACTCTCTCTTCTAAGCGATTTGATTTTGCATTGTCATCCAATGGCTTATTCTCACTAAACGAGGTAAGTTCTTTAGCTTTTTCAAATACATTAATATTTGTTATTTGGGCAAAAGTTAAAAGGAGAGCCAAAGCAAAGAGAAGCGGTATGATAAACAAATATAATATTTTCTTGCCTAAGCCGATTTTTCTTGGCCCGTTGTCCATCGTATGAAGGCTTTTCTTTTGATTATTCTTTTTTGCCATGCTTTACTCACCTAATCTCTTTGTTTTGAAACTTTAAGGAAGAAATCTCATCTAAAACAATCGCTTCTAGGCGATACTGTTCTTGTTGAAAACTTTCAAAATCCTTTTCTTGCATTTTTTCGAACTTCCGAACCTCTAAGCTTTTTTCCAACAGTTTTTCCTCATACCAGTTCATCTTGGACCTAGCCTGTATAACCTCTTTTTGTACAACTTCAATTCTTTTTTGTAGGCTCTCTAGAAAATTAGAATAATGATGTATTCCATCAATACTTAATCCATTGGACAGCAAATCGTTTTGAGTGTCTAGAGTAGACTCTCTTTTTTTCAAAAGATTGTATAGTTCAGTAGCAACCTGTTCAAAGGCATTAACTGACTCTTTGTACGCTATTTCTGTCTCTGACTTCTCCTGTTCACGAACCGTAAGCACCTTAGCAAATTTATATTGATAAGCAACCATCTTAAGCTCCTCCGCCTGATAACATCACTAATTCATGAACACTATTGTCCAAAGAAACTTTATCCAAATATCCTTGCTTTAAAAAAGCAGTAATTAAAGGTTCATATTGAATGGCCTCATCAATCTCTTTGGAAGTTCCTCTTTTATATGCCCCTATATTGATCAAATCCTCTGATTTATTGTAAGTAAAGTAAAGCTCACGTAGCCTTTCAGCAGCCTTTACATGCTGTTCATCTGAAATATGATTCATTAGACGACTAATACTTTTTAACACATTGATAGCAGGAAACTGCCCCTTGTTGGCTAGCGCTCTATCAAGCACTATATGTCCGTCAAGTATCCCACGGACTGTATCAGCAATAGGCTCATTCATATCATCTCCATCTACGAGTACCGTATAGAACGCTGTAATGCTTCCATTTTCATTTGTACCCGTTCGTTCTAACAGCTTAGGTAAAATAGAAAATACGGAGGGAGTATACCCTCTTGTAGCTGGTGGTTCACCAACTGCTAATCCTATTTCCCGTTGAGCCATCGCTACACGGGTAACGGAATCCATCATTAGCATGACATTTAAGCCTTTGTCTCGAAAATACTCCGCAATAGCAGTAGCAGTAAATGCTCCCTTAATACGCATAAGAGCTGGCTGGTCAGAAGTCGCAGCTATTACGATTGACCTTTCCAATCCTTCTTTGCCAAGATCACGTTCAATAAACTCTCGAACCTCTCTGCCACGTTCTCCAATAAGGGCAATCACGTTTAAGTCAGCATTCGTATTTCTTGCAATCATTCCTAACAGGGTACTTTTACCTACACCTGAACCAGCAAAAATACCAACCCTTTGTCCCTTTCCGACTGTAAGCATACCATCAATCGCCTTCACTCCCACCTCAATTTGCTCATGAATAGGTGGTCTTGTTAAAGGATTTGGTGGATCTTGCTCTGTACCAACTGTGCTCAAGCCTTTCGGTAACACCGTTCCATCAATTGGATTGCCCATGGAATCAAGTACTTTCCCAATTAACTCAGGACCTACTTTTATTTCTAAAGGACTGTTTGTTCCTTCTACTAAACATCCTGTGGAAATTTCACGTATATTTGTATAAGGCATCAAGACTACAGTTTCTTCTTTAAAGCCTACTACTTCAGCAAGAATGACAGAGGGACCATTTTTAGCAGAATTAATATGGATTTTACATACATCTCCAATAGAGCTCTCGGGGCCTTGCGACTCAATCATTAATCCAACTACACGATTTACACGGCCGTACTTTTTAAAAGTAGAGACATTTGGTATTTTTTGGATTAAATCGATTGCTTTCATTACTCTCACTCCATGCTTTCAAGAATATCAACCAGCTTACGTCTTAATTCTTTTACTTGTTCATCAATACTTACAACAATTCGACCATGATTTGTTTCAATATAACAATCTGTATCATTCATTTCCTCGTCTACGAAAATCATAAATGGCACGTCTATCGGGAAGATAGAAGCAAGCTCTTCTCGATTTTTAGATACTAGATTGAAGTAATATGGGGAAACATATATTTTTATTTCTTTCATTTCACGAGCTTCTTTTAAGCCCCTTTGAACAATAGACAAAAACAAATCGAAATCTTCCTCTAATTTAATCCCAATGATTCGCTCTGCATTTCGAATACTCAATTCAAGAATTACTTGTTCTTGTTGCTGTAAATAGGCAGCAGCATTTTCATATGCTGTTTGCATCGCTTCGTTGGCTGTTTTTAGGGAACTTTGCATGTCAGCCAGTGCCTTTTGTCTTCCTTCTTCTACACCTTGTGCAAATCCTTCTTCGTAAGCACTTTGTTGATAGCTAAGCTTCTGGTTATTCCATTCATTTAGCTCCTGTTGAATTTGTTGCCGAGTATTTTCCACTTCTAATTGTAACTGCTTTTGTTTATTCCTTATTTCTTGATTGACCTCATCCAACATTTTGCTGCGTTCTATATTGAAGCTTTCCTTTATAGCGAGCGGTGTTTTATCGCTTGTCTCTTCTACATTGAGATTTCTTATATGAATCGGACGGAATTTTTCTGTATTACAATCCATTTGTACGTTTCGGAAAATTTTAGACAATAATGTCATCTCCTCCACCACGGGCAATGATAATTTCACCAGCATCTTCTAGTCGTCTAATCACAGAAACAATTCTGCTTTGTGCTTCTTCTACATCACGTAATCGGACTGGTCCCATAATATCCATTTCTTCTTTAAAGGTTTCTGCCATTCTTGTAGACATATTTCGGAAGATAATATCCTTCACTTCCTCGCTCGACACCTTCATAGAAAGAATAAGATCTTCATTTTCACAATCACGTATAACTCTTTGAATAGAACGGTTGTCCAACGTAACGATATCTTCGAATACAAACATTCTCTTTTTAATCTCTTCTGCAAGCTCTGGATCTTGAATTTCAAGAGCATCTAAAATAGTTTTTTCAGTAGTTCGATCGACACCATTTAGTACTTCTACAACTGCATCTACACCGCCAGTTTCTGTAAAGTCCTGAGTTACGGTAGAGGAAAGTTTTCTCTCAAGCACTGATTCTATTTCACTAATTACTTCCGGAGAAGTAGAATCCATTGTTGCAATCCTTCTAGCTATATCTGCTTGTACTTCCTGAGGAAGGGAAGATAAAATAATCCCCGCCTGCTGTGGTTCAAGATAAGATAAAATTAAAGCAATCGTTTGAGGATGTTCATTTTGTATAAAGTTAAACAGCTGCGTTGGCTCTGCTCTTCTAGCAAAATCAAAAGGACGAACTTGTAAGGATGACGTCAAACGGTTGATAATTGCTTGAGCATGATCACTACCAAGTGCCTTTTCAAGAACTGTCCTTGCATAGCCAATACCACCCTGTGATATATAATCCTGCGCTAGGGCAATATGATGGAATTCCTCTATAATACCTTCTTTTATTTCCGGTTCTACTTTTTTCACTCCAGATATTTCTAGAGTTAATCGTTCAATTTCTTCTTCATTTAAATGCTTATAAATGGAAGCAGACACTTCTGGTCCTAGAGAAATTAATAGGAGCGCGGCTTTTTGCTTACCTGTTAGTTCTTTCTCTTTTTTATTCATAGCCGTCCCTCCTTAATCCTCTGCAATCCAAGTACGTAATAACTTTGCAAATTCCTCTGGCTTGTCTTTAGCCATTTTTTCTAGTTGCTTACGTCTTAAAGTAGATTCTGTTTCTTTCTCATTATTAATATCATCAACTTTTGGTATCTCTCTTGCCTCTTCGACAATAAGTAATTCTTCCTCTTCCTCACTTCTTCTTGAACGAATTAAAGTAATGACAAGAAGAATAATGGAGACTAATAATATTCCACCAATTACATATACCCACCAAGGGATTGTTGAAGAAGATACTTCAGCAACCGAATTTTTCCCTCTCAGCTCCTGAACCGAAACTACAATCTTATCTTCCACTTGTTCCTCTGTTAGTTCTCCTACACCTTTGTCGATGGAAGTTCTAACAATTGTAGCAAGCATCTGTTCGATATCTCCTCGGATATCTTCCGGTAAGGATGCAACATCTTCTGCATTTGGTGGTTCAACCATTACTTGTATACCTATGTCTCTAATTTTATATGGACTTTCAACAATCTCTTTTCGGATACGATTCACTTCATTGTTTATTGTATCTTCCGATCTTTCGTAATCTCCATCGGCAGTAGTTCCTTCTACATAGTTGGTGAAGTTATCAGTAGCATCCTCTCCTTGAGGAGTACCACCAGCTACCGGATTGTTGCCCGTAAACGTTTCAGAAATACGTTGAGCACTAATTTCAATTCCAGCCATATTTTCTACATCGACTGGCTCTACGAGATTCTCTTCTCGATTTTCTTGTTTAAAATCGATATCTGTAGTAATGGATACTACTACTTTATCTTGGCCCATTAAGGTACCTAGCATGGTTTGTACTTGTCGTTGTAGGTCTCGCTCAATCGTCTTCTTCAATGTCATTTGATCTGTGACAGTTGTACCACCAGAACCATTTGCCTGCTGGAGGTCGAAATACTCTAGGAATTGGTTTCTTATAACGATATCTTCAGTAGATAAGTTCGGAATAGATTTAGAAACTAAATTGTATAAGGACGCTATTTGCGTCTCTGAAAATTGATAGCCTGGTTCTGTATTTAGTACAATAGATGCACTTGCTGTTTCATTGCTTTGGGATAAAAATACCCCTTCTTCAGGTAAGGTGATCATTACCTTTGCTTCCTTAACACCTTCCACGCTTTTAATCAAATTGGCTAGTTCAGTTTGTGTAGTAGCCAGCTTTAATACATTAAACTCGTTATCTGTCATCCCAAAGCCTGCATTTTGAGAGAAGAAGCTATAATCAATCATTCCTGATTGCGGAAATCCCTCTGCTGCCATTTGCACTAATAAAGTATCCTTCTGTTCCTTTGGAACTAATATAGAAGTCCCTCCAACAGCTATTTCATTTGGTATACCTTTAGAATCTAAATTTTCTTTTATACGTCCTACTTCAGAAGGAGTTACCTCTGAATATAAAGGAACCATTTCCGTTCTTGTAAGAAAAAAGGTCAGGACCGCAGCAAGAATTATTACACCTAGAAATCCGCCAATCATAGTCCCTTTTTGACCTTTAGTACGACTCTTCCAAAATGTTGTTATATCACTTTTAATTTTTGTTATACGCTCATTCATTTTTATCCTCCGGTTATGGTGAATATTTTAGCTCGATATATTACAATAACCGAGGTCTAAACCTGCATACGCATTATTTCTTGGTATGCTTCTACGACTTTATTACGAATCTCTAATGTTGCATTTAATGCAATACTTGCCTTCTGTGATGCGATCATTACTTCATGAAGCTCAATATTTCCACCACTTATTAGTTTGTTGGTTGCTACATCTGAAGCCTTCTGTGTATCATTTACCGAGTTAATAGCACTTTGAAGGAAATCACCAAAGTTTTCTTGTGCTTGAGATGGACTCAACTTATTTGCTGCCAAAGGTGCATTTACTTGGCCAACATTAAACATAGATACTGATTCAATAGCCATTAAGCGTTAAACCTTCTTTCTATTTTCCTATTTCAAGTGCCTTTGAAAGCATTGCCTTATTTGCATTAAAAACGGTGACATTCGCCTCATATGAACGAGTAGCAGAGATAAGATCAACCATCTCTCTTAAAGGATCGACGTTAGGCATTGCTACATATCCTTCCTCGTTAGCATCAATATGTGAAGGATCATATACAAGTTTAAAAGGTGTTTCTGCATCCTCTTTAACTCCCGAGACCTTTACTCCATTTCCTACCCCGCTTTTACTAGAAGTTCCTCTTGCTACATTTAAAATGCTAGAAAAAGAGCCTTCTATTGGTTGTAGAGTTACCGTTTTCCTTCTATATGCCTGCCATTCTCCATCGACCAATTTCGCTCGTGTTGTTTCAGCGTTAGCCATATTAGAAGAAATAACATCCATTCGTAAACGTTGAGCTGTAAGTGCTGACGCAGTAGTGTTCATCCCATGAAATATTGACACTATCAACCGCCTCCTTTAATAACTGTTTGTAGACTATTTAACTTGCCGCTAACACGATCGACTAAAGCATTATAGTAAAGCTGGTTCGTTGCTAGATTAGCCTGTTCCTTATCCATGTCTACCCCATTACCATTACTGCTATATCTTAAATTGGAATAGTCGAATGCTCCAGGTGAGGCTTGACTAGCTTGAAAGTTAAAATGCTTTTCTTCTGTACGGTATGCAGAAATTGAAGACTTCTTTGCATTTTCTAAAAAATCATTAAAGTTAACACTTTTTGCTTTGTAATTTGGTGTGTCAACATTCGCTATATTTTGCGCTATAGTCTTTTGTTTCATAGATGCGAAATTCAAACCTCGTTCTAAATTCTCAATTGTACCGGTAAAAATTCCCACTTTTATCTCCCCTCCGTTTAACTAAATTGAGTATTTTTTATTAATTTTCTATCAAAAACACAATAATCTAATTGTAAAGAAAATGTCACACAGTGTCTATTCATTTTTTTGAAAAATATTAGGTCTTTTATCCTTTTTTTATTCATTTTCGACAAATTATTTGTCACATTTGCTTATCGATGTCTGATTTTGGAATAAAAATGTTTCTATCTTAATTAATTTATTAAATAAAAAAAAGCCAACCCTAGGATATTCTAGAGTTGGCTCCATTTATTAGGATATTATCGCATTTTAAGTTGTGCAAGTTCTGCTAAAAATTTATCATTAAGAACTTTAATATAAGTTCCTTTCATACCAAGAGATCTTGATTCGATAACTCCAGCACTTTCCAGTTTACGAAGAGCGTTAACAATCACAGAACGAGTAATTCCTACACGGTCAGCAATTTTAGATGCTACTAAAAGTCCTTCGTTTCCGTCTAATTCTTCAAAGATATGCTCAATAGCTTCTAATTCACTATATGATAATGAGTTAATAGCCATTTGTACTACTGCTTTGCTTCTAGCTTCTTCTTCAATTTCTTCTGATTTTTCACGTAGGATTTCCATACCAACTACAGTAGCACCATACTCACCTAAGATTAAATCATCGTTTTGGAACTCATCTTTAAGACGTCCTAGAATAAGTGTACCAAGACGCTCTCCACCACCGATAATAGGAACAATTGTAGTTAAACCATCTTTAAACAATTCTCTATTTTCCTCAGGGAATACAGAGTGTTCACTATATACATCTAAGTTAGATGACGTTTCACTCACGTGGAAAAGATTTTTTGTATATTCCTCAGGGAATTGACGCTCTTCCATCATTTTAATGATACGATCATTTTCGATTTGTTGGTGTACTTCGTGACCTAATAGCTTTCCTTTTCTGCTAACGATAAATGCGTTACATTCTATTACATCACTTAATGTTGCAGCCATTTCTTTAAAGTTAACTGGTTTCCCAGCAGATGCCTGTAACATCGAGTTAATTTTGCGTGTTTTGTCTAATAAATTCATTTAAATAAAGCCTCCATTGTAATTTTCCTATTTATTTTAATATTCTAAAGGTTTTTAATTGTTTTTGAAAGTAATAAGAATCGGATTTTAAAGTATAAATTGTGATAAATCTTTATTTTTCACAATATTGTCAAGTTTAGAGTCAATATAAGCAGGAGTGATCTGTATTTGAGCCGGTGAAATATCTGAAGCCTCGTAAGATAGGTCTTCTAAAATTTTCTCCAAAATCGTGTGAAGACGTCTTGCTCCGATATTATCGGTTTCTTGGTTTACCTGATATGCTATATCCCCAATTCTTTCAATTCCCTCATCTGAAAAAGAAATAGTTACTTCTTCAGTTAATAACAATGCCTCATATTGCTTTATTAGAGACTGATGAGGTTCCTTTAGAATTCGGACAAAGTCTTCCTTCGTAAGCTTCTCAAGCTCTACACGAATTGGAAAGCGTCCTTGAAGTTCAGGTATTAAATCAGAAGGCTTCGACATATGGAAAGCACCAGCAGCAATAAACAATATATAATCTGTTTTTACTGCTCCATATTTTGTCGTAACTGTTGAACCTTCTACAATTGGTAATATATCTCTTTGTACCCCTTCACGAGATACATCAGCAGAAGAGCTTCCACCATTTTTGCTAGCGATTTTATCCATTTCATCTATAAAAATAATACCTGTTTGCTCCGTCTTTTCAATGGCAATTTGTGACAACTCATCGTTATCAATTAATTTACCCGCTTCTTCTTGAATTAATACTTTTCTAGCGTCTCTTACTTTCATTTTTCTTTTTTTCTTTTTCTTAGGCATTAAGTTAGAAAGAGCATCCTGCATATTCATGCCCATGCTTTCCATTCCTCCACCTTGTAATGCGTCGAATAAAGATGGTGACTGTTCTGTCACTTCTACCGTTACTATTTCATCCTCTAACTTGCCATCTCTTAAATCTTCGGCAATTTGAGAACGTTTTATACGTACATCTGTATCCTCGGTGTCTGATGAATCATCTTCAGGCTTTCCACCAAATAAAGCTTCAAAGGGATTTTGTCCCGCATTCTTCTTTTTAAGAGAAGGTACAAGAAGCTTTACAATAGCATCATTAGCTAAACGTATAGCCTGATCCTTAACTTCTTCCATTTTTTCTTCTCTTACAATACGAATAGCAGCTTCTACTAAGTCTCTAACCATAGACTCTACATCTCTACCTACATACCCTACTTCTGTAAATTTAGTCGCTTCTACCTTTACAAAAGGGGCTTTTGTTAGCTTGGCAATCCTTCTTGCAATTTCAGTTTTCCCTACACCTGTAGGTCCAATCATCAAAATATTCTTCGGGATTACTTCTGCTTTCATTTCTTCGTTTAACATTTGTCTTCTATAACGATTGCGTAAAGCAACTGCTACAGCCTTCTTTGCTGTTTCTTGGCCTACAATATATTTATTTAAGTGCTCTGTTATTTGTTTAGGGGTTAAGTTAGTTTCCTTCATGTTCACCTAATACCTCCACAATTATTTGATGGTTTGTAAACACACAAATGTCTGCAGCTGTGTTCAAAGCAGCCTCTGCAATTTCCTTTGCAGTCAACTTGTCTCCAGCATATTGTTTTAATGCTCTTCCTGCTGCTAATGCATAATTACCACCTGAGCCTATTGCCAAAACACCGTCATCAGGTTCTATAACCTCTCCGGTACCAGAGACAAGCAACAAGTGCTTTTTATCCATTACTAAAAGCATCGCTTCTAATTGGCGAAGCATTTTATCTCCACGCCATTGTTTAGCTAACTCTACTGCTGCTCGTTGAAGATTACCATTGTACTCTAACAATTTTCCTTCAAACATCTCGAAAAGCGTAAAAGCATCTGCAACAGAACCTGCAAAACCTGCTATAACCTGACCATTGAATAATCTTCTAACTTTTTTTGCTGTATGCTTCATTACCACTTGATTTCCTAAAGTAACTTGACCATCGCCTGCCATTGCATAGCTTCCATTATGACTAACTGCAAATATAGTAGTTGCATGAATTGAACCCATTGTATGACCTCCTGTAGTTACGCCCTTGGGTGGGCATTCATATATGTCTTTCTTAAATGCTCTTTCGTTACGTGAGTATAAACCTGAGTCGAGGAGAGATGAGCGTGCCCTAGCAGCTCTTGGACACTTCTTAAATCAGCACCATTGTTAAGTAGGTGAGTAGCAAATGTATGGCGAAGCATATGGGGATATATAGTTGTATGCATAGAAGCTTTTTTAATCATACTATTCAAGATATAACGCACCCCATCAGTAGTGAGATGCTCACCTCGATTGTTCACAAATAAGTATGGATGAGAAGTTTTTTTCATCAGCTTAGGTCGGCTATTGTGCATATACTCTTCAACTGCAGCAAGTGCATAGTCTCCCACTGGTATGTATCTCTCTTTTCTTCCTTTACCCATAACCCGCACTACACCATAACTACTATCTATATGACTGTTTTCAATGGAAATAAGTTCGCTCACACGCATCCCAGTTGCATATAATAATTCAAGTATGGCAATATTTCGAACAGACAATAGATCTGTCCCTTTATTTTTCTCGAATAACTTTTCCATTTCCTCTTCATAGAAAAATTGTGGTAATCTCGTTTCTTTTTTCGGATGATACAAAGACTGAAAAGCATCGTCTCGAATACTATATTCCTTGTTTAAAAATTTGTAATAAGATCGGATTGACGAGATTTTCCTAGAAATAGACGTTCTTGCTAATTTTTCATCATACAACTTAGTAATATACAACCGAGCATGAATATATTCAACGTCATTTAATTCTTGGACACCCTCCGCCTCTATAAACTTTAAAAATTGAATAATATCTTTTTCGTACTCTCGAACTGTTAGATTAGAATAATTTTTTTCTAATTGTATATGTGCAATAAAAGAATGAAGTTCCTCTTTACCAATCACAAGTAACCACTCCAATTCATCTATTGTAAAAGCCTCTAAAAGTATACAACTTTTTAGAGGCTTTTAGCAATTATATCGATGTACTTTTCATAAAATTTTGAATCGTTGTTAGTGCTCGATTAGCCATCTGCTCTGTGCGTACTTTCTTATCTCTTACTTTAGGTTGTAGCTCTGGGAACAAGCCAAAGTTAATATTCATTGGCTGGAAATTTTTCGGGTTGGCTTCTGTTATATAACGGGCCATGCTCCCTAGAGCCGTCTCGGCTGGGAATACAACTAGTTCTTCACCTTTTGCCAATTTTGCAGCGTTTATGCCAGCTAATAACCCACTTCCAGCTGATTCAACATAGCCTTCAACACCTGTCATTTGACCAGCAAAAAAGATTTGTTCGTTAGCTTTTAGCTGATATGTTGGCTTTAAAACATATGGCGAATTAATGAACGTATTGCGATGCATTACTCCATATCTTACTATCTCCACATTTTCTAATCCAGGAATTAGCTTTAGTACTTCTTTTTGTGGGCCCCATTTTAGATGTGTTTGAAACCCTACGATATTGTAAAGTGTGCCAGCAGCGTCATCCTGTCTCAGTTGGACTACAGCATATGGTCTTTTGCCTGTTTTAGGATCTTCTAGGCCAACCGGCTTCATAGGACCAAATAGCAACGTCTTTCTGCCTCTTGCAGCCATGACCTCTACTGGCATACAGCCTTCAAAATAAATTTCCTTTTCGAATTCCTTCAATGGTACAACCTCTGCCTCAATAAGAGCATCATAGAAGCGATTAAACTCTTCCTCAGTCATTGGACAGTTTAAATAAGCTGCTTCCCCTTTGTCATATCTAGATTTCAAGTATACTTTGTCCATATCGATACTATCTTTTTCTACGATAGGTGCAGCGGCATCATAGAAGTATAGATAATCCTGACCTGTAACCACTTTTACCTTTTCTGCAAGAGCTGGCGATGTTAAAGGACCTGTAGCGATCACTGTAATACCCTCTGGTATTTCAGTTACTTCTTCATTTACAATCTCAATTAGTGGATGGTTTCTAATAGAATCAGTAACTCTACCCGCAAAATCATGTCTGTCTACGGCAAGTGCACCACCTGCAGGAACACTACTATTGTCCGCTGAGGAGATGATTAGAGAATCCAACATACGCATTTCTTCTTTAATAACCCCAACAGCATTTGTTAAGTTGTTTGCTCTAAGAGAGTTTGAGCAAACAAGCTCAGCAAATTTATCTGTATGGTGAGCTGGCGTCTGTTTAACAGGACGCATTTCAAAGAGACGTACTTTAACTCCTCTGCTAGCTATTTGCCAAGCAGCCTCACTTCCAGCTAAACCTGCTCCAATAACGTTTACTATTTCAGTCATGTCGTATCCTTCTTTCTAGCTTTGCGGATCTTCCTTATAATCACACGCAACACATTGTATTTGTATTCCTTTTTTCAACTTCTTCTCTACTAGCATTTCATTACATTTTGGACACTGTCTACTAATTGGCTTATCCCAAGAAAGAAACTCACATGTAGGATACTGATTGCAGCCATAGAATAAGCGTTTTGTTTTACTTTTACGCTCAACAATTTGCCCTTCCTCACATGATGGACATTTCACGCCAATCTCTTTAACAATTGCTTTTGTATTTCTACAGTCCGGGAAATTACTACATGCCATGAATTTTCCGTAGCGACCAAGCTTGTACACCATCGGAGAACCACATTCTTCACAATCCTCACCGGTAGGCTCATCTTTTATTACGATTTTTTCCATCTCTGCTTCCGCATGTTCCAAGTGTTTTTCAAACTCTACATAGAAAGCATCGATTATTTTCTTCCACTCGACTTGACCTTCTTCTACACTATCCAAATCTCGTTCCATTTGAGCAGTAAACTCAATATCTACTATTTTGGGGAAGAATTCTGATACAAGCTGATGGATAATTGTTCCTAACTCGGTTGGAACGAACCTCTTTGTTTCTAGAGCAACATAGCCTCTTTTTTGAATTGTATCTAAAGTTGGGGCATATGTAGATGGTCTACCTATGCCTAGTTCCTCTAACGTTTTTACAAGTCTCGCCTCTGAGTAACGTGGTGGTGGCTGTGTGAAATGTTGCTTAGGCTCTATTTCTGTAGCGCTTACTTTATCTCCTACTTCCATTGCAGGCAACAATTTATCTTTGTCATCTGTTTGGTCGTCAGAGCCTTCTACATAGACCTTCATAAAACCAGCAAATTTCACTTGAGAACCATTAGCTCTAAAAATGACTTCACCATTTTTCAAATCTACTGCAACTGTATCCAAAGTTGCTGGAGCCATTTGACTTGCAACGAATCTTTCCCATATAAGTTTATACAAGCGGAAAAGATCTCGAGATAATATTGCCTTTAACGAATCAGGTGTTCTTAGTATGTTTGTAGGTCGAACAGCTTCATGAGCATCTTGGGCCTTTTTATCTTGCTTCTCCGCTTTCTTAGTCGAAAGAAACTCTGATCCATATTCACTTTTTATAAATTCAGCAGCGTCTGCCTTAGCTGTATCCGAAATTCTAGTAGAATCCGTACGCATATAAGTTATAAGACCAACAGTACCTTCTTTTTTTCCAAGGTCAATTCCTTCGTAAAGCTGTTGAGCAAGCATCATTGTTTTTCTAGCTCTAAAGTTTAATTTTCTAGCTGCCTCTTGCTGTAGTGAGGAGGTAGTGAATGAAGGCGCAGGATTACGCTTTCTTTCTTTTTTAGTAACATTAGTAACATCAAACTTTTTACCCTTCATGAGATTTAATACAGCTTTAACCTCATCTTCATTGGTAAGCTTTGCTTTTTCTTTTTCTTTGCCAAAGTAAAGAGCTTCGAATGCTTTTTTACCTTTTTCAAATTTACCCTCGATAGACCAATATTCCTCTGGGATAAATTTTTCGATTTCTCGTTCACGATCAATTATTAGTCGCAGAGCAACGGATTGTACACGACCTGCTGAAAGACCTTTTTTAACTTTCTTCCATAGAATAGGACTGATATTATATCCTACTAGACGATCTAGAACTCGTCTTGCCTGTTGGGCATCTACTAAATCCTTATCAAGCGGTCTAGGATGCTTAAATGATTCTAGTATAGCATCTTTTGTTATTTCGTTAAATACAACACGACAGTCTGACTCTAAATCTACGTTTAGAGATTTTGCTAAATGCCAGGCGATTGCTTCCCCTTCTCTGTCGGGGTCAGCCGCGAGATAAACTTTCTTTGCTTTTTTGGCCGCATTTTTTAAATCCTGTAGGACTGGCCCTTTACCACGTATTGTAATATATTTTGGTTCGTAATTATTTTCTACATCGACACCCATTTGACTTTTTGGTAAATCTATAACATGTCCTATCGATGCTTTTACTTTATATTTCTTTCCTAAATATCGCTCAATCGTTTTTGCCTTCGCTGGCGATTCTACTATAACTAAATAATCCGACATAGATGTGCCTCCTTATAGAAGGTAACTCGCTTCAATCTGCAAAACAAATACCTGTTGCAAAATGTATAACAGTTTCTTAATAATTGCAAGACTTTTCATTTTTAAATTTTTAAATTGAAGGTTTTTATATTAATTCTTCAATAATTTGATTGCCGTCCCAAATAGGCTTTGCCCCTTCTAGAATCAAGTGATTCGGACCTTCGGATAGGTCTGAATGAATAGATCCTGGAACTGCAAAAATTTCTTTTCCATTTTCTAAGGCGTGCTCCATTGTAGAAACTGTACCACTCTTCTTATGTGCCTCTGTAATAACGACACCTAACGACAAACCACTTATAATCCTGTTTCTCATGGGGAAATTCCACTTTTTTGGAGTAATATAGGGAGGATATTCAGTTACTAGTAGGTGGCTCTTCGACATAAAATTCGCTAAATCCTCATTTTCTTTAGGATAAATATTAGAAAAACCTGTGCCCAATACTCCAATAGTTTTTCCACCCATTTCTATTGTTTTTCTATGGGCCAGCGTGTCCGCACCTCTTGCAAGACCACTGACAATAACATAATTTTGTTGAATTAGAGGGGGTAGTATTTTTTCTATACTTTTTTCTGAATAGGAAGTTGCCTTTCTAGAACCAATTATAGCAATCTTTTTAATGTTAGCTAGTAAGCTTACATCTCCTTTAGTATATAAAATCACTGGAGGATCATATAATTTCAAAAGACTTTCTGGGTAACAATTATCATTATAAGCGATTGGGAAAATATTATGTTTCTCATAGGTTTCAAGTAGAGGATGATAAACTAATTCTTTATACATATTTTTCAAGTGAATAGCTCTTTCAATGGGAATATTACACAATTTAGCAAGAAGGTTTGGTTGGATGTTTTCTAGTTGGGATAGATCGGGATCTATTTTTAGAAGTGGAATTACTTTAGGGAGAGGTACAGGAAATACATAATGTAGAGCGAGTAATCTTCTTTGGAAAGTTTGTTCTATCATCAATTAACCCCTTTTGTGAAATTTTTTATATGAAAAGTATGTGCATGTGTATGCCCTAACAGATGTGGGTAATTATTAGTTTATAAAAAGTACGACCCATCATTTGATGAGCCGCACTTTTTTAATTAATGTGTTTTACAAGCGTCGTAAATTCCTGCTTCTTTAATAGCTTCGATTAACGTTTCGCCAATTACAGATGGAGTAGCAGCTACTTTCATTCCAGCAGCTTCCATTGCTTTAATTTTACCTTCTGCCGTACCTTGGCCACCAGAGATAATTGCTCCAGCATGACCCATACGTTTTCCAGGAGGTGCAGTCTGACCACCGATAAATCCTACTACCGGTTTCTTCATGTTAGCTTTGATCCATTCAGCAGCTTCTTCTTCAGCAGTACCACCGATTTCTCCGATCATTACTACAGCATAAGTATCTTCATCTTCGTTAAATTCTTTTAACACGTCGATAAAGTTTGTACCATTTACAGGGTCCCCACCAATACCTACAGCAGTTGTTTGACCGATGCCTGCTTGAGTCAATTGATGAACCGCTTCATATGTTAACGTACCAGAACGTGAAACTACACCTACATGTCCTTTTGTATGGATATATCCAGGCATGATCCCGATTTTACACTCATCAGCTGTAATAACACCTGGGCAGTTTGGTCCCACTAAACGTGTTTTCTTGCCTTCCATATAGCGCTTAACTTTTACCATATCCAATACAGGAATATGCTCAGTAATACAAATAGCCATATCTAGCTCAGCGTCAACAGCTTCCATGATTGCATCAGCAGCAAATGGAGCAGGTACGTAGATTACAGATACATTAGCACCTGTCTCTTTAACAGCGTCCGCTACTGTATTGAATACAGGTACGCCTTCTACTTCTGTTCCACCCTTACCAGGAGTAACCCCAGCAACGATTTTAGTGCCGTATTCTAGCATTTGTTTTGTATGGAAAAGAGCAGTTGAGCCCGTAATTCCTTGAACAATTACTTTAGTATCTTTATTAATATATACGCTCATTTTATGTCCCTGCCTTTCTTATCCTACAAGATTAACGATTTTTTGAGCACCGTCTGCCATTGAATCTGCTGCAACAATATTGATGCCTGATTCATTTAATAATTTTTTACCTAAATCTACGTTTGTTCCCTCTAAGCGAACAACTAATGGCACTTGAAGTCCAACTTCTTTTGCAGCGATGATAACACCTTCTGCAATTACGTCACATTTCATGATACCACCAAAGATATTAACAAAAATACCTTTTACATTTTTGTCAGCTAAGATAATTTTGAATGCTTCTGTAACCTTTTCAGCTGTAGCACCGCCCCCAACGTCCAGGAAGTTAGCGGGTGAGCCGCCGTAGTAGCTAATTGTATCCATTGTTGCCATAGCTAAACCTGCTCCATTAACCATACATCCGATGTTTCCATCTAATGAAATATAACTTAGGTCATATTTAGATGCTTCGATTTCTTTTGGATCCTCTTCATCATAGTCACGTAGCTCTAAGATGTCCTTGTGTTTGTATAAAGCATTACTGTCAAAGTTAAACTTAGCGTCTAATGCTAATACATTGTCATCCTCAGTTACTACTAATGGATTGATTTCAACGATAGAAGCATCTTTTTCATTGTAAACTTGATAAAGACCAAGCATAAACTTAGCTGCTTTATTTACAAGTTTCGCTGGAATATTCATATTGAATGCCATTCTACGAGCTTGGAATCCAGTTAATCCTACTACAGGATCGATTTCTTCATAGAATAATTTCTCCGGAGAGTTTGCTGCTACTTCCTCGATGTCCATTCCGCCCTCTTCAGAGCCCATTAATGTTACACGAGAAGTCGAGCGATCTAATACTAAACCTACATAATATTCTTTTTTAATTTTACTACCTTCTTCGATAAGTAGACGCTTGATCTCTTTACCTTCTGGTCCTGTTTGGTGAGTCACTAAAACTTTACCTAAAAGCTCTTTTGCATATTCACGTACTTCGTCTAAATTCTTTGCAATTTTAACCCCACCAGCTTTACCGCGTCCACCTGCGTGAATTTGGGCTTTAACAACAATAACGTCAGAACCTAATTCCTTAGCGGCCTTCACTGCTTCTTCTGGTGAAAAAGCAACGATTCCGTTAGAAACTGCTACGCCATATTGTCTAAGGAGCTGTTTACCTTGATATTCATGGATATTCATTTATACATCCTCCCTCAAACTTATGTCACTATTTGCTACCTTTATCATTGTAATAAAGCTGTCACAAATTGTCCATAAAAGTATTATAACTACAAAAAACATAGAATATTCAATCTATAGAAATCGACAATGTACTTCCTATTTCACTAAAATATGTGTTCAAAATAAGCTTGTACAACACGATTTACAAAAAGATGATTTTCTACCCGTAGTTTCTAAATCTTTTATCGAACTCTCTTGCATAATCTATTCTGTGATAAAAAGGACAAAATATTACTTCTCTCCTCTTTCTTTATCTACCCTATACACAAATGCAAAAACCTCTGCAACCGCCTGATAAAGTTCTTCGGGTATGGATTGGTTAATATCTAGCTTTCCTAGCAGTTCTACTAGACTAGCATCCTCTTGTATTGGTACAGAATGCTCCAATGCCTTTTCTAAAATATTTTCTGCTATTTTCCCTTTACCCTTAGCTACTACCGTAGGAGCATCCGATTGACCAGGTTTATATGTGAGGGCGATAGCCTCTTTCCTTTTATATTTTCCTTCCGTCATATCCTTATATCCACTCCTTGCTCTTTAGAAGAAGAGTTATTTTGCCATAGGTTTGACATTTTTTGCTGTGCAAAGCTTTTTATAAATATTCCAGATAATTGATAACCCGCAGTAACCAGTCCATCCTTTAATGTAGCTTTAAACTTATTCGCTATCGTTTCAATTGTCTGGTCATCATTGAAGAGATTAATTGTTACAATTTTATTTTGAACCTGCATATCTATTACTGTTTCCTTAAGGGAATCTAGTTGGAGATAAAAAATTATTCGGGCAAAATCTGAATCTATTTTCCCATCTTCTTTCATTCTCCCATTCCATTCAAGAGTTGCATCCATTCGTTTACCTAAAAATTCTAAAGGAACTTGCATTAATAATTGATGTTGGGGACCATTTTCACCCGATAGGAGCTGCAAACCATTCATCCGACTAATAATCGATTCGGCTCCATCTCTAACAATAGCCGATATATTAGGCATTTGTAGTAGTTCTACAAGCTGTGGTTTTAGCTGGCTTGCCAGTTGGCGCACTTCATCTTTCCCACTCGCTAAACTTCCTTCATAGCTAAATCCAAGCATTTTTAGAGTTTCTTTCATTGCCATTTCAAAGGCTTTACCATCTAGTTGACTTAGTACTGCTTGCTCTGCTTGATTTCTAAATTGGATAAGAGAAGAGTCCTTATTAATATTGGTTACTTGCTCTAAAGTTTGATTAATGGAATTGATAGTCATTCCTTTTCCCAATATAGAAACTAAATGATCTTTTGGTGTAAGTCCATTTGAATCTATTTTAAAAACTGCTTGCTGGCTTTGCTCAGAGAAGACCTTAACTAATGAATGAGCTACTAGATTAGGTTTTGCTTCTCCTTCTTTAATATTCATTAAAACTTGTTCCTTTTGAGATGATGAAAGTAAGGGCTGATTTTGAATCCAGCTTCGCAACTGCTCAACTACTCCCAGTTTATTTTCTATACTTGGCTGCATTAGTTTGCTAATGATTTCCCCTGCTGTTTGTTTTAATACTGGGTTATTTGAAATTGGCACCGGATTATTCAATGTCGCCTCAGAAGGTAAGATAGAAGCGGTTATAAGCTGTTGTAATATAGGTAAACGAATAGCAGATGGAAGCTGTGTATTTAGAAGAGTTTGTAGCTGTTTACCTAATAGAGCACCTGCTACAGGAAGATGAAAAGGTTCTCCTATCTTCTGTAGGTTTTGTACAATAGATTCTTTTTGTGTTGGAGAAAGTTGTTGTTCCTGCTGTAATGCAGTTTTCAAATTAGTTATTAGTAAAGGGAAACCAGTAGTAGTTTTACCACTCAATAAAGTATCAAACATATTAGATGTCAATGGAATTTTTAATTCTATCATTTTTTGAATTGCTTCTAGTCCTCCTTTTAAAGTAGCATTAGGAGGTAAATTCTTAATCAGCTGTTCAGCCTGTATAAGTATTTCCTTAGAGATAGGTAATTGTTCCTTTATAAAAAATTGAATGATTGCCTGCATCTCACTCGATTTACTTAAATTCATCGCCTGGAGCAACTGCTGAGACTGTTGTGCAATTGAATTCCCTCCACTCAAGGGACCAGTAACTACCTTTAGTTGAATTTCAGGTGCCGACTTTGTTACTTGAAAGAAGTGGGCATCACCTGTTTTTAAAGGGGTTTCAAGTTTAGCGATGATCTTTTGATTGCCTATTTGCATTTCCGCTGTTTGATTTGGGAATAGTTTTTTTATTGTTCCATGTACGACTTGCCCTTCTTTCAAAGGAGCCGATACCTTCGATGAAATAACATTTGGTGCGTTCGATTGGATGGACGAAAAAGAAGGCCCACTCATACTTTCACCTCACTTTTTAATATAGATTTAATCGGTTCAAACGTTTTACGATGATGCTCACTTGGACCATGCTGCATAATCATTGCTATATGTTCCTTTGTACCATAGCCTGCGTGTTTATTGAAAAGATAGACAGGATACTGCTCGTGAAGTTTATCCATATATTCATCTCTTGCTGTCTTTGCCAAAATAGAAGCAGCTGCAATTGCTAAACTTTTAGCATCTCCTTTAATAAGGGAGTGATTTTCTATATCTATTGGTAGTTTCATAGCATCTACCAATACAACACTCGGTTGAATCTTTAAGCTAAGCACAGCTTCGGACATCGATTGTTTTGTTGCTTCATATATATTTAACGTGTCAATTTTTCCAACTGATTGAAAATGTATGAAGTAACTAATAGCATTTTCTTTTATTTTTAAAGCTAATTCATTTCTTTTTGCTCTGGATATTTGTTTAGAGTCATTTAATCCTATTAAGTTATTTGTATCTTCGCTTAAAATAACCGCGGCAGTCACAACTGGACCTGCTAGCGGCCCCCTTCCTGCCTCATCGACTCCGGCTATTAGTCCACTTCGATTAACATCAAAACTTTTATCAAACATTACCTTCTCAATATGAGCTTCTTTTTCTAGTCTTTGGACTTGTTGTTTTCTCTTCCAGCTTTCCAATAATTTCTTTGCTCCAGCCCGTTGATCTTCTTCAAGTTCTTTAAACCAGTCTTCTGTGCCATCTGCAACTATTAATTTTTCTTTTATATCTTGTAAACGTAACAATAAAATCACTTCAGCTTTCTTTGCTTTATGTATGTATCGGTTAAAAATATTATAAATCGAGAAAACCCTCTTTACCAGAAGGTAAAAAGGGTAGAATTTTTTCACTCATATTCGTCTACAAAATCGAAGGTTAGCTTACCTAGTTGCTGATTTCTAATATCACGAACAATTAGCTCAGCCACTTGATCATAGTCAATTTCACCGCCCGATGCAAAGCATCTTCTGAGTTTACCAATATGATCAAAAGTGTCTACTAAATCCTCACTGACTTTTGTAATATTATATCGCTCTTCCATTCTCTTTGGATAATGTTCTTCTAAAAAACGTAGCCCATATACTGCTAAGTCTTCCATGTTGATAACAGCATCCTTAATGGCACCAGTTAAAGCAAGTTTATAGCCTATTATTTGGTCTTCAAATCTGGGCCATAAAATACCCGGCGTATCTAATAGCTCTATTTCCTTTTCAACTTTAATCCATTGCTGTCTTTTGGTTACACCTGGAGTGTTTCCGGTCTTAGCAATATTCTTTTTGGCAAAGCGATTAATTAAAGTAGATTTTCCAACATTCGGAATTCCTACAATCATAGCTCTAATTGGTCTAGGTTTAATCCCGCGTTCTTTCATACGGTCCCATTTAGGCTTTAAAAGCTCTTTAGAGGCCTTAAAAACCGCTTGGAGTCCTTTCCCTTCCAAAGAGTTTATCGCAACAGTAGGGTGCCCTTTTGACTCGAAATAAGCTATCCATTTTTTGGTTTGCATATCATCAGCCATATCCACTTTGTTTAGAATAAGTAGCCTTGTTTTTTGATGGACTACCTCGTCTAACATAGGATTTCTTGAAGACAATGGTAAACGTGCATCTATCAGTTCAAAAATAATGTCTACAAGCTTTAGATTCTCGGTAACTTCTCTTCTTGCTTTGGCCATATGACCCGGAAACCATTGTATTGTCATATTGCACCTCCTTCTTAAAGCACTAGCTATTTTCTAATAGCCGGGAAGAAGAATCACCTTCTTACGCACTACTTTGGTTATTTTACAAAACCAGCCTCACCAATTGGCCAAAATACTAAATTTGTTTTCCCTATAATTTCATCGATTTCAATTAAACCGATCATTCGGCTGTCTTTACTGTATAAGCGGTTGTCTCCCATAACGAAAACATATCCTTCTGGGATTTTTTTGTCTCCAGTGATACTTTCAAGCGTAAAGTCCCCAGTTAATGTACCTTCTGTTAACTCGCTCTTTTTTTGTTCTAAATAAGGCTCAGCAACTTCTTTTCCGTTAATGTAGAGCTGGTCGTTTTTATACTCGACATGATCGCCAGGAAGCCCTATTACACGTTTTATATAGTTTTTCTGCTCAGGTGCATGAAAAACTACAATATCAAATCGTTTTGGTTCACCGACCACGTAACCAATTTTATTCACTAACATACTATCCCCATTTTCTAAGGTCGGCATCATAGATTCTCCGTCCACAATTATAGGGGTAAATAAAAAGAGTCGAATTAATGCTGCAAGTCCAAAAGCTATTAATAACGCTTTCGACCATTCCCATAACTCATTCTTTTCTTTTTGTGCTTGTCCCATTCACTTGCCCCCTTTATATACTCTTATATTGTACAAGGAAAATGTAAGAGTGGCAAAATAAAATCGTCTAAATTCAGTATATATAGAGAAAATATCTAAAATAAAAAGCTATGTTAAAGGAATCAATAAATGGGAACAGCTTTAGCATCGATAAAGCGCTAATACATTTACTCGCATAAACAAAGCTGAAAAACTGTCACCCACCCCAATTTCATGCTAGTTCTTAATAACTTTCTATATGCTTCTCAGTTAGTATATGTATTTTATCTTTACTCTTGTCCGATGCGTTCTGTATGGGCTACGATTAGTCTTCCCTCACTTTACTAACAATGACGGTTACCACTTTAAAAAATAGATAATATATATACTTCTCTTAAATACAATAATTATCCACAAAGAAAAAAATGTTGCAGCAAAAGTGAGATCACTTTTTCCTGCAACATTCACATCAGGCAATTTTGCCTTACTTACACTATTAGCGACGCTCTTTAATACGAGCAGCTTTACCGCGTAGTTCACGTAGGTAGTACAATTTAGCACGACGAACTTTACCACGACGAATAACTTCTAGGTTAGCAATTTTTGGTGTGTGTACTGGGAAAGTACGTTCTACACCAACACCGGAAGAGATTTTACGAACTGTAAAAGTTTCGCTAATTCCGCCTCCACGACGTTTAATTACAACACCTTCGTACATTTGGATACGTTCGCGAGTTCCCTCAACAACCTTAACGTGTACACGAACTGTGTCACCTGGGCGGAATGTAGGAAGATCTGTACGTAATTGATCTTTTGTGATTTCTGAAATAATGTTTTGCATCATTTTCTCTCCTTATATAGAATGCTCTTACACACATAGCTGTTGCAGCGGAACACCCAAAATCAGTACTTCACATAAAAGTACATAGTAAAATATATCATATTGACTGGCTATATGCAATTATAAATTATAACTCTTTTAATTGAAGCATTCTTTTTTCAGAATCTGTTAGTTCTGCATTTTCGAGAAGGTCTTCCCTTCTTTCTAATGTTCGTTTTAAAGACTGCTCTCTTCTCCATTGATCGATAGCTGCATGGTTTCCAGACAGCAATACATCTGGAACCTTGTAGCCACGATATTCTACTGGTCGAGTGTAATGTGGATGCTCTAGCAAGCCCGTAGAAAACGAATCTTGCTCATGGGAAGCAGCCTTGCCAAGAACATTGGGGAGTAATCTCACAACACTATCTACTACAGTCATAGCAGCTAATTCTCCACCGGTTAAAACAAAATCTCCAATTGAAATTTCATCTGTAACTAAATGCTCCCTAATTCGCTCATCGTAGCCCTCGTAATGACCACATATAAAAACAAGCTCCTCTTCCTTCGCTAATTCCTCAGCTTTTTGCTGATTAAAGCGTTCTCCTTGGGGGCAAAGCAATATAATCCGTCTATTCCCACTAGAGCTAGGAGGAAGAGCCTCAATAGCGTTAAAAATAGGTTCTGGCTTTAATACCATCCCTGCTCCACCACCATAGGGATAATCATCAACCTGATGATGCTTGTTACCAGAATAGTCTCGGAAGTTTACTACATCAATCAACACCTCATTTTTATCCTGCGCTTTTTTCAAAATTGATGAGTTGAACACTCCAGTGAACATCTCTGGAAAAAGCGAAAGAATATGAATTTTCATCATGACAATAAACCTTCCAGTACCTCAATCGTAATTTCTTTTTTATCCACATCTATTTTTTTCACTACGTCCTCAATATATGGAATATAGTGTGTCTTCCCTTTGACCGGCTGCACAGTCCATACGTCATTTGCTCCAGTTTGAAGTATTTCAGTAACGGTTCCAATTGTCTCACCCTCGGTAGAAACAATCGTACAGCCAATAATTTCATGATAGTAGTATTCATTTTCTTCTAACTCTGTTAGATACTTCTCAGATACTTTTAACGTTGCATCACGAAAGCCTTCTACATCTTTCAGTAAGGTATAACCGTCAAAAGTTAACAAATCAAAATTTTTATGCTTACGGTAGCTGGTAATTTTAACGATGATTGGTTTAGAACCATCTTTTTTAAAAAGACCAAGCTCATTTCCTACCTGATAACGCTCATCTGGAAAGTCAGTAGTAGAAATGACACGAACCTCTCCCCAAATTCCTTGGGTATTGACGATTTTTCCAACATTGTACCATTCCATCGAATAAATTCCTCCTATCAAAAAAGGAAGAACAAAGTGTTCTCCCTCTTTTCATATTACATTTACCTCTTTAGAATTTCTTCCCTGAGGTATTAGCTTCACAAGTGAAGTTAATCTAATATATCGACATATGTTTTCTTTTGGTGACTGCCTGCTGCTGAGTAAACAATTGTACGAATAGATTTAGCTACTCGGCCTTGTTTGCCAATTACTTTTCCCATATCTTCAGGATGAACAGAAAGTTTGTAAACTATACGGTTTACACTTTCGTCCTTTACCACCTGAACCTTGTCTGGATAATCAACTAATGGTTTAACGATTGCTTCGATCAGCTGCTTCACAATGTCCCCTCCGATTATTTGCCGAGTTTTGCGTTATGGAATTTTTCCATGATTCCTTGTTCAGAGAACAAGTTACGTACTGTATCAGATGGTTTCGCACCATCTTGAAGCCATTTTAACGCTAATTCTTCGTTAATTTTAACTTCTGCTGGTTTAGTAAGTGGGTTGTAAGTACCTACTGTTTCAATTTGACGACCGTCACGTGGTGAGCGAGAGTCTGCTACTACAATACGATAGAAAGGAGATTTTTTAGCTCCCATACGTTTTAAACGAATTTTAACTGCCATTTTTATTGCACCTCCGAATAGTTTCACACAAGATAGTATATTATCAAGGTTTTAAATGTTTGTAAAGTGTTTTTTCTTAACACCTTATTTTTTTAAGGAAAATTACTTAAAAAGAGAATCAAATCCTGGCATTTTCATCTTTTTCTTTCCTTTTTGTTGCATATTTGTCATTTGCTTCATCATCTTTTTCATCTCTTCAAATTGCTTTAGAAGTCTATTAATGTCTTGAATAGATGTTCCTGATCCTTTAGCAATTCTCTTTTTTCGAGCTCCGTTAATAATTTCAGGGTTAGTTTTCTCCTGCGTAGTCATTGAATAAATAATGGCTTCGACACGATCCATTTGCTTTTCATCAACTTTCGCATTTTCTAATCCCTTAATTTTATTTGCTCCTGGAAGCATTTTTAAAATCTCGTCAAGAGGTCCCATTTGCTTCACTTGGCTTAGCTGCTCCAGGAAATCATCGAACGTAAAAGACTGCGTACGGAACTTTTCTTCCAGTTCCTTCGCTTTTTCTTCGTCAACATTAGCTTGAGCCTTTTCGATTAAGGACATCATGTCTCCCATGCCTAAAATACGGGATGCCATGCGTTCTGGATGAAAAGTCTCTAAAGCATCCATTTTTTCACCCATACCTACAAATTTAATAGGTTTTTGAGTAATAGAACGGATTGAAAGGGCTGCCCCACCACGTGTATCGCCATCTAATTTCGTAAGTACGACCCCTGTTATACCAATAGAGTCATTAAAATTGTTAGCTACATTGACTGCATCCTGCCCTGTCATTGCATCTACAACTAAGAATACTTCGTCCGGCTCTTTTAATGCACGAATATCTTTAAGCTCTTGCATCAAAGTTTCATCAATGTGTAAACGACCAGCTGTATCGACAATCACTACATCATAATGTTCTTCCTTTGCATGCTCAAGACCCTGCTTCACTATTTCCACAGGAGAAATGTCCGTACCCTTTTGGAATACTGGTAAGGAGAGTTGTTTTCCAATCGTTTCAAGCTGTTTCACTGCTGCTGGACGATAAATATCCGCAGCAATTAACAAAGGCTTCTTGTTATACTTTTTTCGAAGTACATTTGCAAGTTTACCAGTAGTGGTGGTTTTACCAGCACCCTGTAATCCGACCATCATAATAACAGTAGGCGGTCTTGAAGAGAAAGCTATCTGGCTCTGCTCGCCTCCCATTAGCTGGGTCAATTCATCTTTTACGATTTTAATGACCTGCTGACCTGGAGTTAAGCTTTTCATCACTTCTTGCCCTACAGCCCGTTCAGAGACGTTTTTAACAAATTCTTTTACCACTTTTAAGTTAACGTCCGCTTCCAGTAGTGCATAACGAACTTCACGCATCATTTCTTTAACATCAGCCTCAGAAATTTTGCCTTTACCTTTGATTTTCTGAATCGTCCCTTGGAGACGCTCAGCTAAACCTTCAAATGCCATGCAAGCTCGCCTCCTAATCCCATTCTTTTAATTGCTCAATGAGTTGAGTCAGTTCTTCTGATGATTGTTCATTTGCTATTTGCATAAGCTGTTTAGTCGTTTCTTGTCTTTTTTCGAATTTGGAAAAAAGATTTAACTTTTCTTCATACTCTTCCAGCATCATTTCAGTGCGACGTATATTGTCATAAACAGCCTGTCTGGATATATTATATTCCTCTGCAATTTCGCCGAGTGATAAATCATCTAAATAATAAAGCTGCATATAGCTTCGTTGTTTATCTGTCAATAAAGCCTGGTAAAAATCGAAGAGAAAATTCATACGAGTCGTTTTTTCAATCATTCCCATCTCTCCTTACCATGAATGGTTCATCTAATAGTTTATAAAGACTAGCTTTAACTGTCAAGTAAAATTACTTGTCTTCTGATGTTTCTTCTAGTTCTAACCCTTCAGCAAATAATCCATAAACATATTTTTCTGCATCAAATGGCTGTAGGTCATCCATTTGCTCTCCGAGACCAACAAATTTAACTGGTATATGCAACTTATTGCGGATAGCAAGTACTATACCGCCTTTTGCAGTGCCGTCAAGCTTTGTTAACACAATTCCAGTAACATTGGTCACTTCTTTAAAAGTCTGTGCCTGAACAAGCGCATTTTGTCCTGTAGTGGCATCTAATGCTAACAATACTTCATGCGGAGCATTAGGCACTTCTCTAGTAATAACTCGGTGAATTTTTTCCAACTCATTCATCAGGTTTACTTTATTTTGCAAACGACCCGCTGTATCACAAATAAGCACATCAGCTTTTCTGTTCTTGGCAGCACGAATAGCATCATACATAACAGCAGCCGGATCAGAGCCCTCTGCCTGTTTTATAACCTCTGCACCTACACGATCGCCCCACACTTGAAGTTGATCAATAGCACCTGCACGGAAAGTGTCCCCGGCAGCAAGCATTACTTTTTTTCCTTCTCCATTTAAACGATGTGCAAGTTTACCGATAGTAGTTGTTTTCCCAACTCCATTAACACCGACGAATAAGATAACTGTTAGTCCTTCTTCTTCGATGTGAAGCTCAGTTAAATCCTCATCACCAGCCTCATATATCTCAACAAGTTTTTCAGAAATAACAGATTGGATTCCGGCAGTGTCTTTAATGTTTTTACGCTGAACCTCAAAACGCAATTTGTCCATTAACTCCACTACGGTTTCAAATCCAACATCTGCCTGAAGCAAAATTTCTTCAAGCTCCTCAAAGAAATCCTCATCTACCTTACGATATTTCGCTACTAAATCATTTACTTTAGAAGTAAATTGATTTCGTGTTTTCGATAGTCCTTCTTTAAATTTATTGGTAATCGAAACTGTTTCTTCAGCCTCTGGTGTAGAGCCCAACATTTTTTCTTTCATTTTTTTAAAAAAGCTCACAGTAGAACCTCCTATTTAAGTGACTAATTCTTCTTCTAATTTTACAGATACAAGCTTGGAAATCCCAGATTCCTGCATAGTGATACCATACAGTACATCTGCCCCCTCCATCGTACCCTTACGGTGTGTAATGACGATAAACTGCGTATCATGACTAAATTTCTTTAAATAGTCGCTATAACGCGTTACGTTAGCCTCGTCTAAGGCAGCTTCCACTTCATCCAGGATACAGAAAGGTACCGGACGAGTATGAAGAATTGAAAACAACAAGGCAATAGCGGTTAATGCTCGTTCGCCACCCGACAGTAAAGAAAGATTCTGTAGCTTTTTGCCTGGAGGCTGTGCCACTATATCTATTCCCGTATCCAACATGGAGGTAGGATCGGTTAAAATTAAGTCTGCCTGTCCGCCACCAAATAACTGTCTAAACACTACCTTAAAGTTTCTTTGAATGTCATTAAACGTAGATTCGAAGCGTATAGTCATTTCTTCGTCCATCTCTTTAATAACCTCATGCAATGTATCTTGAGCAGAAAGCAAATCCTCTCTTTGTTCTGTTAAGAACGAGTGACGTTCGCTGACTTGCTCGTATTCCTGTATAGACCCTAAGTTAATAGGTCCCAGCTCTTCTATAGAGCGTTTTAATAGCTTTACTTTTTTGCGAGCAAGCTCCTCATCCATGTCAAAAGGATAGTCTCGCTTTGCTTCATCCAGGGACATTTCATACGTCTCTTCTAGATGTGTTTGAAGTGAATTAGTTTCCACCTCCAGCTTGCTCAACCTTAGTTCTAATGCACGCTCGTCGTTAGAAAAGATACTTAAATGTTGCTGTAGCATCTTTAATTGACCTTCAGATTCGTTAACTCTTTGAGAAAGTCCAATTCTTTTCTCTTTGTCCGTCGTTATTTGCCCCTGTAGATAATCTTTTTTCTGTTTGTTAGTGGCAATCATTTGGTCAATTTGTTCTGGAGATGGACCTGTTTGGTCATCATTCTCAAACCAGCTGATCTCTTTTTCTAAAGTACCAACTTTTTGAACACAATATTGAATATCCTGTTCCAGCTGTTTCTTTTCTTTCTCTTGTTGCGTCACTTGCTCATTTACTACAGCAATAGAGGACAACAGTTCGCCAAGTTCATTTTGTACTTTATCTTTTTCTTGCATAGACTGTTGCTTTAACAGTTGCAGTTGATCAATAGTTTTTTGAATGGAAGCTAAAGATTCATTGATCTCCGAACTACGCTTAGCTGTTTGTTCTTTTTTGCGAACAAGATTCTCATGCAGGTTATTCTTTTCAGTTTGAACCTCATCAAATTCAAGCAAGCGATTGGTTAAACGAGAAATTATCGCTCCACATTCTCTGTCTTCTGACAATAGTTTATGCTCTTCTTCTCGCAACGCTTCCCCTGAGAGACGCGCTTCCTCTAATGCAATTTTAATCTGCTGAACTTGCTGTTTTTTATGAGCAACTGATTTTTCTGCTTGATGTACGGATTGTTCTAGCTCTACAAGCTTATCATTTAATTGCTCTAACTCAGCTTTTCGTGTAAAGACAGATGACTGTTGTTTTACAGACCCCCCTGTCAAGGAGCCTCCTGCATTTACAACATCACCGTCAAGTGTTACGAAACGGTATCTAAATTGAAGGCGTGCCGCCATTTCGTTAGCGCCCTTTAAATCTGTTGCAATAATAATATTACCTAGTAAACTTTCAATAATTACTTTATAGTCTCTATCGTAATTGACAAGCATATCTGCCGTATTCACAAAAGATGGATGCTCCTTAATCGGAGCCAGCGTCTGCTCGCTCAATTTACGTGACTTCATAACCTGAAGTGGAAGGAAGGTAGCTCTTCCAACTCTTTTCTTTTTCAGCCAATCAATAGCCATCCGTGCATCCTGACTAGTATCAGTAATAATATGCTGAGACTGCTGGCCAATAGCTGTGTCAATTGCATTCATATAGTTAGATGGAATTTGAATTAGTTCAGCCACTGCGCCATGAATCCCTTTGAGCTCTTTTTTATCACGTGCAACTAATACTTCCTTAACTCCCTGGAAATACCCTGAAAACTCGGATTCAAGCTCTTGTAAGGAATCCTTTCTAGCCTGCATTTGATGCTTCATTTGATAGGCTTTTTGAAGCAACGTTTGCTGTTCCTCATAAGAGGCTTCTAAATGCTCCGATGATTCTCGCTTCGTTTTAAAGTCCTGCACCTTTTGCGCTAAGTCTTTCTGACATGCTTCCAGCTGCTTCTCTATCTCTTTTTTTCGATTTGTAAGCTTTTCTAACTCGTCTTTGATCTCCCGATAATCTTCAATAATTTTCTCAGAAGATACTAGTTCAAATTGAAGCTGCTGTTCCATATGCTTCATTTCATTCTTCATTGTTGCTTCTTCATTTAACAAATCAATGTAAGTGCCCTTCAAAGTTTCGATTTCCTCTTCAACCTCTGAAGCTGACCTACTAAGAACATGATCGATTTGTAATTTTTTTGCTCGAAGTTCTTTTAATGACTGTTTCTTTTTAGAGCTAGAAGAAATATTTTCTTCTAGCTGTTTTTCAAGTACTTGAAGTCTCGTCTTTTCTTCTTCCAAAGCTCTTCTTAGCTGCGATATTTGCTGACTAGCATTTTGTTTTTTCTCAGCAAGCAACAGCTTTCTTCCCTCTAGACGTTCTAATTCAGAACTTACCTCAAGTAACTCAGTCTGTTCCTTGTCTAGCTTTTCATCTGTGGAACTAATGGTTCTTCTTATAGATAAAATATCTGACTCTGCATTACTAATCTTCGTCAAAAGCGACGTTTTTTGCTCTTCTATTTGTTGAAGCTGATTATGTAGCTCTGTACTTTCTTGCACAAAAAGATTCAAGTCATGAGCAATAACTGCAATTTCAATATCCTTTAGTTCTGTAGACATCTCTAAATAATCTGTAGCAAGAGATGATTGAATTTTGAGTGGCTCCATTCGACCATCTAGTTCATGGAGAATATCAAGCACTCGATTTAAGTTATCATCCGTTTCTATCAGCTTAAATTCTGCTTTTTTCTTACGTTGTTTATACTTAAGGACGCCAGCGGTCTCCTCAAATATCGTTCTTCTGTCTTCAGGTCTGCTATTTAGTATTTCATCAACACGTCCCTGGGAAATAATAGAGAACGCTTCTTTTCCAAGACCAGAATCCATAAATAAATCTATAATATCTTTCAATCTACACGTTTGCTTGTTAAGAAGATATTCACTATCTCCTGATCGGTAAACCCTTCTCGTAACACTTATTTCAGTAAAATCTAATGGAACACGACGATCAGAATTATCCAATATTAAGGTAACCTCTGCAAAGTTTAATGCCTTTCTTGAATCACTCCCTGCAAAGATAACATCTTCCATCTTTGTTCCACGGAGTGATTTGGCAGATTGCTCACCTAGCACCCATCTGATTGCATCTGTAACATTACTCTTCCCACTACCGTTCGGACCTACCACTGCAGTAACTCCTGGTACAAAATCTATCCCAACTCGGTCTGCAAATGATTTAAACCCTATAATTTCTAATCTCTTAAGGAACAACGATTATTCCCCCTGTTCTTGATCCTTTATTGCGAGTATCGCTAGTCTAGCTGCTTGTTGCTCTGCTTCTTTTTTAGAACGTCCTATTCCGACGCCAAGTTCCGTTGTATTTAAAATAACACGCGAAACAAAGGTACGGTTATGTGCCGGACCCTTTTCTTCTACAATTTCATAGCTAAGTGCACCATTGTTTTTTTGTTGAATGACTTCTTGTAGTTGGCTTTTATAATCCATCACATGCGAAAAAGCACCGACTTCGATTTTAGGGAAGACAATCTTTTCCAAAAAGGAAACGACTACCTCCAATCCTTGATCCAAATATAAAGCACCGATAAATGCTTCGAATACGTCCGCTAAAAGTGCCGGTCTTTCACGTCCGCCAGTTAACTCTTCTCCTTTTCCAAGGAGCACATACTTACCAAATCCTAATTCGTTTGCAAACACAACTAAAGAAGGCTCACAAACAATCGCTGCTCGAAGCTTTGTAAGCTGCCCCTCACTCATAACCTCGTATTGCTGGAATAAGTATTGAGAAACAGATAATTCTAATACGGCATCTCCTAGAAACTCTAAACGCTCATTATCGGTGAAAAATTTACGTCGATGCTCATTCACATAAGATGAATGGGTAAAGGCTTGATACAATAATGTTGGATTATTGAATTCGATTTCAAAATGACTTTGAAATTTTTGAAACTGTTGTTTAACACTCTCTGGGAACCCTGTTTTTTTAGGGTGGTTGCTTTTTCTATTTACTTTCATCCTGATCTGCCTTTCTTACTTAACATCTATCTGTTTAAGTTTACCTGTTTCTATAGCAATGTGCAAAAAGAAATAGAGACGCTTTTAATTATTCATACGAATAGTAAAAACGTCTCTGTTGCTATTTAACTTAATTCACCTTTATATAAAGACTATATATATAAAGGTGACTATTTAATATTAGCCTTGCTTGCTTTCAATATAGCTAACTGCGTTACCCACAGTAGAAATATTCTCCGCATCCTCATCCGAAATTTCCATATCGAACTCATCTTCAAGCTCCATAACTAACTCCACTACATCTAGTGAGTCAGCACCTAAATCATCACGGAAAGATGCTTCTAATTTTACTTCGCTCTCGTCTACACCTAGACGATCAACGATCACTTTAGTTACACGTTCTAAAACTGTTGACAAATTTGTCACCTCCCCTCAATGATTATACAAAAAACTTTTAGTCTATGAAAGGCTATTTCACATGAAATCTAAATACTTATATCAGATCGTGCTTATTAAGTTACAGATGGGCATTACATATACATACCGCCATTAACATGAAGCGTTTGCCCAGTAATATAATTAGCATCCTCTGATGCCAAAAATGCTACTGCTTTTGCTATATCTTCAGGATTTCCAAACTTCGCTAAAGGAATTTGGCTCAACATTTGACTTTTAACTTCTTCAGGAAGAGCATCCGTCATATCAGTAGTTATAAACCCAGGCGCAACCGAGTTAACAGTTATATTACGACTCGCTAATTCTTTTGCAGAAGATTTCGTTAGACCAATGACACCAGCCTTAGCCGCAACATAATTAGCCTGTCCAGCATTTCCAGAAACTCCAACAATAGAAGTTATATTAATAATACGACCATTTCGTTGTTTCATCATTTGTCTCGTAACAGCTTTTGTGCAGAGAAATACCCCTTTTAGGTTCGTATTCAATACATCGTCCCATTCCTGTTCCTTCATGCGCATAATTAGATTATCACGTGTGATACCAGCGTTGTTAACTAAAATATCAATAGATCCGAAGACTTCTAAAGTTTGCTTAACTAAACTTTGAACATCATCGGCTTGGTCAATATTAGCTTGAGCAGCAAAAGCAATTCCTCCGTGCGCTTTTATTTCTTCCACAACGGCTTCTGCTTTCTCTTTGCTGCCGCTATAATTGACTACTACCTTAGCACCCTCGTTTGCTAAGTAAATAGCTATATCCTTACCGATTCCACGAGAAGCACCTGTTACAATTGCAGATTTGCCTTCTAATTTACCCATTGATAACCTCTCCTATTTCCGTAATGGCTTGCTGGAAGGAAGCCTCGTCATATACACAATAAGTCGTAACAGATCGATCTATTTTTTTGACTAAGCCACTCAGTACCTTACCTGGACCACATTCAATAAAGACATTGACACCAAGATCAAGCATTTGTTGAATCGATTCTTCCCAACGAACGGGCGAATATAACTGTTCGACCAATAGGGACTTCACGTCCTCTGCATCCTCTACAGGAAGCGCCGTAACATTAGAAATTACAGGAGGTTTTGCAGTTGAAAGTTTAATAGAATTGATTGCCTCATCTAATTTATGTGCAGCAGGTCTCATTAATTCAGAATGGAAGGGACCACTAACAGTTAAAGGAATTGCTCTTTTAGCCCCTGCTTCTTTCGCTTGTTCAGAAGCTTTTTTGACTCCTTCTGCTGTACCAGAAATAACAATTTGACCAGGACAATTAAGATTAGCAATTTGTACAATGTCACCAGCTTGCGTAACCTTTTGAGTTACCTCAGCTAAAGAAGTATCATCTAGTCCTAATATGGCTGCCATTGAGCCTTCTCCTGCCGGTACAGCTTCATTCATGAAAAGACCACGTCTATGAACTAATAATACCGCATCCTCAAAACTAATTGCCCCAGAGGCAACTAAAGCAGAATATTCTCCCAAGCTATGCCCAGCCGTATAATCTGGAGTAATTCCAGCCTCAATTAATAATCTTGCAATCATTGTACTGGTTGTAAGTAAAGCAGGCTGTGCATGGTAGGTTTTAGTTAACTCCTCAGCCGGTCCATTCAACATAATATCTGATAAGGAAAAACCTAATTTTTGATCTGCTGATTCATAAATCTTTTTACTTTCACTGTTGTTTTCAATTAGCTGTTGCCCCATCCCTACTGATTGAGACCCTTGTCCAGGAAATATAAAAGCAATTTTAGTCATCGGAAGATTCCTTTCGTAATGTAGTGTAAATAATCTCAGAAACATTATTTTCTACCATTGTCCGTGCTTGTCTTATCGCATGAAAAACCGCTCTGCTATTAGATGAACCATGTGCTTTAATAACTGGAGCCTTTAATCCAAATAGACCAGCTCCACCGTACTCAGAGTAATCCAATTTATTTTTAATACCTTTTAACTGTTCTTTTACTAGCAATGCTGATATTTTTGTTTTTGTCGATGTATTAAAAGCTTCTTTCAACAAAGTAAACATCGCCCCGGCCGTACCTTCAATCGTTTTTAATACCATATTACCTGTAAATCCATCTGTTACAACTACATCAGCTACGCCATTTAAAAGATCTCTAGATTCAACATTTCCAATAAAATTCACCGGTGTCTCTTTCAACAGTAAAAACGCGGCTTTTGTAAGCTCATTTCCTTTTTTGTCTTCGGTTCCTATATTCAGTAGGCCAACTCGAGGGTTTTGAATACCACGAACTTTTTCTGCATATACACTTCCCATTACAGCAAATTGCTGTAGATGTTCCGGTTTGGCATCTGAATTTGCACCAAGGTCAAGCATTACAAACCCTTTCCCGTCTATTGTTGGGAGGGTGGGAGCAAGCGCTGGACGATCTACTTGATCTATCCTACCAACTACAAAAAGTCCCGCTGCCATTAGAGCCCCCGTGTTACCCGCAGAAACACACGCATCTGCCTCGCCACTTTTCACCGATTCAGCCATTTTAACCATTGAGGAATTTTTCTTTCTACGAATAGCTCTAACAGGCTCATCAGTTCCTTCAATCACTTCATCGGTATGAACTACGGTCAAGCGGTCATGCTTAGTTACAAGTGATTCTAACTTACTTTCATCACCATATAAGATAATATTCAAATCGTCAAAAGCTTCTAGAGCCTCATAGGCTCCCTTTACTATTTCATGAGGGGCATTGTCTCCGCCCATTGCATCTATCGATATTTTCATTTTTACACACCTTTTTACTTCATAGTTTCTCTATACATATTAAATTCTCCAACAAAAACAGTTTCATTTTCTACCTTACTTGTCACTTGAATAACTGTATTTTTCTTTTCAGTGTCATTAGATAGGACAACTGCTTTTGCAATAACACGATCACCGACTTTTACAGGCTTCACAAATGTAATATTAGATTTTCTAGTTAAGGCCAGTTCATCATTAATAACAGCTACAGCCAATGAGTTTGCTTGTGCAAAAAGATGATGTCCCCGTGCAATACCATTCCTTGCAAACACATGGTCCTGCTTAATATCTAGTAGTGATATTGCCTGTTTGTCTAAATCTATATCTATAATTTCTCCAATAACCTCATCAATTGGGAGAGATTTTACCTCTTCTTCAAAATTATGAGCTGCAACTGATTTAATCCTCTCACGCAATTCTGGGATGGATAACTCCATTCGATCTAATCGTATGGTTTGCACGCTTACATGAAAAGTTGCCGCCAGGTTTTCATCTGTTATAAAAGGGTTTTTATCTAGCGTTTCTAGTAAAAGCCTTTGTCTTTCTTTTTTCGTATATTTCAAGCTATTCACCACCATTTTAGCACTTGGTACTAATATCAGTATATAAACAATAAAAAAAGAATGCAAGAAATGATTTAGTTCATCCTTGCATTCTTTTTAATCAATTCTTTCCCCATCTAGTGCTTTAGAGTCAACCAAGGCATTCCGTAGACCTTCCATTTCATCGGAATTCCAAAAGTGCTCAGATTCCAATAAACGCTCGGCATCTATTTTCGCTGTATTTAATGCACGATAATCATGAACTAAATCTGCTATTTTAAACTCAGGCAATCCACTTTGTTTTTTCCCAAAGAAGTCACCAGGTCCTCGTAGCTCCAAATCTTTTTCTGCCAAGACAAAACCATCATTCGTCTCTGTCATGGACATCATTCGTTCCTTCCCTTCTTCTGTCTTAGGATCAGCAAGAAGGATACAGTACGATTGGTGTTCTCCGCGCCCAACCCTACCACGTAGTTGGTGTAGCTGTGCTAATCCAAAGCGCTCTGCATCAAATATAATCATAAAGGATGCATTAGGAACGTTTACTCCGACCTCAACTACCGTTGTCGAGACTAATACTTGAATATGCCCCTCGGTAAAATTCCTCATCACTTCATCTTTTTCGTCCGGATGCAGCCGTCCGTGCATCAAGCCAACCGAATAATCTTTTCCGAGCTCATAAGACATCATATTATAAACATCTACCGCATTTTGGACGTCTAGTTTCTCAGACTCCTCAATTAGAGGGCAAATGATATAGGCTTGTCTGCCATTAGCCAACTCTTTTTTAAGACGACCTATAAGTTTAGGAAGCTGATCTTCCTTCATCCAGTGAGTATCAATGGATTTTCTTCCTGCCGGCATCTGATCAATAACGGAGACATCCATTTCCCCAAACGCCGTTATGGCTAAGGTCCGCGGAATAGGTGTCGCTGTCATAAAAAGTACATCTGGATTTTCTCCTTTTTCTTTTAAAACTCTTCTTTGAGCCACACCAAAACGATGTTGTTCGTCCGTAATAACTAAACCAAGATTTTTAAATGAAACATCAGGTTGAATCAACGCATGTGTACCTATTAGTAAATCAATATTACCTGCAGCTAAATTTTCTAGTACCATTCTTCTTGCCTTTTGCCTAGTAGAGCCAGTTAATAGCGCTATTCTTACACCAATGGGTGAGAGCCACTCATCTAATGAAGCTGCATGTTGCTCCGCCAAAATTTCCGTCGGAGCCATCAAAGCACCTTGATAGCCTGCCGTTATGACAGCATACAAACAGATTGCAGCAACTACAGTTTTCCCTGAGCCTACATCCCCTTGTAAAAGTCTGTTCATTCGATTAGGTGCTTTCAAGTCACGACAAATTTCATTAACTACTCTCTTTTGAGCATCAGTCAACTCATAAGGTAAGGATTCAATTAGTTTTTTTACTCGCTCATTATCAAAGGAAACGCCATTTCCAACATTTTGTTCTTTTCGCACCTTTTTAATGGCCTGCATCTTCAACTGAAAGTTAAGTAGTTCCTCGTAAACAAACCGTCTTCTTGCATTTTTGGAATGTTCAGCATCCTGTGGGAAGTGAATTCCCTCGAGAGCCTCCACCATTTCAGGCAATTTATACATCGATCGGATAGACTCCGGCAAAGGATCCGTGATATCCCCTTTTAACTCATCTAACGCCTGTCGCATAAATCTCCTAAAAACTTTCTGGCTTATGGAGCCTTTCAACGAATAGACAGGTTCAAAATCCTGTTGGTCTGTCTTTGGTCCTACTGAGAACGTCGACACATTAATAACTTGTCGTCCTCTATCCCATTTACCAGTAACAGTAATTACAGAACCTGGAGTTATTTTTGATTTTAAATAAGCTTGATTGAAAAATACAGCCTTGATCAGATGCTGGCCTGCCAACAATCGAACCTGCAACCTCGATTTATTTTTCCCTAAAAAAAGAAGAGAAGGTTCACTTTCGACCCTTCCTTCCACAGTTACTCTCTCATTATGGGCGCTCTCTGCAAGGTTTTTTAACCGAAAATCCTCATGCCTATAAGGAAAGGTCATTACTAAATCATCTAGTGTAACTATCCCTAGCTCCTCTAAGGCTTTAGCAGTTCCTGCCCCTACACCTTTTAGAGAGATAACTAAATCGCTCCCCTTATTTCCCACTGCCGACCACAGCCCCACCAAAGATTTTAGCTTCTAACCATTTTCCTGTAGGTGTAGCTGCTAAGCCTCCTTGAGCAGTTTCTTTTAATGCTGTTGGCATCGTTTGACCAATTTTATACATAGCATCTATTACTTCATCACAAGGAATACGACTTGTTACTCCCGCAAGTGCCATATCTGCTGCCACTAAGGAATTAGAGGCTCCCATCGCATTTCTTTTCACACATGGTACTTCTACTAGCCCTGCAACTGGATCGCATACTAATCCAAGCATATTTTTTAAAGTTATAGCAAATGCCTCAGAGCTTTGGGCAGGAGTCCCTCCAGCCATCTCTACTATCGCCGCGGCAGCCATACCAGCCGCTGATCCAACTTCTGCCTGGCAGCCTCCTGCAGCGCCAGATATAGAAGCGTTGTTCGCTACAACAAATCCAAATGCCCCTGCTGTAAATAAATATCTGATCATTTGCTCACGAGTCGGGTTCAGCTTGTTTTTTACCGCAAATAGAGTTCCTGGGACTACTCCTGCCGAGCCCGCTGTAGGTGTAGCACAAATAGTTCCCATCGCCGCATTTACTTCATTCGTAGCTACAGCTTTACTTACAGCATCAAGCATCAGTTCTCCAGAAAGAGAATTTCCTTTTTTCATATAAGCTTGCAAAAGAACAGCGTCCCCACCAGTTAATCCAGAAGTGGAACGAACTCCCTTTAGTCCCTTTTCTACTGCTTCTTCCATAACTGTCAGATTACGATCCATTTGTGACATGATTTCTTCACGAGTGCGTTCTGTAATAAGAATTTCTTGTTCTATCATAATCTCAGATATAAGCTTATTTTCTTTTTCAGCTTTTTCTACTAATTCTCGCACATTGCGAAATAAGACTTCCATCATAACCCTCCTTAATCTACAATTCTCGTAACCTTCGTTATGTTAGGTAGAGTTGTAATTTCATCTAAAATATCTTTACTCACATTTTGATCCACTTCAATTACCATCAATGCCATATTTCCTTTCTCTTTTCGAGAAACCTCCATATGACCGATATTAATATTGTGCTTAGCTAAACAATTGGCAACGCTTGCAATACATCCCGAACGGTCATTGTGAACAACTAATATCGCAGCCAAGTTGCCTGACAATCTTAACGGAAAACCATTTAGCTCTGTTATTTCTGTTTTCCCGCCACCAATAGAAATACCAACCACCGACATTTCACGTTCGTCGTCTCCTAATACAATTCTAGCTGTATTTGGATGCTCAGTATGTCCTGTCTCAGGTATAAACTCATAGGATAGACCGACCTTTTCTGCTTCACTAAACGACGTTTTAATACGCTCATCAAAGGTATCATAGTCCAATAAGCCACCGATGATCGCCACATCTGTACCATGGCCTTTATATGTTTCGGCAAAAGAGCCATAAAGATGGATTTTTGCCCAAGTAGGTTGCTTTCCAAATAAATCTCTTGCTACCCTTCCTATTCGAGCTGCTCCAGCAGTATGGGAAGAGGACGGTCCAATCATAACGGGTCCAATAATGTCAAAAACAGACTTAAATTTCATTTGACAGACCTCACTTTCATGTTGATATTTCTATTTTACACTTTTAGGGAACTTTAAACAAAAGTATTGTACGAAAGGATTACAAAGAACTCTGAAATTTCTTGCTAAAAAAAAAGCGTGGGATTTCTCCCACGCGGAGTATTACTAGTTTTATTCTACTGATAAAATATATGGGTACAATGGTTGTTTACCATTATAAAGCTCTACTTCCACATCTTCGAAGGTCTCTTCAATAAACGAAGCAAATTTCCCAGCTTCCTCTTCCGTGACATCTTCTCCGTAAATAACTGTCACAATTTCAGAATCCTCGTCAATCAATTCTGTTGCTAGCTTTGTTGCAGCTTCCACTCTAGATGGCTGTGAAAGTATAATTTTCCCTTCAGCTAAAGACATAAAATCATCTTTTTTAATCTCTACACCGTCAATTGACGTATCACGTACAGCAAAAGTAACTTGACCAGTTTTAACGTGTGCAAAAGCATCGGTCATATTCTTTTGGTTTTCTTGAACAGTCGCTTGAGCGTTAAACGCTAAAATCGCTGCCATTCCTTGAGGAATTGTTTTTGTAGGCACTACCGCAGCCTCAATCCCCAGAACCTCTGCAGCTTGTTCAGCAGCCATTACGATGTTTTTGTTATTAGGAAGGATTAGTACACGCTCAGCTCCTACAGACTCAATCGCCTTTACAATGTCTTCAGTAGAAGGATTCATTGTCTGACCACCTTCTATCACTGCTGAAGCTCCAAGACTCTTCAATAATTCAGCGACACCTGTTCCCATTGCAACTGTTACTACTGCATAAGGATGAACTTCTGCTTTCTTAGCAGTATTAGAAGAATGGCCTTCACCTACGATATCTGTATGCTGTTGACGCATATTTTCAATTTTAATTTTAATTAGGTCCCCATATTGTTGACCATAAGTTAAGACTTCACCTGGTGTTTCAGAATGGATATGAATTTTAGCAATCTCATCATCGGAGATAACTAAAAGTGAGTCACCATACTCGCTTAAATCATTACGGAAGTCATTTTCGATAAAGGCTTTCTTGCCCTCTTCAAAACGGACCATGAACTCTGTACAGAAACCAAATTCAATGTCAGCAGTATCCATATATCCTTGAACACTTTTATGATGCTCAGCACTAACCAAATCGTCCATAGAGGAACTAATTGTTCTCTCAGGAAGAGCTTCTCCCTTTAAGCTTGCAAGGAAACCTTCATAAACAAATACTAAGCCTTGTCCGCCACTATCAACTACGCCTACTTCTTTCAAAACAGGTAATAGATCTGGAGTTCTGTTTAGTGATAGTTTAGACTCTTCTACAACAACTGCCATTAGTTCTGATATATCTGTAATCGTTTCACTAGCTTCCACTGCTTTTTTAGCTGAATCTTTTGCTACAGTTAAAATAGTGCCCTCAACTGGTTTCATAACAGCTTTGTAAGCCGTTTCTACTCCATACTGTAAAGCTTGGGCAAATTGTTTTGCATCTAAGGTTGCATGCTGCTCAATCGACTTTCCAAAGCCTCTAAAAAGTTGCGATAAAATAACTCCAGAGTTTCCTCGAGCACCCATTAGCAAACCTTTGGACAATGCTTGAGCTGTTTTGCCAATATGCTCACTAGTATGAGCAGCTGTCTCTTTAGCCCCTGAAGTCATTGAAAGATTCATGTTTGTGCCTGTATCACCATCGGGTACAGGGAATACGTTTAATGCGTCGACATAGTCAGCGTTTTGGAAAAGATGATGTGCTCCCATCTTGACCATATCCGCAAATTGATTACCATTGATTGATTTCATTGTTTTCTCTCCTTAATCACACGTTTGCCACGCGAACTCCTTGTACGTAAACATTTACGGATTTCACCGACATACCAAGAGATTTATTTAGCGTGTATTTAACTTTAGACTGGACTTGATAAGCGATCTCAGAAATTTTTGTTCCGTAACTTACAACTATATACATATCGATATGTAAATCATCTTTTTCCTGTCTAACAATTACACCTTTTGTAAAGTTCTCTTTTCTTAATATATCTGTTAAACCATCTCTGATTTGATGCTTTGATGCCATACCAACAATTCCATAGCATTCAATCGCTGCTCCGCCTGCAATTTGAGCAATAGTATCTTGTGATATATCAATGTGCCCAAATTCATTTGTTAATTCTATTGACATGTTGAAACCTCCCAAGTCCTTTTTGACTATCCCTTATTGTACTACACCCTTTAAAATTATAAAAGACACGTTTCTATTCGTCTACTTTTTGCAAAAGTGGTTTTTATTTAGCGCTTCCTTTTCAAAAAAAAGATGGTTTGATTTATACATTATACGTTATTTTCTATACAACCTGTAATTATAGCAATAAGGTGCTCTATGACTTGAATAAAAATAATTCAGAATTGCTTTCGAGTATGCTAATGACGGGCATCCATATTGCTCATCAAGCAGAAAGTGAAAATCAGCAATTTCTTCTCCTGCTTTTTTATCTTATTTTTCAAGTAACCTGAAACCTCTTAGTTTCTTAAATTCATTTATGCAGTTATTTTTTAGTAAAATATTTTTCCAGTATAAACGCCATCTGTTACTATAGTAACTATGTAAACCCCGACACTGCAAGTAACTACTGAAGCTAAACTGTTATTTTATAGTGTAAAGGTTTTTTTCTTGATATACTTGCTTATCAAAAGAGTCTGTGGTAAATTATTAAAGTATGTGAAATATCGAACTGAAAATCTTTCAGCTTCTTTTTTAAAGGAGGAAATTATAATGCCAAAAGTATGTGCAATCACTGGGCGTAAAGCTCGTTCTGGTAATGCTCGTTCTCACGCAATGAACGCTACTAAGCGTACATGGGGGGCAAACCTTCAAAAGGTCCGTATTCTTGTAGACGGTAAACCTAAACGCGTATGGGTTTCTGCTAGAGCTTTAAAATCAGGAAAAATTGAGCGCGTATAATCGCTCTCATAATTAATGCCAGGCCGACAAATTGTCGACCTGGCATTATTTCTTTTTAAAACTATTTTTTTTCCTCATCCTTTTTAAAAAGACGAATACAAACCTTCATTAAACTACTAACAGATTTAGGTAATTTAAATGTGTAGACCTTCACACGAATTTCCTCCCTTTTAGTCACTGCTTCTTATCATTAAACATATGCCTGACTTAAAGGAGATAGTACTTGTTCGCTCTACTTGTTCATTACTAGTAAACTTTGCATGGCCATAATTTATTGGTTCTTCTTCCACATTATACAAAAATCCGTCTAGTGTAACGTCTTCCAGTCCTTCACCAAAAGGATAAAAAGATATATATTTGTATTCTTGTTGATCTATTTTATGTGTTCCAGGAAGTAGAAATTGAAGCTTATTTTTGTTGTTCTGGATATAAAAGGAGACTTCAGGATGCAATCGTTGAAAGTGGTATACATCATGAAGAGCTGCTTGATAGTGATCCAAACGAGAACCACTTACACCAGTTAAAATAACTTCGTTTGGTTTATATTTCATTGCTTCTAATAAAGCCAAACGCGTATCTGTCTCATCCTTCTCAGAAGGCATTATAGATACATGTGTCACGTGTTTACGTAGTGTATCCAACTCTTTATAACTAATAGAATCAAAATCTCCAATAATCTCAGTTGGAACAATATCAGCATTCAGCAAATGATAGGCACCTCTATCAGCCCCAATAAAGATTGTTTCCTCTTGTAAAAAAGGAAGCTGTCTAAGATCAACAACTTCCTCTACAGGACCACCTGCGCAGATGAAGACACGCTTCATTTTGAAGCCACACTCAATCCTGCAGCTTTTATTCTTTGAAGTGCCTTTCCTTTGTCAGGTGCATTATAAACAGCGGATCCAGCGACTAAAATAGTTGCTCCTGCTTCCACACAAGGAATAATTGTCTCCTCGTTGACTCCTCCATCAATCTCAATTTCAATAGAAAGATTTCTTTCCTGTATAATCTGAGAAAGTTGTTTTACTTTAGGAATGACCGAATGTATAAATTTCTGACCACCAAATCCAGGGTTGACAGTCATAAATAAAACCATATCAACATCCTCTAATACATGCATAATTGATTCGACAGGTGTATGTGGATTTAACACAACTCCTGGCTTCACTCCAAATGAACGAATCAGCTGAATTGTACGGTGAAGATGTGGTGAAGCCTCTACGTGAACTGTTATATAATCAGCTCCAGCTTTAGCAAATGCCTCAATGTATTGATCTGCATTTTCAATCATAAGATGTACATCCAATGGAAGGCTCGTAAGTGGTCGCAAAGCCTCTACGACAATCGGTCCCATCGTTATGTTTGGAACAAAATGACCATCCATCACATCTATATGAATAAGCTCAGCTCCAGCTTTTTCTACCTCTAATACTTCTTCTCCAAGTTTTGCAAAATTTGCTGCTAAAATAGAAGGTGCAATCTTTACCATAAGTTAGTACCTCGGCTTTCTATCTACTATTTCTTCATAAAATTGTAAATAATGTTTGTATCGGTATTCTTTAATTTCTCCAAGCTCTACTGCTTTTTTTACAGCGCATTTTGGCTCATTAACATGTAGGCACCCACGGTACTTACATTCGTCCTGTCGTTTTACAAAGTCAGGAAAGCAACTAGAGAGCTCTTCTTTTTCCATTAAATCAAATTCAAAAGAACTAAAACCAGGGGTATCAGCTAGAAGCCCATCACAAACCTCGATTAGTTCTACATGTCTGGTTGTATGCTTCCCACGTCCTAAAGCATCCGATATGACTCCTGTTTTTAAATCTAAGGAAGGGAGAATTGTATTTAATAAAGTAGATTTCCCTACCCCTGATTGTCCTGCTAGTACAGTAGTTTTCCCTTTTAAAATAGGGGTTATTTTATCGTTAAAATCTGGATCATCCTTGTAGGTCATTAATATTTCATAACCAATATTTTCATAATCGTTGATATAATCCTTCATTGTTTGTTCCATCTTAGTATCCATCAAATCACTTTTCGTCAAGCATATGATTGGCTCAATGTAAAAGGATTCTAGCACTACTAGAAAACGGTCTAATAATATCGTATTGAAGTCTGGTTCTTTAATAGAAAAAACTAAAATGGCCTGATCAATATTCGATATCGGTGGACGAACTAAGTTATTTTTTCTTTCGTGGATGACAGTTATAGTACCATCGTTCTCTCCCTCGACTGTATAGTCAACAAAATCACCAACTAGAGGAGATTCGCCTCTATTTCTAAAGACCCCTCTCCCTCTACATTGAATCACTTTACCATTATCATATACATAATAGAAACCACTAAGTGCTTTTCTTATTTGACCATTTGGCATCCTATGCCTCCCTAATCTATATCTTCATATTTTATTGTTTTCTGTTCGAGTACCTCTTGATTTCTTTTAATAAGATATCCGCCAGCCTCGCCTTCCACAATTTCTAGTGAAATCTTTTTCTCTACTGCCGATGTAATTTCAAACTCTTCAACTGGAGGGTCAGTAAATTTATGCGTTTTGTCTTGAATGTAAATTTGAATTATTTGAGGAACAACTTCCTGTTCAGGATTTTCCTCATCTTCTCCTTCTTCCCCTTCACCATCAAGTTCTTGCTCCAAATAAGGAATTGGCACAATTCTTACAAACGTCTTAGTTGGCTTAGCTTTTGGCCCCGAAGAAATCACTACCTGAACCGTACTTCCCTTTGCCACTTTCGAGTTTGGCCCAGGAGATTGTTCTACAACTGCTCCTTTAGGAATTGTATCGTGGTTTACTTCTTTTGTTTTAACGACCTTTAATCCAGAGTTTGTTGCATATTCGTTTAAATTCTTTTCATTGTATTCCCTTAAGTCTCTCAAAGTAATCATTTCTGGTCCAAGACTTACTTGAAAACGGACAACTGTTTCTTCTGGAATTATTTCTTGTCCAGCTTCAGGCTCCTGCTTTAAAATGGTACCCGCCGTTGTAGAAGAGTAGATTTTATCTTCCTCAATTTTAAAGCCTTGTTTTTCAAGCAAAGCTATAACCTGGGTGATATCCTGATTTTCGTAGTCACCCATTACAGAAGTTTCCTTCCCTTGGGATACAATTATATCTACCTCAGTTTCTACGTCACGCATTTTTCCTTCTTCTGGTGTTGTACCTATGACATGATCTTTTTCGACCTCATCATCAAATTCTAAAATTTGTTCTCCAATGATAAAGCCTTCTGACTCAAGTAGCTTTATAGCATCTTCGACCGCTAAGCCAGCTACAGGAGGAACTTCTATCTTGTCCGGTTTAAACAACCCAGGGAAAGCTACGATGATGATTAATGCTAGCAAGATAAGGCCAGCTATTATCCCTGTTATTATTTTCCATTTACTTCTTTTCTTCTTTGGTTTTGTTTGTTCAGGAGGCTTATCCTCCGTTTGTAATTTTTTAGTTTCTGCAACATCTTCAAAAGAAACAGGCTCTTTAATAACCGGAAGAACCTTCGTAGCTCCATCGTCTACAGGAACAACAAATTTTGGTTCATTGGACCTTTCTGGTGACATGGCAGTTGATAAGTCTCTTTCCATTTCCTCTGCAGAACGGTACCTGTTTCTAGGATCTTTTGCAGTTGCCTTTAGGACAACATTTTCTAGGCTTTGTGGTATGACTGGATTGATAGCTCTAACCGATGGAGTTTCCGCCTGTAAATGCTTCAATGCAATGGATACAGCTGACTCTCCTGAAAAAGGAAGCTGTCCAGTTAATAACTCAAACAACACAATTCCTAGCGCATAAATATCCGATTCCCTAGTAGCAGTACCGCCACGGGCTTGTTCTGGAGACAAATAATGCACGGTTCCTAAAACGGAGTTAGTTTGTGTATAGGAAGTCGCACTTAAAGCCATCGCTATGCCGAAATCAGTTATTTTCACGTTTTCTTGTTCATCCAATAAAATATTTTGTGGTTTTATATCCCGATGAATAATATGATTATTGTGTGCATTAGAAATAGCCGAAGTTAGCTGCTTCATAATCGTAATTGTTTTAACGGGCGAAACCGGGGCATTATGCTGTATGTATTGTTTTAATGTTTCACCTTTAACATGTTCCATAACTATATAGTGAATATCTTCATCTTCTCCTACGTCGTAGATATTAACTATATTAGGGTGAGTAAGGCTTGTGGCAGAAAGTGCTTCTCGCTGAAAGCGACGACGCAGTTCTTCTTCATTAGAAAAATCATATCGCAAAACCTTAATTGCGACGTCTCTGTCTAAGATCATATCATGTCCCAAATATACGTTGGACATGCCGCCTCCACCAATCATCTCTAGCAACTTATACCTGCCGCTAATTCTTTTGCCGATTAACATCCTTACACCTCCTCATCCTTATTCGTTAACAAGATCAGGGATATATTATCTTCTCCGCCTGACTTATTAGCTTCCTCTACTAATTCATCTCCCATTTCGTAAAGAGATTTCTTTGAGTATAGCAAGTGCTGTATATAGGATTCACTTATTTTGTTACTTAAACCATCTGTGCAAAAAAGAAAATATGAATTCGCTGCAAATTCTACTTCAAAAAAATCAGGGTGAATAGTTCGTTCGGTTCCGACTGCTTTCATAATTGCATTCTTCATAGGGTGTGTTTTTGCTTGTTCTTCATTTATCTCCCCAGAGTCGAGTAAGACATTTACAAAAGAATGGTCTCTTGTAATTTGCCGAACCAAGTTTTGTGTAATTTGATAAACGCGACTGTCCCCAATATGAGCTATAATCCCTTTGCTGTTTTCAAACAAACCTGCAATTAAAGTTGTTCCCATACCCTCACACCCTGTATTAGAGGATGAATGTTGGGCGATTAGTTGGTTAATGGTTTGAAACGTGTACATTAACCAATCTTTTGCTGGAACAACAGAAGGATTGTAAGCATGAAAATACTTTTCGAACTCAGTAATAGCCATCTCACTAGCTACATCTCCAGCATTATGACCACCCATTCCGTCCGCTACAACAGCTAAAATACGACCATCCTCACGTTTAAATACACCTACACGATCCTCATTAATGGTTCTTTTCAAGCCTACATCAGTTTTAACAACGAACCTCATTTATCCCTTCACCTCTTCATAGATAGAGCCCGTTGCAATCAGCTCTTTTTTTGAAAAACTGCCACAAAAAATCCATCACTTCTCAGGTCTTGAGGAAACAGCTGTAACATACCATCCTCTTCTTGTTGCTTTATATTCTTTACAACGTCTGGAAAACTTTTTAGTTCCATATCTGGATGTTTTTCCATAAATAACTTGGCCGTACCTTCATTTTCCTCACGGTCCACTGTACACGTACTATAAACTATTAAACCATTTGGCTTTAAAAGTGTATATGCTTCGTCTAATAATTTTAGTTGTATCGGCTTCAGTGAATCGAAATCCTTTTCACTTTTCGTATATTTAATGTCAGGCTTTCTTTTCATGACCCCTAGACCACTACAAGGAGCATCAACTAAAATACGGTCAAACGTTTGCTCTGGAAATAACTCTGACGCTTGGCGTGCATCTTTTTCAACTGTTTCAATAAAACTAAAGCCTAGTCTTTCAGCATTTTCTTTTACTAATTTCAATTTATGCTGGTGAATATCCATCGCTACAAGCTTTCCAGTATTTTTCATTTTTTCAGCTATATGTGTCGTTTTTCCGCCTGGTGCAGAGCACATGTCTAATACGGTCATTCCTGGTTCTGCTTGAAGAGCATAGGCCGGGATCATAGAGCTTTCGTCTTGAATGGTAACAAAACCTTTTTGAAAAGCTGTCGTTTTAGCTGCTTGGCCATTGAACAAATAAATACACTCTGGAATAACTTCGCTCTTTGCCACGACATATCCTTCTTGAGTCATTAAATGCATAACTTGTTCTACTGTTCGCTTGAATAAATTAACACGTAAAGTAGTCACAGGAGGCTCGTTATTTTCTTTAAGCATTTGCTCAGTTGTTTCAAAACCATATTCGGAAATAAATCGTTTCACCATCCACATTGGGTGACTAGTCTCGATAGAAAGTCTCTCTACCTTGTCTTGAATCTCTTCCGTGGAACGGACGCCTTCTCGAAGGATCGAGCGTAAAATACCATTAATTACACCGGAAATTCCCTTATGTCCTCTTCGCTTAGCAATGTTAACCGCTTCATTTACAGCTGCATGGTCTGGAATTCTCGATAAATAGTGTATTTGATATAAGGACAATCGAAGAAGTTGTCTAACCCAGTCATCCAGCTTACCTTTTATAAAGGGCTGAAGGTAGTAATCTAATGTCATTTTATGTTGAAGCGTTCCATAAGTTAACTCGGTTAATAAGGCTCGATCTTTTGGTTCAATGTCATACTTTTCAATTGTTTGATGTAGCAACAAGTTACTATAAGCTTGTTGTTTTTCAACAGCCATTAGTATAGTTAATGCTGCATCTCTTACATTACCTGTCCATATTTTTTCATTCTTTTTTGTCATTCAAATTTGTCTCCTATTCGCAATTTAGAACCTACGCCTCGCAAATAGTCATTTGCAGACATTTTTTTCTTCCCAGCCGGCTGTATCTCATCAATTCGGATAGCTTCTCCCAAACCAGTTTGAACAACAAAATAATCTGTTTCAATTTTTACGACTGTCCCTGGTAATTCCATTGTATCTGTATCAATCGTGTCTGCTTTCCAAAGCTTCACTGTTTGTCCATCTAATGTGGTATATGCTACAGGCCACGGATGAAGACCACGGATTTGATTGTGAATTTCTATTGCAGACTTAGTCCAATCTACTCTTTCCTGTTCGCGTGAAATATTTCTTGCATAGGTAACTAGAGACTCATCTTGGACAATTCGTTCATTTCTGCCCGTAATGATTAATGGCAATGTTTCCTTTAAAAGGAGAGTTCCTACTTCACTTAGTTTGTTAAACAGAATTCCAGTATCATCTAGATGTGTAATAGGAATTTCACGCTGAGAAATGATATCCCCTGCATCGAGTTTTTCCTCCATATACATAATAGTGACACCTGTTTTTTCTTGTCCATCTATAATTGCTTGGTGTATTGGGGCTCCTCCACGATAGGCTGGAAGTAAGGATGCATGCACATTGATACAACCGTATTTGGGAGCTTCTAGTAATTCTTTCGGTAAAATTTGACCAAAGGCAGCAGTGACAATCAAGTCTGGCGCCAGGTTAAGGATTTGATTGAGTTCCTCAGATCCCTTTAGCTTGTTTGGCTGAATGATTGGTAATCCAAGCTCTAAAGCCTCTTCCTTTACCGGAGGAGGAGTTAACACTTTTTTTCTACCTACTGGTCGATCAGGCTGAGTCACAACAGCACTAATCTCGTAGCCTTCCTCAACTAGCATGCGTAAGATTGGTGCTGAGAAAGCAGGTGTGCCCATGAATACGATAGAAGTCATAGCTCATCCTCCTGTTCATTCTCCAACTCTTCCATATCAACATAACGAATTATTTTAGAGGTAAATAAAATACCGTGTAAATGATCAATTTCATGTAAAATTGCTCTTGCTTCGTAGTCCTCTGCCTCTAACTCATATAAAGAGCCATCACGATCTTGAGCCTCTACCTTCACATAAAATGGACGCTCTACCTCTCCATAAATGTCAGGAAAACTTAGGCATCCTTCCACTTCCACTTCTGATCCACCTATTTCGACTACTTCGGGATTAATCATTTCAATTACCTCTTGACCTTCTCCTAAGTCTACAATCGCCACTTGGATGGCTTCTCCAACCTGGGGCGCAGCAAGACCGATACCATCTGAAGCAATCATTGTGTCATACATATCGTCTAGTAGCTTACCAAGTTTCTCATCAAATGCATGAACTTCTTTACATTTTTGGGTTAATATTTCATTAGGGTGTGTAACGATTGATCGAATTGCCATTTCTAAATTCCTCTTTTCAAACAGCCTATAAAATAGTGGAGGGATCTAAGTCTACTGTAAGTATAACCCCTTTTTTTATCCACTCCGTACGGTAAATTTTAATCAGTTGCTGTAGTTTTTCTATTAATAGTGGTTCTTGTTTGTATTTTATCAAACATTGGTAGCGATATCTATTTTGTATCTTGCTAATTGCGCTTGCAGTCGGCCCTATTACCATACTCGTGCTCGATAGATTACCTCGTAACCAATCGGTAGCAAGCTTCGCGTATTCTGCTGCAAGAAGAACATTTTCATGCGTAACTTGCACTAATGTCACGTAATAGAATGGTGGATATTCATATTGCTTACGCATAATCATTTCATTATGATAAAAGGGCTCGTACAGTTGGTCCTTAGAGTACTCTATCGCATAGTGCTCAGGGGTATACGTTTGGATGAATACAATACCTTCCTTATCGTGTCTTCCTGCTCGACCACTTACCTGTGTCATTAGCTGAAATGTTTTTTCAGCAGCTCTAAAATCCGCAAGGTGGAGAGTAGTATCGGCATTCAAGACACCTACCAAAGTGATATTAGGAAAGTCCAGTCCTTTTGCTATCATCTGTGTTCCTAATAGAATGTCTGCCTCGCCATCTCCAAACTGTTTCAGAATGCGTTCATGCGATCCCTTCGTTCTAGTAGTATCAACATCCATTCGTAAAACTCTGGCATAAGGAAATAATTTAGTAATTTCCTCTTCTACCTTTTGCGTACCTGTGCCAAAAAAACGGATATGTTCACTCTGACATTCCGGACACTGATGAGGCACTGGCTCCTCATGTCCGCAATAATGACATTTTAATCGTTCGCCTTCTCGGTGATACGTTAAAGAAATATCACACTGGTCGCATTCTACAACTGTTCCACAATCTCTACAAAGAACAAAAGAAGAGAAACCTCTCTTATTTAAAAAGAGTACAATTTGTTCTTTCTTTTCTAGTTTTTCTCGAATGGCATCTGCTAAAGGAACACTAAACATAGAACGGTTCCCACTTTTTAGCTCCGCACGCATATCCACTATATTGACGGTTGGTAAAGCTTGCTCTTTTGCCCTCATTGTTAAAGTTAGTAAAGTGTATACCCCTTTTGATGCACGTGCATAGGATTCTAAGGAGGGGGTGGCACTGCCTAAAATAACCGGGCATTTATGATACTCACTTCTCCAAATTGCAACATCTCTGGCATGGTAGCGCGGTGTATCCTCTTGCTTATAGGAGGACTCATGTTCCTCATCTAAAATAATGACACCTAAATCCTTAAATGGAGCAAATACTGCTGATCTAGCTCCAACAACAACCATTACTTCACCACGCCAAATTTTACGCCACTCATCAAACTTCTCGCCGGTTGATAGGCCACTATGCATTACTGCCACCTGGTCCCCGAAGCGCAGCTTGAAACGTCGTGTCATTTGGGGTGTCAATGAAATCTCAGGTACCAGCATTATTGCTTGTTTTCCTTCTGCTATAGATTTTTCTATTGCATGAAGATAGATTTCTGTTTTACCGCTGCCTGTTATACCGTGCAATAAAAAGGTAGTGTTTTCTCTATTATTTTGAGCATTTGTAATTTTAGATAATGCAGCCTTCTGTTCATTAGTTAGCTGTACTCGGTTATCACGATCTTGATAGTCAAGTGAAGTAATCTCCCGATACACCTCTTCTTGCTCTTTCACTAATATCTTTTTATTAATAAGTGCATGAACAGTAGCATTACTAACAGCGGCAGTCTGAATTATTTCTTGCATAGTGAAAGAGTTTTGTTCTTGTGCTAGAAGCCACTCAATCAATTCTTTTTGTTTTACTGCTTGTTTGGTGAGTTTATTTAGTTGATCTATTATAAATTCTTTATCTTCAACCAGCGTATATTTAGTAACTGTTTTAACTCTTGTTTGCTGCTTAATAATATTTTCGAGCAATAGACTACCTTCTGTTAAATGCCTTTTCATCACACGTAGCATTCCTGCTTTTTCAAAAGCTTCATAAGGAAGAACTTCTTTCTTTCCAAAAAGCGCTAGAATCTCTTCATCTAATTGGGTAGAGTCAACTATCTTAATATTTTTTTTATAGGATGCTCGTAAGGCAGCTGGAAGCATTACTTGAAGAGCGTCAATTTCATAGCAAAGAGTTTTCTTTGTCATCCATTTAGACAACTCTAGCAATTCTTCCGTAATAACTGGCTCAACATCTATAATCGATAGAACTTCCTTAAGTTTTGTTCGATCTATATCTGTTTCTCCTTTGATATTGGTAATAAACCCTTGCACTTTTCGATTACCGAAAGGAACATGAACCCGGCTACCTCGTTCTACTAAGTCTTCCAAATGTTCAGGTACTACATAATCAAACGGGCGGTCAATCGGATATGCAGCTACATCAACAATAACCTCTACAATCATAGAGTCTCATCTTTCTCTAGCTCGATTATCATGCGGAATAACTGAAGGGCTAGCTCCTTCTTACTGGTTTGTGGAAAGTGAATATCGATATCATTCTTTCCAACAAGAGTTACGGCATTCGTTTCTGTCCCAAAACCAGAACCCTCTTCTGTCACATCATTAGCTATTATATAATCTGCATTTTTCTTTTTTAACTTACCTTTTGCATAATGCACAACATCATTAGTTTCAGCTGCAAAGCCAACTAATATTTGACTTGTTTTACGTTTTCCCAACTCTGATAATATGTCCGTAGTTTTTTCCAAAGCGATTGTAACTTCCCCCTCTTTTTTCTTCATCTTTTGAGGGTGTATTTCTTTCGCCTTATAATCCGCTACTGCTGCTGTTTTCACTACTATAGAGGCTGTTTCAAAATGATTAAGGACTGCAAGAAACATATCCTCTGTGCTTTCGACGTTTACTAGCTTTACATTTTGAGGAGCATCTATTGCAACTGGACCTGAAATGAGAATAGTCTCTGCTCCTAATTTAGAAGCAGCCTCTGCCATAGCATATCCCATTTTACCGCTTGAAAAATTAGTTAAAAATCGAACAGGATCTAGCTTTTCTCTTGTAGGACCTGCAGTTACGACTACCTTTTTCCCTTTTAGAGGTAAGTCTTTCGGAGAAAAATGTGTTTCGACTAACTCTACAATTTTTTCTGGTTCTTCCAATCTTCCCTTTCCAACGTAACCACATGCTAAAAAGCCTTCAGATGGCTCGATAAATGAATATCCGTCTTTTGAAAGCTGTTCAATATTCCGTTTTACTGCTGGATGGTCGTACATATGTACATTCATAGCAGGCGCAATCCAGACATCTGCCGTTGTTGCTAAAAGAGTAGTGGTAACCATATTGTCCGCTATCCCATTAGCAAGCTTGGCAATAGTATTAGCTGTTGCAGGAGCAACGAGCACCAAATCCGCCCAATCTGCTAAATCTATGTGTGCAATAACCTGCGAATTTTTTTCATCAAACGTGTCATAGTATACATCATTTCTTGACATCGCTTGAAAACTTAATGGTGTCACAAATTCCATAGCGGATGGTGTCATCATTACCTTCACTTCTGCGCCAGCCTGCGTTAGCTTACTTACTAGCGCAACTGCTTTATAAACTGCAATCCCGCCTGTCACACAAACAAGAATTTTCTTAGAAGTTATCATTTATTAATCCCCTCTCTAAACAACAACCTCCCAAAGAACAGATACATTCTTTGGGAGGTGTCTTTTCATCCGATTCGCCTTGGCGTTTACTCCTAAGGTATCCGTTGAGGCATTTAACTATTACTTTAGCTGATGTCTAACGCAAGCTAAATAGAGTTACTTATACTTCATCCTCGTATACAGCATTTTCGTTAGTGGATTCGATTTTAAGCTCTCCAGCAGCTACTTCCTCAAGTGCTTTACCAACTTGCTTCGCTGAAACGTAAATACCTAGGCGCTCTCCGCCTTCTTCTTGTAACTGGCGTGCTCTTTTAGAAGCAACGCTTACTAATGAATACTTTGAATCGATTTGGTTTTTTAATGAATCTACTGATGGATATAACATTTTAAAATTCCCCTTCCAACATGGCTAAATATCTTTTTTCCACACGTTCACGGCGGCAATGCTCCGCAGCTACAATTGCATTAATCTTTGCGCAAGCTTTTGTAACTTCATCATTTTCTACAACATAATCATATAAGTGCATCATTTCTAGTTCCTGCCTAGCAGCTAGTATACGGGAGTTGATGACATCCTCTGTCTCCGTCCCTCTACCTATCAATCGTTGCTCGAGCTCGCTTAAACTAGGAGGCGCAAGGAAAATAAATAAGGCATTTGGAGCTTTTTCGCGTACTAAAGCAGCTCCTTGAACTTCAATTTCTAAAAAAACGTCTCGACCGGAGTCTAACGTTTCATTCACATAGTCAATTGGAGTACCGTAGTAGTTTCCTACATAAGATGCATACTCTAACAATTTACCTTGCTCGATCAAGGCTTCAAACTCTGCCTTCTTTTTAAAGAAATAATCCACACCATCTACTTCACCCTCGCGTGGGAGCCTTGTAGTCATGGATATGGAGTACTCATAGTTCGTTCCCGGTTCAGAGAACAACTCTTTTCTTACAGTTCCTTTACCCACTCCGGATGGACCTGATAAAACGATTAATATCCCTTTTTCTCTTCGCATAACTTCTCCTTCAATTACATGCTATCTCCGAATACTAACTTTAATACATACTTTACTGATTATAACACAAGTCCTCTATAAAATGATAAGATTAAAAGAAAAGCAAGGACTTGTTTATTACTTTAGCTATATTAACAATTTTTAGATTTTAACGTTTGAGATAGTTTTGCTTAAAGATATACAAGTTTAAGCTATAATTGAGTTCTCATGATAGAGAAACTAATCGGTGAGAGGATAAACTCGCCTATGCAGGTAGTTTTTTAGTCCACTCTTCTTATTCCAATTGTAAAAAAATCATATTCTCTGCATTTTTACCAAACTAACATAGTTTAATCAATTTTAAATGAATATAAAAAACTGTTTTGAAAGAGGAATTATTATGGCTTTTGATGGATTATTTACCATTTCAATGAAAACTGAATTACAACAAATTGTAACAGGTCGTATTTCTAAAATACACCAACCAAATGCACAAGAAATACTTATGCAAATACGAGCTCAAGGGAAAAACTTTAAACTATTGTTTTCTGTACACCCTTCTTATTCTCGAATACAACTCACTCATGAATCGATCGATAACCCAGCTACTCCTCCACTGTTTTGTATGGTACTTCGCAAGCATCTAGAGGGCGGAATCATTACTGCGGTTCGCCAACATGAAACGGATCGAATTATTATACTAGAAGTACTAAGCAAAAATGAAATCGGGGATGATATTACCCGCGAGGTTCACATGGAAATAATGGGCCGTCATAGTAACCTGTTATTAGTAGATCCTAGCAGAAACTTGATCCTAGAAAGCATTAAACACTTATCTCCTTCGATGAATAGCTATCGAACCATTTTGCCTGGTCAGCCCTATATTGCACCACCTACACAGAACAAGCTGAACCCACTAGTATATTCCGAGGATTTAACAAATGTGATTTTCAATACATCAGACCCTAAAGAAATAGTAGAGAAGATTTCAGGGTTTTCTCCACTTCATGCGAAGGAATTGATATATCGCATGAACGAAATTACTAATACTACTGAAAAGCTGGATGTTTATAAATCCTATATAAGTGAATTTATGCAAGGTGGTACCTCAAAGCAAATCGTAGAGATAAACGGTAAAACTTATTATTCACCTAATGCTTTAAATCATTTAGATGGCACTAAGTTTGACGAACAAAATTTAGGCAGCTTGTTAGACCGTGTTTATTTTGCCAAAGCTGAACGTGATCGAGTGAAGCAGCAAGCCGGCGATTTAGAACGATGGCTACAAAATGAACTAAATAAGCTAAAGTTAAAAATGAAGAAATTAAAAAAGGATTTCGAACAGGCTGAAAAGCTAGATACATTCCAATTGTACGGAGAATTGCTAATGGCAAATGCATACGCAATTGATAAAGGTTTGTCCGAAGTGGAATTAGTTAACTATTATGATGAAAATGAAAAAACGGTTGTCATTCCATTAAATGATAGAAAGACAGCCACCCAAAACGCTCAAAGTTACTACAACCGCTATACAAAAGCAAAAACTGCCTTATTAAAGATTGAACAGCAGCTAGAAATAACCCAAGATGACATCGCCTATTTTGAGCTATTGCAACAACAAGTCATGCAGGCATCTCCTACTGACATCGAGGAGATTCGAGAAGAGTTAATGGAGCAAGGCTTGCTGAAAATGCGCGCTTCGAAAAAGAAGAAAAAGCCTGTAAAACCAACACCTGAAAAGTATATTGCCTCTGACGGCACAGAAATTTCAGTTGGTAAGAACAACAAGCAAAATGATTATGTGACATTTAAGCTAGCGAAGAAAACGGATACTTGGCTGCATACGAAGGATATACCTGGTTCTCATGTTGTTATACATTCAGATAACCCATCTGAAACAGCCCTATCAGAAGCAGCAAACCTGGCAGCTTATTTTAGTAAAGCCCGTGAATCTTCTTCGGTGCCAGTTGACTATACAGTAGTCAAACAAGTGAAAAAGCCAAATGGATCGAAGCCTGGCTTTGTCATTTACTTCGAACAAACTACTTTGTTCGTTACACCAGATGAAGAAAAAATTAGACATATGAAAAAATAAACAAAGTGACTGGTAGGATAACTCTATCAGTCGCAGACTGTAGACAAATTCAAAGAAATTGGAGATTGTCTACAGTTTTTTCTATTTACCATACATACTAAGAAATCATCGATTTCCGCTATAGGCGCTACGCTTTCCACGGGCACGGCCTCAGCCTTCTCCCTCGCTGCGCTCAGTCCGGGTGCTTCGGCTCGTGCTGTTCCCGTAGGAGTCTTCGCACCTTCCGCTCCAATCGACTTGTATCGGCTACTAGAATAGGGTGTCCTTATACATTTCCCATTATTCTGAGGCGATGATAACCATGATGACGAGCAATCAAATGAATGAGCGTGAACAACTTGTACCTAAGGACCACCTGATCCGCAAGCTGGATGCTGCCATTAATTTTAACTTTATTTATCCATTAGTAGAACATCTATACTCTGCTGTTGGCCGACCAAGCATCGACCCTGTCGTACTGTCACAAATGACATTTATTCAATATACATTCGGAATCCGTTCCATGCGTCAAACGATTAAAGAAATCGAAAGGAATATGGAGTATCGTTGGTTTTTAGGATTCGGATATCTTTGAACAGATTTTCTACCGCATCTTCAACACTCAAAGGGAAGTCGCATACCATTCCTTTGAAAATGACAAAATGCCTCGAGAGATGAAACACTCGAGACATTTTGTCTTCACTATGTGACTGGTAGGATAACTCTATCAGTCGCTTTTTTGTCTTGAAAACTATTCCTTTTAAATTTTTGCAAATATTTAAAATAAGTAGTAAATTGGTAGAAATATATTTTTTAAAACCAGGAGGTTAAATGAATGACATTTAGCACAGCAGATTTATGTGATGAATATTCAGGCGAGATCCAAGTCCTAGGTTCTGAATTTAAATCCTACGGTAAAAAAACTAGCTTTTCTGGTCCCATTTGTACTGTTAAAGTTTTTGAAGATAATATTTTAATAAATCAAGCATTAGAAGACATTCCAGTGGGAAGCGTTCTAGTCGTGGACGGTGGAGGATCTAAAAAGTGCGCCCTAATGGGAGACCGTTTAGCTGGAATAGCCGAAAATAGAAACCTTTCCGGGATTGTGATTAATGGATGCGTGAGAGATTCAAAGGAACTAACTGAGCTTAACATAGCCATTCTAGCCCTCGGAAGTAATCCTTTAAAAAGTAAAAAAGAAGGAACAGGTGAAGTGGATATACCACTGTTTTTCTTAGGCATCGATTGGCATCCAGGAGATTATTTATATGCAGACGAAGATGGAATAGTAATTGCAAAAAGAAAATTGGTAGACTAAAAGTTTGCGTGCGAAATAAATTTCGCACGTTTTTCTTTTGAAGTCATATCTTTCCTTTTCTTTTACATATAATTTTATGATGAATCGAAAGAAGTGGAGGAAGTGCATGGATGTTTTTGTAAGACAAGGAGATTCCCTCTATTACTTTAGTCAGTTGTTTGATATTCCCCTACAACTAATTCTCGATTCCAACCAGAATATATCCCCTCAAAACCTTTTCATTGGACAACAAATTCAAATACCAGGATATGTAGGATTAGCTTATCAAATTAGAAGAGGAGAATCACTTTGGGCTATTGCACAGAGTAGAAAAATATCAGTAGAGGGTATTCTTTTAGCTAACCCAAATATTACCCCAACCTCATTACAAGTCGGACAAACGATTAAAATCCCTTTGAGAATTACTTGGAGAGTAGTCACCGGTAAAAGAAATTATGATTACAATTCCTTAGTCATTGATATTCGACGCCTTCAAACCGTGTATCCATTTTTAAAAATTTCTTCTATTGGCAACTCTGTTATGGGCAAAGAACTCCAGGAAATAGTAGTTGGGAATGGAAACAAGCGAGTCCATTTTGATGGTTCCTTTCATGCCAACGAATGGATTACAACTCCTATCATCATGACCTTCTTAGATGACTATTTACTTTCACTGACTAATAGGAACACCATTAGAGGAATTCAAACTACACCTTTGTACGAACAAACTTTTCTTTCCATAGTGCCCATGGTTAATCCAGACGGAGTGGATTTAGTAATTAATGGTCCACCATCCGACGAGCCTTATCGAAGTAATGTGATTGAATGGAATAAGGGAAGTACTAACTTTTCAGGGTGGAAGGCCAATATAAACGGGGTAGATTTAAATGATCAATTTCCTGCGTTATGGGAGCTAGAAAGAGATCGGAATCCTAAATCTCCAGGACCAAGAGATTATGGCGGGGAAGCTCCATTAACACAGCCCGAAGCTATCGCAATGGCAGATTTAACGAGAAGAAGAGATTTCGTTCGAGTACTCCCTTTTCATACCCAGGGTCAAGTCATTTACTGGGGATTTGAAAATCTTCAGCCTCCCGAAAATGAAGTTCTAGCCATACAATTCGGTGAAGCGAGCGGCTACATTCCAATAGAAACTACCAATAGCTACGCGGGCTATAAGGACTGGTTTATCCAAGACTGGAGAAGACCTGGTTTTACTATCGAACTAGGCATTGGTACGAACCCCCTACCACTAACCCAATTTGATGAAATTTATGAAGATGCATTAGGCATTTTTCTTGCAGCACTGTATTTGTGAGGAGCAACATAAGAGGATTGGACATAACTCTCCTTAAAACAACATGTAGTAATGGAGAGACGTACTACAAGAAATCAGTGTCTTTTCAAAGAAATAAAACCGTGAAATCATGTTGCAGATTTCACGGTTTTTTAATTTAATAGTTATGTCCTAGCTTATTAAAACTAAGCTAGGTTAAAGGGTAGGGTTGATTTATGATGCAAAGAAATCTTAAATCAGAGAGTAGAATTGATTTTTCGCACCAGCCGGACGCTTTCCTCGGGGTGAGCGATAAGCCATCACCCATCGCTTGCGCGCGTGGTTGTGATGGCTTATCTGTCTCACTCATCCCGTAGGAGTCGCCGTCTGGCACTCCAATCAATAAACGGGAACAGCTTTAGAATCGATCGCTAAAAAATTTACTCGCATAAACAAAGCCGAAAAACTGTACCCAATCCCAATTTCACCATCTATTTATAATCTTAATAATCATTTGAATGTCCCTTTTATAATGTTTACAGTCACTATAAAAAAGAATGGTTAGTCAAAATCATCCATTAACTTTAACAAAGCTTAAAACAATAAAGTGACTTATCGTAAATAGCAGTTGCATCCGACTAGAGTGGAAACAAATATAATTAAAGGTGTACAAATTTCGTTATTTCTTAGAGGATGTGCATGTGCTTCCATAGAAATAGCAATTATGATTTACTTTAATAATTCATCAATCCATCCCTGTACCTTCAAACCCTCTTCAAAGGAAACTAATGTAGACTTTTCACCGATCCTCGATTGATGACATGCTTCAATTATTCCATCAGACACTGTAGATGGAGTGATTTGTACTGCCTCTTTATCCAATTCACTTTCCCATAACTCGGACCAGTTTCTAATCGTGATAACCTTTTTCGTTCCAAATACTTTAAACTCTAGTCGTTCTTCCTGCCCTATCCCTGATAAGCCATTCAAAACAATAGGAATATCACTATCCGTTTTTGCCAAGGCAGAGACACCAAGTTCGCAAAGCTCTGCATCCTGAGGATATGTCGTATGATGTGCTGTTATCGTGAAATTCCCAAATAAACGATATAAGAGTTGTAAATAATGTGGAAATACCTCTCTTATAAAACCACCTTGCGCACGAGATGCGATCCATGCATTTTGTTGCCACTTTCTAGGCCAATGAGGGAAGTATGTATGTAGCTCAATTTTAAGGATATCCCCTAATGAACCATCTGAAATCGATTGTTGTAGACTATGTATAACTGGACTGTACATTAAAGGAAAATGCATGGCTGTATGTACGTTTGCCTTGGTCACGGCTTTAACCATTCTTTCTCCATCTTGCGCATCGTGTGCTAGTGGCTTTTCAGAAAGAATATTTAATCCATAGGCTGCTGCCTTTTCTGTAATCGGTGCGTGGCTAACTGGGGGTGTTCCTATATAAATCCAATCAGGCTTTGTTTCTAGTAGTTCTTCTAGCGTAGAGGCTTCCGGTAGCGTATACTTTTCAGCAACTTCTCTCAGTCTTTTTTTATTTTCATCAAAAACAGATAAAATTTCACAATTAGGATTAGTTTTTATTTGGTTAATGATACGTTCTCCAACTATCCCCGTTCCGATTAGTGCAAAAGTAGTCTTTGTCATCCTAATAACTCCTCTTCATTTTTCTTCATTTTTTGTTGCATAACCCACTTTTTAATTTCTAAAGCTGTTTGTTCTGGTTGATCCCATTGAATCATATGTCCAGCGTTTTCCATAGCTATTATTGCCAATTCACTTATTGATTCTTCTAGCTGCTTAAATCCAACACCTCGGGCTTTATCAAGAGTTCTCGGCAATGTTGCATGCAAGAGTAAAAGTGGCACTTGAATGTATGGGTAGGCACTTGTGAAAGGCTCAGTGAAAAAGGCTTTAATAATAGAAAGAATAGTAAACTTAGAGGGAATTAAAGTGAAAAGGTTGTTCTCCTTGTAAAATAGTGTCCGAACATATTTTTCTTTTCGGTCATCCCACTTGCTTGTATACTCCTTATATTCTTTTAAAACTGTTTCCCATTCTACTAAAGTAGATTGATCCATATATGTATTCCAACCGGAAAGTGCAACTTCATATGTCATCTCTGGTTGATTGACAGGAAAGGTATATCCTCCATCCAACATTATCACACCTAATATATTCTCCGTGAATAACTTACTGTAGTGCAGTGCAATATCAGCTCCCCAGGAATGTCCCAGTATATAAAAAGGCTTATCAGTTATTTGTCTAATTAATTTTTGAAGCCACTGAGCCAATGATGAGAATAAATAGTCACTTTCCCTACTTAGTGGACTTGTAAGTCCGTGCCCAGGTAGGTCGACCATAATAAAATAAAAATCCTTCTCCAATAATGTTGAAAGTTGATCAAATGTATATGGTGCATTTCCAGCTAGGCCATGTAAACAAACAATTAAGGGATTTCGTCGATCACCCACTTCATAAAAATTAATCGCATTACAACCATCTGATAATAGTATATTTTCCACTAAACAACCCCCTACCCACTACTATATATTCGATTTACCTATGTAAATACCCTTTTCTCATATAATAAAAATAAGCCTGACAGTTAATGAACTGTCAGGCTTATTTTAAAACCCCTATACTTTTAGAGCCTGGCGAGACGGTGATAGACGTCACTTAACGTTTCGCAGCCGATTTCTTTGGCTTTTTTAACATAAATACTCCATAGCTTAGCTGTCATTTTGGCATCTCCTAGAGCATGATGTCGTCCAATAATAGGAATTTCGTTATGAACACATATGTCTTCCAGCGTCACAAAATTTAAATTAGGCTCTATCACCTTTAAAAGGAAAGAAGTATCTACAATCCGATGCTTAAAGGGCTTACGAAACAAGGTTGAGCTTGCGTGCTCCATAAAATTTCGTTCATGAGTAGCATGATGTGCCACTAATGTGCAATCTTGTTTGAATTGAAGGAATTGGATGAATACATCCGAAAGCGGCATGGCATTGCTTACCTGTTCATTTGTAATTCCTGTCAATTGAACAATAACATCAGGTATTTTTTGGTCGGTGTGGATGAGCGAATAAAACACCTCATCCTCAATTATTTGATCACCTCGCATCTTTATTGCCCCTAGAGAAATAATGGTATCTCCTTTTTCAGGAGAAAACCCCGTCGTTTCGATGTCAAAGACTACTACCTTTAAATCCATAAGCGGAACATCAAGTACATATTGTTGATTCATTTCCTTTTCCAAGTTACGTAAATAGGCCATTTGCTGAGCATTTTGAATATCACCAATTCCAACATTGTTACGTTTTCCTTGTAGTCCTCTTAATATTTGCATAAACGGTTCAAATGCCATCGCCAACACCCTTTTTTTAACTAGTTAAAGCAATTACTTCTTCATGTAGCCTTTTTCCATCCTTCAGTATTCGCTTAATCTCTTTACGCTCTTCCTTAGACAAATTATGAATCCTTAAGTAATGAGTGTCTGTATAATTCTCTATTTGAATTAAAGAAATACGATACTTTAACAAATCCAAGAAATTTCTATCACAGTTTTGTAGCATTTTATCGTATTTACTTAAACGCTTTAATTGAACAATCCTACTTAACGTAGAAGTCTCATAGATGCCTTCCTTTATGGATAATAGACGCACTGCATTTACATACGGCAAAAAGGCGGCATATTTCAAGTTGACACATCCCTGATACTTACCATGCTGCTCCACTAAAATCTGCCCCACTGGTCCTATAACATTTTTGACATGTTCAATATTGGCAGAAAACCGACTCAATAAAGAAGAATGACCTAGCTGAAATTGATAGATAAAAAGTTTTAATTCATTAATATAGCATTGATCTCCACATAAAGTACGAGCATCAAAAAAAATCTGAAGATGTCTAATAGCCTCCCAGCTTTCTTCTCTCATCCATCCCTCAAGCTGACTTTTCCAGTGCCCCGCAGACTTGCACCATAATGGGTTAGAACTCATAACGTTCCCTTGACAATATGGATACCCTACAGCATGCAACCCGAATGCTAGCTCCTCTCCCAGCACTTTAAAATATTCCTCATATTCTTTGTCCGACTTTTCATATATAATTCCATGGTCCTGATCACTGATTAAACCTTGCTCTCTTCTACCTCCACTGCCCGTTATAAACCATGTGAAGTTACAGGGCGGGTCCTCTTTTAGTTTACTTTTAGCAATATACATCACATGTTGCATGACTTGATCATGAAAATCATTGAGAGAGATGGTATCTTTCAAATAGGACATGATATTTTGGTCCTTCCACTCTCTTAAGGATTCATAGGTTTCCATGACCACACTCCCTTTTATACAAAAAGCCTCTGAAGCAGAGGCTTTTTGACGTTTATTTATTTGTTTTAGTTAGTACCTTTCGCTTCCTCTAAAACCATTTGTTCTGGATAGCCATAATTCCCGTGCTCACTCATATCCAGACCCATTATTTCCTCTTCTTCTGTTACTCGGATACCACCCATGACTTTCTTCATTATAAACAGAATAGCATATGATACGGCGAAAGCGAATGCTCCGCAAGCTGCAACTCCCATTAATTGAACTAACAGCTGATCTACGCCACCACCATAAAACAAACCAGGTTTCCCTGTCGTCGCAAGCTCGGTTGTAGCAAAGAAGCCGGTAGATAAAGTACCCCAAATACCAGCAGTTCCATGAACAGAAAGTGCATAAATTGGATCATCAATTTTTCTCTTTTCAAAGAATCGTGCACTATAAAATACAAGTACCCCAGCTATTAAACCAATTACAACTGACGCCCATACGTCTACGAATGCACACGATGCCGTAATAGCAACTAAACCAGCTAATGCTCCATTTAAAATAGTAGGAATATCTGATTTCCCTAAAGCTACCCAGGAGATAAATGTTGCCGCAACCGCTCCTGCTCCTGCTGCTAAAGCAGTATTTAATGCTACATACCCAAAGAATGCTGCATCAACGGAAACCGTACTACCCGCGTTAAACCCAAACCAACCAACCCACAAAATTAGTACACCTAATGCAGTATAAACTTGGTTATGACCCGCTAAGTTATTAGAAGAACCATCTTTGTTAAATTTCCCTATTCTAGGTTTTAGTATCATCGTTGCCGCAAGAGCTGCAGCTGCACCAGTTAGATGTACTACTGTAGACCCTGCAAAATCTTGTTTTCCATGTTCAGCTAACCAGCCGCCTCCCCACACCCAATGAGCGATTACTGGATAAACGATTATGCCGAAAAGAATAGTGAAAATTACGTAAGCAGACAGTTTAGCACGTTCGGCAAACCCTCCAAGAGCAATCGTTATTGCAATACCAGCAAATGCTAATTGGAAAACAAAAAATACGGTAGGAGAAACACTTGCTCCATCCTCTCCTCCACCAGCATAGAAGAAGTCTGTCATTCCTACGAAGAAGTTAGCATTCCCTCCAAATATAAAACCATATCCTACTGCCCAAAATACTAATGATGCCAACCCAAAAGTAAAAATGGTTTTACCGGCAACGTGCCCAGCATTCTTCATTCTTGTTGAACCAGCTTCTAAAAGTATAAATCCACCAATCATAAAAATAACTAAAATTGCAGCAACCATGGTCCATAAGCTGTTCATCAAATACATTACATCTTCCATTTTGACCCCTCCTATTTCTTTATGTTACATCTCTTAACATTACATGTAAGAAAACATAACATCATTTATTTATATTCTTATTTTACTTAATACAGAATGAATGTCAATACATTTTTCTGAATTTATTTTATTTTATGTTAACTTTCATTACATAATTGTGTTTATCGGCAATAACAGGCTTGTTAGCTACATTTCTTCATACTTTGTACTTTTTAGAATCATGAATAGCTTACATGTATTTAGAGTAACTTGTACCAGCTTGATGTCTTCTAGCGATTCCATTCTCTTATGTTCGCTTTGGCCATTTTCTATCGGGCAGATGCAAGAATTCATACCTTCTCTCCATCTATTGTTTTAGAAATATGTCTCATATAAAAAGATCCGACTCCATAAAGGAGCCGGACTGAAGACTAAATTTTATATTTAATTTTTTTACCTGTTTCTACATCCACAGTTAGGGTCATCGTAAAATCTCTTTCTATCTGGTTTCGGAAACGTGATACAGTCATAATCGTCATGCTTATCCTTACATTCACAATCACCTACCGAGTAGCAGTCATCATCGTGTTTATGCTTAGAGTTTTTCCAATAGTTATCTTCCTTCCAAGACTTATGACTTCTAGGATAGGACGGTTTGCTATGGTTTTTTCCGCATCTATAACATTGCCCATTAGAATCGTAATTGTCATAATCACACTCATCACTTCTATCATGGTTGCAATCCTCATTGTCTCTGTCTTTCCCGTGTTGATGGTTACATTGACAATCGTAATTGTCTTTGCCTCTATTACGATGATGGTTACAATTACAATCACCATGATCTTTACAGCGGCAATCATGATCGTGTTCGTTTCCACCATTACCGTTTTCTGCACCATTTCGGCAACACTTCGGACTTTCCGTTTCAGATACCATAACCAAGCCGTACTCGTATTCAGCTACAATTTCTGTTGTTCTACCTGAAACTCTTAATTGAAGAGTAGGCGCAAGAGTTCCACCAAAATGAGCTCTTCGGAATGATTCAGGTAAATCAGCAAGCTCATCTGTCGTTATTCCCTGTAAATCGAATGTATCGATAAAGCTTAGTACAGAGAAATCAGGTAACACTAACCAAGAATAGGCCTGATTCGGTTCAGAAACTGGATTTGCTATAACTAAACCACCAGAGTTTAATGGTTGATAATTCCCTCTTAATGACCCTGCAACAAAACCATATAAACCATCTGGTCCAGGTCCATTAGTTAAACCAGGAGCAAACGTAAATCTATGACTATCTGTAAATAAATAGTACAAACCGTTCCTTACAATAAGGTGTGGACGTTCTGTCTGCTGATTTGTACAACCCGCCTCTAAGAGAGCCGGAAGTAATTGCCAAGAAGTGTACTCATTGTTTCTTAGTAGGGAAATTCCAATATTTCCAGTGTAAAGCCTTGCTTCCTCTGGCACTCCAGGTCCACAATCAATGTCTAAGTTGTTTCCCGCGATATTACCTTCAAACAATAAATACTCGCAGCCTGTTGCTGGATCTTTAAAGAACCAAGGATCACGGAAAGCGTAGATAATACTACTTCCACCCGCTTCAGATTGTTCTTGCGTTTGATAAAGCACTCCGTCTGGCTCTAAAATTATTTCATGTGGCGCGAAGTTAACTAGCTCGACACCATCTAAATTGGATCTAAAGTTACTGCTTGTTAATGCAATGCGTTGTTCAAAAGTTACTTGAGCTTCACCACGTCTACCGGAGGTTGTATAGAAGTAATAGATTCTTCCTCCGTCGATGATTGCAGATCCTGCCCATTGTCTTGATCCAAATGCAGTACCCTCTTCAAAAACTAGTCCACCTTGTATCCAATTTAAGCCATCTCTAGAATAGAAGTATGCGATTCTCGCTACGTCATGTCTGTTATCTGGCAATACACTTCTAGGTGCAGATAAGGCAAACAGGACTCTCCATCCACCAGGAAGTACAGCTATAGAGCCATCTTTTTCTTGAAGTGGCCACATATCCCATATCCACAAATCATCTGAAATTCGAGGGAATGGTTCTTGTATAACAGGAGCGCTATTAGAAGCAGTAATTCTAATTTGCTCTGCTTGCGCCCTCGTCCAAGCCGAAGGGACCGCGTCAATACTTTGGTTTAAGCATCTTTTAAAATCTCTTTGTGGGTTGTAGTCACAAAATCTTTTAATATCATTGTTGTTAAATGATCTGTATTGAGTAGTTCCAGAATTAGTTGCAGCACTTGGGAAATTTCTATTAGATGAACCTCCAGTTATTGGAGATAGCATTTCATTACCTGACCCAGCGATTGGAACTCTCTGACCCATATCTCTTTTTTTTGACATATATTTTCACCTTTTCTTATTTTCAATTCAATCAAATGAATGGTTGTACGAAAATCTAATTTAATCTAATTTGAAAAATTGACCACTCATATAATCAAATGTTATTTATAATTTTTCTTACTTAACGTCTGTGATGATTCTCAGTAGAGTAATCATCATTACATTCTCTGCATTTCGGACTTTCTGTTTCTGATACCATCATTAGTCCATACTCATAAACATCTATAATCTCCGTATTCCTACCACTTACAGCTAACTGTAGTGTTTGAGCTAGCGTCCCGCCAAAATGCTCAAATTGAAATTGTTCTGGTAAAAAACCGACTTCTTCTATAGGAATACCTTGTAAATCAAAATTATCTATAAAGCTTAGGACTGAAAAGTCGGGTAATACAAGCCAAGAATAGGCCTGGAATGGCTCGGAAGGAGGATTAGAAACTACTAGACCGCTTCCATTTAGCGGTACGTAATTTCCACGTAAGGATCCTGCTACAAAACCGTACAACCCGTCTGGCCCAACAAGACCTGGTGCAAATGTTGAAGCATGAGTATCAGTGAAAAGATAGTACAGTCCGTCACTCACTACTATGTGAGGACGTTCAGTTTGTTGGTTCGTACATCCTGCTTCTAAAAGTGCAGGGAGTAGTTCCCAACTGGAAAAGCTGTTATTACGAAGTAATGCTATTCCTATATTGCCTGTATATTCTGCAGCGTCTGCTGGAACTCCAGGTCCACAGTCTACATCTGCTGACGTACCGGCTATATTTCCTTCAAACAATAAATATTCACACCCTGTCGCAGGGTCTTTGAAGAAGAAGGGATCACGGAAGGCATAAATTATTCCTCCACTAGATTGTTCTTCTGTCTGGTAGAGAATACCGTCTGGTTCTAGGATTACTTGATGAGGGGCAAAGTTTACTAATTGCACACCATCTAAGTTAGAAATATAATCACTGCTCGATAATGCAATTCGCTGCTCGTAAGTGATTTGAGCTTCTCCTCTTCTACCAGTAGCTGTATAGAAGTAATAAATACGACCATCATCATCAAGCATTGCTGAGCCCGCCCACTGTCTAGACCCTAAAGCTGTACCTTCTTCGAATACGTAACCTCCCTGGATCCAGTCAAGTCCGTTTCTCGAATAAAAGTAACTGATTCTTGCAACATCATGTCTTTTTCCTGGTAGAACACTACGAGGGACAGATAAAGCAAATAACACTCGCCAACCACCAGGTAACACTGCGATTGAACCGTCTTTTTCTATTAACGGCCACATATCCCATATCCATAAATCGGCTGATATACGAGGGAATGGGGCTTCAATTAGCGGTGCAACATTAGTAGAATTAATTCGAATTTGTTCTACTTGGCTCCTTGTCCAAACAGATGGAATCGCGTCGCGGTTATATTCAAGGCAACGTCCGAAATCTCTTCTAGGGTTATAGTTACAAAACTGACTAATTTGTTTGCCATTAAAAGTTCGATAACGAACATTGTTATTTCCAGTGGCTCCAGAAGGAGAGTTCCGATTAACAGAAGCACTCGGCATTATATTTGCGGATTCTATTCTCGAGCTTCTAACAGGAAATTGTTGCGAAGTTAGTTTATACCTATTTTTATTTGAGCGATGTTCATGTTCCCCAAGTCTATTAAAATGTTTTTCATCATTTTCTTTTGTCATAACTTACACACCTTTAATAGATTTTCGTACTTTGCTATCATATGTAGAGCCAAAAGAAAGGTTTGAGTAAAATTATTAAACCGTAAGAAAATTGTGTATCTAGTTTTTATAGGTGATTACCACGAAAAAAGGGCAATCTCATGAGAGATTGCCCTTTTTTAAGGTATATAAATTAGGTTTAATCATTAGTTTAGATAAATTTAATATAAGAAAAAAATAATTTAGAAGGATTATTATTTATCACTATGTCCAGCGACAGTCTCCCCACTACACAACTCGTTAAACTGTTCTAGCTTAGCTTTAAAAAATCTATTCTACTTAATTAACATTACTTTTTCAGTCGAAAAACAATGAAGTCGGGACTTCTAAAATCCTCACGAAATGATGGGTACTTCTTCAACATTTCCTCAGATGGGGTAGGCTCTACTATCTCTTCTATTAAAAATCCAGCTTCACAGATGGCTTTTACATAACTTGTTAATGTGCGGTGATAGAAGATTACCTGGTCCATCCCTCTTTGCTCATAGGCTCCCTCATAAAAATAGTTATCTACTTTCCAATATAATTTTTTACCGTCATGCCCTTTCTCCCATCCACTTTTTGGAGTTTGAAAACAAGGATGTAAAATAGAAAAGATAAAAATCCCACCCTCTCGAAGAACACGATAAATCTCATTAAATGCTTGCTGATAACCTTCTAAATCCTGGATCACCATATTAGAAACAACTACGTCATAAGTTCCTTCCATTATAAAATGTAAATTTTCACAGTTAGATTGTTTAAATTCTATATTGAGTTCTGATGTTGTTCTACTTTTTGCTATTTCAATCATCTTTGATGAATAGTCAATAGCTGTTACAGCTGCTCCTGCTTTCTCCATCAGTCTACTTAAATACCCTTCTCCACAACCAGCATCTAGTACTTTTTTGTTGTTTAAATTCCCCATAAGACTAAACAAGGTTGGATTTAAATATACCTCTTTATGTGGATCTCCATGCTCCAGATGATTGGCTGCATATTTTTCAGCAAACTTGTCCCACCTCTTAATAGAATCTTCAGAAGTCATATTTTTTACCATAATAGCGCCACTCCCATTCTAATGTAATAACTAGTAATTCGCCTTTCATAAAAGAGTTCCTGCTAATAGTATTTCCCAGAAAATAATTAAGAATAAAAAAAGAGCTTACTGGATTAATCCAGTAAGCCTCCAAAAAACTTAAAATGTAAATATTAATACTCCACCTGAACTCTCTTAAGATTCCAGCATAAGATCCTCTGGATTTTCGAGCAATTCTTTTACCATTTTCAGAAAGCCTACTGAATCTTTTCCGTCTATTACACGGTGATCATAAGAAAGAGCTACATACATCATAGGTCTTATTTGAATTTCACTTCCAACCGCTATCGGTCGTTTTTGAATGGTATGCATTCCAAGGATACCAACTTGTGTTCCATTTAATATCGGGGTAGACATTAAGGAACCAAATACACCCCCGTTTGTAATAGTGAAGGAACCACCCGTCATATCCGAAAGTGCTAGCTTGTTATCACGCGCCTTTTTAGCCAGTTCTCCAATATCCCCTTCAATTTCTGCAAAGTTTTTACGATCCGCATCACGAACGATTGGCACTACTAGACCCCCTTCTGTTGATACAGCAATACCAATATCAAAGAAGTTATTTTTAACAATGTATTCTCCATCCAGCTGTGAATTAACATAAGGATATTTTTTCAAAGCAGCTACGACTGCCTTAGTGAAGAACGACATAAAACCTAGACGTACCTGGTTGTCTTCGAAAAATTTATCTTTTTTACGAGAACGCAAAGCCATCACATTCGTCATATCTATCTCATTAAACGTCGTTAACATTGCAGTGCTTTGTTTGACCTCTAATAAACGTGAAGCGATTGTTTGTCGTCTACGAGACATTTTTTCGCGAGTCGTACGACCATCATCTGTTGGAGCAGAGACAATTTTAGCTGGCTCTGCTATTTGTTTTGAGCCATGGGCTGATACATCTTGAACACGAACACGCCCCATTGGATCAACAGGAGACACTTCATTTAAATCAATACCTTTTTCCCTTGCCATCTTACGCGCGGCAGGGCTAGCAATAGGTCTACTTGTGTCTGAGGTAGTTTCAACCTTTGTAATTGGTGCATTTTCTGCCTTTGGTATATCTGGAGCTTTTTCCTCAACCTTTACTTCCTCTGCCTGAGGTTGGGCAGCAGAAGTTCCAGATCCTGCACCGACGATTGCAATAACCTCTCCTACCTGAACTGTATCTCCTTCACCAAATAACAGCTCACTCACTACTCCCGCTTCCTCGGATATAACTTCAACGTTTACTTTATCTGTTTCGAGCTCAACTATAAACTCGCCTTTTTCAATGGTATCACCTGGTTTTTTTAACCACTGGGCAATCGTGCCTTCTGTAATAGACTCTGCCAATTCCGGAACTATAATTTCTGCCACTTAAACTTCCTCCTTTTAGTTCTATTGCTCACAAACTTTTTAATGCTTCTTCAATAATTCTTCCTTGTTCTACTTTATAAGTATCTGCGTCGCCTTCAGCCGGACTTGAGCGATGCACTCGTCCTGTATAAGCAATGCTTCTTCCATCTGCCATCTCTAATAAATACGGGAGAGCATAATTCCAAGAACCCATATTTTGAGGTTCTTCTTGAGCCCATGTCAATAACTCTACGTTTGGGTAACGTCCTAATATATACAAAATTTCATCCTTAGGGAATGGATAAAGCTGTTCCACACGAATGATATGCAAATAATTAAAATCAGTGCCGCTTTTTACTTTTTCCGCTAAATCAATTGCCATTTTCCCACTAGCAAAAACAATTTTCTTTACCTCGTCTGGTTGGCCACCAAGATTCGGTTGTTCAATCACTGCTTGGAATTTACCATCCACCAATTCAGAGACATCAGCACCAACCAAAGGATTCCGTAAAAGTGATTTAGGAGAGACGATTAGTAGCGGACGCACAAATTCTTCATTCAAAGATTCTGCTTGTCTGCGTAATATATGGAAGTAATTTGCTGCGCTTGAAAGGTTAGCTACAGTCCAGTTATTTTCTGCTGAAAGCTGTAGGTACCTCTCTAATCTAGCACTTGTGTGCTCTGGGCCTTGCCCCTCGGCCCCGTGTGGAAGCAGCATTACTAGACCTGACTTCAATCCCCATTTCGCTCGAGCAGAACTGATAAAGTTATCAAACATTACCTGTGCCATGTTAGCAAAATCCCCATACTGTGCTTCCCAAATCGTTAACGTATTCTTATCCTCTAGTGTATATCCGAATTCATAGCCTAAAATAGCAGCTTCTGTTAATGGGCTGTTATGAACAACAAAAGAGGCAGCAGAATCGCTAATAAAATGCATTGGTATAAGTTCTTCTCCTGTTTTCTCATCATGTAGTACTAAATGTCTGTGAGAGAACGTCCCGCGTTGGGCATCCTGTCCACTTAAGCGTATCGAATGTCCATCTTGCAAAATAGTTGCAAACGCAAGTGTTTCGGCGTGTCCCCAGTCTATCTTTCCGCTTCCGGTAAAGGGCTCTTCCCTACGTCTAAGTATCTTCTCTAATTTTTTGAATGGTGTGAACTCCTTGGCCCAGGTTAAAAGTTCTGCGTTAGCCTTACTTAGCTTTACTTCCTCAACACCAGTCTGTATATCAGGATACCCGTCTAATACAACCTGCGGAATCACTACCTCGTTTGCAGTTGTCTGCGGAAGTTCTTTGACCCTGTCATATGCCTCCTGCATTTCCTTTAATATTGTCTCATCTAACATCTCAACTTGGGACTGATTAAGTACCTTTTCTTCTACAAGTTGGTCACCATAAATTTGCCTTACAGTTGGATGTTTATGGACAATGTGATACATCAATGGATTAGTAATGGATGGTTCGTCCATTTCATTATGACCATATCGACGGTAACCAATAAGATCAATAACTATATCCTTACTAAATTGTCGACGATATTCAAAAGCAAGCCTTGCTACTTCTAACACAGCTTCCGGCTTGTCAGCATTTACGTGGATGACTGGAACCTCAAATCCTTTTGCAGGATCCGAGGAATAATTCGTAGAACGAGAGTCGAATTGCTCTGTAGTGAATCCAATCATATTGTTAGCAATAATATGAATGGATCCACCTGTTTGAAAACCACGTACTCGGCTGTAGTTTAATACCTCTGTTACTACACCTTGCCCTGGAAAAGCGGCATCTCCATGAACTAAGATTGCAAATGCTGCATTCTTATCCTGCTTCGGATAACCAGGTATGTCTTTTACCTCTTGTGCAGCTCGAGTTTGACCAGTCACTACAGGACTCACTACCTCAAGATGGGATGGATTATAGGCCAGCTGTACTGTGACGCCATTATTTGAACGATAGGTAGCCCCTTTATGATATTTCACATCACCAAACCAGCCTTCTGCAATCTCTAAAGATCCGTCCTTAGGTAAGAATGCCTTAGACGGTACATGAGCGAACTCAGCAAACATCATCTCATACGGTTTATTTAATACATGCGTCAAGACGTTTAATCGGCCACGGTGGGCCATTCCGATATTCACCTGTTTAGTTTTTGTTATCCCAGCCTGATTAACTAATTCATCGATTAAAACAACTAATGCATCAAGCCCTTCTATAGAAAAGCGCTTAGCTCCTACAAACGTACGATGAATAAACTTTTCAAATCCTTCAATTTTAGTTAAACGTTCTAGTAACTCTTTCTTTTCTTCTAATGAATGGCTTTGATTTAAAGCATTTCCTTCAATTTTATCTTGCAGCCATTGTCTCTCCTTGGAGTCTGTGATATGTGTAATTTCAAAAGCAATACTTTCCGTGTAAACAGACCTTAGATAATTGATAGCCTCAAGTCCATTACGTATGTCTTTAGGAGGATTAGTAATTATAAGAGCTGCCGGTACATCTACTAAGTCCTGTTCAGAGAGGCCATAGAACTCCATACTAATTTTCGACGGATCCTGTTTCCCATTGTTAAGGGGGTAAATGTTAGCATTTTGGTGCCCATGTGTACGAATAGCATCTGCGAGCCGAATAGCTCGAAGAATTTTATCTAAGTTGTTGTTTATATTACCTGATATCGATTTAGTCTCACTTTGACCCAAAGAATCGACTGGTGAACCATATTGTTGAAACAATGCTGCTATTTCCTCTTCTACGTCATCAGGTGATTGTACATATAAATCGTATTGCTCTAACAGGTATGCTAAATTGGGTCCTTGAAATTGATTCCATGGATAATTGTTATTCATTATTACACATCCTTATATTTTTATAACTAATCCCACTTGTCTTAAAGAAGACCAACCCATTGCCAATAAGTCATGCTGAAGACAATGATTAATAAGTATCCTACTATAGTGATTGGAAGACCAGATTTCAAAAGGTCCTTTGTTGTGAAGGCACCGGTACCATATGCAAGCATATTTTGGGGTGCGCTTACAGGTAGCAAGAAACCGAAGCAAACAACAAACTGTTGGATTAATACAAGACCAGGACCGTTAAATGAAGTTGGCTGCATGGAGACCACTAAAGCGATAACAATAGGTATAAAAGCGGAAGCCAAGCTCGTAGCACTTGCAAATCCTAAGTGAATCAAAATATTAAATAACGAAAGGACCATGATAATAAAAATAAGAGGCATTTCTGTCAAACCGACTGCTTCTAAAGTATTTTGCGATAACCAAGCAGCTCCTTCCGTTTGTAAAAGCACTGTACCCATTGATATCCCAACTGCAAATACTACAAGAGTTCCCCATGGAATCTTATTTTGCACTTCTTTCCAAGAAAAAATACCAATTCCAGGTAAGAGCATAACCATGACCGCTATAAAAGTCACTGTCGTTGAATCTAGTGGGTGAAGTATACCTTCTGTTGCCCAAAGAATTAGCAATGCGATGGAAATAATGATTAATCTTTTTTCTTTCCCTGTTATAGGACCCAAATCTCTTAATTGATCTTTAATAACTACGTCACCGTTTTCTAATTCCGATAGCTCTGGTTTGATAAGCTTATTCATTAGAAAAAATAGTAAGATAGACATCAGTATGGACCAGGGACCAGCATATATAAACCATTGCCCCCAGGTAATATTAATGCCAAAAGTTTCTTCAATAAATCCAAGAGCAACCATGTTTTGGGCTGCAGCTGTTTTAATACCAACATTCCAAATAGATATAGACTGCACTGCCGTAACTATTAATAAAGCGGAAAGCCTACTTGTTTTAGGTAAATTAAAAGCAGCTACTATTCCTAAAAGAATAGGAAGAATTGTACCCGCCCGAGCTGTAGCACTAGGAACAAATAGAGCTAATACAATACTTACAACAATTGTCCCAAAAACTAAACTCTTGGTTTTTGTACCAACTTTGGACATGATGAAAAGGGCTAACCTTTTGTGTAATCCCGTAAGCTCCATCGCTGCTGCGATAAATGTAGCACCGGCTACTAATCCGACTGCAGAAGAACTAAACCCACCTAACGCAAGCTTTAATGCACCTGATGTCGTGTAATCTACTGTAGGATCATCAATAGTTGGAGCAAGACCTATAAATACGGAAATGAGCACAATTATTATGGAGGCACTTACAGGAAACGATACAGCCTCTGTAACCCACAGAATTACTGCTAACGCAAGTATTGCCAGAGCTCTCTGCCCAGCAACAGGAAGTCCTTCAGGATTTGGTAACAAAATAATGATAAGAAATACTGCAAAAGCCAGAAGAACAAATAACATTTTATTTTTTTTCATCTTTTCTTCTCCTCTACTTCTATAAATTTACAAATAGACTAACTAAGAATGAATCTTTACTTTGCGATTAAACATACTTGTGGATAAAATAATAGGTGAACTTAAAGCACCTCTGTATACTTATCTGCTGTATTTTGTCCTAATTTATCCTTATTAATCATTCCATCTTCTTCTATTGTCATACACGATATTTTAACTTTTAAGTTTTGGAAATCGCCTCTTTCTCTTAACTACTCTCTTACTGGGACTTCACTTTTAGGACCTTAATAATTTGTTCATACAAGTTTCTAAATTATCTTGTAATCAAAAAAACTTTTTATACCTGAAATTCCCAAGTAAAGTTTCATAAATTGCAGGAGTTTTGATGCTGTTTCATTTAAAAGAATAGGTTTAATATTATTAATTGTGAATAATTTCACAATAACGTAAGTATAACTCTTTTGTATTTTTTTGTTATACTATTATTCTTTTTTTCATTATTAATTCATAAATTATTAATCGATTGTTCATAATTTTGTCATTTTTTTATTATTTGTATATAATTTAATTTTATTTTAAATTTAGTAAGCAGCTGGCAGTTGGACGCGTAAATTTCTAAGTTATCCCTTGTATTAAGCGTTCGCGCTGTCATCGCTTATACAGCTCACGTCTCCTACTGGAGACACCTGCTACTGATATCAATACATGTAAAAAATAATCCACTATTTTTCCAAATTTATGAGAGAATAAATAGAAGAGTTTTATGCGGATAAAAAGGAGGATGTTCAATGGAGTTATTTAAACGCGGATTCCCTATATTTTGTTTTTTAATTCTTCTCACTGCATGTGGTAATGATTCCGAAACATTGAATAATCCAATACCAACAGAACCTAACATCCCTGTTCCAATAGAAAAAGTTGAAGCTGATCCTTATGAAATTTTAGTTCAGGAAAAAAATAAAAGCATAAACCTTATTCCGCTGGATCTCACTTCCTCTTATGCAAGTGAACTAGGGCTCACCTTTTATGAACCAAAATATGAGAAGTTTTCTGCTAACGGTGAAGTTACTATTGCAGGTGAGATAAAAAAGGCTGACGAACTAAAATCTAACTACATATGGATTAATGTCCAAACAGAAAATGAAAATAGTTATATTCAGGAACAGGACTATTTTGTTCCAATTAGTGATGGTAAATTTAAAAAAATCATTCATTTTTTTAACGGTGAGGGAACGTATAAGATTAAAGTACAGATACCGAGCACAGAACGAGAAAACCATTACTATGATACAGCAAACTTTGAAGTTCTAAATGTAAACCCAAATAGAATTAGAGATGTTGCCTATACACCTATTGGTTTAGAAGCCGGACTGATCCTTAATACAGAGGTCGGCTATGTAGAAGAAGACGGTATTTATACATTGCAAGGGAACTTACAGAATGGTGGATTATACGAGGATATTATGGTTCGGCTATCAAAAGACGGTCAAACGTGGAGTAATGTTATTCCAATAAAAAAAGGTCAATTTACTGCCAATATTCCACTTTTATTTGGCAAAGGCTTGCATAAGCTAGAAGTTATGATTCCCGATTTAGAGAAAGATAACTTTTACAAGACTGCAACAGATTTGCTTATAGAAAATACATCATTAGAGATATTGGAACCAATCTCTTATTCTTCCCTATATGCTGAACGCGGGATAAATCTGGTTGAGCCTGTCAGTGGAGAAAAGACAACAGGACACACGTTTTACATTAAGGGTTTTATAGATCCAGAAGCTTCACTATCAAAACAAACTACCCATCTCTATGTGCAAACTCAAAAAGGTGAAGATCATGCTCTAGAGGTCATCCCCATCCAAGACTTTACATTTAACGATTATTTTCATTTAAGATTTGGCCCTGGAGAATATGAAGTATCTATTAGCGTCCCTGAGATTACTGAAACTAAAAATGATTTCTTTAGATATTATGAGGTTGCTAAGTTCGATATAATTTCTTCAGCTGAACAGGATAAACGAGATATTCTTCCTTCAAGAGGCATTGAATCTGATGCACCACAAATTATTGACCTAGCAAACAGCCTTACAAAAGGGAAAACTTCCGAATTAGAAAAGTCAAAAGCTATTTATGAATTTGTAGCTAACACCATCTCTTATGACGTAGTTAAATTCCAAAATGACGACTTTAAATGGGATGACAGTGCCTTAAAAACTTTAAATTCTCAAACGGGGGTATGTCAGGACTACGCCTACCTTACGATTGCACTCTTACGTGCAAGCAATATCGAAGCCCGATTTGTAGAAGGATACACTATAGATCGACATGCATGGGTAGAGGCTAAGGTCGATGATCGGTGGGTCACAATGGATCCTACATGGGGTGCAGGCTACCTAAATGACAACAAGGAATTTATAGCTAGTTTTAGTGATGATTATTTTGACCCTGAGGAAGAAGATTTTCAAAAAACTCATACTCGCATTGGTTTAGTATATTAGTATGAGCGGAGCTGCCTCCTCGCTTTTTTCATTTGCCTGTCGGGGCAAACACAGGGGCTTACGCTTTTCTATTTGGCTAGCTTCAGCCCCTTGCCCCTCGGGGTCAAATGGATAAAAGCTCCGGTGGCTGTGAGGCTGCCTCCTCGCTTTTTCCATTTGCCTGTCGGCGCAAGCACAGGGGCTTACGCTTTTCTATATATAAATAAAGAGGATGGTTGTGGTTTATTCACAACCATCCTCTTTGCAACATTTATAGAGGTTTTATTTATTTTTTTAGGAATAATTTCACGACTTAAATAGGTATTTTTCATGCATTCGTTTCTCCCAAGTTTGATGGATTTTCTCTTTCCCTTCCTTTTATAAACCATGGGTTACTAGGTCTTTCAAGTGGTGTAATATTCATAATAAAATAACCAACAATTAAAATTAGAATAACGAGTGAGTAAAAAAGAGTATCAATTGGATGGTCATGCTCTACGATGATTAGACGGATCATTGCTGTGATGCCTACATATAAAAAATATCTAAGCGGAAAGTGGTAGTCTTCTTTGAAGTACTTCACGATCATAGTGATGAATTCAAAATACAAAAAGAATATGAGGATATTAGCAAGGAACATTTTATAATTGCTCGGACCTACCGTGAGCAACACCTTTATAAAAATCGTCAGCTCCTTCACTAACAAAAAGGCCAGTATAAAGGCCAAGAAGACTAAGCAGAGGTTTAAAAACATTTGCAAGGCTTTTGGGATGATCGATAACACAGCTGTAAATTTAACCATTCAATTCCCCCTTTTTTATAATATATTATTATAATGTAAGGTTACCTAACATGTCTACAGTGAAATTTCAGAATATTTTTTTTAAAATCACACTACGTATCCCTACATACTGTATTTTGGAAGAAAAAAGAAGTGCTACCCCAATATGACAAAGCGTAGCACTTCTTAGAAATAGTTGTGGAAAATCAAGCCTTTACTCGATTAATTCTACAAATTTAGTGGCGGCAGTTGATAATGGAACCCTTTTTAGAAAGCACACTCCTATATTTCTTGGCGGTATACTCTCTTTTAACTTCACCTCTTTAAGCATACCTTTTCTTAAATAATCTCCCGCAAATTGCTTAGTAACACAAGCAATACCTAAGTTAATTTTTGCGAATTCCAATAGTAAATCATGAGAACCTAACTCAAATTCAGGTGATATTTTTACACCCTTTGAAAGCATATATTCTTCCACATATCTTCTCGAGACTGATTTTTGTTCAAGGAATATTAATGGAAATTTTACAAGCTTGTCCAAACTAATTGGCTTTGACAAGACTTTATCAAACTTTTCCCCATATACAAAGATGTCTTGTACCTCTAGACAAGGCCGTTGTCCCAAGCTATCATCATCTATCGGAAAATTACAAAGAGCAATGTCTACTCCTCCACTCTTTAAAATATTGCAAAGCTCTATGGTCGTACCATTTACAATGGTGAATTTAATACTAGGATATTTATTATGGAACTCCTCTAAATAAGGGAGCAAGAAAAATCTTGAAATTGTATCTCCAACTCCAATTTTAAGTTCCCCTGCAGTAAGGTTTTTAAATTCTAAAATTTTCTCCTCACCAGTATCAATGAGCTTTAAAGCAGAGCTAGCATATTCAAAAAGCACAGAGCCTTCTGTTGTTAAAGTAACTCCTTTTGTCGTTCTGTAGAATAATCTGGTATCTAGTTCTTTCTCCAGTTGCATTATGGCCTGACTAACTGCGGATTGACTCATAAAGAGATCTTTTGCAGCCTTCGAAAAGCTATTATTTTTACTTACCATGCAAAATATTTTATATAAATCCAGTTTCCCTGACATATAAGCACCTCTTATATCTATTATAATATATATTAATTTTACTTATATCACTGTATTACGTAGAATTACAAGTGGTAATAATATATTTATAATAGTTGAAGGAGCGTTCAATTTGGAAAGAGTAGTGGGAACAGTTGTAAGAGGTCTTCGTGGCCCAATTATAAATAATGGTGATAATATTGAAGAAATAGTAGTAAATAGTGTATTAAAAGCATCAGAAGTGGAAGGCTTTTCTATCAACGATCAGGACATTGTGACCGTAACTGAATCTATCGTTGCCCGCGCTCAAGGAAACTACGCTAGTATAGACCAGATTGCCACTGACGTTCATTCGAAATTTGGAGATGACACACTAGGTGTTATTTTTCCAATTCTAAGTCGTAATAGATTTGCAGTAGTACTCCGTGGAATAGCAAAAGGTGCAAAGAAAATAGTCTTAATGCTAAGCTATCCTTCTGATGAAGTCGGCAATCATCTTGTAGAAATTGACGAGTTAGATGATAAAGGCGTAAACCCTTGGACAGATGTCCTTACAGAGAAACAATTCCGCGACTACTTTGGCTATAAGCTACATCCTTTTACCGGAGTAGACTACATTGCATACTATAAATCGTTAATAGAAGAATATGGAGTGGAATGTGAAGTCATTTTCTCTAACAACCCAAAATCTATTCTAGACTATACAAAAAATGTACTTGCTTGTGATATTCACTCAAGATTTAGAACGAAGAAAATATTAAAAGCAAATGGTGGCGAAAAAATTTATAGTCTAGACAACATATTATCGGAATCCATTGATGGAAGTGGTTTTAACGAGGAATATGGTTTACTTGGATCGAACAAATCGACAGAAGACACGGTGAAGCTTTTCCCTCGCGATTGCCAACCAATCGTTGATAACATTCAAGAAATTATAAAAGAAAAAACAGGGAAAAATGTAGAAGTAATGGTATATGGAGATGGAGCATTTAAAGATCCTGTAGGACATATTTGGGAGCTAGCTGATCCCGTTGTTTCACCAGCCTTCACATCTGGATTAGCCGGAACTCCAAATGAAGTAAAATTAAAATATCTTGCAGATAATAACTTCGCTCACTTAAGAGGAGAAGAATTAAAGCAAGCAATTACTGAGCATATTAATAACAAAGAAGACAATCTTGTTGGAGCAATGGAAGCTCAAGGTACAACTCCACGTAGATTAACTGATCTTATTGGTTCTCTGTCAGATCTTACTTCCGGTAGCGGAGACAAAGGTACACCAATGATTTATATTCAAGGATACTTTGATAACTACACTAAATAATAAAAAATTAATAAACGAGGCGGGTGTAAAACTCTCCTCAAAATAAAAAGCCATGAAAATTCTACGGATGTAAAATTTTCATGGCTTCTTTCAATTATCTGGAGTTATTTACGGTTACAGCGAGTTGTGAAAAAACTGTACTTAGCTACTGTCTCTAATAAGTCAGTTTTTGATTTCTTTAAGTCTATTTAAAACTCTTCATTAAAGACGTCTTTTGGAATCTCTGGCTTAGAAGCTTCTATCATTAAAATAACAGCAGTAATGATATGCATAATCATTCCTACAATAGGTATGAAGCCAATGCAAGAGGTTACTATTCCTAGTATACTCCCTGTCGTAGTTCCTCTGCCTTCTTTTTTTGTAATCACTAGAGTAACTATATGCAGTGCCAGCATAATTAGCAAAGGAATCCAGGCCAAGCTCAGAATTATGATTCCTCCAAGAACTGGTATACCTAGTACAGCCTCTAATCCTCCTGTAACCCATTTCAATATTTTTGAATTTGACATATTCTCTACATCCTCTATTTTCATTTTTTTATAATTATTAAGAATATAACATAACCAGAGAGGGATGTCTTAACTTTCTTATGATTTATTACCCATTTAATCCAATACAGATTTTTAGTTTTTAATTTATTTAGTCGAAATAATACTTCATGAGAAAGGAAATATCCATTCTATTTCTCCAAAGCCCATGTCAATGCACGTAATAAAGGTCATCCCATACTATTAGAATGCCCAACTCTAACACACTTATTAATGCGTAAATATTACCCTCTAATAACATTTTTAAATTTACTAAATTATCAAAATAAACAGTATTAAGTAATAGTTTATTACTATATAATTCTATTAAGCCCAGTGGTAATATGTCAAGCGAAAAAAAGAAATGAATTGGAAATTACTTAAGTGATACTTTCCAAATGAACACTTTTTGCGCATACCAAATAAACCTCTCATTTTTCTGCTTTTAAAAAAGAAAAAAATGGAAGTTATTTAACGGGTGAAAGGTTGTGAGTTGGTTAACTCAGTCTCTCCTTTCTGGTGGTATGTACAGCTGATTCGTGCGTAGTAGCGAATGCACGAGGCGTACTAGTTTTCTAGCGGTTAAGACGAGAGCGCGTTTATGTTGGTGCTTGGTTACTTCTTGGTATTTCTTTTGATAAAAGGCTTTATATTCAGTGTCATATTTACGTACCGCATCTGCTGCTTGTACAAGATAATACCGTAGGTATTTATTGCCGGTTCGCATCCGGCTAGTATTTTCGGCTTCAAATTCGCCAGATTGATACTGTGTCCAAACGAGTCCAGCATATTTCGCTAATGCGTGGTGGTCATCAAAACGCTTGATATCTCCAATTTCGGCGAGCAAGCCGGCTGCGTACACGGGTCCAATGCCTTTTACGGAAGTTAATGTTTGGGTGAAACCTTTCATCATACGCTCGATTTCCTTATCCAAACGTTTGACTTGGGATTCCATATGGCGAATCGTACTTAAAATCACGGATAGTGAGATGTTAACGGGATCAGCCATGGCCTTGTCTAATCGAAAGGAATTACGTGCAAGCTTTTGAAGATATTTAGCGATTTCTTCTGGCTCGGCAAAACGTTTTTTGCCTTTCTCCTGTAAGAACTCAACCAGTTCTTCTAAAGGCATCTCGGCAATGGTTTCCGGATCTAGCTCTTCAATGACAGCGAGACTGGTCGTACCGAATGTATTCGAGAACGGGTTATCTTGGCGTAGGCCACTAAACTTTAAAAACAGTTGGTTCATCATGTAGGTTTTATTACGTGCAACTTCATGCATTAGATGGAATCGGGTACGTGTTAAACGACGAAGTGCTTCATATTGTAAGGTTTCTTGCATTTCATGTGGCAGACGTCCAAAGCGTAAATGATCCGCAATTACCCAGGCGTCAATTCGATCGTTTTTCGGTAACGTATCGTACCCCTTTTTAAAGCGAGATACTTTACGTGCATTTAACATATAAACCGCTGTTTGAAACGTTGGTTCATAATTGTGCAATTGATTCTTTAAATAATGAGCAACGTGCCAGCTATACTGGTCTGTCGCTTCTAATCCAATTTTAATATGTTCGCACTGATTTTTTTCCGCTGTTCCTAAAAGCTTTTGAATTAAGGTGTTCGCACCTTCTGTATCATTGGAAACAGAAAAATCAGCGAGCGTATGTCCCTCTCCATGCATGAAATGGACATGATGGGAGCGCAAACTCACGTCGATACCGACTAGCATTTGTGACATGCCAATCACCTCCTAAGGTGGGATTAATCAAGATTGTCTCAGACCTGGGTGCCCATCAGAATCATCGATGTCTGCCTCGTTATTAGCAATCAAAGTGAAAGAAGACCAAAATGAGCGCTACACTCTCTTCTTCCTCAGCGTCGCAGCCAGTGGTTAGACCTTCCATAATGAACGATGGGTAGCAGGCTTATTAAGCAGTGCACTAAGTGCCCGCAAGGGGGAAAAGCTATTTCCTGTGTCAACCTTGTCCGTTCCATTGTCTCATGGGCACGGTCTGAGAGAAAAGTAGATTGAAATAAAAAAGGACGAAGTACTGAAATGGAGCATCCTCCAATCTTCGTCCAAACGATATGAAGTTAGGCAACTCAAATAAGCAGGTAAGCACCTGTCAGCTTTATTTAGTCATGTTAAAAATAGACTTTTCCTTTTTGGCTCCCTCGGTAAAGCAGGGGTCAAACAGGTAAAACATAAAAAGGGTGAGGGAGCCAAGAGGCGACCACTTCCTATAGGAAATCCAACAGATCCTCCAGCTGTCCGGATCAACTGGAAATTCTATCGGAAAGAGCTCTTATTACTAATATACGAGGGGGGAATTATATGTTAAAACAGTCCATTATAGAAAACGTATTGGAGGCAGCACTTTCTACCGGAGGAGATTTTTCAGAGATTTTTGTAGAAGATAAATACGTGAATCAATTAGTACTACAAAGCAACAAACTAGAAAAAAGTAATTCGGGTAGAGATTTTGGTATTGGTATTCGTATATTTTTAGGGTTACAGAGTATTTATACGTATACTACTGATTTTTCAGAAGAAGGTTTAATACAAGCAGCCAAGCGAGCAGCCCATGCCATCCAAGGCGGTTCTGCTGGAATCATTCATCCACTTCAAAAAGAAATTATTCAGCCACTACATACTATTGCTTTAAAGCCTCGTAGTGTAGAAAATCTTAGAAAAGTATCTGTCATGAGACAAGCAAATGATATTGCCAGAGGCTTTGATCCTCGTATTAAACAGGTAGGAATACGCTATATAGACGAGGAACAGAATGTTTTAATCGCAAATTCAGAAGGAAAGTTTGTAGAAGATACTCGTGTATATAGCCGACTATCTATTCAAGCCACTGCTTCTGATGGTATTGAAATGCAGACTGGCTTTTATGGTCCAGGGGCTCATGCTGGGTTTGAATTCATAGAAAATCTTAACTTAGAACATTATGCCGGAGAGGCGGCTCGTATCGCAGTAAATATGCTTGGTGCTGAGGAATGTCCTAGCGGAAAGTTCCCAGTTATTATTGACAACGAATTTGGAGGAGTTATTTTTCATGAGGCATGCGGTCATGGCCTAGAGGCTACATCGGTTGCCAAAAACAATTCTGTTTTTGCTAATCGAATAGGTGAAAGAGTTGCTCCTGACATTGTATCCTATATTGACGATGGTACATTACCTAACGAATGGGGTTCATTAAATATTGATGATGAAGGTGAAAAAACTCAAAAGAACGTATTAATTGAAAATGGTATTTTGAAAGGCTATCTGATTGATAAATTTAATGCTAGAAGAATGAATGCAAAGCCAACGGGTTCTTCACGTCGACAATCATATAGATACAACCCTACGTCACGAATGACTAACACATTTATCGCACCTGGGTCTTCTACTCCGGAAGAAATAATAGCTTCTACAGAATATGGAATCTATGCTAAATATATGGGCGGTGGGCAAGTTAACCCTGCCACTGGAGACTACAACTTCGCAGTTATGGAAGGTTATATAGTTAAGAATGGAGAAATAGCTCAACCAATCCGTGGTGCTACGCTAATTGGAAATGGGGCAAAGACATTACAACTAGTAGATCGTGTCGGAAATAATCTTGCTCACGGTGCTGGAATGTGCGGTTCCATTAGTGGAAGCCTTCCAGTTAACGTAGGACAGCCCATGATTCGTGTAAGTGAAATCACTGTTGGTGGAACAAAGGGGGAATAATGATGAATACAACAGACTTTCAAAAAGAGCTGCTTAAACAAGCAAAAGCCACTGGATTTTCTGAAGCAGAAGCTTACTACGAAAGATCAGATTCGTTTAAATGTATGATTTTTAATGGAGAAGTAGATAGTTATGAAACTTCTGAAGAAGCTGGCATAGGGTTTAGAGGTCTGTATAACGGAAACATGGGCTATGCTTATACAGAAAAAATAGATGAGAGCTCGATTGCCTTCTTAGTAGAAAAAGCTAAGGCTAACGCTGATATCTTAGATGAAAGTGATAATTCTTCTATTTTCGAGGGAAGTAAAGAATATGTCCAACATAGCTTTTATAATCCTGAATTAAAGAAGATAGGAATTCCTGAGAAAATTGAGCTTATAAAAGCCATTGAACAAAAAGTACTGGCATACGACCCAAGAATAACTACTTTAAACTATTGCATGCTAGAAGATTTTAATTCCGAACGATTAATGATTAATAATAAAGGCCTCTCTTTGCAGGATGAACGAAACGGACTTTATATTTTTGTATCGGCAGTTGTAAAAGCTGATAATGAAATGAAAACTGGACACGTTATTAAAATGACTCGTGATTTTCATACTTTAAATGCTGATGAAATTGCTACTGAGCTAGCAAAAGAAGCATTATCTTATTTGGGTGGTAAAACCATCCCTAGCGGTAAATACCCGGTCGTATTCAGACATGATGCCGCTGCTTCTCTCTTAGCTATCTTTTCTGAAATTTTCTCGGCTGAAAATACTCAAAAGGATCAATCCCTTTTAAAAGGAAAAGTTGGAGAGAAAATAGGATCAGATTTGCTGACTCTTATAGACGACCCTTTCCATCCTGATGCTTTTTCTGGATCTTCGTTTGATGGCGAAGGAGTAGCTACCAAAAAACGAACAATTATTTCTAATGGAACATTGGAAACTATTCTACACAATCGGAAGACTGCTAAGATTGATGGCTGCGAGTCCACTGGAAATGCATATAAGTCCTCTTACAAAGGTACTTTAACTATAGCACCGCAAAATTTATATATTGCTCCTGGGGAGCAAAACAGAGAGCAGATATTAGGTAATCTTCCAAATGGCATTTATATAACTAATTTATCTGGGCTACACTCTGGAACAAATACGATATCAGGTGACTTTTCAGTGGAGGCAACAGGTTATCATATAAAAGACGGTAATATCGAATCACCTATAAACCAAATGACTATTGCTGGAAACTTCTATTACCTTATGAAAACTATAGATGCCATTGCATCAGATCTTACCTTTCAACCTGGAGGTTATGGATCACCCTCTCTATTAGTAAAAGAGCTTGCTGTAACAGTAGACTAATAAATCTAGCATTCTTTGACTAAATAGGGAAAGAAGTAATCTCACTTCTTTCTCTTTTACTTATGGTACAAAAATCTGTAAGCATCTTTAGAGGTTGCTTTGATTCAAGGACAGCTCAACTAGGATAAATGAGGCAAATGATTATGAAATTGATTCATCCATTTAAAAATCGCCTCTCCATTAAAAATGAGAGGCGATCCAGAGTGTAGACAAAAGGGTTGGAAATCGAAACGATTTCCCACCCTTTTGCTATTATCACAGTTTACATTCTGGAAAAAGAGCTAATTCAGCTCTCGATTTTGTTTGTTTTACGCCATTTTTGGCGTTTTCCAGGTCCAGCTGGCCAACTTCTTAAGATTTAAGGCAACAAAAGTTAGCATCGCCTGCATGGACAATATTTTAAGACCCTTTAAGGTTGTCCATCGCATACCATGCTTTTCTTTGGCATCGGCAAAGACACGCTCGATCGTCTCTTTACGCTTCCCGTAAATTCCTTTCATTTCATAGTTATGACGTAAGTCCTCAGCTACATCCAAATAGTCTTGCCAGATAGGACATTGAATCATCTTTTGTTTATTCATACTCTGCGTGCATTGGTCAATCACTGGACACGTGGCACAAATAGAAGGAGTTGAGGCATACTGGCGATAACCTTGTGGTACCAACTGTTCAATAGTCAAGATTTCAAATTGTGCGCGTTCATTGGTTTGATTTTTCGTCATCATATCCATCACCTCATTCATTTTATAGGAGGCCCCGTTGATTGGAGCGAAGAACGGCGACTCCAGCGGGAACAGCGCGAGCTGAATACCCTGGACTGAGCGCAGCGAGGGAGTTTCAAGGAGGGAAAACTAAGGACGTCACATCGTGTGACAACGTTTTCCTGACCAACATCCTGTTGGCCTAAGCCGTGCCCGCGGAAAGCGTCCGTTCGTAGCGGAAATCAACTCTTCCTCGCGTTACTTCTATTTTAAAAGAAAAAAGACTGTAGGCAAAATCCAAAATTTTTGGAGTTTGTCTACAGTCTGAATCGCCTCTCCATTAAAAATGAGAGGCAATCACTTTCTTATTTTAATAACCCTTGCTTTAAATCATTATGCCACTTAGTAAGCATCGGAATATCGGCTTCTGTAATAGATCCTACTTCCTGCGCCACATTAACCAAAGCTTCAAAGTTAGTCAGGCTGACAAAGTCAATCTCTGCTTCTTTAAATGATTCCTCCGCTTTTGGAAGTCCATATGTAAAAATACTTACAACTCCAAGTACTTCTAACCCAGCTTTTTGAAGCGCTTCAACAGCTGTTAAGCTACTTCCTCCAGTGGAAATTAGATCTTCGATGACTACTACCTTCTGACCTGTCACTACTTTCCCTTCGATTTGCTTTCCTCTACCATGCTCCTTTGCCTTAGAGCGTACATACATCATAGGAAGCTCTAATACATCACTTACCCATGCCGCATGAGGAATCCCTGCTGTCGCCGTTCCCGCCAAGGCTTCAGTTTCTGGAAAGTTCTTTTGGATTGCTTCAGCAAGACCTTTTGCAATCTCCTTGCGAACGACCGGAGAAGACATCGTTATACGATTATCACAATAAATGGGTGATTCAATTCCCGATGCCCACGTGAAAGGATCGTTTGGTTTTAATTCTACTGCTCCTATTTCAAGAAGTGCTTTTGCAATTTTATGTTCAGGTGTCATGCTTGTTCCTCCCACATTTTTAGAATAGTTTTATAAGCCTCTACGGGATTATCTGCTTCTGTGATTGCACGTCCAACAACAATGTGAGAAGAGCCTAGCTTCCTAGCATTAGAAGGAGTTGCTACTCGTACTTGGTCGTGTGCCTCTCCAGTAGATAGTCGTATACCTGGAGTAACTCTTAAAAAGTCTCCCCCACAGGCTTCTGCTATTTTCTTTGCCTCTAGTACAGAGCATACTACCCCATCTAATCCTGCTTTTTGGGAAAGCCTAGCATAATGAAGAACAGATTCCTCCAGAGTTTGTTTAATCAGCTGTTCCTCTTGCATTTGCTTCTCAGAAGTGGAAGTTAATTGCGTAACGCCTATAATAGCAGGTCTTACTTTTCCAACTGATGTACCAGCTTCCAGACCTTCTCGAGCTCTAGCCATCATAGACTCTCCCCCTGCTGCATGGACGTTGATGAGATCAACACCTAAACGAGCTAACCCTTTCATTGCTTGCCCCACGGTGTTTGGAATATCATGTAGCTTTAAATCTAGAAACACGTTGTGTCCATTTTCCTTTAGCTTATAAACGATAGCTGGACCTTCTTGCATAAAAAGCTCCATTCCCACCTTCACAAACAGAGAATGTTCAAAAGGGGTTAAAAAATGGTACACTTCCTCTGCTGAAGAAAAGTCTAATGCGATAATGGGGCTGTTTTTCATAATCGATGGCTCCTTCCAACTAAATCGTTTACTGTTTTATATCCAAGGTCATCTAACTTTTCTGGTAATTGATCGATTAAAGTCGGACAAATGAATGGATCAACAAAGTTAGCGGTGCCTACTGCAACCGCACTTGCTCCTGCAGATAGGAAGTCTATGACATCATCTATATTCGACACCCCGCCCATACCGATAATTGGTAGGGATACTTGTTTAGCAACGTCATACACCATACGAAGTGCGACTGGCTTAATTGCAGGACCTGATAAGCCGCCGGTTACATTAGCAATTACAGGGCGACCAGTTCGAGTGTCTAAACGTAAACCAAGTAACGTATTAATCATCGTTATACCATCTGCACCGCCAGCTTCTACTGCTTTTGCGATTTCTACTACGTTTGTTACATTTGGAGACAATTTTACATAGACGGGAACGCTTGAAACTTCCTTGACAGCCCTTGTTAATTCTTCTGCTATTAGGGGATCTGTGCCAAACGTAATTCCACCTTGTTTAACGTTTGGACAGGAAATGTTTAGCTCTAGAGCGTATACGTTTGGTGCCTTTGAAATAGCCTCAGCAACACCAACATAGTCCTCTGTTAATGTCCCAGCCACGTTTGCAATGATCGGCACATCATATTGTTCTAGCCACGGCAGCTCGTTTGCCATGACCTTAGCTAGTCCTGGATTTTGTAGCCCAATCGCATTCAGCATCCCTGCAGGCGTTTCAGCTACTCGAGGAGTTGGGTTACCTAGTCGTGTTTCTAAGGTTGTTGCTTTAATCATGATAGCTCCTAATTTGGATAAATCATAGAGTTGAGCATATTCCTTTCCAAACCCAAAACACCCAGAAGCAGGCATAATCGGGTTCTTTAATGACAGTCCTGGTAATTCGACAGCTAATCTATTCATACTCGAATCACTCCTGACTCGAAGACTGGACCATCTGAACAAACCTTCAGATAGTCAGCATCCATTTTTTCCGTTGTCTCACATACACATGCAAAACATGCACCAATCCCACAGCCCATTCGTTGTTCAAAGGAGAGATAGCCTTCTTTATGCGGATACATTTTTTCCACAGCAGCAAGCATAGGCGTTGGACCACAGCTATAGTACACAGCAAAGTCATCCGTCATCGTCTCTAAAACATTTGTTACAAATCCCTTATGACCATAGCTTCCATCTGCTGTAACAATATGTGTTTCGCCAAGCTGGTTAAATAGCTCCTCATAGAAAACAACATTTTCCGATTGGAAGCCTAGAACATGAATCGGTTCAACACCTTTTTCTACTAATCTTTTAGATAACTCGTAGAGAGGAGGAACTCCAATTCCTCCACCTACTAGTAATGCCTTGTCGCCTGAAGCAGCTTTTTCGATTGGAAAACCCTGACCTAATGGACCGAGTACATCTATATAGTCCCCTGCTTTTTTCTCTGAGAGTAGCGCAGTTCCTCTACCATCTGCTCGGTAAATCATCGTGAATTCTGATGCTTCACTATCGATAGAACAAATACTAATCGGTCTTCGTAGTAGTGGCTCCATTTGATTTGCCACACGTACATGAACAAATTGGCCAGGTTGTTTCATCTCCTGTACGAGCTGTCCCTTTATCGTAAGCCTAAAAATGTTCGTCGCAATTTTATGTTGAGATACAACAATCATCTGCTCCTGTTTAATCATGCACGGACCTCCTGTAACTTCATCGTATCCGTAGAGAAGCTCATCGATTCAATTACTCGAACCATTGCCTCTGCTGTATCTAGAGAAGTTAAGCAAGGAATTCCATTTTCAACAGACTCTCTACGAATTCGGAAGCCGTCACGCTCGGGCTGCATGCCTTTTGTTAAAGTATTAATAACAAATTGCGCTTCCCCTTTTTGAATAACATCAAGTAAAGTAGTTCCCTTAGAACCAATTTTGTCAACAATATCTACTGGAATACCTGCCTCTTGAATTGCTTTAGCTGTACCCTCAGTTGCAATTATACGGAAGCCAATTGCGTGGAAACGCTTAGCGATATCTGTTGCTTCTTCTTTGTCTTTATCAGAAATCGTCATTAGCACTGAGCCATGATCCTTAATTTCCATTCCTGCAGCTACTAGGCCTTTATAGAGGGCTTTTTCTAATGTTATGTCTTTACCCATAACCTCTCCAGTCGATTTCATCTCTGGCCCTAGGGTAATATCTACACGGCGCAGCTTAGCAAAGCTGAATACAGGGACCTTTACATATACTCCTGGACTATTTGGTGCAAGCCCTGTTTTAAAGCCTTGCTCTACAATGGATTTTCCTAAAATTGCCTTTGTTGCAATATTTGCCATTGGAATCGATGTAATTTTACTTAAGAAAGGTACCGTACGGCTTGAGCGTGGGTTTACTTCAATTACATAAACCTCGTCTTTGGAAATTACATATTGAATATTCATCAGACCTACTATTTTTAAGCCTCTTGCCAGTCTCGTTGTATAATCTACCAATGTGTCTATATGTTTTTGTGATAGCTTTTGTGGTGGATATACAGCGATTGAATCACCTGAGTGCACTCCTGCTCGCTCAATATGCTCCATGATACCTGGTATTAGAACATTCTCTCCATCACAGATTGCATCGACTTCTACCTCTGTACCAGTTAAGTAACGGTCAATTAAAACGGGCTTTTCGGGGCTAGCTTCAACCGCGTTTTCCATATAGTGTTTAATTTCATCTTCATTGTAAACGATTTGCATTGCTCGACCACCTAAAACATAAGAAGGTCTAACTAATACCGGATAACTAATTTCATTAGCTATTTCAATAGCTTCTTCTACAGATACTGCTGTCTTACCTAGCGGCTGAGGAATTCCTATTTCGTGAAGAGCAGCCTCAAATTTATTGCGATTTTCTGCTCGATCGATATCTTCTAGAGTAGTGCCTAATATTTTTACGCCTCGTTCTTCTAACGCTTCCGCTAGGTTGATCGCTGTTTGACCGCCAAACTGTACAACTACTCCTTTTGGCTTTTCAAGGTCCACGATGTGCATGACGTCTTCTACCGTTAATGGCTCAAAGTACAATTTATCTGAGATGGAGAAATCGGTAGAAACTGTTTCTGGATTATTATTAATAATAATCGCTTCATAGCCTGCTTCTTTGATGGCCCATACAGAGTGAACTGTTGCATAATCAAATTCAACTCCTTGCCCGATTCTAATTGGACCAGAACCAAGTACGATGACACTTTCTTTATCCGTTCGAATGGATTCGTTTTCCTCTTCATATGTCCCGTAGAAATAAGGAGTTTCTGATTCAAACTCTCCTGCACAAGTATCTACCATTTTGTAAACTGGTGTAATTCCATGTTCCTTTTTAAAGTTATATACTTCTATTTCTTTCACGTTCCAGTACTTTGCTATTGTTTTATCAGCAAAGCCCATTCTTTTTGCTTTATAAAGAATTTCTTGATTAAACGGATTCTCTTGTATTACCTTTTCATATTGCACGATGTTCTGTAATTTGTTTAAGAAAAACAGATCTATTTGAGACCATTCATGTATTTGCTCGATGCTCACACCACGGCGAAGTGCCTCTCCTATAAAGAATAAGCGCTCATCTCCTGCGCGACGAATTCTTTTGGCAATCCATTCGTCTGTTATGGATTCGCTGTTCTTCATTTCCAAATGGAAGTGACCTGTTTCTAATGAACGAACAGATTTTAAGATTGCCTCTTCAAATGTACGTCCTAGCGACATTACTTCTCCGGTTGCCTTCATTTGTGTTCCAAGGTTACGTTTTGCTGATTCGAATTTATCGAACGGCCATCTAGGAATTTTTGCAACAATATAGTCTAAAGCTGGCTCGAAGCAAGCGTATGTCTTTCCAGTTACAGGATTCATCATTTCATCTAGTGTAAGTCCTACTGCAATTTTTGCTGCAAGCTTCGCGATTGGATAGCCAGTTGCCTTTGATGCAAGTGCTGATGAACGACTTACACGTGGGTTAACTTCAATAATATAGTACTGGAAGCTATATGGATCTAAAGCAAGCTGCACATTACATCCACCTTCGATTTTCAGCGCACGGATAATCTTTAAGGAAACATTTCGAAGCATTTGGTTTTCACGGTCCGACAATGTTTGTGTCGGAGCTACTACAATCGAGTCTCCCGTATGAATGCCTACTGGGTCAACATTTTCCATATTACAAACAACGATTGCATTATCAGCTGAATCTCGCATTACTTCATATTCAATCTCTTTGAAGCCAGCAATCGATTTTTCTAGTAGACATTGAGTCACAGGGCTGTACTTTAAACCACTAGTTACGATTTCCACTAGATCTGTATCATTGTGACAAATACCTCCCCCGGTTCCTCCTAAGGTAAAGGCCGGTCTTACTATTACTGGGTATCCGATTCGCTCTACAAACGCCTTTGCTTCGTCTAGGTTGTGGATAATATCACTTTCCGGTACTGGTTCATTCAATTCATTCATTAACGTACGGAATAAGTCACGATCCTCTGCTTTATGAATCGCCTCTAGTTTTGTACCAAGAATTTCAATTCCTAACTCATCCAATATACCTGATTCATCTAATTGAATCGCCATGTTCAAACCTGTCTGTCCTCCTAAAGTTGGAAGGATTGCATCTGGACGCTCTTTGCGAATGATCTTACTCACAAATGGAAGAGTAATAGGTTCAATATATACTTTGTCTGCAATTTCTGTATCTGTCATAATAGTTGCTGGATTTGAGTTTACTAATATTACTTTGTAGCCTTCTTCTTTAAGGGAAATACATGCTTGTGTCCCCGCATAGTCAAACTCTGCAGCTTGACCGATAACAATTGGACCAGATCCGATTACTAAAATAGTTTCTATATCTTTACGTTTAGGCATGTGAAGTCTCCTTTTTGCTTTCTTTATTCATTAGTTCAATAAATTGATCAAATAAGTGGGTTGAGTCTTCTGGACCGCATGACCCTTCTGGATGAAACTGTACACAAAATACGGGATATTTTTTATGTCTTACACCTTCAATTGTCCCATCATTTAATGCTAGATGAGTAATTTCTAAATCCGTGTTAGAGATTGAATCTGCATCAATCGCATAGCCATGATTTTGTGAAGTTAGCTCTGTTCTTCCAGTAGTTAAATCTTTTACTGGATGATTTCCACCTCGGTGACCAAATTTTAGTTTGAAGGACGTTGCACCACTTGCTAGTGAAATTAACTGATGACCTAGACAAACTCCGAAGATTGGAACATTTCCGATTAGACCTTTTACCATTTCAATAGACTCTGGTATATCTGTCGGATCCCCAGGGCCATTAGAAAGCATCACTCCATCAGGGCGCATAGCTAAAATCTCTTCAGCAGATGTATTAAAGGGTACTACAATAACGTCACAATCACGTTTATTTAACTCTCTTAGTATTCCATGCTTCATACCGAAGTCTACTAATACAACTCGTTTACCTCGCCCTGGACTTGGATAAGGTCTCGTAATAGAAACCTGCTCCACTACGTTTTTAGGAATATCAGTAGATTTTAACGTTGCCACGGTTTCTTCCACATTCACTTCTTCTCCAGCAGCTGTTAGCGTTCCTTTTAGAGAACCGTGCTTACGAATAATGCGTGTCAGCTTTCGAGTATCTATTCCTTCAATTCCTGGAATATTTTTTAAAGTTAAAAATTCATTCAATGTACTTTGGTTACGGAAGTTAGATGGGTTCTCTGCTAGCTCCCGAACTACAACCCCAGACAAGGCGATCTCTATTGCTTCAAAATCATCTGGATTAATACCGTAATTACCTACCATCGGATACGTAAAAGTAAGTATTTGACTACAGTTGGATGGATCTGATATAGACTCCTGGTAACCGGTCATAGCAGTTGTAAAAATTACTTCTCCAATAGTCCCTAATTCACTACCAAATGCATTTCCTTTAAAAACAGTACCGTCTTCTAATATTAAATATCTTGTTTTCATGCCTGTTCCTCCTGCCATACTATTTCTCCGTTATAAATCGTTACTTGTGGCCAACCTGTACAAACCCATCCATCAAACGGAGTATTTTTTCCTTTAGAAAGGAATGCTTCTTTATCTATTTTTTGTTCTTTTTTTAAATCTACTAATACTAAATCAGCTGGAGCTCCTACTTCTAGCTTGCCAAATTCAAACCCAAATACGTTTGCTGGCTTGATGGTCAAATAATCTAGCAGTTGCTTTAATGACCACGCCCCCGTTTTTACGAAATGAGTATACAGTAATGGGAATGCCGTCTCTAATCCAACTATTCCAAAGGGAGCCTTTTCGAAACCATGTGCTTTTTCTTCATCTGTGTGAGGGGCATGATCTGTTGCTATAAAATCTAAAGTTCCATCTAACAATCCCTCACGTAAAGCCATCATGTCGTCTCTACCTCTTAGCGGAGGATTCATCTTCCAAATTGCATCATTTGCTGGAATATCCTCCTCGCAAAGTAATAAATGATGTGGACTTACTTCTGCAGTAACATGGATGCCGGCTTTCTTAGCGTCTCGAATCACTCGAACAGATTCCTTTGTACTTACATGGCAAACATGATAATGTGCTCCTGCTGCTTCAGCTAATAATATATCTCTCGCAATATGTACCGATTCTGAAACCGAATGGATTCCTTTTAATCCAAGCTCTTCATTTCGCTTTCCTTTATGCATTACCCCACCGTACAAAAGGGAATTATCCTCACAGTGAGCTACAACAGGAATAGTATGTTTTGCTGCCTCTTGCATCGCTTCCAGCATAGTTCCAGCTGTTTGTACACCGACTCCATCATCTGTTAAAGCAAATGCACCAAGTTCTTTTAGTGCGGCTATATCTGTACGTTCTTTACCTGCTTGACGTATGGTAATAGAAGCATAAGGAAGTACTCGAACTAGTGCATTTTTATCTACTAAATCTAATACATGAGAGAAGTTTTCTACTGTATCTGGAACTGGACGAGTATTTGGCATCGCACAAATCGTAGTATATCCCCCTTTTGCAGCAGCCTTAGTTCCTGTTTCTATTGTTTCTTTATGCTCTCCACCTGGCTCACGTAAATGAACGTGCACATCGATAAAGCCAGCGGACAGTAACATTCCTTTACCATCAATCACTTGCGCATCTTCTAAAGTAGGAGTAGGCGTAATTTCAGCTATTTTTCCGTCTTTTACTACAACTGAGGTAGTTTGTAATTCACCTGATTTGTTTACTAGTTGGACGTTTTGAATAATTTTTGTCATTTTATTCTCTCCCTTTTAAGATCATCTCGATAACAGCCATTCGGATATAAACACCATTTTCCATTTGCTTAAAAATTCTAGAACGTTCACACTCTACTAATTCACTAGCTATTTCCACGTCACGGTTAAAAGGGGCAGGGTGCATAATGATTGCTCCATCTTTCATCCTTCGTTCCCGATTTACTGTAAGGCCATAAGACTTGTTGTACGCTTCCTTTGAAAAAGAAGCCAAACCATCGTGACGTTCATGTTGTACGCGAAGCATCATTAATACATCACTTGTTTCTATCGCTTCCTCAAAACTATTAATAGTTTCAAATTCTCCTTGCCACTCAGGAGGACAGACAAATTGAACGGTAGCTCCTAGTCTAGTAAGAGCTTGAGCATTAGACCTTGCCACCCTGCTATGCACTATGTCCCCTACTATCGTGACAATTTTATCCTCTAAAGTACCAAACTCCTGCCAGATCGTAAAAATATCTAACAGACTTTGAGTCGGATGATTTCCAGTGCCATCTCCGCCGTTAATGATTGCAGGCTTTACATTACCTATCAGCTCTTCAAAATAGTTGTTTTGCTCATGTCTTATAACTAGTGCATCAAGTCCTATAGCTTCCAGTACCTTTACTGTGTCATATAATGTTTCACCTTTTAACGTGCTTGAAAATCCAGCTTCAAACGGCAGCACATCGATTGGGAGCCTTCTTTCTGCCATTTCAAAGCTCATCTTAGTTCTAGTGCTCGGCTCAAAAAAGAGATTTGCCATTGTATATTTATTTTTTAAAGTAGAGGCTGCGCCTGTTCGGAATGCTTCGGCTTGTTCTAATATTGCAATTATTTGTTCTACAGATAATTCCTTCATTGAGACTAAATTTTTCATAAATATCCGCCTTTCTATAAAAAAAACCTCTTGAAAAAGCTCAAGAGGGTTCGTCAAAGCATGATCAAAGAAGAGATTTTTTACTAAAATTCTCTTTTCAATCTGAACCCTTCGTTGACTCTCTGTTCAACTTTTTAAAAGGTCATTATTCTATTGTCTCGTTACCTGATGCTTGTGCTTCTTTTTTACCTGGTAGTATCCAGTTTAAAACTACACCAACGATTGCTGCTAGTGCCATACCTTCCACACTCAAAGCCTCTGTAACAATAAATTTAGCTCCACCTATACCGATTACAAGGATTACCGACGCAATAACTAGATTTCTGCTATTCCCAAAATCAATATTTGCCTCTACTAGCATTCGCAATCCGCTAGAAGCGATAATTCCGAATAGAAGGATCGATACTCCACCGAGTACTGCAGTAGGTATCGTTGTGATTAGAGCCATGCCTTTACCAAAGAAAGACAGTAGTATAGCGATCACAGCCGCACCCATTATGACATACACACTATATACGCGAGTAATTGCCAATACCCCAATATTTTCACCATAGGTTGTCTTTGGAGGTCCGCCGATTAAGGCACTAGCAAATGTTCCAAGACCATCCCCTAGAAGAGATCGATGTAAACCTGGTTCTTTGATGTAGTCTCTATTAACTACCTTCCCTAATACTAATTGGTGGCCAATATGTTCCGAAATAGTAACAATGACAATTGGTACCATAATGAGCAAGATTCTAGAAGTAACTTCAAAGTCATAATGAACACCTGGTATTAAGAAATCAGGTAACGCTAGTAAGCTAGCCTCTTTAACTGGTGTAAAATCTACAATACCAATGAGGATAGAGTAGAGATATCCAACTACTAAGCCTATTAAAATTGGCATTGTGCTAATAATATTTTTAAAAAAGATTGTACAAATGATTGCTGTAAACAATGTCACTAGCGCTGCTGAAAAATGTAAAAAGCTATATTCTTTTAAACCAGTTTCTACATTTGTAATATTCATGGCCATGTCCACTGCTACTCCTGCTAATCCAAGACCAATAACCATGATTACCGGACCAACAACGATTGGTGGTAATAGCTTCATAATCCACTTATAGCCACTCTTCCAAATGATCAGTGACACTACACCATATACCAAACCGACGAATACTGCTCCAATCATGGCATTTCCCGGGTCTATAGCTTTACCTGTTGATTCATTTAATCCATTTGAAGCAACTAGTATAGGCGCTATAAAAGCAAAGGAGGAACCAAGATACGCTGGTACTTGAAATCTGGTTATCATTAAAAAAATGATAGTTGCTATACCACTGGTTAGCAATGCGATAGCGGGACTTAACCCTACAAGCTGAGGTACTAATATTGTTGAGCCAAACATTGCAAACATGTGCTGAAAGCTTAAAGTAATCAGCTGTCCACCTGTAGGCTTGTCATTTACATCTAATATTGCCTTTGACATTTAAGTCGCCACCTTTTTTGGTTTATTCAAAGATTGTTACAGCATCTATTTTGTCTGTCTCTGTAACTTTAACTACTATTTTTTCACTGCTAGAGGTAGGAATGTTCTTGCCAACATAATCCGCTCGAATTGGTAGCTCTCTATGTCCTCTATCGATCAAAACAGCCAACTGTATTTGAGAGGGTCGACCTATATCCATTACTGCGTCCATTGCCGCTCGAACTGTTCTTCCTGTAAATAGCACATCATCTACTAAAATTACTTTTTTGTTCGTTACATCATGAGAAATATCTACTTGCTGTACTAAAGGCTCATTAGAAGCGCTTTTGATTGATAAATCGTCTCGATATAATGTAATATCCAATTCACCCGTTTTGATTGGTTTGCCTTCAATTTTTTCGATTCTCTCAGCCAGTCTTTGTGCTAGATATGTACCTCTAGTTTTTATGCCTACTAATATACATTCTTCAATTCCTTTGTTCCGTTCAATTATTTCATGTGCAATTCGAGTAAGTGCCCTGTTAATGGCTTGTTCATCTAGAATACTTGCTTTTTCTTCCATAAATTATCTCCTCCTATTCGGAAATGTAAAAAACCTCTTGAGCTAGAAGAGCCCAAGAGGTTGTATGTGCGCATTTAAAATATAGTGATCCTATTAATCCGCAGAATAATAGTGAGTCACTTTCACATGTACCTTCTCAGCCTCTCTGGACTGTTATTAAAGGTGAAACTATTCAATTTATTGTAATCAGTATATCTGACTATTCTTCTTTTGGCAATGCTGTTTTTCTCAAATCTTGCAATAAATCCGTGAAATCCTCTGGTAGTGGGTATGAGAATTCTAAGTATTCCCCGGTTCTAGGCTGTATAAACCCAAGAACTCCCGCATGTAAAACCTGTCCATTAAAGTTTAGTGTTTTCTTTGGACCATATTTGGGATCCCCAGCTAAAGGATAACCAATATACTTCATATGAACACGGATTTGGTGTGTTCTACCAGTTTCTAACTGACATTCCACTAAAGTATATTTGTTAAAGCGTTCTAATACACGGAAATGAGTTACAGCATGCTTACCATTATCAACGACTGCCATGTTTTGACGTTCTTTTTTGTCTCGGCCAATCGGTGCATCAATTGTACCTTTGTCATGAGCAATGTGGCCATGAACAAGTGCTGTATATTTACGAGTAACAGTTTTCTTTACAAGTTGGTCTACTAAAGAAACATGGGCAACATCGTTTTTAGCTACCATTAAAAGGCCTGTCGTATCCTTGTCAATACGGTGGACAATTCCCGGTCGTAATACTCCGTTAATACCAGAAAGGTCCTTAATTTGATGCATAAGACCATTAACAAGCGTACCGCTAAGATGTCCGGGAGCCGGATGAACTACCATACCTCTTGGCTTATACACTACTAATACATCCTCGTCTTCATAAACGATTTCAAGGTTTAAGTTTTCTGCCACTATGTCTAGCTCAACTACTTCAGGAGGTGTGACAATAATAACATCGCCTTCTTTTACCTTGTAGCTTGTTTTGGCAGGCTCGTTATTAACTAATACACTACCATCTTTTATAAAATTTTGAATTTGTGTACGAGACCAGTCTGTATCAAAAGAAGCAATTGCTTTATCAATTCTCTCTTTTTCTTGTTCCTTTTCAATAATAAACGTTAATTCTTCCATTATTTCACCTTTTTCTTTTCAGCTCGTTCTTCTTGTAGTATAAAAATAATTACTACTACAACTCCTATAGTCAGGGCAGCATCTGCAATATTAAAAATCGGAAAATCATAGTTAACAATTGGAATGAGCACATCTACAAAATCAACTACTTCGCCTTTCCAAAGTCGATCTATAAAGTTACCAATTGCTCCACCTAGTAAAAGCATTAATCCTACTTGAAAAACAGGTTTCCCTTTTGCTTCCTTATGGAAGTAATAAATAATTGCAGCGATTACAATTATAGTAACTACCGCAAAAAACCCTATTTGTCCTTGGAGCATACCCCACGCGGCACCACGGTTACGATGTGAAAGCAGTGCAAAGTAAGGGTCCCAAATCATAATTTGCTCACCAAGCGTCATATTTTTAACAACAAGCCATTTTGTCCATTGATCTAAGGCAATAACAAATACTGCTAGTCCATAAAATTTCCACACATTAATTCCCCCGATAATCAAATAAGCCTTAACGACCTCTCTCGTCTGTAGTAATGAATATTACATCCAACTTATAATTATTAAAAAGATTTTTGCTGAATAATATTAAACAATCTACAATAGTTTACCATAGAAACCTATCTTACGTAAAAGAGCATCTATAGATTATACAAAGAAAAGTTAGGCTTCTCTTTAAACGTCCTGGGAAACTCTGTGTTATATAATACTTTGCTGTTTATGCAAATACTATACTAGCTCCTATAAAAAGGTGCCCTAATTAACAGGTTCGCTATATAATCACTCTCGTTATAAAAAAAGCGAGTACGTAAACGATAATCGTTCACGTACTCGCCTTTATTCTTTTTGACTGTGGTTTTCGGTGCCTATGAATTTACATAAAGGACATCTATAAATTTATTATACGTAATGTTTTTCTACAACTTCTGCACAACGAGTACATAAAGTCGGGTGAGCTTCGCTTTCTCCTACTGTTTCAGCAATAGTCCAGCAGCGTTCACATTTTTCACCATCTGCTTTTTCTATTACAACAGATGAATGCTCAAGCACTAAACTGTTTGCTGGAGCATCAGATTGGGAGCCTCCCAGAACAAACTTAGATACGATAAATAATTGTGCAAAGTCAATTGCATCAGTATCGAACAATACTTTATATTCATCACTAACATATAACGTAACTTTTGCTTCTAATGATTTACCAATTGTCTTCGCATTACGAGATTCCTCAAGCGCTTTAAGAACATCATCACGTAGTTCCATGATTTTTTCCCACTTAGGAGCAAGAGCTTCGAAAGCTGGGTATTCAACAGCATCTGGCATGTCAGTTAATTGGACACTTTCTTCCTTCTCATGCTCCAAATAAGCCCAAAGCTCATCTGTTGTATGGGGAAGAATTGGAGTTAACAGTTTCAATAAAGCTGAAAGTGTATCATACATGACGGATTGCATTGCACGACGATCTTTGTCATCTGCTCCATAAATATATACAACATCTTTTGCAATATCTAAATAGAACGAGCTTAACTCTCCAGATACGAAGTTATTTACTGTGTGATAAACGGTCGCAAAATCATAGCGCTCATAAGCTGCTCTAACAGTCTTAATAACTTCTTGTAATTTCATGTACATGTATTGATCTACTTCACGTAAATCTTCAAATGCCACACGATTGCTTGCTGGATTGAAATCACTGATGTTCCCATGTAAGAAGCGAAGTGTATTACGGATTTTACGATATACCTCTGTCACTTGCTTAATAATTGCATCTGAAACTCGAACGTCAGCAGTATAGTCTACTGAAGCAACCCATAGTCGTAAAATGTCAGCACCTAACTGGTTCATTACTTTTGCAGGAACAATTACATTTCCTAGTGATTTACTCATTTTACGACCATTTCCGTCTAAAATAAATCCGTGACTTAGTAGCCCTTTGTATGGTGCATGACCATGCATAGCTGTACTTGTGATTAAAGAAGAGTTAAACCACCCACGATATTGGTCAGAACCTTCTAAATATAAGTCTGCTGGGAATACCAAATCATCACGTTCTTCTAAAACACCATGGTAGGAAGATCCAGAGTCAAACCAAACGTCCATAATATCTGTCTCTTTTGTAAAGATACCATTTGGGCTATGTGGATGTGTGAATCCTTCAGGAAGCAAGTCTTTCGCTTCTCTTTCAAACCAAATATTCGAACCATGCTCACGGAAAAGATTTGATACATGAGCAATTGTTTCCTCTGTTAAAATCGGTTCTCCATCCTCTGCGTAAAACACTGGAATTGGCACACCCCATACACGCTGACGAGATATACACCAATCTCCACGGTCACGAATCATATTATATAAACGCGTTTCGCCCCATGCTGGTGTAAATTTAGTGTTACGGATAGATTGTAATAATTCATCTCTAAATGCCTCAATTGAAGCAAACCATTGTGGTGTTGCACGGTAAATAACAGGCTTTTTCGTACGCCAGTCATGTGGATATGAGTGAGTAAAGAATGTAAGTTTCTCTAATGCTCCTGCTTCTTCTAATGCTTCTGTAATTGCTTTGTTGGCTGTATCATAGAATAACCCTTCGAAGCCTGGTGCTTCTGCTGTCATTACTCCACGCTCATCTACTGGACAAAGCACATCTAGACCATAAGCTTTCCCTACGTAAAAGTCATCTTCCCCGTGTCCTGGTGCCGTATGAACACAACCAGTACCAGATTCAGTAGTTACGTGTTCACCTAGGATTATTAAAGAATCACGGTCATACAAAGGATGTTTAGCAACTAGACGGTCCATTTCTTGACCAAGAATTGTACGTTCAATAGAATACTCTTCCCAGCCCAGCTCAGCTGCCACTGATTCTACCAAGTCTTTCGCTACAACATATTTATTTTCATTTGCTTGCACTACGACATACTCCACTCGTGGATGCAATGAAATAGCAAGGTTTGCTGGAATTGTCCATGGAGTTGTAGTCCAAATAATAAACTTGGTACCTTCTTCTAATACCCCTTTACCATCTGTAACAGCAAAGCTTACATAAATGGATGGAGATTTTTTATCTTGATATTCAATTTCGGCCTCTGCTAACGCTGATTCACTTGAAGGTGACCAGTAAACAGGCTTCAATCCTTTATAAATGTATCCCTTTTTAGCCATCGCACCAAATACCTCGATTTGGCGAGATTCAAATTCAGGCTTTAAAGTCACATAAGGATTTTCCCAATCTCCACGCACACCCAAACGTTTAAACTGAGTACGTTGGTTGTCAATTTGTTGATAGGCATAATCCTCACATAGCTTTCTAAATTCAGCCAATGATAATTCTTTACGCTTAACACCTTTGTTTGTTAAAGCCTGTTCAATTGGAAGTCCGTGAGTATCCCAGCCTGGCACATAAGGAGCATGATAGCCAGTCATTGATTTGTGACGAACGATCATATCTTTTAGAACTTTGTTTAAAGCATGCCCAATATGAATATCACCGTTTGCATACGGAGGACCATCATGCAGGACGAAAAATGGACGATCTTTCGTTCTTTCTAAAACCTTCTTGTAGATGTCCTGTTCTTCCCATTTTGCTTGGATATCTACTTCTTTGACCGGTAGGTTTCCTCGCATAGGAAAGTCTGTTTTTGGCATTAATAATGTGTCTTTGTACTCCATTTGTTCTTCCTCCTTCATTTTTCGCAGGTACTGGTATATTTACAAATAAAAAAACCCCTCATCCCAAAAAGGGACGAGAAGTTATGCTCGCGGTACCACCCTACTTGCGATCACCCAAAGTAATCGCCGCTTAGTATGTCATAACGGGACATATCCGAAGACACTTAAAAAATTCAGTGTCCTTGCTCCAAAGTGATCTTCTAAAACGCTTCATTGCTTGAGCTTCCACCATCCCCAAGTCGCTTGACTGAAATCATTTTTAGACGTCTTTTTCAATGCATGTATATATGATATGAAATTATTATAGGAAATGTACGGCCAGCCGTCAAGAAATCTCTTATTCCTCTGTAGCAGAAATACGATCGACAGCAGTAGAATCTACATCATACTCCATCAAATGATTCCAATCGTCTGTATTAATAAGATCTAATTGAGCCTCTACTAGCATTTTAAAGCGATTTCTAAACACTTTAGACTGTTTCTTCAATTCCTCTATTTCTAAAGCAATTCTCCGAGCTTTAGATAGAGCTTCATTGACAATACGGTCTGCATTTTTTTCTGCCTCTTTTACAATAAGCTTTGCTTCTTTTTGAGAGTTTCGTCTTACTTCCTCAGCAGCCTCTTGGGCAACAACTATGGATTTATGTAAGGTTTCTTCTATAGTGGTGAAATGGCCAACCTTTTCACTAGATGACTTCAATTTAAGCTCTAACTCTTTTTTTTCTTTGATGAGTATCTCTAAGTCTTTCATGATTTGATCCAGAAATTCGTTTACTTCATCTTCGTTATAACCTCTGAATCCTTTACTGAACTCTTTGTTATGTATATCAAGTGGTGTTAGTGGCATCCTATCCATCTCCTTTACATACTAATCTTCTTCCCTCTATTATACATTTCCGGCAGGTTGAAAACATCTAAATTTCAAATTTAATTTAAGGAAATCACTTTTTTGGCTCTAATCTACCAATTTGCAGTCTAATTTTGTCTTTTTTTGTTCTCCCTTCAATCATCAATAACTTTAATCGACCAAATCCTCTTACAGAGATGAGATCTAACTCCTGTAACTCTAAGGATGTTTGTTCTTTTACAGTGAAATTGACCTTTACTTTTCCACCTTGAATGATAGAAGCAGATTTTTGCCGAGAAATATTGAAAATAGATGAGATAACTGTATCCAGCCTTAAAGAGCTAACCGTATGATTTTCAGAAGTCCATATTTCTTGCTGTCTAAAATAATTAGCCGGATCTTCTACTACTTCCATATGAACTTTAACCTTACCAATACTGACGAAATTTGCTCTAACGTAGTCAAGAACCTCTGTAGCAACTACAAACTGAATAGATCCTTCCTCCACACGAATATCACCAAACTTACTTCGATCAATCCCTAAGGACATCATCGAACCGAGTACATCTTGATGCTTTAATGTTACAAATTTTTGTGGATATTTTACTTCCACTACGGTCATATTATAATCAGATTCCGCTGGTTCGAAATACGAGGGATAAAGTAGTATCCTTTTTCTCTCCGCGTCCTCTAAAGCACCAGCAGAGCTAGACTCAATTATTTCATATTGCCCACGTATAGACTCCACGATAAATTGTTGTCTTGGGTCTAAGAAATCCGTTAGCTTTGGCGCATAACGATCCTCAACCTCTCTCATCATACTAACCGTTTGCTCGATAAAAGGTTGCTCTTCTTTCCTAAAATGCTGTAATAAATGTTCCATATAATCAAGACCTCACTGAAATTTATAATTAGAAAAGCACAATCGCCTGTCTCTGCCTCGACAGGCAAATGGAGAAAAGCACAGAAAAACTTTTTTTAGTTAGCTTTGTTAAAGTTATTGGTTGATTTTGACTAACCATTCTTTTTTATAGTTACTGTAAACATTAAAAAAGGAACTTTCAAATGGCTAAAAACATAAATAGATGATGTAAATGGGGTTGGTGACAGTTTTTCAGCTTTGTTTATGCGAGTAAATTGATTAGCGCTTTATCGATCCTAAAGCTGTTCCCATTTATTGATTGGAGCGCCAGACGGCGACTCCTACGGGATGAGTGAGACAAATAAGACATCACAACCACGCGCGTAAGCGATGGGTGATGGCTTATCGCTCACCCCGAGGAAAGCGTCCGGCTGGTGCGAACAATCAATTCTACTCTCTGATCTAAGATTTCTTTGCATCGTAAATCAACCATAACCTTTAACATAGCCTTTTAGTTTAGTTAAATTGCTTGCCTTTGTTTAACCCGAGGGGACAAGAATAAATAATATATTTTAAAAAAACCTCACAAATGTGAGGTTAAATGTAATGACCTAGAGATATAATCCCTCTCATAGCTATATTAAGAACAAATATAGCAACAATCGGTGAAATATCAATCATACCTATTGGTGGGATAATCTTACGAAAGGGCTCTAAGTAGGGCTCACATATTCTCCCTAAAAATTGTCCTACCGTAGATTCTTTCACATTAGGTACCCATGACATAAAGATATAAATAATCAACGCAAATGAGTAAATTTGTACTAATTGTGCCAATAAAAATAAAATCAAATCCATTATAATAACTCCTCTATTAATCTAGATCGTTGTAGTAGTAATCCGATATTGAGCCCGCTACTTCTACCGAATCAGGGGCACATAAGAATATATCTGTTCCTATTCTTTGAATGTCTCCACCTAAAGCATATACTGTTCCACTTAAAAAGTCGATTATTCTAATTCCTTGTTCCTTGTCAATACGTTGTAAATTAACTATAACTGCTTTTTTGTTCTTTAAATGCTCTGAAATGTCTTGTGCCTCAGCATAGACTCTCGGTTCAATTAAAATTACCTTTGAGGACTTTTGCATATTTTGAATACTGACAAGATTCGTAGCAGCAGTTTCCTTAGGAGCAGCATTAAATTTGCGTTCTTTAGGATATGATGATTTTACTGGCTGTTGTCGTACTTGTTCTGGTTCTACTGCACGATTTTGTGTTCTAGGTTGCTGAGGTGTTGTAGTATCTTCATCCTCTTCTAAATAGAAGAAGTTTTTTACCCAATTCTTCATACTCATTCATCCTCCTTGTCTTTGCCGACTAATGCTGTTCCTATTCGTATAAATGTAGCTCCCTCTTCAATAGCTATTTCGTAATCTCCGGACATACCCATGGATAGCTCCTTACATGGGGCGTGTGGAAGTTGTTTTGCAGCAATTCTTAGTTGAAGCTCTTTTAAGCTACGGAAAACGTTTCGTATTAAAGCCTTATCTTCCGTATTCGGTGCCATTGTCATTAGACCGACTACACGTATATGTGAATAATCCTTAAGAGTGTCAATAAACAATTCAGCTTCTTCCATAGATAGACCATGCTTGGATTGTTCCTCAGAAACATTCACTTGAACAAAGCAATTTTTAACATTGTCTGCTCTTTTTTCAATTTCCTCGGCCAAGCTTTTACGATCTAAGGAGTGCAAATAATCTATCTCATTGATTACCGATTTTACTTTCCTAGTTTGCAATGAGCCTATGTAGTGCCATTTTACGTTAGCTGAAATAGCTTCTAATTTTCTTTTAAGTCCTTCAGGTCTATTTTCTCCAAGATGCAATATTTCATTTTGAATAACTTCCTCCGTACGTTCTACTGAAACTTCCTTTGTAACAGCAATAAGTGTTACATCGTCAAAATTTCGATTAGAGCGTACACAGGCTTCTTCAATATGCTTTTGAATGTTAATTAAATTATTATGAACATTTGACATTTTAAACCAACTCTTCATCTAGTGTTTTGTTCATTGTATCAATGAAATGGCGTTTTATCAATAAAGAACAGTACCTATTCTCTGTTTTTAGCAACAATTATTACATCTTTTCCAATAACAGCTATATTTTGTACGCTAATTTTTTTCGTTTCCCTTTTTTTATTGAAAAATGTGGGGTATGCCCCATTAGTTTCTACAATAAAGGAAATGATATGACCTGTTTCTTTATCTATTTCTGCATCCACTATAAAGCCCAGTAATTGCCCTGAATTAGCCTCAATGACTTCTTTTTGTTGCGCATCTGAAAACTTCAACAGTTCCCCTCCTTTTTAATAGTATATTCATGAAAATAGAAAAAAACGCTTTTTCTGACGAGAAAAAGCGTTAAGGATTGTTATTTAGGATTTAACTGATTTTGAATAGTAGATAAAGCACTTTTCTCTAGTCTTGAGATTTGAGCCTGCGAGAGACCCAGGTCGGTAGCTATTTCGGTTTGTGTCGCACCAAAGTATATTCTTTTCGTTAATATTTTCTTTTGTCGCGAGTCTAAGTTTTGAAAACTCTCTTTTACCGTAAAATAAGTAACCCATTGATCTTCTGATACATCATTATCACATAATTGATCCATCATATAAATAGCATCTCCTCCATCACTGAAAATTGGTTCTTGAAGAGAGACAGGATCTTGAATTGCATCTAGCGATAGTAATATATCTTCTACTGGTATCTCAAGTATTTTAGACAAATCCTCTAATGTCGGTTCTTCCAAATGTTCGTTAATATATTGTTCCTTGGCTTTCATAGCCTTATAAGCAATATCTCTTAATGATCTAGAAACTCTTACAGAATGGTGGTCACGCAAATGTCTTTTTATCTCACCAATGATCATAGGCACTGCATATGTGGAAAAACGCACATTATGTTTTAAATCAAAATTTTCAATGGACTTTATAAGCCCTATGCAACCTACCTGGAATAAGTCATCTGCTTGCTCGCCTCTATAAGCGAAGCGCTGTACTAGACTTAAAACTAATCTTAAATTACCCATTACCAATTCATCTTTAACCGAATCTTCGCCAGCTTGTAAGCGAATAAATAATGCTTTCATTTCTTCGTGGGTTAGTAAAGGAAGCTTTGATGTGTCAATGCCGCATAATTCAACTTTTGTTCTCGTCATAGATCTTCCTCCGGACTTTTTAATAGTTCTTAGTCAGTTTATCCGCCGGTTAAAAGATTATTCGGAGCATAGCTATCCAATTTCACCCATTAGGCAATCGGTTCATTCAGTACTTCTTTTAAATCTAAAATTATTTTTTTCTCTAATCTTGAGATATAAGATTGGGAAATTCCAAGATGATCAGCTACCTCTTTTTGAGTCATTTCCTCTTGTCCGTTAAGCCCAAAACGACATTGCATAATATATTTTTCTCTATTTCCCAATAAATTTATAGCTTCAAAAACATGCTGACGTTCTAGCTTTTTTTCGACATCCTCTATTATTAGATCTTCACTTGTACCCAGAATATCGGAAAGCAGTAATTCATTACCATCTGAATCAGAATTTAAAGGCTCATCAAATGAAACTTCTGATTTCATGCGGTTCGTTTTTCTCAAATGCATAAGAATTTCGTTTTCAATACATCTTGAAGCATAGGTTGCTAACTTAATGCCTTTATCTAAATTGAACGTTTCTACCGCTTTTATAAGTCCGATGGATCCAATACTAATTAAATCTTCTATGTTTGTATTCGTTTGATCGAATCTTCTAGCAATGTATACTACAAGTCTTAAATTTCTTTCGATTAACACATCTCTTGCGTACTCATCTCCATCCATAAAAGCTAGTAGCATTTCTCGTTCCTCATCTCTCGTCAATGGTTTTGGTAATGATTCACTTCCACCAATATAATGGACTCCTTTTCTTCTAAATGAGAGAATCCAATAATAAAATCGACGTAGCATATTTAATATCATTATTTAGCACTCCTTTTTTTCAAATGATAGTACGAGGAACTATGTAAGATACCGTCTGCCTCGTGTGGAAATTTGTCCTTACCTCTCGTTAGTACGATGTAACCTTTTGGTAAAGGTTGATCATTTACGACCCATTCATCGAATTTAATGCCTATTACCCATGACTTTTCCTTTTGAACGGTTGCAATTGGTATTAGACGAACCTTACTCGCATACTCTTTTGGAAGCATATCCAAACCTTTATAATGTGTGCTATCCCAGCTATTTATCACATCATAAAGAAGTTCTGGAAGAATGGGACGAAGAGCTTCTGCTGCTATAAAGTGTACAGGATCATTAGAAAGTGGTTCTGTACAGACGTTCCCAGAATCAATAAATAGTGTAAGTTCCTTTGTTTGATTGAATAATTTAATGCTAGAAGGATAAATAAGTTCTCTTTCCGATTGTGAAATATGCAGACTAAGTACGTGTTTCGTGAGGAGGTATAAACCACCAGTAGCAATTAATGCATAATTGATAATCATGAATGAATTACTCGCATTATGGTACATTGGGGCAATTGCTGTAAGTAGTCCACCAGCAAAGATGCTTGCTAGTAATGTTAATGAAATGGCTTTGACGATTTGTGTCCTTTTTTTCCAAAACGCTATTCCAATCATGAGAAAGAAAGTCAAAAATAGCGTAATGAAATGATTAGAAAAAACGACGGTTATCAATCCCGCAACAAATGCAGACAGAAGCAGGTATCTTTTTTTGTTTTCAATCCAACCAATTCTGTTTGCAAACGCTAAAACGGTATAGTTGAAAAAGGTGTTTGTTGCAATCATAACTTCTGCGTACATAGCTCTCCTCCTTTTGATAAAAGCTTAACATCCGATTTATAAGAAATTTGTCAAAGGAGCGTTCAAAAGTAAATTTTTTAAACGACAAAATTATAGAAAGAATTATGGTATGAGTTTTTTTCGTAACTAGTTGAATCGATTTCATAAACCTTTGATGAGACGAAGACTAAGAACAAAAAGTTGAAAAATAATGAGACCTTACATGAAGAGAAGGCACCTCACTATGTATTAAAAATAAAAGGTTTGTTAAAGTTTATTGGTTGATTTTGACTAAAACTTTCTTTTAGTGACTGTAAACATTACAAAAGTGACAATTCAAACGACTAATTAAAAACATAAATAAATTCCACAGGTTCAGAATAATACAATTTCCTAAACAATAAAAAAGACTATAGACATTTCAAATTTCTTTGAAAGTCTATAGCCTGAGCAATCGCTATTAAACTGATTGCTTTTTATCTATTAATCTATTAGTTTCTGCGATTACGATTTCTTAAAAATGTTGGTATATCTAAAGCATCATCTTGGTGGTTATGAGTTGGAGCAGGACGTTCCTGCTGATAAGAAGGCTGCGGTTGAGACTGTGGCTCTTCTTTTCTAGTTTCACGCTGTGTAGTAGCTGCTTGCTGTGCACGTGCAGTTCCAAAGCCTGTCCCTCTAGGTTGTTTTTGCATAATTACTTCTTCATTAAAACCGGTTGCAATTACTGTTACTACAATCTCATCTTTCAAGTTATCATTGATAACCGAACCAAAGATCATGTTAACTTCTTCATCTGAAGCAGATGCTACGATGTCTGCAGCTTCTTGTACTTCAAATAAGGAAAGATTTGAGCCGCCAGTGATATTCATTAATACACCTGTCGCTCCATCAATCGAAGTTTCAAGTAACGGACTAGAAATAGCCTTTTTAGCTGCTTCTGCTGCTCGATTTTCTCCTGCAGAAATACCAATCCCCATTAGTGCTGCTCCTTTGTTAGACATAATTGTCTTAACATCGGCAAAGTCTAAGTTAATAAGACCAGGAACTGCGATTAAATCAGAGATACCTTGGACACCTTGACGAAGAACGTTATCAGCTTCTCTAAATGCTTCTAGCATTGGAGTATTTTTGTCTACAATCTCCAATAGTCGATCATTAGGAATAACAATTAGTGTATCAACGGCTTCCTTCATCATGCCAATCCCGCCTACAGCCTGTGTAGAGCGCTTGCGGCCTTCAAAAGTAAATGGACGTGTTACTACTCCGACAGTCAAAGCACCTAAGTCACGAGCGATTTGAGCTATTACAGGAGCTGCTCCTGTACCAGTTCCGCCACCCATTCCCGCGGTTACGAAAACCATGTCTGCACCTCTTAGTGCTTCTTCTATTAATTCTTTACTTTCTTCAGCTGCTTTTTTACCTACCTCTGGGTTAGCTCCTGCTCCTAAACCGCGAGTTAGTTTACCACCAATTTGAAGTTTTACTTCAGCTTTTGACATGTTAAGGGCTTGTGCATCTGTATTTACAGCGATAAAGTCTACCCCTTGGACGCCATGTTCAATCATACGATTTACTGCGTTATTTCCGCCGCCACCGACTCCAATAACTTTAATAATTGCTAATTGATCTTCGTTTGTTTCAAATTCTAACATGCTATTGCCTCCTATATTCTTTCAACTATGATAAAGTTTTCTCATTCAAAGAACTTGTCAAAAAGTTTCTTCGCCTTACTCATTGCACTCTCTTTGTTTTCATTGTTTGAATTTTTTTGTGGTTGTTTTTGTTTTTTAGTGCTTGCTACTACTTCATTGTGTGCCATTTGAGATAATGCATGGCTATTGCCAATTTTACCATAGAAAAGATCTTCTTTATAGGCATATCTTATAAGGCCAACAGCTGTTGTATATTGTGGTTCTCTAACGCCGATATAATCTGGTGTGTACAGTCGAACACGCGATTGTAATATGTGTCTCGCCAATTGTCCGATACCCTCAAGTTTAGCAACTCCACCTGTGATTACTACTCCACCTGGGAGATCTTGTAATCCCATACGGTAAAATTCCTCAAGAATTAACTCAAATAGTTCTTCTAGACGTACTCCAATAATCTCTGCTATATATCGTTGAGAATATTGCTCTTTCATATCAGCACCAATTACTGGTACTTCGAATAACTCATCATCCGACGCGTCATCGTAAAAGGCATGTCCATATTTTAATTTTATCATTTCTGCTTGTTCTGTAGGGGTTTTTAAAACGATAGATAAATCTTTAGTGATATGATCCCCACCTACAGGAATAACAGTAGTATTGACTAAATGACCTTCTCTGAATATTGCAATGGTTGTAGAGCCTCCACCAATATCAATATAGGCAGTACCATGATTTTTTTCATCCTCAGTTAAGGCAAAATGTCCTGCTGCCAATGGTTGAAGGTATATCTCTCTAATTTGAAGGCCTGCTCTTTCCACACATCGTAACACGTTATGTAAAATCGTTTTGGATGTCGTCATCATTAAACCGTCTAATTCTAGACGAGTTCCAATCATTCCGCGAGGATCTTTAATCTCTTCTAAATGATCCACGATAAATTGTTTGGGAGCAATGTTAATTAGCTCTCTTTCAGGAGGAATAGACATTACTTGAGCAGACTCTAATACGCGGTCCAAGTCTGCGTCTGTTATTTCTCTGTCCTCTCGATTGACAGCGACAACGCCTTTAACGTTTTGTATATTCGCTAAATTAGCGGGTATACCTAACACTATTTCATGTATAGACATTCCTATCATTCTTTCAGCCTCACCAACGGCTTTTTTAATCGATTGAACAGTTGCATCTATATCAACAATGGTGCCTTTTCTAATACCGTTTGATTTAACATTTCCTACTCCTATTACATGCAGCGAGTCATCACTCATTTCACCTATTAATACTTTAATGGAAGACGACCCAATATCTAATGATACGTACATTTCTGATTGATTCACCCGTGGCACCTCCTAATAACTCTTTATTTATTATTCTATTGTAAAAAACCTATAAAGTCTAAAATTTTCTAAAGAAATAGTAAATTATAGCACAAAACATTATCTTTTTGTTCTCTCAGGCCATTTTGTTAATATTATTCGACGAATCACAGCTATATTTTGAAAAAGTCGAACACCGAAAGCAAAGATGGCTGCTAGATATAAATCTACCCCTAAATGGACCCCCAGAAAGGCAAGACCAGCAGCTAAAGCAATATTAAAGAAGAAACCGGAAACAAATACTTTATCATCGTAAACTTGTTGAAGTTGTGCCCTAATTCCTCCAAACAAAGTATCTAATGCAGCTAAAACAGCAATGGATAAATAGCTTTCATAAACCTCTGGAATTTGAATATCAGTCATTAAGCCAAGTGATATTCCAAGTATTAATCCTAAAAACGGCAACCACATAACTATTCTCCCCCTGGCACTTCTTGTAAAAATTCCATATTTACTGATTGATCAAAGGCTTGTATTGTAACCTCATCTTCCGGTTCACCTATAGTTAGTCTTAGATTATCAATGTAAAAATTATCTCCAATAGGAGATGCTTGTAGCTGGTTATACATTTTCTTAGCGTCTTCTAATGTTAATGTGCCAATTTTAATAGTGAAGGGGGCCTTTTTTATTGTCAGGTTATTAACCGTCGTCCTGCCGTTTACATCCCGTATAGCAGAGGAATATACAATCCTTTTGCCATCCACTTCTACTGCCTCCGCTTTAAAGCGATTAATCTCATTAATTAATCGAATTAATAAATCAGGAGATATTTCTTCTATTTGCTCCCCCACCATCATACTCTCTAAAGAGGGTTCAATTGTTATGGTTAGTCCTGGACCTTTAAAATCAGCTATACCAATATCCTGTTTTAATTGTTTAACGGTTTCATTTAAAGCTATTTCAGGGCTTTCATTGACCATATTGTCATACTTGCCAACTGTCTCCTCTAACAGGCGCACTTCCGACAACAATTCGGAATGCAGCTGTGTTTCCGTGGCAAGCTCTTGGCGAATCTCCCATACATCACGCGTATCGCGAGTTTCTGGTTGTTTTACTGTATTGTATTGAATGGCAATCATGAAACCAACGATCAACAAAATTATAGTAAACCGAATATAGACGGTTTTTTTCATGTATTCGGCCCTCCTTTGCCTTTGTTAATTTTGGTCCCCACGCAAGGCAGGCATCATGATGTTACTCTTTTCTTCAACGGTGACTACGATATTATCGTTTGTTAGCTGATCTACAATACCGCCACCTAAGTTAACCGATGCTAGTAATACCTTGGGATCACCTACGGCTTCAACTGTGAAAGGCGCGGGAAAAGCTCGTCCATCGACGGTTATCACTGGGCCAGTACACGATATGTAAGATTGAGCATGAAGCCTTTGTCCATTAATAGTAATTGCTTCTGCTCCTGATATTTTTAGCTCATTTATCACTTTAAATACATGACTTTCGTGAACAATGTAATCATTTGGGTTTTCCTGAGAAGGATTATACTCACCATCCTGCAAAGCTATTGAAATGCCTTTCCCCTCAGATGGAATGTCTCCCATTAGTAACCGAAGCATTTCAGCCTCCTTTACTAACTCTTCCACGCTTTCTTCGCTATCCACAAATGACTTTTCAAAAACTCTAATAGCCTGTTGTTTTTTATTTATCTCTTCTGTTAATTCCTTATTCATTTCCTTCTGTTCTATTAGCTGCTCTCTGTACTTTTGTATTTCCAACGAATAGCTATTATTACCCTCTATTTCTTTATCCGCAGATGCCATGCTATAGGAATAAGCTAAAATGAACCCTAACACTAAACTAACCAGCGAGATAAGAATACGTCCACGAAAAGGAACATTAAGACGACTCCTCTTCTTCATCCTCAATGGCCTCCTCACCCTCAGTTTCATTTAAAACCTTTTGATAGGGTTCAAAATATGACCCTACCTCCATATCGATTACCCCTTTTTGATCTGGGTTTATTTGTGAAATAATCGACGGATAATAATTCATTTTACTTGAAAATGATGGGATTAGAGCTTGTACCTCATTACCATCATTCATAAAAACTTGAATGGAGTATATATCATTCTCTGTAGGGACGTAGTTTATTTGAGAGATAGTTAATAACACTTCACTATTCAACTTTTTAAGTTCTTTTATAAGACGTAATCGAATTTTTTCATCTTCAAAATCTGCGATGATTGGCCCTTCGACAGGAACAATCTCATCTTCTGGAATTATAGTCTTACCATTTTCCAAAATTATTTGAAGTGCATTTTCCTTTTCTACATATCCAACTTGTTTAAATTCTTTAACTTCGATATGAACACTGGATAGCCATTTTCTTTTAACTTGAACTGATTCTACCCAATCGCTTTTCTCCAATGAATTTTCTATGTCTTTTTCCTTAAAGCTCCACATGGAATCTCCAATTTTTAGACCACTTTGTTCAATGTAATGATTCACGGAGAAAAGCTTAGCCCCATCTAGCTCTATTTTTTGTACCTGACTATAAGACGATTGAAAATAAAGCAAGACCAATAGAGTAAAGACAAAGAGAAAAAGTAGAATGGAAAATTTTTTGTTTGTTCTACGTCTTCTTTTTTCTTTTAAGGTAGGTATTCGATCTTCGATATCGATGACTTTTTCCATTCTACCGCCTCCCTTCTGTACTAGATGTATTAGCCAAGTTTAAAATGATTCCGATAATCCCCCAGGTCATTACTAAGGATGACCCGCCATAGCTGATAAATGGTAAGGTTACCCCTGTGACAGGTAACAAGCCAGTTACTACTCCCATATTTAAAAACGTTTGTACAACAAGTAAGGAGGTTAAGGCTACTATCATTAATTGGGCCTCTCTTGTCTTCGCACGGGAAGCCATCATATAGCTAGTAGTGAAAAAAACAACAAAGGCAGAGATTACAACTATCCCACCGATAAATCCCGTTTCCTCCAATAAAATGGAGAAGATAAAATCATTCTGTGGCTCTGGCAAATATAAAAACTTTTGGCGACTATTTCCGTAGCCGAAACCGAATAGACCAGCTGGACCAATGGCTAATAGTGATTGAATTGCTTGGAATCCAGAACCTAAAGGGTCTTTCCAAGGGTCCAAGAAAGCTTGGATCCTAACTAACCTATACGGAGCAGAAATGATTAGTGCTGCTAAACCTATTACCCCAGATAATCCAATGGCGAAAAAAAACTTTAAAGGAAGTCCTGCAGCAAATAACAGCATAAATACTGCTACAACTAATACAAAAGCAGATCCAAAATCTGGTTGAACCATTATTAAGCCTATTGGCAGCAAGAGTAGAAGTGCGCTACGCATATATAGTTTACCTTTGTTTTTTGGTTCCTTTGCTAAAGCTAAAGCCAACACGCCTAATACAGCAATTTTAGACAGCTCTGCAGGCTGAAAGTTGGTAAAACCAAGAGATATCCAACTCTGTGAACCATTCCGTACGACACCGATACCAGGAATCAATACCCCTATAAGCAATACCACCGATATGATATATAAAACGTGCCAAAATGTGGGAAGGCGGAGAAATGATTTATTTTGTATAAAAAATGCTCCTGCCACCCCAACTATTAAATACAAGCTCTGTTTCAAAGCGAAAGGCGTTTGCCCTTGATAATGAACCTCGCTCCAATACGATCCGGCTGAATGCACAAACAAAATCCCAATAATTGATAAAAATAATACAGACGATAAGAATAGTAACTTACGTTTATCTTTCGATTATTTCATCCTTTCAATTATTCGTTAAAGATTCAACAACCTTGATGAATTCATCCCCTCGAATTTCAAAGCTCTCATATTGATCCCAGCTTGCACAAGCGGGAGAAAGAAGAATAATGTCTCCTTTTTCTGATACCTCCACAGCTAAACGGGTGGCTTCCTCTAAATTAGAGACTCTTTTCACGAAGGGTATATGGTTCTCTTCTCCAAATTTCTGAAGTCTTTCCGCTGTTTCACCATAGTGTACAAGTGCTCTCACATTAGGTAAATAAGGAATAAGCTGATCAAACGAATGTCCTCGATCGACTCCACCCGCTATCCACACGACAGGCTCAGTAAACCCTTCTAACGCACTTTTGGTAGCCAGCGTATTCGTAGCTTTAGAATCATTGTAGAACTTACGTCCATCTGACTCTAACACAAACTGAGTGCGATGCCTTACACCTTGGAAGGTTTGTAATACAAATTTAATACTCTCTAACGAGCAGTCTGACAAAATAGCTACAGCAGTTGCAGCTAATACATTTTCCAAGTTATGCTTACCTCGTAGTGCAATAAGGGAGCGTTCAAAAAGTTGTTCACCATTCCAATATACAAATTGATCGTCGGCACTTATACCATTAGCTGTCTTTTTGCTAACATAAAAAGGAACCTTTTGTGCTTGGCTTTTATCAGCATAATCTTGAACTAACTGTTGCTCTGCATTATAGACAAACCAATCATTTTCATCCTGCATTTTGGTAATATTAAATTTTGCGTCTGTATATTCTTGATAATCCTTATGATAGTCCAAGTGAGCCTCATATAAATTCATTAAAACTGAAATTTTAGGTTTTAATTGTTCAGTTCCCATCAACTGAAAGGAGGACAACTCCATAACAATTGTATTGTCTGCAGTCGCCTTTTCTGCGACCCCAGAGGCAACAGTTCCTATATTACCCGCAATCAATGGTTGCTTAGAAGCATGATTCAACATTTCGTATATAAGAGTCGTTGTAGTAGTTTTACCATTTGACCCCGTAATTCCAATCATGGGAGCATCACTAATACGATACGCAAGCTCTACTTCTGTCCATACAGGAATACCTCTTTTAATAGCTTCTGCAACTACACTATTCGTATAAGGAATTCCAGGATTTTTTACGATTAAATTAAACCCTTCATCCAGCAAGTCTTCTGGATGACTGCCGCAAATGACTGTCAATCCTTTGGTCAAAAGATATTGAGCATTTTCATTTTGCTCAAATGGCTTGGAATCATTAACTGTTACAAATGCTCCTAAGTCATGCAAGAGCTCAGCAGCAACTGTACCGCTTTTGGCTAAGCCTAAAACAAGTATTTTTTTATGGTATACAAAAGGTAGCTGTTTCAATTTACATAACCTCCATAATCACTACAAACATTGCAGCCGCAAAGTTAATAGCCCAAAATACGGTGACAACTTTACGTTCACTCCAGCCAGAAAGTTCAAAATGATGGTGAATCGGACTCATTTTAAATATTCTCTTACCAGTAGTTTTGAAGCTAATGACCTGTAATATAACCGATAATGTTTCTATTACAAAGATAATCCCAACGATCAATAGAAGCACTTCTTGTTGAACAAGAATTGAAACCATAGCTAGTGCTCCACCTAAAGCTAGTGATCCAGTGTCTCCCATAAAAACTTGAGCGGGATTTTTATTGAACAATAGAAAACCTAACAAGGCTCCAGCAACACTAAAGGCAAAAATTGCAATATCCGTTTGTTCGTATATTAAAGCAAGCACTCCAAAAGTAGCGAAAGATACTGATGCTGTACCAGATACAAGACCATCTAACCCATCTGATAGGTTTACTGCATTGGAGAAGCCAACTAGCCAAAACACTAAAAAGGCAACATAGAACTGACCTAGAGAAAGCGTAATATCAGTCCATGGAATGGAAATTGAAGTATCAAATGGACCTAGCTTTAACAAGAAAAAGGCAATAATCGCAATAATTATTTGTCCGATTAGTTTTTGTAGAGAAGTTAAACCTAAATTTCTCTTTAAAACTACTTTTATAAAATCATCCAAGAACCCAATTAACCCAAAGCCCACTAATACTAACAACAATACGATTGACTGTGTCGTAAGCTTGTCAAATATAAACGAAATAGCAAGTGTTGTCACAATGATTGAGGTTAAAAATATTAAACCACCCATGGTAGGTGTTCCAGCTTTTTTCTGATGGGATTCTGGCCCCTCTTCTCTTATACTTTGCCCAAATTTCATCCTTCTTAAATAGGGGATAATAATCGGGGCAAGTATAACAGATACTAAAAAACTAGCAATAAGTGTAATTAACGTTGTAGACAATGTCATAAAAAAATCTCCTTAAATACGCACAACTAATCATGAATGTACTATAGTTATTTTTATTTTGTGTAAACATGTATAGTCCCATCTAACGGAATAAGACTGTTTTCTTTCGGTAATTGAGTTAAGATTTCATCTCCATCGCCGTGCCAAACAATTTGAAACGGATACATGTACGATGTAATTTCTTTTCTTTTAGTTCCTACAAGATTTGGGACGCGGACAGTTTGAACATCTCCCCATCTATAATCTTTCTCTAATTGTTTACCTCCACCGGTAACCTCAAGTGAATCTTCAATAATTTGACCTACTATTGGTGCGGCAATTACTCCACCAAACTGAGTACTATGCTTTGGATTATCAATTGCTACATATACTATAAGTTCTGGTTTATCCGCAGGAGCAAAGCCGATGAAAGAAACAATGTACTCTCCATCCATATATCGGCCGTTCTGAACCTTTTGTGCAGTCCCAGTTTTTCCACCTATCCGTAATTGGTCTCTATAGGCGTTTCTACCGGAACCATGAGCAACCACGTGTTCAAGTGCCTCACGTACTTTTTGAGAAGTTGCTTCTGATACTACTTGCGTTTTCATTTCTGGTTCTGCTGTAGATAGAATTTTATTTGTTTCTCCATCCACAATGTTCTTAACAATATAAGGCTTATACAAATAGCCGCCGTTAATAGCCGCTGCTACTGCTTGAACTTGTTGAATCGGTGTGACAGAAATACCTTGGCCAAATGAAGTGGTTGCATGTTCAACTGGCCCATAAGCATCTTTACTAAATAGAATGCCCGAAGATTCTCCAGCCATTCCAGAACCTGTGGATTGACCAAATCCAAACTTCTTTATGTACTCTGAAAGCTTGTCAGGTCCAACTCTCCTGCCTAATTCTATAAATCCCGGGTTACAGGAATTTTCTACAACTTCCAGAAACGTTTGGCTACCATGCCCTTGTCGTTTCCAGCATCGCAGTCTTGCTCCTTCTACAATTGTGTAACCAGCATCATGAAAATGGTCATTATCTAAGTTAACAACATTTTCTTCGAGTGCTGCGCTAAGCGTAATAATTTTAAACGTGGATCCAGGTTCGAATGTCATCCAAACTGGTAAGTTACGATTGTAAATAGTAGAATCAACTTCTTGATAAGAAGAAGGGTCAAAATTTGGAGCCGAAGCTAGTGCTAGTATCTCTCCATTATTAGGATTCATTACGATTGCAATGCCTTGAGTTGCCTCATATTTATCCATTGCTTGTGACAATTCTCTCTCTACTACGGATTGAATTTTCATATCGATTGTTAATTGGACATGGTTACCATTTTGTCCATTTTTCCAACTGTCATCCACATGTGGAAGTGGAATGCCTTTAGCATCAGTAAACATTCGAATGGCTGATTCTTTGCCCTTCAAGACAGAATCGTATTGATATTCGATTCCAGCAAGCCCCTGGGCATCATATCCGGTAAAGCCTAACAATCTCGAAAGCATTTTACCATGCGGGTAATCTCTGACATAGTCAATACCAGCATACAGACCCTTAACATTTTTATCTTGAATCTGCATAGCTAAGTCAGACGTAATGTTCTTCCCTGCTGGAGCAATTTTAACAAGATAAGCTCTCTTGTTAATCTGTTCGTATAGCTTACTCTCTTCCACTTCTAACAATGGTGCAATTTCTTTTGCAACCTTCTCTGGTTCTTTATTTTGGGAAGGCATATAGAAAAGGGTAGGAGATAGTCTGTTACCAACTATTACCTCCCCATTTCGATCAAGAATATTGCCCCTTTCAGAAGCATAAGGCAGCTCTCGGTCCCAGCTTTCCTTAGCTTTAGTAGTCAATTCACTGAACTGAAAAAACTGAAGCTGAATAAGCTTTCCCGCTACCGCCAGAAACAACAGCAGCGTAATAACCCATATCATACGTAGCCGAATAACTTGTTTAAGTTTAGATATTACGTTTTCTCCTTTATGTCCGTTTTAGATAGCTTATGAGAAAACGTCCTTAACTATTCTAGCACTCTTCTAGTCTTGCGGTAGTTCTTCCAATTCTTCTTCCTCTACGCTGTTTTCAGCAATTTCCTTTGGACTCGACAATTGAACTACAATCGGTGAATCACTAGTCACAACTGAGCCAGCTGTTAAACTTTGCTTCGACACAAAGCCATCTCCTATTATTTCTATTGGCAACCCAGAAAGTGACTTATAAATCATAAGATTTCTTTTTGACCATCCTGCAAAGTTCGGAAGTACTATTTCCCCACTCCCTTTTATAAAAGCAGTTCCTTGAGAAATAACAGAGGTGCCTGCCTTAGGATATTGCTCTAACACCTGATCCAACTGTCCAATTATAACAGTTTTTAATCCTTGAGTTTCTAACGCCATTTGGCTGTCTAACACATTTTTACCAATTAAATTAGGCATTTTTATCGGTTTAGATAATTCAAGGTTTTCTGGTTCTATATTTAAATATTTCAAGCTATTTTCAGTGACAGAATTAAATATTTCAGATACTGGCTGAGAACCAACCTCTGTATCTTTTATCTTCGGTTTCTGAACAGCAACATACACGATTAATTGAGGATCCTCTACAGGAGCCATCCCTAAAAAGGAATAGAGGAATAGCTGTCTTCCCCAAAAGTAGCTTCCATCCCCTTTTGGAATTTGAGCAGTACCAGTCTTTCCTGCAGAAGTATATCCATTCAATTTAAAGCGTTGGGCCGTCCCATGCTCCGATGTAACAGTGCTTGCCAGAATTTCCTTTACCTGATTAGCAGTGCTTGCTGAAATAGGAGATTTCTTTTCTACTGGTTCATTGTCATCGACAATCTCTCCTGTATTAGGATTAACGATTTTATCAATAACATAAGGCTGGTACATAGTTCCTTCATTTGCAATAGCAGTCATTCCTTGGACTAATTGAATAGGTGTGACCGTTACCCCTTGCCCATAAGTCGTAGTAACTCTGTTAATAGGATATCTATCATTTACGATACCACTTGCCTCATTTGGAAGGTCTATACCAGTGGGCTGCCCAAAACCAAAACGACGAATATATTCTATAAAGGTTTCGTCACCTATTTTATTTAGTAAAAAGGCCATGGAAACGTTAGAAGATCTTTGGAATCCTTCTAGGTAAGAAATAGTTCCCCAACCAACTACATTATGATCTCTTATGGTACGATCATACACTTTGTAGGAGCCCGATTTAAATTGATCATTTGGATTCCACACACCCTCTTCAATAGCAGATGCTAAAGTAAAGATTTTCATCGTAGAACCCGGTTCTATCGTTTGCTCAATGGCTTCATTCAACCAATTGGTCGAAAGTCCTTCTCTCGTATTCGGTTCGAATGTCGGTCGTTGAGCCATTGCTAATATCTCACCTGTTTTAGCATTTGCAACAATGGCTGTCATTTTTTCAGGATTATACTTTTCTTCTGCTTTATTCATAGCATCTTCTAAAAAGTTTTCTATTGTTTTGTCGAGCGTCAAGTGAATGTCATAGCCATCTTGTGCTTCTGTGACCATCTTGCTTGCATTAGGAAGTAAGAAGCCTTTTGTATCGCTATGATATTCCACTTTACCTGGCACACCAGTAAGCTTTTTATCATAAATGTACTCAAGTCCCATTTTCCCCACTGCAATGGCTTCCCCATCCTTGTTCTCTTCCTTGAGAGCAAATCCTATTAAATGAGATGCAAATGTCCCATTAGGATATAACCTTTTTAAATCTTGGCTAAACTGAATTCCAGGAAGTTCTAAACTCTTAATCTCTAACATTTTTTTATGACTAATATCTCTTCCAGCTTTGCCAAACTCGACTTGATACTTGTCCTTTTCAATACCTTTATTTAATATCTCTAGAATCTCTTGCTCTGACATATCAATATATTCTGCAAGTATTCTAGCAGTATCCTCTGGATCCACAACATGTCGAGGGACTTTACTATTACCTGAAACCTCTGCTCTCGTAATTGCAATCATCTTATAGCTTAAGGTATCTTCTGCAATTATCTCGCCATTACGATCTACAATATTGCCTCTATTTGCTGGTATTTCTTGAACACGTCCATACTTATCGTCTGCTTTTGAAGCTAAAACTTCCCCTTCTGCTGTACCTGTAACCTGAATAAATACAAAGCGGCTTAGCAATACAAAAAAGAGCCCTCCATAAAGTAAAAACATTAGAAAGGCTCCCCATTGAAAACGAAATTTTTTATTCATTGTCCTGGTACTACCTTTACGTTTTGCTCATTTAGTTTCAAGCCGAGTTCCTCTGCCTTTTTCCAAATTCGATCATAGGTAGATAATTCACGTACTTGTATGGACAAGTCAGTATTTTCTTTTGAAGTAGTATCTATTTGTTGTTCAAGTAAAGATATCTCTTTCGTAGTTGCTCTAACGTCTGTTTGAGTTTGAACAATCATTAACGAAAGCACAGTTACAACGATCAATAATCCTACAAATAAAAACTTTTCACCTTTAGATAGTATTTTACTCTTTATTTTTGCCGGCTTCTTTGGCTGTGGTGGTTGCTCTGGAAAAGAAGGCCTAGCTATGTATGTCTCTGACTGATAGTTACGTAAAGCCATTTAAACACTTCCCTTTTCGATTAGTTTTTCCACAATGCGCAGCTTGGCAGATCTTGAACGGTTATTTACTTCTAGCTCTTCTTTCGAAGGTAAAATTGGCTTTCTAGTTATTAACTTCAGCATAGGTTCCATTCCAGCCGGGATAACTGGTAAGTTTGGCGGTAACTCTGGAAGTGAGGACGCCTCCTTAAAGATAGTCTTTGTTAGCCTATCTTCTAAAGAATGGAAAGTAATAACGCTAACTCGTCCTCCCACCTTTATAAGCTGTATTGCATCCTCGAGTGAATCCTCAGCTGCTCCCAGCTCATCGTTCACTGCTATTCGGACTGCTTGAAAAATACGCTTGGCTGGATGCCCGCCTGTTCTTCTTGCTGCAGCCGGAATTCCTGCTTTGATTAACTCAACTAACTGGAAGGTAGTTTCGATAGGTGCAGTTTCCCTTGCCTGCTCTATTTTCCTTGCAATCTGCTTGGAAAATTTCTCTTCTCCATAACGGAAAAAGATTTTCACTAACTTTTCATAAGGCCATTCATTAATGACATGGAAAGCTGTTAATTCACTTGTTTGATCCATCCGCATATCAAGAGGAGCATCGTAGTTATAGCTAAAACCACGCTCAGGGGTATCTAGCTGAGGTGAGGAAACTCCTAAGTCATATAAAATCCCATCAACCTTTTCAATACCTAAATCATTTAAGGATTTTTTTAAATATCGAAAATTGGAGTGAACAAAAGTGATTTGTTCCAAGTAAGGAGCTAATTTTACTTTTGCATTTTCGATAGCTGTCATATCCTGATCGAAGCAGATTAACCTACCATTTTCATTAAGCTGTTTGATTAAGTATTCGCTGTGACCGGCACCACCTAGTGTGCAGTCAACATAAATTCCATCGGGACGAATAGCTAGCCCATCTACCGTCTCGTGGAGTAGTACTGTTGTATGATGAAACAAGCTCTTCCCTCCATTTCTTATATATCAAAGCCGATCATATTCTCTGCAATGTCGTTAAATGAATCCTCAGAGTCTTCAAAGTATGTTTCCCAGGCTTCCTTCGCCCATATTTCCAAACGGTTGGACACCCCAAGAACAATACACTCCTTGTCCATTTTTGCATATGCTCTAAGATTACTTGGTATATTGATTCGGCCTTGCTTATCAATTTCTACTTCTGTAGCACCAGAAAAGAAAAAACGAGTAAATGCTCGTGCATCTTTTTTAGTTACAGGTAGTTCTTTTAATTTTTCTTCGAGCTTTCGCCATTCATTCATAGGATAACCAAATAAGCAATTATCAAGACCACGAGTTAAAACAAAACAATCCTCCAAATGCTCTCTAAATTTAGAAGGTATGATTATTCTCCCTTTAGGATCGACGTTATGCTGGTATTCGCCCATGAACATGCTACTCACCCCACTTTATGTCAATAACATACCACATCCCCCCACTTTCCTCCACAATTTTTTCGTAAATTAGTGGAGAAAATTTGAAAATGCGTAATTAGTACTTGTTAAAACACATTTAGAGCAAATATGACAAGGGTTTAGGAGAAAAAAGAGCTACCCATTATTCCGAAGCTTAAACCTATATTTCATTAAATTTGCATTAAATTTAACTAACAGTCGTTGTAATAGATAAACAACATTTAATATTTCTAAAGAAGAGAAAATTAACAAAAGAACAAATTCATCTTATAATCCCTTATTTTTCGATTTGTAATATGATTTTACAAGTCATAATTTACATCCCATGGATTATAAAAAACGACTTAATTATTTCCCTTTCATCAATTTCAACCCATACAAATAATGCATCTCTCTCAGAAACGAAAAAACTCCTCTCCCAATTAAGGGAGAGGAGCAAGATACATTATATAGATACTACATGATGCTTACCATTAAATTCATATGGAACCTGGAGTAATTCTTCAAGGAGGTTCTGTCCTTTTTCATTTAGTAATTGAATAGGAGAATAAGTTCTTTCCTGCAGACCACCATTAGGCATAAGCTGAATCATTAATTGGTCATAACGATAAATAGAAGAATCTAGCTTGGTTAAAATAGTATCCTCCACTGCGTTCTCCATGAAGGTAAGCTGCTTCGCATGAAAATCTAAGTTTTTTTCTACTAAAGATGTAAGCTTAATGTCATTTCGTTTTAGTAATTGATCAAGCTCTTCATACTTACTTGCTAAATCATCTTTAATTGACTGGATGAACGAGGAGACATCCTTATTTTGATTTTGCTCAATCATCCTAGATTTTGAAAGCTCAACCTCTCCACTCCAAACATCAGGAATCGAGAATTCCAGCTTATCTAGTAGCGATTGCACCTTAGGAGTGACCAAAGATATACTAAGTCGCGGCGTGATAACCGGCATTTTCATATTAAATAATTGAAAGGCATCTTTTAATGTAGCCCAATATGCTATCTCGCCTGGACCACCAATAAAACTTAATACCGGAAAAACCATTTCTTGCATTAATGGTCGGGTAACAACGTTATTACTAAGTTTCTCAGGTTGATCTTTAGCAATCGCTATAAGCTCTTCTTTGGTGAAAGAGAATCCCTTAGCATCATGTACAAAAGAATTACTCTCTCTTTCTAGAAGAAAACGTTCGCCATCCTCTACATAAAACAAATTGGCAGCTGTTTCTTTCGCTTGAATTGGAGTTCCGTACCCTAGTTGGTCAAGCTGTTGTTCCTTTCGAAATACTAAACTTGCCAAATCCGAGGACTGTTCAATCATTTGAACAAAATAGTCAGATTCCAACTGGCGAAGAGGCTGATAGGCTGCATCAACCATAAGAAGTCCTTCTTCGTAAAATAATTCGTTCATAATTGCCGAAAAAAACGTAGTGAAGTTGGAATGTTCCTCTACAAAATGAGTGAACTTTGAGTATAGTTTTTTCGTATGGGATGTTTCAGGCAAGCTTTTGAAAATCTCTTCTAAATAGGCTAGCATCGTTTCTTTCGTAAATGTTGTCTCTGAAGCAATTTTCTTTAACTTCGATCTTTCGGGGAAAACGAGTTTTTGGAGCTTTCTGCTTTTCTCTATGTAAACATGGTTGATTTCATCGATATCATGATCCTCACCTGCTATCCAAAATACAGGAATTACCGGTATACCTTGTATTTCTCTTTGACGTTTCGCAAGAACGATCACTGAAATGGCTTTATGGATGGAATACATAGGACCGGTCAATATGCCTGCCTGCTGTCCACCAATTACAACCACGCCGTTATCTTTCAATTCCTCTATATGTTTTCTACTTTTCTCAGAAATACCAAACTGGTCCATATAGCTAGTAATGACGCCAGCCAGCTCAACTCTTTTATGTTTTGAGTAATCGGTCTCTTGAAGTCTTTTATTTAAATCCTCTTGGTTCCATTCATAATGAAAAAAAGAGGAAAGACTTGCAGAGTCCTCTAAATATGCTTTATAGAATGGGGAAACAAATGGTTGTGTGTATTGCTCTAATCGCACGATTTTCCACCTCTTTAATATAATCCTTTTAGAGTATATCATTTCATCAGAAAGAGATGAAAATTATTAGCTTATATACTTTAAAACATATCGGATTACTCCGATTATCCATAAAAGAGCGTACATGAAGCAGAGTAGGATGAAAAACAATCTCCACACTTTCCGAAGCAGAGGCTTTATTTCTATCTCTTTTTTCATTCTCCATTCTAGAATGGTCATAATAGTTGCAATAAAAATAGCAAAAATAATAATAATAAATCCTATTTCTTTTTCAAAAATAACATTAAACACATGAGAAACTGAAAAGAATAACAAAAACGTAGTAATATCTGCAGCTGTACCAATAGATTTTTTTCTTTTGCGAAACGCATATTTGGCAATCACAAAAGAAATGATAAATAGAATTGCTGGAACTAATACAATGATAGAAACAAGGCTGATCATATCAATCACCTACTTTATTCATTTCTTTTAATAATAAATAAAAAGTATTTAGAATGGGCAATGACTTTTTACGACTCTCTGCTTCCGCTAGGATAGCCCCTACTATAGTATCGACTTCCATTATGCGATTGCTCTGAAAATCCTTAAGCATGGATGAGTAGTTATACTCTGTATTTTGGCAAAGCGACACAACTTCTTCCCAAGCCAATAAGTCGTTCCAATCTTCAAAGGCTTCTATAATTTCCTCATACAGGCTTCGCAATATTTTTTTATATGATTCATTTTTAATTAGTTCACCATTCTGTACACGAGCAATGGTAGTTAAGGGATTTATCAAGCAATTAAGTAATGCTTTTTTAAACAAGATTTGTCTAATATTTTCAGTAAGTTGAAATGGGAATTGCTCTGACTTAGATCTCAGTAGCTGTTCAAGACGCTGCCACTTTCCTTTATAAAATCCAATTGAAGTCGTTCCAATTCCTAAGTGTTGTACCGTTTCCCGATTTATTTTGGTCGCTCCGTGCAAAACAGAACCTAATAATATATTCGATTGTTTTAAAGTATCGATAAACTGTAAATGTAGTAGACCGTTTTGTATAAACAGTAGAGGAGTTTCATTTGGTAAGGAATCTAAATTATTTTTTAATGAAGAGAGATCGTGATACTTAACTGCCACAATAATTATATCCATTGGATGTAGTGCCTCTATAGAATTGACTATCTGACATTCAATTGGTTCCGTAATGTCATTTGTTTTTATGTATAGTTCTTTTAAGCTCTTATTCCTTACTAAAAAGGATATGTCATGACCTGCTTTAGATAAATAGGCGCCAAATAGCATACCGACTGCTCCAGCTCCTATAATTCCTATTCGCATACTTCTTCACCTCCTACAAAATATTATATGGGGGAATAATCTACCATCCAGGGAGGTCGTCCACCAAACGTTATATTAGGTCGTATTTTCAGGCTATGTTAAAGGTTAGGGCTGATTTATGATGCAAAGAAATTTAGATCAGAGAGTAGAGTTGATTTTTCGCCCCAGCCGGACGCTTTCCTCGGGGTGAGCGATAAGCCATCACCCATCGCTAGCGCGCGTGGTTGTGATGTCTTATCTGTCTCACTCATCCCGTAGGAGTCGCCGTCTGGCGCTCCAATCAATAAACGGCGACAGCTTATCGATTGCTAAAATATTTACTCGCATAAACAAAGCTGAAAAACTGTCACCAACCCCAATTTCATCATCTATTTATGTTCTTAATAGCCATTTGAAAGTTCCTTTGTTTATGTTTACAGTCACTATAAAAAAGAATTGTTAGTCTAAATCAACCAATAACTTTAACAAAGCTTATTATTAAAAAGGCCTACCTCTAAGGTAGACCTAAGTTTAAAAATATTATACAGGAAGGACTGGGTGTTTTCGAGGTGCAATTGCAATTTCTTTGTCTTCATAGTATCTCAAACGATTAGCAAGCTCGTTACGCAGATCGCTCGGCTTCACAATTTCATCGATAATCATTTCAGATGCCAGCTTATAAATATCTATTTCTTCCTTATATTCTGCATGTTTTTCTTGAACGAATTTTAATCGTTCTTTTGGGTCCTCGATTGCTTCAATCTTATTGGAATATACAGCGTTTACCGCTGCCTCAGGTCCCATAACAGCAATTTGAGCGGTAGGAAGTGCGATACACACATCAGGTTCAAAAGCTGGTCCAGCCATAGCGTAAAGACCTGCGCCATAAGCTTTTCGTACAATAACAGAAAGCTTTGGTACAGTTGCTGAGCTCATAGCAGCGATAAGCTTAGCTCCATGGCGGATAATTCCTGCCCTTTCCACTTTTGTCCCTATCATGAAGCCCGGAACATCTGCTAAGAATAATAATGGAATGGAGAAAGCATCACAAAGAGAAATGAACTTAGCAGCCTTGTCTGCAGAATCTACGAACAGGACTCCACCTTTTGCCTTCGGTTGGTTCGCTATGATTCCTACCGGCTTCCCTTCGATTCGAGCAAATCCTGTTATTAGCTCCGGAGCAAACAGTTTTTTAATATCAAAGAAAGTACCTTCATCGATTAATGCATCAATTGCTTCATACATATCGAAAGGTGCATTTTGGTTTTCAGGAATAATTTCCTCTAACGTTCTACCTTCTTTGGTTTGCTTCGGTTCAACCGTTTTTGGCTTTTCAGTGTAATTGGCAGGGAAGTAGCTTAAATACTTCTTCGCTTCTTCTATAGCTTCTTCTTCCGAGGAAACAAGCACGTCGCCGACTCCACTAACTGTACAGTGCATGCGCGCCCCACCCATTTCCTCTAAGGTCACCTTTTCTCCAATTACTTTTTCAGCCATACGTGGAGATCCAAGGTACATCGAGGCATTTCCTTCCACCATAAATACAACATCACAAAATGCCGGTATGTACGCCCCTCCTGCAGCTGATGGTCCAAATAACAAACATATTTGAGGGATAAAACCGGATAATCTCACTTGATTGTGAAAAATTCTACCAGCTCCTCGGCGATTAGGGAACATTGCTAATTGGTCTGTAATACGTGCCCCAGCAGAGTCTACTAAATACAATAGTGGCACGCGATTTTTTTCAGCAATTTCTTGGATTCGAATTATTTTTTCAACTGTTCTAAATCCCCATGATCCAGCTTTTACTGTAGAGTCATTTGCCATTACGCAAACTGTTTGTCCATTTACTTTTCCAGTTGCAGTAACAACACCATCAGCAGGTAAGTCACCTGCTTCTACATTTGCAAATCGACCGTCTTCTACGTATTCCCCATTATCAAATAACAGGTTTAAACGATCACGAACAAACAGCTTCCCCTGCTCCTTCATTTTCTCATGATACTTTGAATGTCCACCTGCATAAATAGATGATAATTTTTCTTCTAACTTATCGTTATACCCCTTTGTTTCTCCCACTTTGTAAAACCCCCGTTTCAAGTAGCAGCAGCCGAGCCCTGTATGTAGGGCACACTCCGACTGATACAATTGCTTGATAGAATAAAATAAACAATTATTTTAATTGATAGATACATTTATTGAACGATTCGTTAAACCTACTTAATGTTCTAATAGAATTTTAAATACGCAACTTACACTTTTGGTATTGGAGGTGTTTTTATTCGAACGTTACTAATACGTCTCCCTCATTTACGAAGTCTCCAACTTGCGCCTTTATTTCTAGAACTTTACCTGCGACATTAGATTCTACAGGAATTTCCATTTTCATCGATTCAAGTACCATAACCACTTGGCCTTCTTGCACTTCGTCCCCCACTGCAACGTTAACCGTAAATACTGTACCTGCCATAGTTGATTCTAAATTTTTCATTTTGAAATTTCCTCCCTTTGTTTGTCCATCCATTCCCCTAAAACGGATGTTGAATATACTCCACTTTCAAAAGTACTGTCATGTAAAAACTGGTCAAATAGTGAAATATTAGTTCTTACACCTTCTATTTTAGCAGAAGAAAATAATTTTTGTGCTTTCTCTATTGCTAATCTTCTGTTTTCTGCATGTATAATTACTTTGGAAATCATTGGATCATAAAAAGGAGTCACCTTATTTCCTTCTTCATACCCTGCATCTATTCGTACATCCGAATCATTTCCCCATGTAAGAGTAGATATTGTTCCTGGAGAAGGTAAAAACGTTTTTGGATCCTCTGCGTAAATTCTAAATTCAAACGCGTGCCCATTAGTTGTAATTTTGTCTTGCTCCTTAACCGGCAACTCCTCACCTTGCGCAACCTTTAGCTGCCATTCTACTAAATCAAAGCCTGTTACCGCTTCTGTTACTGGATGCTCTACCTGTAAACGGGTATTCATCTCTAAAAAGTAAAATTGATGATTTTGGTCTACGATAAATTCCACCGTGCCAGCATTCACATAATCGACCGCCTTTGCCGCATTAACCGCCGCCTCAAACAGCTTCTTCTTGGCTTCTTCTGGGAAGTTAGGAGATGGAGATTCTTCAAGAACCTTTTGATTTCTTCTTTGTACAGAACAATTACGTTCGAACAAATGCACGATGTTTCCTTTTGTATCCCCAAAGATTTGTACTTCAATGTGGCGAGAATCTTCAATAAATTTTTCTAAAAATACTATATCACTACCAAAATAAGATTTGGCTCTAGTTTTAATCGATTCAAAGTGCTTGGTAAGGGTTGCTTCATCGTCACATTTAATCATGCCGATGCCGCCTCCGCCGGCGCTTGCCTTAAGCATAATTGGGTAGCCAATCTGTTTGGCTGCGAGAAGTGCCTCGTCCAAAGAATTAAGCCCATCCTCAGTTCCCGGTACAACAGGCACGTTTGCATGAATCATTGTTATACGGGATTCAATTTTATCTCCCATCTTTTCAATCGTTTCTGCTTTAGGGCCAATAAACGTAATTCCAGCCGCCTCTGCTTTTCTAGCAAACTCTGCATTTTCTGACAAAAAACCATAGCCTGGATGAATTGCATCTACACCTTCTCGTATAGCAAGCTCAATTATGTCATCAGCCTTTAAATAAGACTGTTGCACCTGACTCGGCCCAATAAGAAAAGCATAATCCGCCTCTCTTACATAAGGAAGCTGTTCGTCCGCTTCACTATAAATTGCCACAGTTTCAATATTTAATCGTTTACATGTCTTAATAATCCGTCGTGCTATTTCTCCCCGATTTGCTATTAACAGCTTTTTCATATGTATCTCCCCTTTGTCAAAATATTCTCCCCACTATTAGTCTATACGAAAGTTGAAAGTGAATTCAACTTTCACATAATAATTGATTAAAATCATCTACATAACCTAGGGCCAAATAACCAACAAAAAATTACAAAATCGTTACAGGTGCCAGGCACCTGTAACGATTCTGATATAAAATTATTTTCCATTAAAAAAAGTCTCTATTTTTTAGAGACTTCCTTGCTAATTTCTTTCTATGTGTTGAACACCTTGTTTGGCCCAGTTCACTAGTACCTCGTAATCTCTTTTTAGTAAATTATATGCATTAGCTATTTCATCATAGGAATTTTTCATTTCATCATAACTTTGCATGGCAAGTTGCAAATGGTTTTGAAGGGAAGTGGAATCGTTTACAGTCTCCTTGAAACTTTCTACCTTCGGGGAATCCTCTTTTGGGAAAAGTTGTGGGCGAAGATTTTTATTCCATCTAAATGCACAAGCTTGTTTGGACCGTCCTAACAACACGCTGGCTTCCTGAAACCCTGAGATTTGGGTGTGGCCTTGTTCGATTTTCTTTAGTACTATCTCTTTTAGTAGATTGTCTTCGTCGAGGGTCCAGCTATCTTTTCTCAATTTAACATTCACATTAATCACCCTTTGCTTTTTTATTAATATATGCAAAGTGGGTATAAATAGACTCTATTTTATTTCTTTTTTGATAAAAAAGAATTCACTGCCTCATGGTGTACATCAGCTTCCCAAAGTATAGAGCATTCTTTCACTTCTTCCATTATTCTCTCAAATAATTTAGATTGCTCCCATTTTCGTATGATCTGTTTTTTGTAGGCCTTCAAAACTGTCGAATGGGGAAGAATCATTTTGGAGATGAAGTCTTGTAGAGCAATCACTTTATCACCCTCAAACACTTCGGTAGCCCAACCCATTTCTAATAGCTCCGATGAATGATAAGGTGTGGCTTCTGTTAACATCTTTAGCGCTTTATCATACCTCATACCCTTTTCAAAAAGGTATGTTCCTCCACCCCAGCCACTGGTAATAGCAAGTTTACCTTGGATAAAACCACATTTTGCTTCCTTTTTGACAAGTCGGAAATCGCATAATGTGGCTATTTCACATCCCCCACCAACTGCGGTCCCATTAATTAAAGCTATTGTTGGTACCTCGAGAGTAGCTACCTTGTAAAGTTCTTTAGCTACTTCGCTTAGCATTGCGTAAGATTCCTCCGCCGTTTTTAGCTCATGAAAAACCGATAAATCTCCTCCTGAACAGAAAGACTTATCTCCTGCTCCTGTGATTACTACAAGCTTAATTTCTTTATTTGAATTAACCTCGGTCACAAGCTGCCTAAATCCAGCCAAAACATCAAAGTTAATAGCATTATGTATGTCAGGTCGATCAATCTCAAATATTAGGATGTTATCCTGTTCTTTTATTGTGTAAGCCAACGTATGTACCTCCTAAAATGAATATAGAGAAAAAGGCTACCGAAGAGCCATGGTCTCTTTGGTAGCCTTTTAAGGAACAAATACTGTATTATTTGCTCACTACTTCTTTCCCTTTGTATTGACCGCATGATTTACAAACTCGGTGAGCCAATTTCATTTCACCACAATTTGAACAAGCAACCATACCAGGTACGGATAATTTAAAATGTGTACGACGTTTTCTTTTTACAGTTTTAGAAGTTCTTCTAGCTGGTACTGCCATTGGTGGCACCTCCTTACAGATCTATTATTCGTCTGTTTGATCAAAATACTTAGCTAAATCAGCAAGTCTTGGATCCAATTTTGGTTGGTCATCTTCTTGCAATTCTTTAAGATCTTCATCAGTAGTAAAGCTCCAACCTGTCCCACCCTCGTGTTTAAATTGGTCTGCACCTTCTTTATACACTTGCAATGGTATTTCTAAAAGAATTAATTCTTCCAGAACAGGATCGACATCAATGACATCCCCTTCTACGATATGATAATTATCATACGCTTTAGCAGAAGCGAGTGCAGTGTCGGACCAGGTGAATACTTCATCCGAATGAATCTCAAATGGAAATTCTACATCTTCCCAAGTGCGTGCACATGGTAAGGTTAAAACTCCAGAAAGCTGAAAATGACAAGTCATTTGCGCTGCACCAAATGTGCAGTGCCCTTTTACATGAACGGGTGAAATCTTTCGAACGTCTTGATTTCGCTTCTTCACATTTTCGAGTTCCACGAATTCATCTATATCTAGACCATTCTCACGATATTTAGAAAGCTGACTAATTGCCCATTTCATACGATTATCACCTCAAGACAACAAAGTTGATTATATAATGCTTAGTTTTAGATGTCAAGATAATTTCTTGTCACTACTTTATTTTAACATTATACTTTCAGTAAGGAAAGTATTTAAGATTGGTCCAGATTTAACAGACAAAACAAGGATAGCAAAGACTACCAGCTAGAAGATCAGAAAATTTAAGGGGGATTAATTATAATGAAAGCCACAGGAATTGTTGTAGAATACAATCCATTTCATAATGGTCATCTACACCATTTACAACAGTCCATTAAACAGACGGATAGCGAACTTTCAATCGCTGTCATGTCCGGCAACTTCTTGCAGCGTGGAGAGCCAGCGCTTGTAGATAAATGGACTAGAGCTAAAATGGCAGTAGATGCTGGTGTCGATTTAGTTATAGAGTTACCATATGCATTTGCAACTGCACAGGCAAGTGATTTTGCTAAGGGAGCTATTTTTTTATTGGATGCATTAAAATGCGACAGCTTTTGTTTTGGAAGTGAGGAAGGGTCAATAGAGTCTTTTAATCATACAGTTAAGTTGTTAACCTCTAAAAAGAATGAATATAACGAGGCTATCTCCCAATTTATAAAAAAAGGGATTAGTTATCCAAAAGCACTGAACGAGGCATATCATGTATTGGCAAATGAAGCAACTGAACCTCTAGTGGATTTGTCTAAACCGAATAACATCTTAGGCTACCATTACATGGAGGCTGCACGTCAAATAAATTCATCCATCAAGCCAACTACAATTCAACGCATTGTGGCTAACTATCACGATGATGCTAAAAAAACAGAATCGATTGCGAGCGCTACTGGAATTAGAAAGGTGCTCTTCGAAGAAAAAGAGCTTTCTAAAATTCATCCATATTTACCCGACACAAGTCTTATGGGTCTAACCAAATGGATTGACCAGGCAGAAAGCTTCGGTAGCTGGGAGCGTTTTTATCCTATTTTGCGCCTAATTATTTTGCGCCAGGATAAACATAGCATTGCAAAGTATGCAGAGGTGACGGAAGGCATTGAAAATGCTATTTGGAACGCTGCTGCAAAGCATGACAGTTTCTTCCCATTTATGGAGCAAATAAAATCCAAACGATTTACCTGGACAAGAATACAAAGAATGTTGACCCATATTTATAATGCATTTACATGGGAAGATTTAAGAGCTATTGAGTACCCTACCTATATCCGACCACTTGCAATGAGTCAAAAAGGACAGACCTACCTCCAATTCATAAAAAAAGACTTGCAGCTCCCTCTAGTTAGTAGGGTGGCTGCAAGCAAGGATAATATACTACTGCAGCTTGATATTAAAGCCGCAAATCTATATTATTTAGGACTTCAAACTAAATTTGGTTCATCCATGGTTGGGAGCGAATTTAGAAAGATACCAATTAGAATTTAATCATTTAGGTTCTAGGTTATCTAAATATTCCATTGCATCGTCAATGGTTTTCACTGGCACAATTTTCATCTTTGTGCCAATTTTTTTTGCCGTTTTTAAAGCTTCTTCATAGTTAGAGGTAAGATCTGGGTTTTTAGCAACAATTTCTTCAGGTATATCATCGTCGGGTGCAAACATGAAATCTACCCCTTTTTTATCTGCAGCAATTACTTTTAAGTCAATTCCGCCTATCCTTCCAACAGTACCATCTTGTAGCATTTCACCAGTCCCTGCAATATTGTAGCCTTTTGTTATGTCCTCTGGAAGCAGTTGGTTTAATAACTCAAGGGTAAACATTAGACCTGCCGATGGACCCCCAATATCGTCGGATTTAATCTCTACAGACGGGGTGGTTTCTACTACCTTGTTTTCAGTATAGGAAATACCAATACCAGCCTTTTCAAGGACCCCTGGGACCGATTTAAGGGTTACCTCTTTAATAAGCACCTTTTCTTCCCGCTCGACCTTTAAACGAACGGTATCGCCCTCTTTTTTATCCGCTAAGTACTTAGCAATCACGTCTCCCGTCAGATCAGACAAATCATCCATTTCTAAAATTTTGTCTCCTGGTTTTAGAATATTGTGAGCGCCCCCTCCATCCACTACATTAAAAATAAATATTCCGTGATTAATAACGGTGTATGGTTTTTTCGCTCGATCGAAAGCCACCGTAATAGCATTAAACTGAGAATCAGACATAAGCTTTAATTGACGTACATTATATTCCTCTTCATCTTCGTCCTCTTGGCGAATTTGATCGGCAGGATAAATCTTTTGACTATCTGTTACTTTCGCGTACGCATACGTGAGAGGAGTCGCCTTTGATAGAGCAATAGTTAGAAGACTTAATGTACCCTCGTCATCCTCATCTCCATTTTCAACATGTACCAATGGTGAAAGCTCATAAGCTCCGCCTGGTCTTGAAATGTAGGATTCCATTGGATAGAAGCCTAATGCCAAAATAATTACAACAATAAAAAGAAGGACTATTGGTTTTATCTTCTTCATAAGTTATCCCTCTCTTTCATAAATAATTAAATATAAATATAAGTTTATCACTTCCAATTTTGACTGACAAAACATATTAAGAAAATATTGCTAACTCTGGAAGATTTAAAAGAATGAATAACTCTGTTCAAGAAAGAAATCTTACAAAAACTACGCTTTGAGGAAAAAATGTTTTCCTTTAAGAGATAAGGAATGACGCAAAATGCATATTATTGTTACAGTTGGCAGTTGGGCACTTATTATTCTCTTATTTTTACAGCCTGGAGTTTCACATAAAGGTGCATTAGAAGGGATGCGCATCTTCACTACATCTCTCATGCCTTACCTATTACCTTATTTGGTGATCACTCAAATGTTTATTCGCACTCAGAAAAAATTTTTAACTACCAGTAACAAATTTAAACTTTATTTTAATATTTACCTCCTGACAGCTCTTGGGGGCTTCCCTAGTGGAGCAGCCATTATATCCTCCTTAAAGGAGATAGGCACCTTAAACGCCCGGAATGCAAGCTGGCTATTAGCTATTTGCCACGCACCTAGCCCAATGTTTGTGATTGGATTTGTGGGAATTGAAATATTTAATGCAGAAATAGCGGGGCTTAAATTATTAATCATCATTCATGTAGTCAACCTTATTTTCCTACTAGTATTCATTATTTTCTCCAAGCCTATTCAAATGAATACATACAAAAAAGAAGCTAACACCTCTCCCTTCCAAGAGAGCATAAAAGAAACCTATCAAATCCTTTTACTTATTGGGACGACCGTTATCTTCTTTACTACAATTAGCTATATCGTATTTGAATCTTTAAAAGAAATCATCCCAACTATTTCACCAACTGTCCTAGTTTTTGTATCCTCACTTTTTGAAATGACGGGTGGGATTAGCCTTGCCGGACAAATACTATCAGGATCCTACTACCTTCCTTTTATCATTGCTCTTATTATTGCTTTTAGCGGTTTAAGTATTCATATGCAAATAATTGTTCTTGCTCAAAAAGCAGGCATACCCATTCGGAAATACCTCATGTTCCGTTTGCTCAACATGCTCATCATTCCACTATTTTTCATACTTGGCTAAATGACAGAAGTGTTACTGGTGCCAGGCACCAGTAACACTTCTGTCATTTATTGATCGGAGGCAAAAAAATACCTTGCCCGAGGGCAAGGTTATGGTTGATGCTTATATTTTTCTTTAAGCGCTATTTCCACTTGTGGTGGTACTAGCTCTCCAATGTTGCCTCCGTACTTAGCAACTTCTTTTACTATACTAGAGCTTAAAAATGAATATTGATTTTTGGTCATGATAAAAAATGTCTCGATTTCATCATTCAAAACTCGATTCATAGAGGTGATTTGCATCTCATATTCAAAGTCAGAGACTGCTCTAAGACCTCTAATGATTGCACTTGCTCCTACGTTCTGAGCATAGTCCATAAGTAAACCTGAGAAGGTTTCTACCTTTACATTGGGCAAGTGGGCAGTTACTTCCTGAATAAGCTTTACTCGTTCTTCTACAGAAAATAGAGGATTTTTAGAGGAGTTATTTAAAACAACTACATAAACCTCTGAAAAAATAGAAGCTCCTCGAGTAATAATATCAAGATGTCCATAAGTGATTGGATCGAAACTTCCTGGAACAACTGCCATTTTACTCATGTGATTTCCCCTCTTCTTCTTGGTAACGATAAATGGAAATAACCGTCCCACCATAATTTTCTCTGCGCGAAAGCTGGAACTCTCCATAAGCATCCGGTAGATCCACCATCTTTTCATGCTCACAGACGATTGTTCCTGTTTCAGACATTAGACCCTTTTCCACTATCTCCCCAACCAGATTATAAAAAGGAGTTTTACTATAGGGAGGATCAACGAATAATAGCTCTATACTCAGCGCTCTTTTTTCAAATGCCTTTACTGCACGAGATGCATCTATTTTGTATATCTCGCTTGCATCTTCTAAGCGACATTTTTTTAGATTTTCGTTAATGGTTTGAATCGCTTTATAATCTTTTTCAATAAAAATACATGTTTCTATACCTCTACTTAAAGACTCAATCCCTAGTCCACCACTGCCTGCAAATAAGTCCACAGCCGTTCCGCCATTAAAGTACGGCCCAATCATATTAAAAATAGACTCTTTCACCTTATCTGTAGTAGGTCTTGTATTAGTTCCTGGTACTGCCTTCAATGGTAATCCTTTTCTAGTTCCTGAAATAACTCTCATACTATTTCTCCCAGCATTAATTAGACGTTTCTTCTTGTAAATGAATTCGTCCGTCCTCTTTATCTATGTTCAACAAAAACAAACGAATCATCCACGTCTCTTCTATATAAAATTTTGAACCGATTTTTTCAAAGGGCTCGGACATGGCATCATATCTTTTTTGATTATAAACATAAAATGGTTCTTGAATAGGAAATCTAAATGCCCTAGTTTCATTTTGGACGTATAAACCTTTATCTGTGTCGTCATACGTATAGCCCAACACATCTAATAATGGTTCTGCTGCATACAAAACCTTTCCATCCTTAAATAGGACGTCGATGTCCTTTTGTATGCCATCGTTAATATATACAAGTCGTGAATCTTCAAACAACAATGGGAACTTGTCGTTTTGCAGATCATTCCATTCGAAAAATGAAGTTTTGGAGTCCAGAAGAGATGACAATAGCTTATCCAACTTCTCCGCACTTAACTCCTTCTGATTTTCCAACAAGGACTTCCATTCTGACAATTGACTATTAGTCAAATAATTAGTTATGGTCTCATACATCCATATTGACTTTTCAGCCCCCACAGGAGACTCCATTAAAAAGCTGCTTACTACTTCTGCTAGCAGAAGATTTTCGGTCGGTAAATTATAGCCATCCTGAATATTTTTAACAGCTATATCTCTCTGTATAGAAGGCAAGTCCTCATTTTCCAAAAATAAAATATTGGTTGCGTTCACTTTGTACTTATTATCCTCAACTAAAATAGAAGAATGTCTAGTGTTAGGTAATTGTAATTCATCTAAAAGCTTTTGTAGACCAACCGCTACCGGCTCCTTGGAATAGACCGAATAATGATCATTTTGGTATTGAATCGGTAAAGCTTCTTGTTGCCAATATAACTCTTGTACAGTACCTTCTCCAATAGAAAGTGAGTAGTCAATTAAGTCTAAAGAAGAGTTACCAATCTTAGGTAGTCCACTTACCCACATTCCTCCTCTTTTTAAAGAGTCTGTTATATGTAATGTTGTATAGGTTACATCACCATTTTCTAGCTTTAAGAGAAAATCAGAAAGAACGACTCCTTCTTTTAAACCATTTGGCAAAGGAAAAGTATAGGATACACTTTGACTGGAGACTTCATCTTCAAGAAAGCTACTCAAGTCTTCTGCAAAACGTTTACAGCTATCTCCAGCACCGTTTAAACAGCTCCTATTTTCACTAGCAATTGGCCATAAAATAGAGACTTTCTCCTTTGGTAAGTTAAAAAAGTGATGATTTACTTGTATACTATTTTCAAATAATTGGATATCTACTTCTTGCTCATATGAAAAGTCCTGTACTTCTTCATCTATATTGGAGGAGTACACCTCATATTGAAATAATAATAAAACGCAATTTGTTACTACTAAAAGCATAGATATAAAGCCTACAATAATTTTCATGGAATTGTCCTCCAACATAGTGGTAAGATGAATTGGAAAGGAAGTGTTTTCATTGATCCAACGTTTTATAGAACTTGGCGAAGGTTACGGAGATACATTTGAGCTATGTGAATTAGCACGTGTAAACAAGGAACGTATTTACAGAGCATTTATCTTCTCTTCACCAAAAAATGGGAAGGACTATATTTCTATAGCAATTGCTCTAAAACCCATAAATGATACCAAATTTTTCCCAATTTACATTTGCCGTGAGGGCATTCCCCAGTCACAGCCAGAATCCAAAAGACTAAGTACATTTAAAGAAACTTTAAACGAGTTACAGGTTGAACCAATAAAAATATCTATTAAGCATTCCTCGACGTTTGCAGATACGCATTTATTTTATCAGTATATCATTGGAATCCTAAGATTAAACCATTATATACCACCATTCCAATAAAATGCTATAGACCGATTTTATAATCATACTCTTTAGCTTTATCTGGTTTACTATTTTCAAATTCTGTTTTTACAAACGGACGATAGGACTCTAATATTTCTTTTACAAAAGGAAGTTTATTCATCTTTTGTTTAGCCGCTTCTATCTGATCCTGATCACAATATAAAACGACATATTTCATTTTTTTAGAAATATAATGGACATGCCCGTATTTTCTTAAAGATTTAGCCTGCTTTAAATGATGCACATAGACAATTAGTCCTTGTCTTTCTGTCATACGCTTCCCCTCATTTCTTCCTTCAAGAATAACATATGGAGGATTTTGATAGCAACAACAACTAGCTGACAGCTAAATATCAATTGGCTATAATTAAAGAAATCGTCGCAACATAAGTGAGTTAAGTTCCTATTATCTTGCTACAATTTGAATAAGTCCAAAAAGGGGGATTAAAATATGGGGAAAAAATCTAATGTAGCTCTTGCAATTGCTGCTGCTGCAGGTGCCGCTTGGGCTAGTACAAAAGCTTTATCAAAGCCGGATAGCCGCCCTTCAAAGGAAGCATTAAAGTATGAACATCCCATTATTCTTGCACATCGAGGAGGACTAGCCCTTGCTCCTGAAGGCTCCATGGCTGCTTTTGATAATGCTGCAAAATTAGGAGTCCATGGCTTTGAAATTGATTTGAGATTAACTAAAGACGAAGAAATCATTGTATTTCATGACGAAACATTAGAAAGAACAACAGATCTTACAGGCAAGGTTGCAGACTACACGTTGTCTGAGCTTAGAGCTGCAGATATAGGGTATCATTTTAAAGATATAAAAGATGGCTTTTCTTATAGAGGCAAAGGTGAACGAGTGGTAACACTTGGTGAGTTAATCGATGCTTATCCACAAATGCTCATTAATATGGACATAAAGGACAACCCTGCGACTTATGAAGGTAGTCTAATGCCATCTAAGCTATGGAGATTGATAGAAGAAAAACAAGCCTTTGATCGGGTAGTTGTAACAAGCTTCTTTGATGAACAAATTGATCGTTTCAATCTCTACGCTCAAAACAGAGTTGCTTTAGGTGCCGGAGAAAAAGAAGTGAAAAAAGCATACACAGCTTACACTTCACAATTTAGACATTTATATCATCCAAAGGCGGACATTTTTCAGTTACCGCTAAGAGCCAAAATGGTTTCTCTGGACAGTCCTGGATTTATAAAATTTTTATCTACTTTAAATATCCCGGTACATTATTGGACCATCAATGATCCAGAGGTAATGAAAAAGCTTATTCAAAATGGAGCAAAAGGGATTATTACAGATAGACCTGACCTAGCAATTGATGTATTAAAGTTGAACTAGAATTTTATGAGTAAAAAAAGGATGTGCACAATTAATGTACACATCCTTCCTAATTTATTTGGTGCAGCTATCCATTTGTTTGATTAGCTGACTTTTAATTTTGTGATTTTCTTAAGCTGAGCAAGAGCACGACCCGCCGGTTCCACAGCCACTACCGCAGCTTGAACCGCTAGAAGCGAAAAATGGATTACTTACAGGTACTTTGACTCCTTCTGAGACTGTTTTACCAATAATCAAGCTTACCTCATCGAGGAGGTCCTGTAACTCGTTTTCAGCCACCTTAAGAGCTGCTATTTCATCTACCATATCAAGATTACGTTTAGTTACACGAATGTCTTTCATGACTCTTGAGTAATCTGGATGGTATTTTCCAAAGCGTTGAACCTCTTCATATTGGTCCTTCAGTCGGGTAAAGCTATTGATTTCCCGCACTAGTTCAGGTTTTGTATATACAGCACGATGTGCATTTAAGTAAAGGTAAAATGGTTCAGAGGATAAAATCATTGTACATAATAGGTCTGAGTGATCCATTATATCCACCCATTCATCAGTCATAATCATAAATAAAACCTCCAATCCTGTTTATCATAACAGAAAACTGGAGACAATTGTTAAACTAATAACTTAAGTGTTAGGAGAATTTCTATGGAAAATTTACAAACTCTATTTGAACAAGTTACAAAAGAAGCCTCAGAAACGGAAAAAGGCTTACTGACAGACTTCCTTACCGGATTAAAAAAGAAACAAGAAGGACTTGCCCCTACATACCTAAATGCGACGTTTCAAATGGACACTCGTTTTGAGGACAACCAATGTATTGTAACACTTCCTGTTACCCCACTAATTCATAACAGCTTTGATATGCCTCATGGTGGTGTCATTGCAACTTTGGTCGATAATGCTATGGGATTTTTAGTGAACAAAGACCTTCATCCAGAAGGAAAAGGTGCCGTTACAACTAATATGACGATTAACTACATAAAAGCTTCATCCGAAAAGCAACTGATTGCTACATCTACGTACTTACATAAAGGAAGACAAACGCTAGTAATGGAATGCACGGTTACCCAACCGGATGGGAAAAAGATTGCTCATGCAACCGGATCATTTTTTGTTATTACACCTTCATCAAAATAAGACTGAACTACTTCAAGATCAGAAAAGGGTAAAACAACTTCTTTAATAATTTGTTCTTTTTCATGCCCTTTTCCCGCTATTAGAACGACGTCTCCTTCTTGAGCGGTAGCTAATGCCAAGCGAATTGCATTTCTTCGATTAGCTTCCACCATTACCTTGCTAGGGTCTATCCCTTGAATAATCTCTGCGATAATTGCTTCTGGTTCCTCATTTCGTGGGTTATCAGAAGTGATAATTGCCTTAGTAGCATATTTGGAAGCTACTTCTCCCATCCATTTTCTCTTTTGCTTATCACGATTTCCTCCACACCCAAAGACAACGAATATATTTTTCTTCGCATAAACTGTAATAGAAGACAAACAAGCTTCTAATGCATCAGGTGTATGTGCGTAGTCTATCAATACTTCAATCCCCTTATTATTCTGTACCCTTTGTAGCCTTCCAGCCGGTAAATTTACTGGATAGATCATCTCACATGGGAGGCCAAGCCCTAACATTGCACCAAGTGCAGCAGCTAAATTCATCCCATTATGATATCCACTATTCCTCATGATGACAGACGTCTCTTTTCCATTTACTTCATATTCATACTTAACTTCTTCATTTAAATATTTTTCATTACTAAAAATTACATCGTTACCTTTCTGATTTCCGAATCGTATTGTTGGTATATATGCTTTTTGTGCAACTGAACGACACCATTCATCATTATTATTAACTACTAGCTTTCTCGCCAATGGAATGAGTAGCTCCTTAGATTTTTTATATGGCACCATGCCGCCATGAAACTCTAGATGGTCTTTTCCAATATTTAAAAATACAGCTACGTCCATTGGATAACTTCCTAATCGATTATCCAACAAGCCTTGAGAAGAGGCTTCTAATACGATGTATTCCACATCATAGTCATAACAATACCTCACTACCTGTATGAAATCATAAAAAGGTAGAGTGGTATTGTTTCTAAATTGTCTTTCCAATTTTTCACCATTCACATAGACCCCTAGAGTACCAATTACACATACTGACTTCTGTTGTTGCTTCAATAGCTGCCCAATAAAAGAAGCAACGGTAGTTTTACCATTGGTACCTGTAATGCCTACTGTCTTTATTTTTTGTCCATATTTTTTATAGGTTAAATACGCAATCTTGTCTTTTAGCAAAAACATATCAGATGGAAGAACGATTTGTGGAACACTACAGTCTGGAATATAATGCTGAGTAATGACTAGATTAGCCCCTCTTTGGATTGCTTCTTCTACAAAGGTACGATTGTTGGATTCCCAGACAAATACATCTCCAAGCTGTATTTGTTTGGAATGATCTATAAAACGATGAACCGTTATACCATTTAAATCTCCAAATATCTTATATTCCAGACCCTCTAATAGCTCTTTTATTGGATAAATAGTAGCTCACTCCCTACACCATTCTTGTTAAATCGCATACAGTAAAATGAATTCCTTGTATTTTATGAACGGAGTGTTTGAAATGTCACGAAAAGAGTGGTTGAAAATATGATTGTGCAAAAATATGGAGGAATTGCGATGCAGGATACTTCGAATAGACAATTAGTCATCGAAAGAATCCAAAAAGCAATCACTGCCCATAAGAAAGTGTTAGTTGTTGTATCCGCCATGGGAAGAAGAGGTCAACATTACTCTACCGATACATTGCTTGACCTTATACCAAGCTCGCCACACAGTGTAGAGACAGATTTACTTTCTGCATGTGGAGAGCTCATTAGTGCATCTGTACTAGTAGCAGAATTGAAACAAAATGGTGTTCATTCAACTATTTTGTATGGTAAAAATGCTGGGATTATTACTAACGAAGAATTTGGCAATGCAAATATAGATAAGGTAGACACCACACAAATTTTAAAAACATTTGAGGACTACCCATGCATCGTAGTTCCTGGGTTTCAAGGAGTTACAGAAGGTAGTAACAATTTTACTACCCTTGGAAGAGGTGGAAGTGATTTAACGGCTGTCGTATATGGCTATTATTTAAAAGCAGATGTTGTAGAATTTTACAAGAATGTGCCAGGAGTGATGTCAGCAGATCCTTCTACTAATAGCGAAGTGGAATTAATATCCCATATGACGTATGATGAGCTTCAACTTAAAATAAATGAACCTGTAGAAGTCATACAAAAAAGAGCAGCAAATTTTGCTGCCCTTCATGGTGTCCCACTTCATATTCGCTCTTTGTACGAAGAAACAAATGGTACTTTTGTTCATCTATAATTATTCTAGATTATCTTTTTTCTCAATAAAGTTTTGCGTATAGTAATTACTGTAGACTCCTACACCGGTATGAGTATATGACCTACCTAATAAAGTTTGTCGATGGTCTGGGGAATTCAACCAACCATTCACAGCTTCTCCAGCATCAAAGTAAAAAGCAGCAGTATTACCACCAGCGCGATTAAAATCCAGTGATGCTTCTTTAAGCTTATCTTTAAACCTTGGTATCTCAAAGTTATCGTTTGTAACAATATTATTCTTTGCCATCTCTTCACTGTGCATATCAGCCAAGTTCTGGAGGTTAACGTCTGATTCTAAAACACGTAACCCATGTCGAAGCCTTAAAATATTTGTTATCTCCACAACTTGGATAGCAGTAGCTCTATCCGCCTTTACTTGAAGATTGGAAGATGGTGTTTTAGATTCAATGACTTCCCCACTATATAAGATATCATACGGTTTATGCAGGAGAAGAGTTTGTGAGTCACTAAATCTGACAGCCTCTAGCTGTTGATCCTTTTGATCAATATAGAGCATCGCGAACAAATCATCAAATTGAACCAGCAGTCTAGTTTTAATATCATTTTCGTTTAAGGAAAATATATATGTGTTGTCGCCAATATTCATTGTTACTTCGGATTGCACTAGTGTGAACCGGTAGATGTCTTCAAGAGACTGACCAATCTTGTAAGGGGAAGTATCAACATGATTTCCTATTGCAAATGCCTGTGTTACTTTGTCTTCTTTAACTCCTATTAACATATAGTCGGAGAAAGTCTTATTATATACCCACCATTCATATCCATAAATGGAAGGGTCAATTCTAGCTGGATTTCCATAAAGGGTCCTCACTTCCTTTACTGACTTTCCTATTAAAGTGGAGATTCCCTCCTTCGGCCTTGTGAATATACTAACGGTTTCGACTACTTCTTCTCTTTCAACTGGAATTAGCTGGCCGTTATTATTTGAACCTGTTATTAAATCGTTTTCTCGAACTGGTGAATCAAAATATATGAATATTAATAATATAATAGCCATGCCAACTAAAATATGAAATAAAGTTTTCAACTTTTTTGGCTCCTTCGAAGTTCCTTCATTTTCATTAGTATATCAAGGATATGTACAAATACACAATGTTGTCATTGCAACATTTTTGAATTTGAATTAATATTAATAAGAACAGATTCTTAGTATAACTTCAATGTGAAGGAGGACAATTCGATGTATTTTGAAAATACAGGTATAGAAGACAAAGTCTTAGACTTAAATGTATTAGACGACATAATGAAAAAACATGGTTTAATCCGCGCCGGACAATGGGATTATGAACGTGTGACTTACGATAAGAAATTCGAAATTAAAGAGGGTATCTTCTACCTTCGTATATTCGGTTTTACAAAAGAAGGAGATGTTGGTGCACACGAAGCTAACATTACACTTTTAAAACCGGTTTTAGGAAAACACTATTATCCGCATGGTGTGGAATACGGTGAAGGTGAAGTATTCCCGAACCATCTAGTTAAATCTTGTGTAACTACTCTAACAGCTTTAAAAGCTGAATTAGATGAATTTGCTATCCAAGGTTAACTAATGAAACGTTAGAGAAAAATTTCTCTAACGTTTTTTTATCTGTTAAAACTGGTATTCCTTGTATATACTTAAAGGAACGATCTATAAAGGAGCAAAATAGAATGGTTTTAAAAGCGTTTAAAAAAGAAAACATTAAGTATATAATCCTATTTATTTTTATTCTGTTCATTTCTATTTTCATCCTACCAGTGTCAGTTCCGATTATTTTAGCGTTACTTACTGCGATAGTTATTGAACCAGTTGTAAAGTTTACTCAAAGGGTATTTAAATGGAAACGAAAACCTGCAGTTATTACCAACTTCATTTTTTTTCTAACCATCATTTCGGCCCTCTTATATTTCATTGTAACTAAGCTTATAAGCCAACTCCTTTATACTTCAAAAGTAATCCCTTATCATCTTAATAGTTTGACTGGGATATGGATAAATATTCAGAATAACGTCTTTCAGTATACCGAAGGGCTACCTCTTGAAGTAGTACAGTCCATACAAGATAAGTTTAATGCTACCTTAACAAGTATGAAGGATGCGCTTCTAGATCTTTTAAGCTACTCAAATATTTCGGCCCTGCTAACTAATATTCCTGAGTTTCTTATAAACTTCATAGTTTTTATAATTGCTCTTTTTCTATTTATGTTAGACCTAGAAAACCTAAGCCAAAAATTCTTTTTCTTCCTGAAGGATGGGACTGCTGAAAAGGTACGCGTCATGACTTCTAGCGTAAAGAAAGTAACCATTGGTTTTATGAAGGCTCAAATATTAGCTAGCTTCATCATTTTAGGCGTTTCTTTAATAGGATTGTTATTTATTGTTCCATTTAAGATAGCCATCATAATGTCTCTAGTTATTTGGATCATAGATGTTATTCCTATTTTAGGATCGATTGCTGTATTAGCTCCATGGGCAGGATATTTATTCCTTGTAGGTGATACTGTATTCGCCACAAAGCTCACGGTTCTTGCTATAATTTTACTTATAATTAGAAGAGCTGTAGAGCCTAAGTTAATGGGTAGTCAAATGGGTATATCCCCTTTAGCGATTCTTATCGCCATGTTTATAGGTGCTAAATTGTTTGGCTTCCTTGGGTTCCTAATCGGGCCACTGGTCGTCATATTATTTATAACCGCAAGAGAAGCGGGCATGATTCGATTAAATTTTAAATTATAATTCGATTACAAATATACAACACAAAAAAGGTGAAATTGCATGTCGCAATTTCACCTTTTTATGTTGCTGAGACTAATTTTACCCCAAGCCTCGTCATTCTATTTCTTATTGAAATTCCATTGCTTAGAAATGAGTCTACTACAGGGAACATAAGTTATTATCCACCGAGAATTGCTTTGAACACGGAGGTAGTGTCCCCGCCTTTATAGAATATATAAAGCAATGAATACACTGCCACTCCTGTGATTGCGACAAAGAACCATATAACACTAGTAATAGGTCCAAGCTTACGGTGTTTCTTTATATTGTTCTTATATCCTAAATAAATTGTAACTAATCCAAATACTGCCCCAGTAGTGGCTAAAATAATATGGAATATTAAAAATACCGTATAGTAAATTTTAATATCATCCGGCCCACCAAAGGCTGTATTTCCTATAAATAATGTTCGAGACACATAAATTATGAAAAACGTAAGCGCTGAGATTGCGGCTGCAAACATTGTTTTTTTATGAGCTTCTATTTTTCTCTGCTTAACTAAAATCCAACCAACCGCAACAAGCACAGCACTTAAAACAATAAAAAATGTGCTGATTGTAGGTAATACTGGAACACTCATTCTCATTCTCCTCATATATAAAAATTATAGTTTAGCTTGTACCTTTAAGTCGTCTAATGCTTTTTGAGTTATTTGATCTGCATTATCCTGCTCATTTTTATACCATGCAAAGAAGATGGAGAATAAGAATGCAGCATATATAATTTCTTGAATAATTTTCATTACTATTCCGCCCAGCTGTTGATCCTCTAGTGGATCTAAGTTAGAGAACAACTCAGGACCAGATAGGTTTAGACCGGCTAATGTATCTGTAGGTACACATAACTCCATGTTCTTTAACCAAACATCAGAATCTGTATATGTGTCATACATTGGACTATTTGAGAAAATGATTAGTGCACACGCTGGGGTGATTAATACTGCACTCGCAACGATAAAACCAATTTTCTTTAGGCCATGTAATTTTTTTTCCGACTCCAGCACGTCCACAATGGACCACCACATAAAGACAGCCGTTAAAAATAGCATTAAAGTATAAGCCCCGTGAAGAACCTCGTTCATCTTAATAGCATCAAAAACCAAAGGAATATGATACAACGAGAAAGTCATAGTAAATAATACTAATGATAACAGTGGCTTTGTAAAGAAAGGAATGAGCTTTCTTAATACCGGTAACTCAAGAACCACTTTCCATACCCACCATGGAATCCCTTTCATAAGTAGGGGTGGTACTAGTAATAACAGAAGTGCCATCTGAACCATATGGAATGTAAACATGATATGTGCCATTAAATCCAAAGGAGAGCCTTTTACAATATATAAAAGAACTAAACCAGAAATAAAATAAATTGCTTCTTTTCTTTTTAGTGGCTCGGAAACTTTAAAGTCATTTCTCCATTTGACAGTAATCAAGAAATATAAAATAGCTATACAAACTAATAATCCTAAAAGAATAGGACTCCATAAAGCTTGGAAGCCGAATATGCTAATAGACATACTTATACGCTCCTTTTTAAGTTGCTACCCCTATTATATAGGGCAGTTCAATTAACATCAAATGAACGAACTATGACAATTATTACTATTATAAAATTTGTGACAGACTGTCACACATTGATTTAGATATAAAGGCGATTATAATGAAATCAAATTTCATGAATCACTCTCTGCCGGTTAATTGCACGGATCAGTTCTATTAATGATTCAGAGACAGGCGTCACCTCCATTGGTGCAGATAATATATCATAACGTGCACCTGTAAAGCATCCCAGAAGTTGAATTTAGTCCATATTTTTATATTAAAACAGGAATTATGAAGTTATTTTATCTAAAAAAAAAAAGAGCTAAGAAAAATCTTAGCTCTTTTAGTATTACCACCAAACAATTGTTATGAAAGTTAGTAGGAATGTAAAACCAACCATTGCTGCAAAATAGATGAAATAAGCAGGAATGTTATGATTTTTTTCACTCATATGCATAAAGTAGTAAAGTTGTAACACTACTTGAACTGCAGCTAACAATAAAATGATTGGGATAATGTAGTATTTTGAAAAACCTGCTACTACTGCTGTAAATGAAATTAACGTCAAGAAAATCATGATAGAGAATGTCGTTACTTGTGTACGCATATTCTCTCTTCTTTTTCGCTTCAAATATTCAAATTCAGTTTGAGATCTAACGTAAACATGATTGTCATGTGAAGACATTAGTTCACCACTCCCATCAAGTATACTACTGTAAAGATGAATACCCACACAACGTCAATAAAGTGCCAGTATAAAGATGCAGTATAATATTTTGGTGCATTGTATAAGTTGAATCCACGTTTAGCATTACGTAGAAGTAATAAGATGATCCATCCTAAACCAATAACTACGTGAAGACCGTGAGTACCAACTAACGTAAAGAATGCAGTTGAGAAAGCACTTTGTCCATAGTGGAATCCTAAATGTACATAGTGATTGAACTCATAAATTTCTAATCCTAGGAAAACTAGACCTAACAATACAGTAATAGCCATCCAAGTTTGTGTACCGCGGAAATTATGGTTTTTCATATGGTACATAGCATAAACACTTGTTAACGATGAAGTTAACAGAATCATTGTCATGATAAAAACTAGAGGTAATTCAAATAACGTATTTGTACTGAATTCCATACCCTCTGGCCCTTTATTTTTAAGGGCTAAATAAGTTGCAAACAAACTAGAAAATAGTACAGTTTCACCGGCTAAGAACAACCAGAAACCTAAGAATTTATTCTTACCTTCCATTGTTGCTTGTTCTGGATGATCTGGCCAAGTTTGTGGGGTGTACTTTTTATTCACGTCCATCTTATTTACCCCCTTTGTCATTCATTAAATCTTCTTTATGAATGTGATATCCGTGGTCGTCTTTCAATGAACGAACAGCCATAGAAGCAACTGTAATTGCAAGTCCTAGTACTAATACTGGAACAGCCCAATCTTTTTCACCATTGTAAAGTGCACCGAACGCTGCGATAAATAAACCTAATGTCATTACGAAAGGAATGAAAGAATTGTTAGGCATATGGATATCCGAAATTGGCTCTGCATATGTCATGCCTTCTTTGTTTCCTTCTTGTTTTTCAATCCAGAAAGTATCTAAACCACGAACTAGTGGAGTTTGTTTAAAGTTGTAGAATGGAATTGGTTGTGGAATAGCCCACTCCAATGTACGTCCATCTTCCCAAGGGTCATTTCCAACTTTTTCGTTTTTAACAATTGTGATAACGATATTAATTACAAGGATAATTACACCGATTGCCATGAATACGGCACCACCGGAACTGATTGCGTTGAATAAATCCCAACCTTGATCTGCTCCGAACGTGAATACACGACGTGGCATACCCATTAATCCTAAGAAATGCTGAACAAAGAATGTTAGATGGAAACCGATAAAGAAGAACCAGAAAGTCCACTTACCTAATTTTTCACTTAACATTTGGTTGAACATTAAAGGCCAATATAAATGTAATGCAGCTAAGATAGCAAGTACTACCCCACCAACGATTACATAATGGAAATGGGCAACGATAAAGTAAGAATCATGTACTTGGTAGTCAAGTGGAGCCGCGGCTTGCATGACACCAGTTACACCACCTGCTACGAATGAAGGGATAAATCCTAATGCATAAAGCATCGGAACTGTAACTTTAATACTTCCTCCCCAAATTGTAAGCAGCCAGTTAAATATTTTCATACCAGTTGGTACAGCAATTGCCATTGTTGCAACTGCAAAAATTGCGTTAGCTGTTGGCCCTAATCCAACTGTAAACATGTGATGGGCCCAAACCATGAATCCTAAGAATCCGATCAATACTGTCGCAAATACCATGGATGAATATCCAAATAGACGTTTACGAGCAAATAATGAGAAGATTTCTGAGAAAATACCGAAAGCAGGTAAAATCAGAATATATACCTCAGGATGTCCAAATATCCAGAATAAATGCTCCCAGATAATTGTATTTCCTCCCATTTCATGATTGAAGAATTGTCCTCCAAACATACGGTCGATGATAAGGAAGAAAAGACCGATTGTAAGTGGTGGGAATGCAAATAAAATTAATGCACTTGCCACAAATGTAGTCCAAGTGAACAATGGCATACGCATATATGTCATACCAGGCGCACGCATATTAATAATTGTTACAAGGAAGTTAATCCCGGCAATATACGTACCAGCACCGGATATTTGTAGTCCGAGTGCATAGAAGTCAATACCGTGACCAGGCGATGCTAAGGACAGTGATGCATAAGAAGTCCAACCAGCATCAGGAGCTCCACCCATAAACCAAGAAAGGTTTAGGAAGATACCACCAAATAAGAATAACCAAAATCCAAGTGCGTTTAAGAACGGGAATGCTACGTCACGTGCACCGATTTGTAGTGGCACGACGGCATTCATATAACCAAATAATATCGGCATGGCTGCAAGGAAAATCATCGTAGTACCATGCATTGTTATAATTTCATTGAAAAGACCTGCACTTACAAAGTCGTTATCCGGTTTAGCCAATTGGATACGAATAAGCATTGCCTCGATACCACCGATTACGAAGAACAAACCACCGGCAGCGAGATACAGGACAGCAATCTTTTTATGGTCTACTGTTGTCAAATAGTCCCATAAAGTTGCGCCAAAGCCTTTTTTCTTAGCTATAGAACTCACAACTTTTTACCTCCCTCATTTTTATCTATGGAATTATTTTTCAATAGATAGTCCCATTAAGTATTCTGCAAGAGCATCTAATTGCTCGTCTGTAAATGGTTTACCGCCATTTAATTGTTCATCAGCAGGCATGATGTTACCTGGTTTATACTCTTGAGGATCACTGATCCATTTTTTTATATTTTCTTTATTGTGTTCCATGAAGCCTGCCACGCGGTTACGATCTCCAAATGTAGCTAAGCTTGGTCCCATTTGACCAGCCATACCTTCGCCACCAGTTGCGTGACATCCAATACAAGTAGCTGTTTGGAATAATTCTTCCCCTTGTTGAGCAAGATCCCCTTCTGCAGTATGTACAGTGGTTTTCATTGCTTCTGCCCACTCATTGAAATCTTCACGATTCATTGATTTTACTTTAAAGTCCATTAATGCATGGGATGGTCCACATAATTCAGCACATTTTCCGTAGAAAACTCCATCTTCTAATCCTGCAGATTCTTTATCGAATACAAGGTAGAATTTGTTTACGTTTTCAACGTTTGTATCTAATTTACCACCGATTGATGGAATCCAGAATGAGTGTTTTACATCAGCAGCCTTCAAATTGAAGAATACTTGCTCATCTGTAGGAACAACTAGTTCTTGTGCAGTTACTATTCCTAAGTCCGGATACTCAAATTCCCACCAGTATAACTTTGCAGTTACATTTACTGTTAGGTTTGTTTTGTTTCCTTCTTCATCCACTTGATCCATAGCTGCAACATCTGCATGCTTATACGTGTAATAAACAGTTGGAATTGCAAGAATAACTAAAAGTATAATTGGAATAACTGTCCAAATAATTTCAAGTGTGTGACTTCCTTCAACCTGTTTAGGAATCACATCTTCTCCAACCTTTTTGCGACTATATCTCGTTAGAGCAATTACATAAATTATCACTACTACTATAATAACTAATGCCATAATAGCTGATGCTAGTAGTAATAGATTAAATTGATCTCTTCCGACTTCTCCCGCAGGTGATAGCGTTGATAAATATTCTTCGCCACAACCCGACAGAAAAATCGTAAGAGCTGCTAACAGTGAAAAAAGTCGCCATTTTTTAAGCCCTTTCATCATAGCTAAATCAAACCCCTCTTTCATTATTGTTTTCAAGTACATTTGGACTGTGGTTCTTTTATATGAATTCTTGTTGACTAAGAAAGAATCCCAAAAATTAAACAAACATAGAGAAGATAATCATTGATACAAATAGAATTGTCATATAGTTCAATGAATAAACGAACATTTTAGTCGCCCATTTAATATCGTCTTCTACTTTAAATCCTTTAACAGCTAAAACTAGCCATCCAATGTTTAACGCTGTTGCAAGTACAACAAAAGCTGTTCCTAGTTCCATCAAAAATAGTGGAAGTGGGAATAGTAAAATCACCCACAGTAGCATAGAAACCTTTGTACGCTTGAAACCTTTGACTACAGGTAGCATTGGAATATTAGCTGCACGGTATTCTTCCACACGTTTCATAGCCAAAGCGTAGAAATGAGGTGGTTGCCAAGCAAACATAATGAAGAACAAGCCTAATGCTCCTAAACTTAAACCTGGCTCTACAGCCGCCCAGCCGATTACCGGTGGGATTGCACCAGAGATACTACCCACAATAGTATTACTGACATGCTTTCTTTTCGACCACATAGAGTACAAAACGACATAACTGATTATACCAGCTAATCCCCATATACCTGCGGAAGTAGATGCCATAAATAAGAAAGCCTCACCTACAACTAAAAACGTGAAAGAAGTAATGAGCACGGCTGTCGGGTTAAATCTACCTGTGACAGTTGGTCTACCCTTCTTACTCTGCATCACTGGGTCGATATCACGATCGATAAAATTGTTCATCGCAGCGGAACCTGCAATTATTAACGCGGAACCAAAAAGCGTGAAAAACAATAAATCTAGCTCGTGAAGAAAGTTTGTATTCGTAAACTGGAAAGCTAACCATAAACCTGTAAAAGTAGTAACTAAATTAGAATTGACAATTCCAATTTTAATCAATGAAAGGAAGTCTTTCAAAAAAGAAGAAGTTACCGGATCTCTGTCGGTTTTGGTCGTAGCGGTTATAGTATGACCATTTGACATGCTGCACCCTCCTTTCAAAGTTGTAAGCATATTCCGCTACCTTATACTATAGCGAAAACTATAACATATTTCTACACAGAAAAGAATTTTCGCATAATAGTACCTAGTAATTTATGTTTCTAAACTGAACATATCAATAGTAAATCATTTGCCCCCCTCATGTGTGAATACTAATTAACGATTTTATGAACAATTTGTGAATAGAGTTTGTCTTATTTAAGTGTTTCGTTGTTTTACATTGTATTTTTGCTCAGGTTTCGATATTATCTAGTAGCAGATACCGCTTTTATTAAGCGAGCAATATATACATAAAGTAGGTGACGTATTGCATATAAACAAATATTTAAAATGGCTAGCTGTAGCTTCAACAATTGGTATGCTCCTAATTCTTTTAGGTGGAGCACTTGTTACAAAGACTGACAGCGGCATGGGTTGTGGTAGACATTGGCCTGGCTGTAATGGACAGCTTATACCAGATGTAATTACCGCTGAAGTTTTAATTGAGTTTTCACATCGCCTAGTTACAGGGGCAGTTGGAATATTAATTGTAGCATTATCCGTATGGGCTTGGCGCGCATTGGGTCATGTTCGTGAGACTAAGTTCTTATCCTTTATGGCTTTCTTTTTCCTTGTGTTGCAAGCATTAATCGGAGCCGCTCAAGTTAAATGGGGACAGGGCGACTTTATCCTCGCACTTCATTTTGGAATTTCCCTAATTTCCTTTGCAGCAGTATTACTTTTGACACTTCTAATTTTCGAGGTAGACAGAAAATTTGATACTGATAAGATTAAAATCGGTAGGACACTGAGATTTCATACCATTGGCGTGGCCTTATATTCCTACATTGTTATATACACGGGGGCATTAGTTCGTCACACCGAGTCAAGTTTAATCTGTAATGACTGGCCACTATGTAACAATGATGGCTTTGCCTTACCAACCAATATGTATGAATGGGTTCAAATGGGGCACAGAGCAGCTGCCGGCCTAATCTTTATCTGGATTTTAATCATTGCTATTCATGTCATCAAGAACTATAAGGATCAACGTGCGATTTACTGGGGCTGGATTATTTCCCTCATACTTGTGTCCTGCCAGGTAGTTACAGGTATGGTTGTAGTATTAACTAAATTAAACCTTTATATCGCCTTACTTCATTCTTTATTTATTTCTCTTTTATTTGGTTTGTTATGTTATCTCATATTATTGTTATCGAGAAGTAAAACAAGCAACTAAATACAGAAGTAAAATAGACTTAGCAGTAAGATTCTTCTTTTCTTTTAAAAAAAACGTAAGCAGACTAGTATCCTTCTAGCATGCTTACGTTTTTTTTCATTGGTCAACTCAATAAAGACATATATGGACTAAAGAATCCAATAGCTTACCAGCTTGCTTAATATCCTATATAAGATTCGCTCGCATCTGGTAATCAACTTTATCTCCTTTTTAAAAGAAAAGACTGTAGGCAAACTCCATAATTCACGATGTTTGCCTACAGTCTTAGATATCATAAATTTTAACTCTGATACCTTTGAGCTATTTTACTTATTATTTTTCCATTTCAATTAATAAATCACCGGTTGCAATTGCTTCTCCTGCTCCTACATGGATAGCTTTTACAATACCATCAAATGGTGCTTGGACGGTCGTCTCCATTTTCATTGCTTCTGTAATAATTAGATGCTGACCACGTCTTACTTCATCACCCGTGGCAACCTCTACTTTCAATACAGTTCCTGGCATAGTAGCACCAATGTGGCTTTCATTAGACGGTTCAGCTTTAAGCTTAGAGAAACTACTTACTTCCATGTTCATATCCTGGATAGTTATTTCCCGTGGCTGGCCGTTGAGCTCGAAATAGATAATTCTATTTCCTTCTTTGTCTGGTTTACTAATCGAAACTAGTTTAATGATCAAGGTTTTACCAACCTCTATTTCTACCTCAATCTCCTCACCCAGTCTCATTCCATACAAGAAAGTAGGTGTATCAAGAACCGAAACGTCACCGAAGTTTTTCTCAGTTGCACAGTACTCATCAAACACTTTTGGATATAAAGTATAGGCTAATATTTCCTGACTATTTACCGGACGCTCTAATTTGTTGAATAGAAGCTCTTTAACCGCATTAAAGTCTACTGGCTCTAATAGTTCACCTGGTCTCACTGTAATAGGTTCACGATCCTTTAAAACCACTTTTTGAAGCTCTTCAGGGAAACCACCATGAGGTTGTCCGATATATCCTTCAAAAAATTCGATAACAGAGTCTGGAAAGTCAATTTTCTTCCCTCTCGTAACAACGGATAGCTCATCTAGGTTATTTTGAACCATAAATAAAGCCATGTCTCCAACAATTTTAGACGAAGGGGTAACCTTTACGATGTCTCCAAATAAAAGATTCACTCGTGAATACATCGATTTTACTTCTTCCCATCTATCCCCTAGTCCTACAGCCTTCGCTTGCTGCTGAAGATTGCTATACTGACCTCCAGGCATCTCATGGACATATATTTCAGAATGCGGGCTAATCATGCCACTTTCAAAGTCTTGATAATATTTACGAACATCTTCCCAGTAGCTAGAAAGTTTTTCAAATGCTTCGACATTACCAATAACATTGCGACCAGATCCCTGCATGGCATAGCTTAAGCTACTAGCACTAGGTTGTGATGTTAATCCAGCCATAGTTCCCAATGCTGTATCAACAATATCTACTCCAGCATCAATTGCTTTAGCATAAGTATAAATACCATTTCCACTTGTATCATGTGTATGTAGATGGATTGGAATATCTACGCTTTCTTTTAATTCTGACACTAAACGATAGGCTGCTTCCGGTTTTAACAATCCTGCCATATCCTTAATCGCTAAAATATGAGCCCCTAAAGCCTCTAACTCTTTTGCCATGTCTTTATAGTATTGAACGGTATATTTGTCTCTAGAGTCATTTAAAATGTCTCCAGTGTAACAAATAGCTGCCTCTGCAATCTTACCGGATTGACGCGTAGCATCAATCGCTACTTCCATTCCTTTTATCCAGTTAAGGCTATCAAATATTCGGAATACGTCTACTCCTGCTTCAGCAGATTTTGCTATAAATTCACGAATCACATTATCAGGATAGTTTTTATAGCCTACTGCATTTGCTCCTCGGAATAGCATTTGAAATAAAGTGTTTGGGATCATTTCACGCATTTTGATCAAGCGGTCCCAAGGATTTTCCTTCAAGAAGCGATAAGCTACATCAAACGTTGCTCCTCCCCACATTTCATATGAGAAAAGATTATGCATACCATGTGCAGATTCTTTGGCAATATTAAACATATCGAAAGAGCGCACTCGAGTTGCAAGTAAAGACTGGTGGGCATCTCGGAATGTCGTATCTGTCAATAGAACATCCTTCTGCTCCTTTACCCACTGAATCAGACCATCAACGCCTCGCTGATCTAAAATATCTTTTGTCCCTGCTGGTGGGTTAGAGGATAAATCGAAAGTTGGCTTTCTAACCGAGCCGAACTCTGGTTTTATCTTTTTCTCTATACCTGGAAACCCATTAATCGTTACATTACCAATGTAATTTAATAGTTTAGTCCCTCTATCCTTTCTTTTAGGAAACAGGAATAATTCAGGTGTAGAATCTATAAAACTTGTATTAAATTTCCCTGACAGGAACGAAGGGTGTTTAACTACATTTTCTAGGAATGGTATGTTTGTTTTAATACCACGGATCCTGAATTCTTGTAAATTCCGATCCATTTTAGCTGCTGCTTCTTTAAATGACATTCCCCATGTGGAAACTTTTACTAGCAAAGAATCATAATATGGAGAAATAATAGCACCTTGGAAGCCATTACCTGCATCTAGACGGACCCCAAATCCTCCTCCTGAACGATAAACGGCTAATTTACCAGTATCTGGCATGAAATTATTCAAAGGATCCTCAGTAGTTACACGCGATTGAATTGCAAAACCAAATAACGGAATGTCAGCTTGGTCAGGTATACCCATTTCAGGAGCATTTAAAGGGATCCCATCTGCTATTTTTATTTGAGCATGAACAATATCTATTCCCGTGATCATTTCTGTAATCGTATGTTCTACCTGGATGCGTGGGTTTACTTCGATAAAATAATATTCATCATCCGTCACTAAAAATTCTACAGTTCCTGCATTTATATAACCTACATTATTCATCAACTTTACAGCTGCCTGACATATTTCATCTCTTAACTTAGGACTTAATGAATTGGAAGGAGCAATCTCTACAACCTTTTGATGCCTACGTTGAATAGAACAATCTCGCTCGTATAGATGGATTAGGTTTCCTTCTTTATCTCCTAAAATTTGAACCTCAATATGCTTTGGCTCATATACACACTTTTCTACGTAAACCTCATCAGAGCCAAAAGCCGCTTTTGCTTCTGATTTTGCTCTATCGTAAGCGCTCTCAAGATCTTCCTCAGTTTGTACTACTCTCATTCCACGACCACCACCACCAAGAGAAGCTTTAATCATTAGAGGGTAGCCATGCTTTTTACCAAAATCACGAATGGATTCCAAGTCTTCTAGTGGTCCATCACTTCCCGGTATAACAGGAATTCCAGCTTTTACAGCTTGTTCTCGTGCCTTTACCTTATCTCCAAACATATCTAAATGCTTAGATGTTGGACCAATAAAAATAATGCCTTCTTCTTCACATCTTTTTGCGAACTCTACGTTTTCTGATAGAAAACCGTAGCCTGGATGTATAGCATCGGCCTTACTTTCTTTTGCAATGCGAATAATATCTTCAATGTCTAGATAAGCATCGATCGGTTTTTTATCTTTACCCACCAAGTAAGACTCATCTGATTTAAAGCGGTGGAAGGAACCGCTATCTTCTTTTGAATAAATAGCTACGGTACGCAAATTTAACTCGGTACAAGCACGAAATATACGAATAGCAATCTCGCCTCTATTTGCTACTACTATTTTTTTAATATTATTCATCCCATTGCACACTCCTTATGATTTAGTCTTTTCAAGTTTAACAAACATTGACACATTCATCAGTATACCAATGGCAGCAGATAAGATAATGATGGAGGTCCCCCCGTAACTTATAAAAGGAAGTGGTACACCAGTAAGCGGGATTATTCCAAGCATACCGCCAAGGTTGACAAATGTTTGAAACCCTATGATGCTTGCGATTCCAGCAGCTATCATTCTAGCCTGAGGATCTCTAGTTTTTATACTAATCATTATCGCCTTAAACACTAGGAAGAACAAACCGCATAACACAATCAGAACACCTACCAAGCCTAACTCCTCAGCAATAATGGCCATGATAAAATCTGTATGTGGCTCTGGTAAATATCCATACTTTTGGTTAGAATTTCCCAAGCCCAGCCCTGTCAGCCCGCCTGATCCAATAGCAATATATCCATTTACTATTTGGTAGCCAAAGCCCTGTTCATAATCAAAAGGATTGAAAAATGCTTCAAGTCTACCTAACCTACGTTCTGTCAGAAGCGAATCTTTTAAGAAATATATAAAAGTTAAGGCAATAACTATTAGTATACCAATTAATCCCATTAGTTTGGAGTATGACTTAAATTTGATACCGCTTGCAGCAATAACAGATATGGCTACAAAACTTATAATCATTGTATTTCCAACATCAGTTTCAAGCATAATGAGAACAAATACGAAAAATAAAACTAACAAAGGAGGTCCTACAGACTCATTCAACTTATCCAAGGTTCCATTTTGATATTTTTTCGTAAAGATACTAGCAAAGTATAAGACTATTACAATTTTAGCAATTTCTGATGGCTGTACATTACCAAAACCTAAACTCAGCCAACTTTGGGATCCACTTTCTCCACCTACTCCAATAAAATGAACGAGAATGAGTAGGATAAACATTACTCCAAGCATCAACTGCATCATAAATCGACTCTTATAATGCTTGTACGGAAACAACGCAGCTAAAAAAAACACAGGCAAAGATAATAACAAATTAAGCTTTTGCTTGTTGAAGAAATAATCTGGGGTCCATCCATACCTTTCAACGGACCAAACCATGCTCGCACTATATATCATTACTAGACCGAATAAACAAAGAGCGATGTAAACAAAAAATACAGGATAGTCAAAGTTTTTAATAAAACGTTTTATATAAGCATTCATATGAAAGACCTCAATTTCTTTATAGAAAAAAACTCAAACAGTCTGCTTGTTTGAGTTTTAACATTATTTTTCTGTGTGAATCTCGTGTAAAACAGACAACTCTTTTTCAAGTGAAGCAATAATCTCTTTACCTTCACTTTTTTCTAAAAGTCCAAGTTTTACCGCGAAATCTATTTCACGAGATAATCCAAACATTTGCGTGTCTAAAACCTCTTCATAAAGAGGGCATTGAGGCATTGTTAAGTTATCCATTTGCACTTTTATCAATTGGGCAATTTTTTCAGCATCTTTTTTTAAGAGCACTAAAGCTTTATCTTGATAGGAAAGTTCTATATTAGTATCCATGAGGACGCCCCCATTATTATTATTTCTTGTTCTTTACCTCCCTAAAGTGTATCTTTTGATTGGAAAAATTGCAAGTGTTCTCTCGCTTAGGTTTAATCGAAAAGGAAATATTCTTTTTAAATTTCACCTTTTATCTGTATACTAATATAGATTAGACAGTTAAGAGGAGGCAATTTGCATGGAATTTATAATACCTATTACAGGAGCAGTTAAATTTAATATAACGTTGGATCCCACTGTGTGGATTTTTGATGATCGTAGAATTGACCTAGATGAGTTTTTTGAAGGTAAATATGAGTATAAAGATTTAGACGAGGAATACACAAAGGTCACTTCAGCTCATTGGTCTCGTGAGATTATAGAGGGATCTACAAATCCCCCTACATTAAAATCAGAAAAGAAATATGAAAAGACTAAAATGCTTTCTAACACTTATGGCATTGAGTTAACACCATTTATTCAAAATGCTGAACCATTAAAAGAGGCAAAGCACTTAATAATTGAAACAAGCGAAGGAAATCATACTATTTCCTTAGATGAAATGGATGATATTCTAGTTAAATTTAGTCACAAGGGCAAGCCTCTTCGTGAAGATGGTCCCGTCCATATTATAAAAAAAGATGGAAGTAACCTGAATGATCCGATTAGATACGTAACTGCATTTCGATTAGAGTAGGAGTGTTGTATATGAAAGTGCAATGTGTGATATGTGATCGAATTGATGAAATTTCTTCTGATTTACCACTAGCAAAAAAATTAAGAAACCGACCTATTCACACTTATATGTGCGAAGAATGTCATGATCGAATCGAGTATAAAACGAAGGAACGCCTAGCTACTGGTAAGTATATCTCCTACAAAAGTTCTCGATTAATTGAAAATGAGTTTTAATTAATCAAGACTAGGACCATACTTATCTTCCAAATCAAAAAGACCTAAAATTTTTACTTACAGAAAATTTCTAGGTCTTTTTTTCTGCTTTTACTTATAAGAGAATAAAAACGAAGCTAGTACATAATTAGTTTCATTTTACGCAAAAAGAGAATTGCTTTGTGGAATTCTCTTTTTGCGTTTTATTTTGAAAGTGGCTATGTTAAAGGTAAAGGTTGATTTTAAATACACATAAAAATGAGCTAGGATATTTCCTCCTGGCTCATTTTACTTTGATACTGAGTTTTTACTAAAGCACTCGTTAGCTTAATAAATATTTCCTCATTTCACTTACAAACCACTTTATCATTTTATTATCTTTAAATTATCTAGGGGTAAAAATACTATTTTTGCGGTACCTAATATTTTTTCCTCTGAAACAAATCCAACACGAGGGTCCCTGCTATCTGTGCTATCACGGCGATTATCTCCTAGTACAAAAAAAGTACCATCTGGTACAGTTGTTTCACCTAATTTTTCCTCTAATGTAAAGTCTCCAGTAAGTGTATCATTGTCTAACAAAGCTTTTTTATATTCCTCTAAGTAGGGTTCTTCGTACCTCTCACCGTTAATAAAAAGTTCATCGTTTTCATAAGCAATGCGGTCACCAGGAATACCAATAATACGTTCGATGTAGTTAGTATCTTCTTTGGCTTCAAATACAATTACATCAAATCTTTGATAATCAATCAATTCTGGTCCGATTTTGTTCACTACTACTTTGTCACCATTTTCAAACGTTGGCATCATAGAGGCACCGTCAACCACAATAGGTTCAAATAGGAAAAATCGAATACCAAATGCAAATAAAAGTGCAATTCCTATTGTCTTTATCCATTCAAATAATTCATTTTTTTCTTTTGTTTTTCTCAACGTCATAACCCCTTTCTCTTTATAAACACTTACATTTAATAATACCTACTACTTAAACTAAACTACCTCATTAGTTTAAGTATAACATTTCACAAACTAAATCGCTTCACGAAAAAACAACCCTAGCCTTTAACAGAGCCTTGAAAATATATAATGAGATGCCATCCTCGTACTGCATATTTTCTAAAATTTGTGACCATGGATGCGAGCCCAAGAGCTTCGTCTAACTTCGTCTTTCCTAGAACGCCTAACTGGGGTAGCCATTGTTCTCCGTTACTGTGAACGCTTTCCTGTGGCCTATAGTCTCTTTCTAGTAGTCGCAACCTTCACTCCGAACAACTAATATTACTTCTATAAGCAGATAATCTCTACATGGTTTCGGAAGAAGATATAAAAAGAAAGCAGACCGAATTTTACTCATCGTAAAATTTGATCTGCTTTTAATTTTGAGGTGGATTATGTCTCAGCCTCGTTTATAGATTTAAAGTAGTCTACCTAAGTAGTCGAACCTCTTTTTTCTAGTTTTAATCGTATTTTATATATGATTAATATCAATGCAGCAACTAACAATGCTTCCACTACCGGAAGGAAAAATGCTAAGAAGGTCAACATTAAGCAACCTAACAAAAGGAAAATATAGATAACTACATTTTGCTTAAACACTAACTTCTTTGCAAATCCAAGCTTGTACACTAGCACCGACAATAAAAATATGACGATAAATAAAACATAGCCTGATACAGTAAAGTTGGGCATTGTTTCATATATAAACCTAGCGATAGAAGACATTCTACCCATTACTAGATCTTGTTCCTCCAAGGCTTGTCACCCTTTCAGTTCCTATTCCTGATCTGCACTTTTCTTTTTCTTCGTTACGCGTTCACGTTCGCTCTTCTCAAGAATTTTTTTACGTAAGCGAATAGACTCTGGTGTTACTTCCAGGTATTCATCATCGCCAAGGAATTCTAATGCTTCTTCTAAAGTTAAGATACGTGGGCGTTTAATAACATTTGTTTGGTCTTTATTTGCTGAACGAATGTTTGTTTTTTGTTTCATTTTAGTTATATTTACTGTGATATCAGCATCACGAGTATTTTCACCAACAATCATACCTTCATAAATTTCAGTACCTGGCTCTACGAATAGAGTTCCACGGTCTTCAATTTGCATCATACCATAAGTTGTTGCTTTTCCTGTTTCCATAGAAACAAGTACACCTTGGTGACGTCCGCCAACGCGACCTGCCACTACTGGTTGGTAGCTGTCAAATGTATGGTTAATGATTCCGAACCCTTTAGTCAAGGACATGAATTCAGTTGAATATCCGATTAATCCACGGGCAGGAACCATGAAAATCAAACGTACTTGGCCATTCCCACTATTAATCATATCTACCATTTCGCCTTTACGTGTACCCATAGACTCAATGATTGAACCTACACAGTCTTCTGGTACATCAATTTGAACGCGTTCAACCGGTTCACATTTTTTGCCATCAATTTCACGAATAATAACTTCAGGTTTAGATACTTGAAGCTCAAAACCTTCACGACGCATGTTCTCTATTAATATAGATAAGTGGAGTTCTCCACGACCAGAAACAACCCAAGCATCAGGTGAATCTGTATCTTCTACTCGTAAAGAAACATCTGTTTGTAATTGTGAACGAAGACGTTCTTCAATTTTACGAGATGTAACCCATTTACCTTCACGACCAGCAAACGGTGAGTTATTTGTTAAGAATGTCATTTGTAGCGTTGGCTCATCGATACGTAATGGAATTAAAGCGTCAGGATGGTCTGTAGGACAAACTGTTTCCCCTACGTTAATTTCTTCCATACCAGAAACCGCTATTAAATCTCCAGCTTTTGCAGATTCAATCTCTACACGTTTTAAACCGAAGAAACCAAACAATTTAGAAACACGGTAATTTTTAACTTTGCCATCTAATTTCATTAATGAAACTTGTTGACCTACTTCAATTGTACCGCGGAATACGCGACCAATACCGATACGGCCTACATAGTCATTATAGTCAAGTAATGCAACCTGGAACTGTAATGGCTCATCTGAATTATCAATTGGCGCTGGAATAGATTCAATGATTTTCTCAAATAAACACTTCATATCTTCTTCTTGGTTAGCTGGGTCAGCGTCTAAAGAAGCAGTCCCATTAACACCTGAAGCATATACTACTGGGAAGTCTAATTGATCGTCATCTGCACCTAACTCTATGAAAAGTTCTAATACTTCATCTACTACTTCTAGTGGACGAGCAGAATCTTTATCTACTTTGTTAACTACAACTATTGGTATTAATTTTTGTTCTAATGCTTTCTTCAATACAAAACGTGTTTGAGGCATACAACCTTCATATGCATCTACAACTAGTAAAACACCATCTACCATTTTTAAGATACGCTCTACTTCTCCACCAAAATCAGCATGGCCAGGTGTATCCAAAATATTGATGCGTGTGTCTTCATAATTTACAGCTGTGTTTTTTGCTAATATAGTAATTCCACGCTCGCGCTCTATATCGTTTGAGTCCATTGCTCTTTCGTCAACGTGTTCATTAGAACGGAACGTTCCTGATTGTTTTAATAATTGATCGACTAAAGTCGTTTTTCCATGGTCAACGTGTGCTATAATAGCTATGTTTCTTAAATCTTGACGTAATTTTGTCATATTTCCACTCCATATTCTTTTTTCATGTCCATAACTGTGCTATTATAACACAAGTAGAACTAAAGTTATAATATTTTTAATTATTTTCTTGGGGGTAATTGTTTTGAGTAACATTAAATGGGTTTTTGTATTGTTTTCTCTAGGCGCAATGTTGTCTATGGGTTTAATAGGAGTTGCTATTGCATTACGTAATATTCCGTTAGCATTATTGTTTTTAGCAATGTTATTTGTAGTAATGGGATTTGGCTTTAAAACGAAAAAGAAAATGCGTGAACAAGGGTTATTAGAATAGGAAAATCTAAATAAGCCCGAGTTTTTTATAATTATAGCTGGGTAGTTTATCAATTCTTTCTACTTCAGTAGAGGCTGGTCCTGACTAACGTCACTGACCAGTCTCTTTTTTTAAAGCCTTAATTCTTATCAACGATTACTTGTATGGTTTTCGACAATATAATTTTATAAGATTCTATTATATTTTTTAAATATATGAAACGAACTCATTTATTTTAAAATAATATATTTTGATAATAGTTGTTCATGAAGATTAGGCTTAGAGACTATAAATGAATTTTGTTTTAACAGATTTATAGGCTCGTTAGATAAGTTAGTAACAACTGCTCCCACTTCGTTTGCTATTACCATTCCTCCAGCGATATCCCATGGTGAAAGTCTCATGGACAAATATGCATCTAATCTTCCAGTGGCTACATAGGCAATCTCAATTGCAGCAGACCCAAAGGATCTAGTTCCTCTAGACGTTTGCACGAGCTCTATCATTCCATCGTGATGCACCATTCGATTTGGTACAACCCAACTAGCATTCACCCCTATAATAGATTTCTCTACTGTCGTACTCTCAAGCCGAGGGATCCTCACGTCGTTTAGGTATGCCCCTTGTCCCGAAGCAGCACTTAGTAAATCATCATCCATAACATTATAAATATAACCAAGAATTCCTTCGCCGTCCTTGTAAATACCTAACGATATAGCAAAGTTTTTCTTGAAGTGAATAAAGTTAGTAGTCCCATCAATTGGATCTAGCATCCAAACGTAGCCATCCAAATTTTCTATCTTATCTCCAAACCCTTCCTCTCCAAATATACGATGGTTTGGAAAATCTTTTTTAATATGTCTAATAAAAAACTTTTCTGTTTCCTTATCAATATTAGTAACTAAGTCATTCGCTTCCGACTTAGATTCGATAATTAACTCCTCCGAGAATGAGCTTCTTATTTGAGTCGCAGCTTGTTTAATCAATGATTTTGCATACTTATCAAGTATATGTAAGTCCATGTTACCACCCCTTCTATGTTCCTGTTAACTGACCGTCATACATGCTTTGCATATACTTAGTCTTAGTATAAAGAAAAAAACACCGGCTGTCTTTCAAGATTAGCTGGTGTTTTTCATGGTGCTATTAGTGACGACAACTTAAGTAAACGCATTTAGTTCATCCAGTGACTGATGAAGCTCTGTTAATCGCATCTTCGCTTCGCTAATTACTTCTTGGTCTCCATCTTGCATTGCATCGTATAAAGTAGCTAATTGATAATCCATTTCCAATTTCAATGTTTGAATTTTTTCCTTTTCCATATCATATTTACGAATTATATGCACAACCTGTTTCATAGTTAACACCTCTCCATAATCATTTTATCTTAATATTCAGAACTTTATACTTACATTATGCTACAAATCGATTTGTGTTAATAAATACTGCTTACAAGATTTTTACCCAAAAATCCGCTAAAATAAACATAGAAATTGAAAGGAGTTAATATATGAGTAAAACTTTTTGGCAAGAAAAAGATTTTGAAGTGTTTCAAATTGAAGGATTAGAAAATAGAATGACTGCTCTTATAGAGAATGTTCGACCTAAGTTTGAAGAACTTGGTAAACAATATAGCCTTTATTTTTCTGGTGTTCTTGGAGATGAGTTTTTTAGCCATGTAGCTAAGCACGCTCGTCGATCAGTTAACCCTCCAAAGGATAGTTGGGTAGCTTTTGCTCCTTACAAACGTGGTTACAAGGCTTTGCCTCATTTTCAAATTGGCTTATGGGGTACGCATTTATTTATCATAGTAGCAGTTATTTATGAAGCACCCGATAAAGTTGCAATTGCAGAGCGTTTGCTGCAACAAATGAGTCTATTTAAAAAGCTTCCAGATGATTTTATCGTTTCTGGGGACCATATGAAGCCAGAGGCCTCTTCCTTGAGGGAAGTTAATCAAGAGGGAGTAGAAGAGCTTCTAACGCGTCTGAGAGACGTTAAAAAGGGTGAATTTTTAGTTGGGCGTCATATACCTAAAGAAGAAGCTGTTAAATTAACAGAAACAGAATTATTCGACTTAGTAGAAAATACGTTTGAACAGCTTCTACCCATTTACAAAACTATGACCAATATAAAATAAGACAAGCTTTCCCTCCTTTTTAAGGAGGGATTACTTTATCCCTTTATAATTGCTTCGTTAGTTTGTTCTTTCATTTTTTTTATGATTGGGAAGCTTGCATATCCACTTTCTTTTTCAAACTCCCGAAAATATGTCTTTTCTTCCGCTATAGACGGAACTATTTCTTTAAAGCGACGATATTTATTCATCAGTTCTTCTCGCTTTATGCCTTTTTCATAAGCATTTTCAATTGCTTCAAAAAACTGTACTACGTCTACTATTTCTTTTGTAGACCAATCTAACGAAAAAGGGTATGTGTATTCCATTTTCAACTCTCCTATAATTTCCATTTTTTTCGTATATCTAGTGCCTCAGCTGCCATTCTGTCGATGAGCTCTTTCGTTGTAGGAATGTCATGAATCATACCTATTACTTGCCCTGCCCAAGCAAAGCCTTGGTCTTCGAAACCGTTATAAATAAATTGCTTGTTGGCTTCTCCACTAATATGATGCTTCAAATGCTCATATGTAGGGTTTTCCTTTTCCATAGTCAAAATAGTTTCGGTCCAACTATTACGGATAGCCCTTGCTGGCGACCCTAGCTCTTTTTTAATAACAACTGTATCTGTTTCCTCTTTTGATAATATGGCATTTTTATATGCTTCCGATGCATGGATACATTCCTTTGTTGCGATAAAACGAGTCCCCATTTCTATCCCTTCTGCTCCTAGAGCATGAGCAGCCATCCAGCCTCGCCCATCTCCAATGCCACCAGAAGCAATGACAGGTAATGAAACAGCATCTACAACTTGAGGGATAAGTACCATAGTTCCAATATCATCTCTCCCTAAGTGACCGCCACCCTCTTGCCCTACAACCATCACAGCGTCGGCCCCTAGCTGTTCTGCTTTTAAAGCCTGTCGCTTAGATGCGACTAAAACAAGCTTTTTGATATTCGTCTTATCTAGGGCATCTAAAATTGGCGCAGGATTGCCTCCAGTCATTGAAACTACTGGAACGTTTTCTTCGATAGCGACTTCAAGCATATGTTCATAAGGTCTACCTGTTTGCCCAATAGCAAAGTTTACGCCAAAAGGTTTATTTGTATGTTCTCTCACTTTATCAATCTCTTGGCGAAGCTCCTCCGGTGTTGAGAGACTCATAGCAGTTATCTGTCCTAAGCCACCCGCTTCTGAAACCGCAATGCATAGATCCGAATACGCAAGATATGCTAGTCCACCTTGTACTATAGGATATTTTGTTCCTAATAGATCTGTAACCCTTGTTTGAAATGACAAACTAATCCCCTCCCTTTATAGTAGTGTAAAGAAAATTTAATTAGGATTCAATCTATCTATTAAAGGATAGAATTTTAAATGAGCCGTTTTAAATCCTTAAAGTAGGTTATGTATGTATTAGAAGACTCTAACAAGACAAGTCCGTAGGAAAAACATACAAGTTTGCATAAGGTTATCGTTTACTGCTTAAATGCTTGTTAACTGTTCTTCATTATAAAATGCTTTTAAAAACAAATGACTTTTAAAATACTTGTAGAAGCAAACCTCTCGATTTCTTTTCTATTTGTCCAGCAAAATTAATGCATCTTAATAATTTTGAATTATTTTTATAGTAATAAATTTCCTTAAATGCTATAATTCTTTTGTTTTTAACATTGCATCAACGTCTCTATTAATAATTACTAGAATCGTTTACATGCACAAAAATTTAATTAGAGGTGGTATAAGCGTTGTCACAATTAGAAACTCCTATCTTCGATGCTTTATTGAAGCATCGAAATCGTCATCCAATTCAGTTCCACATTCCTGGTCATAAGAAAGGGAAAGGGATGGACCCTGCATTTCGAGAGTTTGTTGGAGATAATGTACTTTCAATTGATTTAATCAATATAGCTCCATTAGATGACCTACATTCTCCAAAAGGAGCCATCAAAAAAGCTCAACATCTAGCTGCAGAAGCTTTTGGAGCAGATGAAACCTTTTTCTCTGTTCAAGGTACGAGTGGAGCTATTATGACAATGATCCTTACTATTTGTGGACCTGGGGATAAGATCCTTGTTCCACGAAATGTTCATAAATCTATTATGTCTGCCATTGTATTTGCAGGTGCTATACCCGTATTTATACATCCCGAGGTAGATAAAGAACTTGGTGTTTCGCATGGTATTTCTGTGGAATCCGTAGAAAAAGCAATAGAAGCACATCCAGATGCAAAAGGTTTACTTGTTATCAACCCAACTTATTTTGGTTTAGCAGCCGATTTAAAGAGAATTGTAGATATTTCTCATGCGCACGGTATACCTGTAGTAGTGGATGAAGCTCATGGTGTACATATCCACTTTCATAATGACCTTCCTATTTCGGCAATGTCTGCCGGTGCTGATATGGCCGCAACATCTGTACACAAACTTGGAGGATCTATGACTCAAAGCTCCGTCCTGAATGTAAGAGAAGGACTAGTTTCTGCAAAAAGGGTACAATCAATCCTTTCCATGCTTACAACGACTTCTACATCCTATCCTCTTTTAGCTTCTCTAGATACCGCTAGAAGACAGCTAGCTATACATGGAGAGGATTTAATAGGCGAAGCAATCGAAATTGCTGAGGAAACTCGTAAACGTATAAATGAAATTGAACATATCCATTGTGTAGGAAGAGAAATATTACAATCCTCCGCTACTTACGATATGGATCCAACTAAGCTACTAATTAGCGTTAAAAATTTAGGAATCACTGGATTTGAAGCTGAAATTTGGCTTAGAGAAAAAGCGAATATTGAAGTAGAGCTTTCTGATTTATATAATATCCTTTGCCTGATTACGCTAGGAGATACAAAAAAAGAAGTAGACATGCTTGTTAATGCATTATCGAGAATGGTAGTGGCATATGAATCTGCAGCAACAATAGTAGAATCAGCTGTAACCTTACCAGACATCCCTGGTTTAGCTATGTCACCTCGAGATGCATTTTACGCAGAAACTGAATCTATTCCACTATTAGAAGCCAGTGGCCGTATTTCTGCTGAATTCGTAATGGTCTACCCTCCTGGTATTCCTATTTTTATTCCCGGGGAAATAATTACTCAAGGAAATATTGACTATATCTTGATGAACCTAGAGGCAGGCTTACCAGTACAGGGACCAGAAGACGACACATTAGAAATGATTCATGTTATTAAAGAGCATCAGGCTATCATTTAGTATATTAAACTTTCAGCTCCAATCAAAAACAGACTTTTGACGGCTAACGTCGTCAAAGTCTGTTTTTTAATAGAATCAAAAAATTAAAAAGGCAAACACTGGACATATAAAGGCCCCTAAAATAGCACTAAGAGTCATTGCCACTGACCCCATCGTCATCGTCTCTTCCCCATACTCGGATAGCTTAGATAAGCCGATGCCATGCGATGCACTACCTATAGATATCCCCCTGCTGATTGCGGTATCTATGTGAAATAGTTTAAAGAGAAACGGTCCAGCTAATGCTCCTATTAAACCAGCTAAAATTACAAAAACTGCTGTCAAAGTTGGAATACCCCCAATTGATTCGCTAATAGGCATCGCAATTGGAGAAGTAATTGACTTTGGTAATAAGGATTTTTGAAGAAACTCCTCAAAAGACATAAGTTTAGCTATTATAACAATACTAATTAGTCCAGAAAGCATTGCTACAGTAACACCTAATATAATCGTCACCTTGTTTTTTATAATTTTTTCTCGCTGTATATATAAAGGGTAAGCCATCCCTACTACCGCTGGTCCGAGCATTGCATCAATCCACTTGGCACCTGACATATATGTATCGTAAGAAACTCCTGAAAAACTTAACACTACTACAAGGATAATCGTAGTAGTTAAAATAGGTAATAGTAAAGGATAGGTGAACCTTCTATAGAGAAAAGTCATCCCTATAAAAATAATGATTGTACCAATTACCATCGCTAGAGAAATCATTTCAAATCCTCCCCTACTATTTTACTTTCAAAGTATTGACATACCTTTCCTGCTACTACAATTGTAAACATTGTACTAATTATTAAAGCGATTATTATAAAAACCCCTTTTAACGAGGCTAACTGAGGGTAATCCATTATCCCTGCGGTCGCCGGCACAAAGAATAAGGCAAGAAATGCAAGTAAAAAACCAGCCCCATCTTTTATAAGATTGGCTGGAAGTATTTTTAGCAGGAGGCACGCTAATAGTATTAATAATCCAGCAATACTTCCAGGAAAGGAAAACGGTAATAATTCCACTACAAAAGATCCTAGAGTAGAGAATAAATAAAGAATAATTACTTGAAAAATGATTCGACCTACTTTTTTTATTTTGTTCATTATGTACTTTAAAAGTTTATTCTTTTAAAGTTTCACCTCCATAAACGCTGATAATAGAAATAATTTTACGCCTTCTCTTTTAGTATGTCCATGAGTAGAAAATCAGTTTACTTGCTTGGAATGAATCGGATGATTTGCCTTCCAGGTGGACGCTTTCCGCCAGCATGGCCTCAGCCTCCTCGTCGCTACGCTGAGGGCACTGAAAAACTTACGTTTTTATAATAATTTTGTTTTTGAAAATTAAAAAAGGGTACTTTTTGTTCAAACTGAACAGAAAGTACCCTTTTTCATTGCCTTATTCTTGCTCTCATTCGTTAAGTAACTTTAGGATTCGCTTCAAGTTGACCGCAAATATGGTTGTGGCTCCTTGTATTTCCATGCCAAAAAGACCCGTGCTAATCGCTGTATCGTAGCCGTGTCCACTCTTTAATTCACTATTCTTTGCCTCGATTTTATATCGCTCTTTGGCAAGCTGTTTAAATTCTTCGGTATTCTGAAATGCCTCTTGTTCAAGGTGCTCTGTCGATTTGATTGTGACACAATATGTTTTAGATTTCGATCCTTCTTTGTAACACCCAACTCTGAAAGGGCATATTTTACATTTTTCAACATCAAAATTATATTTGATTTGAGGGTTACGGTTGTCATCTGTATTTCTTTTTTTTATAGTTTTTCCTTTTGCTAAATGACCCGCTGGACAAACATATAAATTAGCGTCTTTATTAAATTCAAATAAATCTTCTTTTCTACGGTGGCCATTTGTAATCAGCGGATGTAATTTTGAAATGAGTTGGACCTTATTTGTCTTGGTATATATTAAATTGTCTTTACTAGAATATGCTGTATCTCCAAGCACCTTCTCTATTTTCATACCTGTACGTTGGCTTTTTTCAATTAAATCTATTAAATGTTGTCCATCACCTTGTTCACCAGTTGTTACAATCGCTGCTGTAATAATTCGTTCATCGCTCATCGCTATATGAGTTTTATAACCAAAGAAAGATGTATCTGCTGATTTATGTCCGACACGTGCATCGGTATCGCTTGAATAATTCAGATGAAATAGTGTGTCTTCTACGATTTCTTTTAATGTATTTAAACGTTCTTTCACGGCAGGCACTTGCGCTATTTGTGGCTCTTTCTCTATCACTTCAATGACTTTTTTACAGTAAGTCACTTCATCTGACACTTCGTTAGAAGTCGGTTTTTCTGGAAACTTCTCTTTCATAGATTCATCTATTTTATAGACCGCTTTTCGGGCATTCTTTGATTTTTCTTGTAAGAATTCTTTGGGCGATTTTTGATTGTAACGTGCTTTCGTATGCGTTGCGTCCACAATGATTGTTTTACTTTTGATGATTTCTTTTTCAAGTGCGATTTCAACGGTTTTCCCAATTAACATATCTAACAAATCTACATCTTGTAAACGAAGTCGACGAAATTTTGTAAGTGAACTTGGTTCAATGACCTCATCCTCTGGAGCCATTCCTAAGAAGTATTTAAATGACATATCATATTTTGAACGTTCCACTAAATCCACATCGGACACATCATGAATTGCTTTTAATAATAAATACTTAAACATACGAATGGGTGAAATCGCTTTACGACCATGATCCAAACAATATTTTGATTGAAGTTCTTCTAAAATAAACGAAAAATCAACAAGTTCATTGATTTGACGAAGCATATTGTCTTTTGGAATTATTAAATCATATAACGCCATGTATGGACTTAAGTTCAGCGTTTCTTGGTTTGAAATCATTGTGAGCACCCCTGCATTTACTTTTCTTTAGTATAGCAAGAAAATAATTTTTCGGTCTGAGTACATTTTAAAAAATTCTATAACAGGTAGAAAAGTGGATTGGATTGGAGTGCAGAGCGGTGACTCCTAGGGGATTAGCGGCCACGGCGAGCACCCGGACTGAGCGCAGCGAGGGAGAAGGCTTGCCGGGCCGCCCCCTGGAAAGCATCCGCTCGGAACGGAAAGACATGGATTCAGAAAATAGTAGAAGATGAACAGAACCTGCATTCATACTCTACATCTAAACGTTTTAAAGGCACTTTTTCAGTGCCCTCGCTACGCTCCTGCGGGGTCTTCACCTCATGCTATTCCGGCTGGAGCATTCCTGTATTATAACTTTAAAGGCACTTGAAAAAAAAAGAACCCTCTTATATGATGCTAGAGTAACAACCAATGAATACTCAAAACATATATAGGAGGGCCCCTTATGAATAATAGTACGAATCATAAAATTAATCAAGTGACTGAAAAGACGTTGGTCATCGGAATCGATATCGCCAAACGCAAACATTACGCATGTGCTGTAGACGACCGTGGACGAGTATTGCATAAGTCCTTTCCCATCAGACAGTCGGCAGAAGGATTTACGACCTTCTATGAACAGCTACTTGTATTACAAAACAAACATGAGAAATCAGAAATCCTTGTTGGGTTCGAACCAACAGGACACTACTGGATGAACCTAGCGGCCCATTTAACCGCGCATGACATCCGCTATGTGTTCGTGAATCCTAGTCACGTGAAGAAATCCAAAGAATTGGATGACAATCTGCAGACAAAGAACGATGTGAAGGATGCGATGGTCATCGCCAAGTTGATCCGCGATGGACGGTTCAGCTTCCCACGCATTTTAGAAGGCATCGAAGCGGAACTGCGCAATGGTGCATCCCATCGCGCCTCGCTTCAGAAAGAGCTTGGCATCATTACAAATCGAATCATTCGATGGACAGATCGGTTCTTCCCAGAATTCCAACATGTCTTTAAAGACATCGGGAAAACCGCCCTGGCTGTGCTGGAGAAAACACCATTACCAGAGGACCTTCGAGAAAAAGAAGTGGCGGAGCTACTCCCTTTCTACAAAGAGGTTGAAGGGTTAAAGTGTGTCTCTTCTCCCAAAATAATAAAACTCAAGGAAGCTGCCGAAATCTCGATTGGGTTGACCGAAGGCCTGGAAATGGCTCGATTTGAGATTCATTCCTTGGTGATGCAATATAGGCTCGTGGAACAACAGTATGAATTACTGGCAGAACGGTTACAAGAAATCGCTCAAGATATGCCCGATTATATATTTTTGTTATCTATCGAGGGGATCGGCTCCAATACAGCCATCGAGCTGTTATCAGAGGTAGGGCCCTTCACAAACTTTCGTAGTCCACGCCAAATCATCAAACTAGCGGGACTAACATTACGTGAAAACTCCTCGGGTGAGCAAAAAGGACAAAAGAAGATTTCTAAACGAGGTCGCAAAAGATTGCGTGCAGCCCTCTTCCGAGCCATCTTGCCTATGATTCGTTACAACCCTGCCTTTAAGGCACTATATCATTATTATATTGAACGCCCAGTAAACCCTTTAAGAAAGAAAGAAGCCATGGTGGTCTTATGTGGAAAACTATTAAAAATCGCACATGGCCTCTGTACAAAAAAACAGATGTTTCAATCAGAACGCATGATACAAGACCTGACCGTTCTTCAAACGGCAGCGTGAACACTTTCATTAGCTTTTAACTTAGTTGGATGACATAGAGAGCTGGCACAACCGCGACATTCGACTTCAAGTCCCTGCTGGAGCATAGCCGGCCTCTGCCTTATGACTAGACCGAACGAAGGAATGTATGCGCGCGACGCAAAGAGATATGGGAGGGTACGTCATCATAAGTTCTGCAGAGAAACAGAGTGCATCCAAGAATAACATATTTATGGGATTTTTAACCAAATTATTTAGCGGAGCACAGCCTTTGTTTCCAATATTTTTAATAAGTGGTTTATTGAGGTATCGAAAGTCAATTAGATGAACTCAGAAAAAATTTTTTCACTTTAAAAATACGTAATGAACCATTGGTATGACTACATTTTAAGAGGGAGTCGCCACCTTCCACTCCAATCAACTAGTATTTTCATATGAGAAACTTAATGTAGCGTCTAAAAACTAGATTAGAGGAATTTACCTCAATATCATTCCAAATAACAAAATACCTCAAAAGATTTATATCTCGAGGTATTTTGTCAGAACTAGATTCGAAAAATTATTCTATCGTTTTAATAGTTTTTGGATCAATCAATTCATACCCTTTTGCTCGTAAGCCTTCTACAATTTTCGAAAGAGCTGCTGCGGTCCATTCTCGATCATGCATTAGCAAATTTGCTCCGTCTACTAGATACTCCGTATTAACCATAATATCTGCTAAACTGTTAGCCTCCATATATTGTTTCTCCCAATCGTATCCATATGTCCAATTCATCAAGACCATTCCTTCTTGATGAACCAAGGACTTACTAAAATCAGTATTTACACCAAAAGGAGCTCGGAAAAATTTAGGCTTCTCACCGATCACTGCTTCTATCGTCTCGTTTACTTTAATTATTTCTTCTTGTTGCTGTTCTTCACTGCTATTTTTTAAATTCGCGTGTGTTTGAGTGTGATTTCCAATAGAAAAGCCTAAATCATATATCTCTTTTAAATTAGCTTGTTCTTCCTCTGAATCTATGAAATGACCATTCACAAAAAAGATAGCTGGAGCATCAAGTTCTTTTAATGTTTTCGCCATTTCGACAGCATATTTATCTGGAGCATCGTCAATCGTTAAAAGCACAGCCTTAGGATTCGCATCAGCAATTGGTTTTATCGTCCAATTTGCCTCATTAATTTCATACTTTATTTCTGAAACTGGTTCTTCCTCAATAACTTCCTCTACAGGCTTTATTTCTTCCACTTTTTCAGTTTCTTCCGGCTTTGTTTCTACCGTTTCTTTATTAACTTCATTTTTTTCTCCAAGCTCTTTTTGAACTTCCGTTGTTTCTGCATTACATCCTACTAATAAAATAGTTAGTGCTGCGGGTAATAACCAAGTTGTAAGTTTCAATATAATCACCATATCCCTTCTATTTCCATTCTAACAGTCAAAAAGAAAACCGTGTAGAGTATTTCTACACGGTTTTATCGACCTACTTATTATTTAGATAGAATATGGATTGGGTGACCCATTACTACTTCTGCAGCTTCCATTGCAATTTCTCCAAGCGTTGGATGTGCATGAATAGTCATAGCGATATCCTCAACCGTCATACCTGCTTCAATTGCTAAACCAAGTTCAGCGATCATATCAGATGCACCTTGACCTACGATTTGAGCGCCAAGTAATAATCCATCTTCTTTACGTGAAACAAGTTTTACAAAGCCTTCTGTCGCGTTAAGAGCAAGTGCACGACCGTTAGCTCCGAACGGGAACTTACCAGCTGCTACATCAAATCCTTGTTCTTTTGCTTGTGCTTCAGATAAACCAACTGTAGCTAGCTCTGGATCTGTGAAGCAAACAGCTGGAATTGCAAGATAATCTACAACAGATGATTGACCAGCAATCGCTTCAGCAGCTACTTTACCTTCATAAGAAGCTTTGTGAGCAAGCTGTGGCCCCGCTACTACATCACCGATAGCAAAGATATTGCTAATGCTAGTGCGACATTGCTTATCTACTTCGATTAATCCGCGTTCTGCAAATTTAATACCAAGCTCTTCTAAACCAATTTCATCGGTGTTAGGGCGGCGGCCAACTGTAACTAATACATAGTCAGCTTCCACTTTTTTCTCTTCTCCACCAACTTCATAAGTTACGACTACGCCAGTATCAGATTCTTCAACACCTTTTGCAGATGCTTTCACTACCATATCTACGCCTTTTTTCTTCAAGCCTTTTTTAACAATAGTAGTCATTTGTTTTTCGAAGCCAGCTAAAATATCGTCTCCGCCTTCGATAATTGTAACTTGTGAACCTAGGTTAGCATATGCAGAACCTAACTCAGTTCCAATGTACCCTCCACCAATTACTACTAATTTTTCAGGTACCTCTTGAAGATTTAAAGCACCAGTTGAGTTAATAACACGTTTTGTATATTTAAATGTTGGAATTTCTACTGGACGAGATCCAGTAGCGATTATCGCATGTTTAAAAGTATAAGTTTGTGCAGACTTCTCATCCATTACACGAACTGTATTTGCATCAACAAAGTAAGCTTCACCAGAAACCACTTCAATATTGTTACCTTTTAATAATCCGGAAACACCGCTAGTTAATTTTTTCACAACACTTTCTTTGAAAGCTTGTGCTTTTGAAAAGTCAATTTTAACATCAGATGCCGTGATACCCATGTCATCTGAATGTTTTGCTTGTTCAAAACGGTGACCAACTGAGATTAACGCTTTAGAAGGGATACACCCTACGTTTAAGCATACTCCACCGATATGTTCTTTCTCTACAACTACTACCTTTTGTCCTGTTTGTGCAGCACGAATTGCAGCTACATAACCTCCAGGACCTGAACCTATTACTAAAGTATCTGTTTCAATCGGGAAATCTCCTACTACCATTTTTTACGCCTCCATTAATAATAATTCTGGACTGCTTAATAAACGTTTTATATGGTTCAACGCATGTTGGGCAGTCGCACCATCGATCATGCGATGATCAAAGCTCAATGATAATGCTAACACAGGAGCGGCTACAATTTCACTATTTTTTATTACAGGTTTTTCTGAAATTCGACCAATTCCGAGGATTGCCACTTCCGGATGGTTGATAACAGGTGTAAACCATTGTCCACCAGCAGAGCCAATATTAGAAATTGAGCATGATGCACCCTTCATCTCAGCTGGAGATAATTTGCCGTCTCTAGCTTTTGTAGCTAATGAATTAATTTCGTCAGAGATTGTAAATACTGATTTACGATCTGCATTCTTAATAACAGGCACTAACAATCCTTTTTCTGTATCCGCTGCTATCCCTATGTTGTAATAATGCTTTTGGATAACTTCGTTTGTATCATCATCATACGAAGTATTTAAGGCTGGGAATTCACGCAATGTACTTACTAAAGCTTTCACTACATAAGGTAAATAAGTTAACTTGATATTTTTCTCTGCAGCTATTTCTTTGAATTTCTTGCGATGTGCAACTAGCTCAGTAACATCCACTTCATCCATAAGCGTTACATGTGGTGCAGTATGCTTGGAATTAACCATTGCTTTTGCAATTGCCTTACGCATTGGAGATAGTTTCTCACGAGTTTCAGGGAATTCTCCTTCTAAGCTAACTGGTGCAGAAGATTTTGTTTCTTGCACTTTCTCCTGTTCAGCAGCTGGTGCTGTAGATGTAGCTTCTTCAACTGATTGGTCTCCAGAAAGGAATGCTTCAATGTCCTCTTTAAGGATTCGACCGTTTTTGCCAGTACCATTTACGTCTGCAATATTCACTTCTTTTTCACGAGCAAATTTACGAACGGAAGGCATCGCGATTACACGAGTGTCGCCTTTAGGTTTAACCTCTGTAGTTTCAGTCTTTTCTTTAGTAGGTGTAGAAGGTTGCTGATTTTTAGAAGCATCAACTGCTTCTTTCTCCACTTCCTTGCCATCCTCTAAAGTAGATTGTACTTGAGCTTCTGTTTTTTCTTCACCACTGTGGTCTCCTTTAAATTGAAGATCCTCATAGCCTGGTGCATCCAACTTAACTAGTACGTCGCCAACTACAGCAACTGTTCCTTCGCTTACCAACACGTCTGTTACTTTTCCTTTTACAGGTGAAGGAATTTCTACTACAGCTTTATCATTTTGTACTTCGCAAAGGATATCGTCCTCATCAACTTCGTCACCGGCCTTAACAAACCATTTAACGATTTCTCCTTCATGTATACCTTCTCCAATATCCGGTAGGCGGAATTCAAATGCCAAAGTGCTCACCCTTTCTATTGTTCGTTTCTTTTAGAAATTTAATACTTTCTTTGCTGTTTCCATTATATCTTTAGAGTTTGGTAACCAAACTGTCTCTGCTTGAGAGAATGGGAATACAGTATCTGGTGCAGCCACACGTAGAACTGGAGCCTCTAGGCTTAGAATAGCTCTCTCTGTAATTTCTGCAACAACGTTTGCTGCAATACCAGCTTGTTTTTGCGCCTCTTGTACAACAATTGCGCGGTTTGTTTTTTCTACAGAAGCAATGATTGTTTCGATATCTAATGGTTGTACAGTACGAAGATCCACAACTTCAACAGAGTGTCCTTCTTTTTCTAGTTCCTCAGCTGCTTTCAAGCTTTCTTGAACCATTGCACCATAAGCAATGATCGTTAAATCAGTACCTTCACGTTTCACGTCTGCTTTTCCAAGAGGAATAGTATACTCTTCCTCAGGAACTTCACCGCGGAAAGAACGATATAATTTCATATGTTCTAAGAAAATAACTGGATCATTATCACGAATAGCGGATATTAGTAAACCCTTTGCATCGTAAGGTGTAGATGGAATAACCACTTTCACACCAGGAGTTGAAGTCATTAAAAGCTCCAAGCTATCTGCGTGCATTTCTGGTGTATGAACTCCTCCACCAAAAGGTGAACGTATAGTTACTGGTGCATTAAAAGCACCACCTGTACGGAAACGCATACGAGATAATTGTCCACTAATTGAATCCATCACTTCATATACGAAACCAAAGAATTGGATTTCAGGAACAGGACGGAATCCTTGTAACGAAAGACCAACTGCTAGTCCACCAATACCTGACTCTGCAAGTGGTGTATCAAATACACGATCTTCCCCAAATTCTTTTTGTAGCCCTTCAGTTGCACGGAATACTCCGCCGTTATTACCAACGTCTTCGCCGAAGACTAACACATTTTCATCATTTTTAAGCTCAGTACGGAGAGCATCCGTAATCGCTTGAATCATCGTCATTTGCGCCATTGGTTACTTCGACTCCTTCTCTGTATAGTAAGCTAATTGCTCATCTAAGTTATATGGATTTTCTTCATACATAATATTTATTAAATCAGTTACTTTTTGTTTTGGAGCAGAATCTGCTTTTTTAATAGCATCTTTAATCTCTTCTTTTGCTCTCTCAATAACTTCTGCTTCTTTTTCTTCGCTCCAAATACCTTTACCTTCCAAATACTTGCGGAAGCGTACTAGCGGATCTTTTTTCTCCCATTCTGAATCCGTTTCAGATGTACGGTAGCGTGTAGGATCATCACCAGCCATTGTATGAGGGCCATATCGATAACAAACCGTCTCGATTAAGCTTGGTCCTTCACCTTTAACAGCACGGTCTCTAGCATCCTTCGTTGCAACATATACTGCAAGTGGATCCATACCGTCTACTACGATACTTGGTAAACCAGCCGCAATACCTTTTTGTGCAATTGTTTTTGCTGCTGTTTGTAACTCACGAGGAGTGGAAATAGCGTACTGGTTGTTTTGGACGATAAACACTGCTGGTACACGGAAAGCACCTGCGAAGTTAATACCTTCGTAAAAGTCCCCTTGTGAAGAACCACCGTCTCCTGTATATGTAATAGCAATAGATTTCTTACCGCGTTTTTGCATACCTAAAGCTACTCCAGCTGCTTGAATAAATTGCGCACCAATAATAATTTGTGGTGGGAATACGTTTACACCTTCTGGAATTTGGTTACCCATAAAATGACCACGTGAAAATAAAAATGCTTGCCATAATGGTAAGCCATGCCAAACTATTTGTGGAACATCGCGATAGCCTGGTAGGATGAAATCTTCTTTTTCACATGCGAAATGGGAAGCAAGCTGGGAAGCCTCTTGCCCTGCTGTAGGTGCATAGAATCCTAAACGACCTTGACGATTTAACGAGATAGAACGTTGATCTAATATTCTTGTGTAAACCATACGACTCATTAATTCAACTAAATCTTCTTCCGATAAATTAGGGTCTGCTTGCTCATTAACAATTTCCCCGTCTTCATTTAAAATCTGGAACATTTCAAACTTTTCTTCGATTTCATGAAGCGTTTTCATTGGGTCAAACTGGTTTTCTTTGTTTGAAGCCATAAAGCACCTCTCCTTTTTCTCTGTATTAAAATAAAGTTGCACATTGATTGGTACAATATCAATTACTTCTTAGTATACTCAAGAATAAATGGTCGGTCAATCATCTAGAACTCTACCATTTTTATATTAGAATATTAAAAAAGTTTAATTCTGTACTACTCATTAATTTAATCTGTACTATATCAGTTTGAAGAAATCGCCTGATTTTTATTACACCTTTAGCACCTTTTTCAAACAGAATTTCTATACTGGTATATAAACCACCTTTTCGATATACATACCACCTCTCCTATTTTTTACACATTTTTTATTTTTATGCTCATAGAAAATCACCTTAAAGATTAATAGGATAACCTAATAAAAATTCTAGTGATTCACTTTCCGTTACAACTCGACCATTAATAATCAGTCTCTATATGTTTTGACTCCTAATGTTGAGCTTATCGCTCACCCAGAGGAAAGCTTCTGGGTGGTGCGGAAATCAACCTTCAGATTAAAAAATTTATTTGCATCATATAAATCAACCCTCCCCTTTATCAGAGCCTAAATATAAAAATACCCCGCAAATGTTAATTATGTTACTAACATTTGCGGGGCAACTATTCATAAGGCAATCTATTATTCTTCTTTTTGAAGTGTGGAAAAAGCCTGATCTTTTACTTCATTTAATTGTTTTGTTAAATCATTAAATTCTTGAACTGCTTGTTGAACTGCTTCATTCTGCTTATTAACCTCTGCAACCTGTTCTTGAATTTTAGATACGTCCGCTTCTTCGTCTAAAAGCATATTATAAAGAGCGTCTTGTAAGCTTGCAAGAGAGTTATATTGTTCAACCAACTTATCGTAAGAATCATATCGATTTTTAAAAGCATCTTCTACTGAACGGATACTTTCCTTTTCGGATTCCTCTTTAGCATCAGAAATAACTGACTCTAGTTTTGTAAGCTTATCCTTTGCTTTAGATATGGAATCCTTTTCTTTTTCTACCAGTGTCATACGTTCTTCTAATAGATTAGCAGTTGCATCTACTTGAGCACTAAGCTCTTCTTTTTGGTCCTGAGTTAATTCCATCATGCTTTGAAAATTTCCCTGTTCCTTTAACTCTGTTTCCTTCAAGGAAGTCTGAACTTCTCTATAGCCTTCTTCTGCTTCATAGATTTCAGTTAAAGCATCAGATAATTTTTCCTGAGTACTTTCTCCAAAAGAGCAGGCAGACAATAGTAAAAGTGACATGAAAGGAACCACGAATATTAATTTTTTCATTCCGTAACCTCCTATACCCATTTTCAACTATAATTGTTCTAGTTACTAAATTCAACTGACTTATATACCTTTTTGTTTAGTAAAACGACATAATTCGATATAATAGAAATATGAAATTTGAAAGGACGATCAAGATGATTTTAATGCCTAACATTATTAGAGATGGACATCCTACTCTACGCAAGAAAACGGAAGAGCTTACCTTTCCACTCACTGAGGATGAAAAAGCTCTGGCACATGATTTATTGGAGTACGTTATAAATAGCCAAGATGATGAAATGGTGAAAAAATACAACCTTCGTCCTGGAATTGGAATTGCTGCACCCCAAGTAAACCAATCTAAAAGAATGTTTGCCATACACCTAATGGATGAGAACGATCAGGAAATAAGCTTTGTTGCAGTTAACCCTAAAATTATTAGCCATTCCGTAGAAAAAACATATATACCTTCTGGTGAAGGCTGTCTATCTGTAGACGAAGTTATTGAAGGGTATGTTCCTCGATATGCCAGAATTACAGCAACTGGATTTTATCCAGATGGAACTCCATTTAAGAAACGTCTAAAAGGTCTGGCTGCTATCGCCTTCCAACATGAATTAGACCATTTGAATGGCATTATGTTTTATGACCATATCAATCCACAAAACCCTTATGCGGAAATAGCAGATGCATTTCCTTACGAAAATAAATAATTAAAAAGATTGGCCTCTACGGAGACCAATCTTTTTTTAATAAGGCTATGTTAAAGAGCAGGGTTGATTTATGATGCAAAGAAATCTTAATTGATTTTTCGCTCATATCGCGGACGATTTTTCGTGTTGTGAGCGAAAAGCGCTAATAAATATACTCGCATAAACTAAGTTGAAATACTGTCAACAACCCTAATTTCATCATCTATTTATGTTCTTAATAGCCATTTGAATGTTCCTTTGTTTAGTTAATCAAAATCAACCAATAACTTGAACAAAGCTTTTCATAATAAACGCTCCGCTCTCCGCTCCTAAAGCAACTACCCATTAGTTTATATCGGACAATTTTGGCATAGCAGACAACGCTCCAAAGTTTGTAGCACAAATAGATCCGAGCTTATTCCCAAAAGCAATATATCTGATCCATTCTTCCCTAGTTTCAGGCTTACCTTCTGACTGGATTTTTGATAGAATTCCTGCCATAAATGCATCTCCAGCACCGGTTGTATCAACAGCTATTACCTTTTCAGTTGGAATATGAACCAGTTCCCCTTCGATCATGGCGTATGTTCCATTTGCTCCTACTGTTACAAGGATTACGGAAATATTATATTCCGCTAATCTATTAAGACCCTCTAATTGAGTATTAGCTTGAGTTAAAAAGAGAAGTTCTTCCTCCGTGATTTTAAATATATCTACGTCATGAAGAAACGAACAAATTGTCTCTCTGCATTGCTGTTCAGTATTCCATCTTAAAGGGCGAATATTAGCATCAAACGATATTAGCGCACTAGATTTCTTCACTTCATCTACTATTTTTCTAGTAGTCTCTCTAGCGATTGCATGAAATAATGTCCCAGAGCAAAAATGGAAAGCACTTGCTTGATTAAAAGCATTCAAGTCTATCATAGAGAAATCTACTTGTAAGTCAGGGGTATCATCTAAATAAGTATGAAAATGACGATCGTTATTTTCTGTTAAGTGCACATAAACTCCACTTATAGATTTTTCCGGGTCGACCTGTATATAAGAAAGGTCAACTCCTTCTGCTTCTAGCTCCCTTTTCACAAATTTAGAGGTATCATCTTCTCCGATAATAGTTATAAAAGAGGAAGAAGAGCCTAGTCTGCCAATACCTGCAGCTACATTTACAGTGGCTCCCCCTAAAAACTTTTTAAAGCTCTTATTTGTCTGATCCTTTGAAATATAGTCAACAAAGGCATCGCCATATACTAATACGTACTTATTACTTTGCTCTATCATGTGATACTCCTTTAAATTAGCTTTAATTGCCTCATCGCATTTACTAAACCATTTTCTGAGACATGTTCTGTAACGATTGTTGCGTGTTTTTTAAGTTCATCTACAGCATTTCCCATAGCTACACCTGTACCTACGAACTTCAGCATTTCTACATCATTTAATCCGTCCCCGAATGCAACTGCATTTTGACGAGTTTCTCCTAAGTATTCTAAAAGTATCTCAATCCCAACAGCTTTAGACATGCCCTTAGGGAGCACATCACAAGATACTCTGTGCCATCTTACAAAGGACAAGTTAGGAAATGCACGTTCATACTCCTCTTGTACTTCTTCTTCACAAAAGACAAGTGCCTGATGAATATCATTATTTAAATAAAAGTTTTCTGCCTGTCTCGGAAAACCAACCTTTAATGTTGAAATACTTTCAATTACATCTTGATGATCAGGTACATTAGAAACCATCTCATGACTGTCCATATATACTAAAGGTTGGTCTTTCAAAGCTGCAAACTCCGAAAGTTTTTTTAGCTCTTCCTTATCTATAACACCTTTATGTATGGTTTTGCCCTCAAATTGAACAATTTGACCATTATAAGTTATATAAGAATCAATTTGAAGTTGATCTACGATTGCTTTAGCAAGAAATGGCGCCCTCCCAGTAGCAATTACAGTAATATGTCCATTTTCTCTCGCTTGTTTAAACGCTTCTTCTACCCCTTCAGGAATATTTTTCTCTAAATCTAAAATGGTTCCATCTATATCGAAAATCAATACTTTTTTTTTCATTATTTTTTTCTCCCTTTTCAAGTTAAATTATTTGACTTTTCTGTTAAAATCCTTTACAAACTCCACAATTTCATATATAATACGTCATAAGGAGTGGATTGCCATGTTGAAACGCTTGAAAAGAAAACTGTTGCGGCGACTCGGCGGAATGCTCAGAAACAAAACTATTGCTTAAGTCAAATGTCTTGCCCTTCAAAATTTGGAGGGCTTTTCTTTATTTTAAATAAGTAGCGTGATAATATAAAGAGAATTGATTTATTTTGAACGTGAAAAAGGAGAGTATAAAAATGATTTATAAAGTTTATTATCAAGAAAACGCACTAGAGGTACCAGTTCGCGAAAACACTAAAAGCTTATACGTAGAGGCTGATTCAGAGCGTGAAGTTCGTTCACTTCTTATAGACCGCAAGTATAATATTGAGCTTATCCAGCTGCTTGAAGGTAACCACTTGGAATACGAACAAGCAAGTCCAAATTTCAAAGTAGAAGAGTTGTAATTCATGAAATTTGTAAAAAATGACCAAACAGCTGTTTTCGCCCTCGGCGGACTAGGTGAAATCGGCAAAAATACGTATGGCGTTCAATTTCAAGATGAAATTATTCTAATTGATGCTGGTATTAAATTCCCAGAAGATGATCTTTTAGGAATCGATTATGTGATCCCAGACTATACTTATTTAGTCAAAAATGTGGACAAGATTAAAGGCCTTTTTATTACCCACGGACATGAAGACCATATTGGTGGAATTCCTTACTTACTAAAGCAACTCAATGTCCCAGTTTACGGAAGTAAGCTAGCATTGGGTCTACTTCGAAACAAGCTAGAAGAGCATGGCTTACTTCGTCAAACGAAAATGAATGTAATCGAAGAAGACGATGTGATTAAGTTCAGAAAAACAGCTGTAAGCTTTTTTAGAACTACGCATAGTATACCTGATGCTTTTGGAATTGTGGTAAAAACTCCACCTGGTAATATTGTGCATACAGGAGATTTTAAATTTGACTTTACTCCTGTCGGCGAACCTGCAAACTTAACGAAAATGGCAGAAATCGGTCGTGATGGCGTTCTTTGTCTTCTTTCAGATAGTACTAATGCTGAAGTTCCTAACTTCACAATGTCCGAACGCAAAGTTGGAGAAAGTATGGATTCCATTTTCCGTAAAGTAAATGGTCGTATTATTTTTGCAACCTTTGCTTCGAATATCCATAGACTTCAACAAGTAATAGACGCTGCGATTCATCATAATCGCAAAATTGCTGTTTTTGGAAGAAGCATGGACAACAATATTACAATTGGACGAGAGCTAGGTTATATTACAGCCCCTAAGGAAATGTTCATTGATACAAGCGCATTAAACCGATTACCTGCTAACGAAGTTTTAATCCTCTGTACAGGTAGTCAAGGGGAACCAATGGCAGCTCTTTCTCGAATTGCTAATGGTACTCACCGACAAATTCAGATTCAGCCAGGAGATACCGTAGTATTTTCTTCTTCTCCTATCCCAGGTAACAGAGCAAGCGTTAATAGAACGATTAATCTGTTATTCCGTGCGGGTGCTGAAGTTATTCATGGTTCCTTGAACAATGTCCATACTTCTGGGCATGGCTCTCAGGAAGAACAAAAGCTAATGCTACGTTTGATGAAGCCAAAATTCTTTATGCCAATCCACGGTGAGTTCCGTATGTTAAAAATCCATACAGAATTAGCGGCAGATTGTGATGTTCCTATCGAAAACACGTTTATTATGGAGAATGGACAAGTTTTAGCTTTAAGCTCCAACGAAGCACATATCGCAGGACGTATCCCATCTGGAGATGTCTATATTGATGGTAGTGGTATCGGGGATATTGGTAATATTGTATTAAGAGATCGTAGAATTCTTTCTGAAGAAGGCTTAGTAATAGTAGTTGTTAGTGCGGATATGGAAAGAAAGAAAATTGTTTCTGGTCCAGATATTATTTCTAGAGGATTCGTGTATATGCGTGAATCTGGCACCATGATTAATGAAGCACAGCAAATGCTAAATAAACATTTAAGATTTACCATTCAAGACAAAGCAATAGAATGGTCTGAATTGAAAAACGAAATTACAGATGTTTTAAGCCCTTATTTATATGAAAAGACTAAACGCCGTCCAATGATTTTACCAATCATTATGGAAGTGTAAATAATATAATCTAATCTAGTAGCTTTCTACTAAATATCTTCGACTGCAATCATCCACGAGGTTTTCGTGCTTGATTGCAGTCGTTTTTTAATTTTATAATTGCTTTTTTATAGTAAACACGAATAATTAATAGAGAATACAAAAATTGAAATGATTTTAAACAATAAAGTAGTATTGATTTTCGCTCATATCTCGGACGCTTTCCGCGGGGGGAGCGAAAAGCCACCACCCATCGCTTACGCGCGTGGTTGTGATGCCTTATCTGTCTCCCTCCTCCCGCTGGAGCATTCCTGTATGATTACTTTACAGGCTCTTGAAAAAAAAAGAACCCTCTTATATGATGCTAGAGTAACAACAACCAATTGAATACTCAAAACATATATAGGAGGGCCCCTTATGAATAATAGTATGAATCATAAAATTAATCAAGTAACTGAAAAGACATTGGTCATTGGGATCGATATCGCCAAGCGCAAACATTACGCCTGTGCTGTAGACGACCGTGGACGAGTATTGCATAAGTCATTCCCTATCAGACAGTCGGCAGAAGGATTTACGACCTTCTATGAACAGCTACTCGCATTAAAAAACAAACACGAGAAATCAGAAATCCTTGTTGGGTTCGAACCAACGGGACACTACTGGATGAACCTAGCGGCCCATTTAACAGCGCATGGCATCCGCTATGTGCTTGTGAATCCTAGTCACGTGAAGAAATCCAAAGAATTGGATGACAATCTACAGACAAAGAACGATGTGAAGGATGCGATGGTCATCGCCAAGCTAATCCGCGATGGGCGGTTCAGCTTCCCACGCATTTTAGAAGGTATCGAAGCGGAACTGCGCAATGGTGCATCCCATCGCGCCTCGCTTCAGAAAGAGCTTGGCATCATTACCAATCGAATCATTCGATGGACAGATCGGTTCTTCCCAGAATTCCAACATGTCTTTAAAGACATCGGGAAAACCGGCCTAGCAGTGCTGGAGAAAACACCATTACCAGAGGACCTTCGAGAAAAAGAAGTGGCGGAGCTACTCCCTTTCTACAAAGAGGTGGATGGGTTAAAGTGTGTCTCTTCTCCCAAAATAATAAAACTCAAGGAAGCCGCTGAAATCTCGATCGGGTTGACCGAAGGCCTGGAGATGGCTCGATTTGAGATTCATACCTTGGTTATGCAATATAGACTCGTTCAACAACAGTATGAATTACTGGCAGAACGGTTACAAGAAATCGCTCAGAATATGCCCGATTATCTCTTTTTGGTATCTATCGAGGGGGTCGGCCCCAATACAGCCGTCGAGCTGTTATCAGAGGTAGGGCCGTTCACTAACTTTCATAGTCCACGCCAAATTATCAAACTAGCGGGACTGACATTACGGGAGAACTCCTCGGGTGAACAAAAGGGACAAAAGAAGATTTCTAAACGAGGACGCAGAAAATTGCGTGCAGCCCTCTTCCGAGCCATCTTGCCTATGATTCGTTACAATCCTGCCTTTAAGGCACTGTATCATTATTATATTGAACGCCCAGTAAACCCTTTAAGAAAGAAAGAAGCCATGGTGGTCTTATGTGGCAAACTATTAAAAATCGCACATGGCCTCTGTACGAAGAAACAGATGTTTCAGTCAGAACGCATGATACAAGACCTGACTGTTCTTCAAACGGCAGCGTGAACCATTTCATTAGTTATTAACTTAGTTGGATGACATAGAGAGCTGGCACAACCGCGACATTCGACTTCAAGTCCCTGCTGGAGCATAGCCGGCCTCTGCCTTATGACTAGACCGAACGAAGGAATGTATGCGTGCGACGCAAAGAGATATGGGAGGGTACGTCATCATAAGTTCTGCAGAGAAACAGAGTGCATCCAAGAATAGTATATTTATGGAATTTTTAACCAGGATATTTAGCGGAGCACAGCCTTCGTTTCCAATATTTTTAATAAGTGGTTTAATAAGGGTGCAAAAGATCAGTAAGACGAGTTAAAAAAATTTTTTTCACTTTAAAATACGTAATGAAACCATTGGTACGACTACATTTTAAGAGGGAGTCGCCGCCTACCGTTACAATCAATATAGAGAAAATGTTCGTGTTTAATCGGTAAAATGCTGTTTACAAAAATAATACAAAAAATTTTATGCATACAAAAAGCGAGAAGGTAAACATACCCTACTCGCTAAGTTACTTACTCTATAGTAAACAAAATGATGGAACATAGGGGACTTGAACCCCTGACCCCAACACTGCCAGTGTTGTGCTCTCCCAACTGAGCTAATGCCCCGTATAAATCATGTAATAATATTGTAAGGGAAAAAAGTAGGAAAGCAACCCCTTTTTGGGAGATTGCGGTTATAAATTGATGTCCTTAAATCTAGCTGGATAAACGAGTCTATTAAAATATCCCGTGATGGATAGGCTGATAGCATATCGCTCATCCAGCAAAAAGCTGCCAACTAATTTTTCGACAGAATGAACACTTCATTTATTTAAGAAAGAACCTTCTTTTCGAAACGATTGATATCCACGTCTGCTCCAATGATGATGAGCACATCATTCAGCTGCATCTTATCCTGTGCCTGTGGAGATACAATAATCTCTTTTCCCCTTTTTACCGCAACTATATTAATACCGTATCTAGCTCGTATATCCAAGTCCACTATAGAGAATCCAGCAATTTTTTCATTTACTTTAATCTCCATAATAGAATGCTCATCGGAAAGCTCCAAATAATCTAAGACATTGTTGGACAGGATGTTATGAGCGATTCGTATCCCCATGTCCCGCTCTGGATGAACTACTTGATCGGCTCCAATTTTACGTAACACTTTTTCATGATAATCATTTTGAGCTTTTACTGTAATTTTCTTCACACCTATTTCTTTTAGCATAAGCGTTGTAAGAATACTAGATTGAATATCATCACCTATTGCAACAATAACATGCTCAAAGTTTCTAATCCCGAGCGATTTTAAGACTGCTTCGTCTGTCGTATCCGCAATCACTGCTTGGGTTGCTATGGAGGCAAATTCATCAACTCTTTCTTGTACCTTATCAATGGCCATAACATCGGCGCCCTGCTCCATTAACTCTTTGACGATACTTCCACCAAAACGACCTAAACCAATAACAACAAATTCCTTCTGCATAGCTGCGCCTCCTAGAACTAATTGCCATTAGTTTAACACAACAGTGGTTCTACTGCTATCTAGATTTCCATCATTTTTTAAACCCATGCTTATTATTAAAAATTAGATCTCTTTTATCAAGAGGACAAGTCGCTTTTCCAACATTTGCAACCCTCTCTCGCCAGCCTGTCTGTGTCGCAGTCGGCCTTTTTTATCAAACAAATAAAAATTTGGTACAAGCTTACACTGGTACATTTCAGATAGCACCAAATCATGATCTAGACAAATCGAGTCATAAATTCCTGCAGCAGAAGCTGTCGACTTCACCAAGCTTTTACTCGCATCTTCAGGAGACCTAGGCATATGAATAGCAATGACATTAAACTGATTTTTATACTTCTCTTTCCATTTATTTATCAATGGTGGAGCAACCTTACAGGCATCACAGCTAACAGACCAAAAATAGACAAGCAAAGGCTTTGTACCTAATAACTGTCCCTTTGTCCACGATCCGTTTAACCATTTAGTCGTAATAGGAAACTCCGGTAACTCCTCTCTCAAATTCATCCATATCTCTCCTTTATCCGTCATCCATATTCAGTCTATGCAACTAAGAGACAGTTGCATCTGTTAGTTGGAAAAAATTTTTTTTGTATTATCTTTAAAAAGTTGTTAAAGTAAACTTAAAGTTATGTTAAAATAAACTTTGTTTTATGGAAAAGCTCTTTATTTTACAAAAGAGAAGGAGCGTAATTACATGCAAATTGGTAGAAAAATTAAACAGTTAAGGCTGAAAAAAGGTTTAACACAGGAAGAACTAGGCGAGAGAACGGACTTAAGCAAGGGTTTCATATCCCAGCTGGAAAGAGATCTAAATTCTCCCTCCATTGAAACACTTTTTTCTATCCTAAATGTTTTAGGTTGTAAGCCTAAGGATTTCTTTGACGATGAACATAGTAGAACTAAGGTGGTTTTCCAAGAAGAGGAGCAGACTGTTTACATAGATGAAGAAAAAAAGTACAAGCTTCACTGGCTTATTTCTGAATCCAATGAAAACGATATGGAGCCAGTATTGATCACTTTTGATAAAGGCGGTCAGTTTAAAGAGTTTGAACCTTCCTTATCTCAAACTTTTATATATGTTTTACAAGGTCGCGTCGAGTTACAACTTGGCAAACAACACTACTTTGCTTCGGCTGGAGAGTCCCTCTATTTTGAAGCGGCAGATCATCATCTTTTAAAAAATGCATCAGATGATATCTCCAAGGTTATTTATGTCGTCACGAATTCTTATTTATGAAAATGGAGGGTTATTATGTCAGAGACACCTATTATTCGCTTTGAAAATGTTACTAAATTTTATGATGAGGACACAACAGTTCTTAAAGACATTAATTTTGAATTAGAGCGTGGAAAGTTTTATACATTGTTAGGCCCATCTGGTTGTGGGAAAACAACTATCCTTCGCTTAATAGCTGGTTTCATGCAGCCTTCAAATGGCAGTATTTATCTTAACGGGAAGCTAATTAACAATGTGCCAGCTAACCAACGCCAAGTAAATACAGTGTTTCAGGACTACGCTTTGTTTCCTCACTTAAATGTATTTGAAAATGTAGCATTCGGGCTACGTATCAAAAAATTAGGAAAAAAAGAAATAGAGGACAGAGTATTAGAGGCGTTAAAATTCGTTAACCTAAACGGCTATGAAAATAGAGAGATAGCAGAGATGTCTGGAGGACAAAGACAACGTGTCGCTATTGCTAGAGCTATTGTCAATGACCCTGAAATTATACTACTAGATGAGCCCCTTTCAGCATTAGACTTAAAACTACGATCCGAAATGCAATACGAGCTTCGTGAGCTGCAACAACGTCTAGGTAAAACATTTATCTTCGTTACCCATGACCAAGAGGAAGCACTTGCAATGTCGGATGAAATCTTTGTCCTAAATGCTGGGAACATTGAACAAAGTGGTACGCCTATGGATATTTACGATGAACCGATTAATCGTTTTGTTGCAGACTTTATTGGGGAGTCTAATATTGTTGAAGGAACAATGGTAGCAGATTTCCGTGTTCGTATCGGTGGCAAGGAATTTGAATGTGTAGACCAAGGTCTAAACCCAAATGAAAAAGTCGATATCGTTATTCGTCCAGAGGATTTAGAAATCACAACGATTGATAAAGGAAAAATGAAAGTTAAAGTAGATACCCAATTGTTTAGAGGAGTTCACTATGAGCTTTCCACTTATGATGAAGAAGGAAATGAGTGGTTAGTGCATTCAACTAAAAAGGCGGCCGTAGGTGAAATGATTGGCTTGAATTTTGATCCAGAGTCTATTCATGTTATGCGTCTGAATGAAACAGAAGAAGAGTTTGATAAACGCCTAGAGTCTTACGGAGAAGACGCTTATGGAAACTAAAAAAGCTAGGGCGCTTTATCTAATACCCTACTATGCTTGGATTCTGTTATTTGTAATAGCTCCAATTGCATTAATCGCTTATTATTCCTTCTTCGACTTAAGCGGAAACTTTACTTTAGATAACTATCAAAATTTCTTTACGTCTGTTTATTTAAAACTAACACTTAGCTCTTTCTGGTATGCGTTCCTAATTACTTTGTTCTCATTATTAATCGCATATCCAACAGCTTATCTTTTGACTAAAACAAAGCATAAACAATTATGGTTACTTTTAATCATCATTCCATCATGGATAAATCTATTATTAAAAACATATGCATTTATCGGTATTTTCGGCTTATACGGCCCAATTAATGCTTTCTTAAATGTATTCGGTATAGGAGAGCAACAAATACTATTTACTGATTTCAGTTTTATTTTCGTTTCGGTATATATTTTTATACCATTTATGATTCTTCCGATCTTTAACTCACTCGATAAGTTAAATCCTTCTCTTATTGATGCAAGTAAAGATTTGGGAGCTTCTGGTTGGACAACCTTTAGAAAGGTTATCTTCCCTTTAACAACAAATGGTGTAAAGGCTGGAGTTCAAGCAGTATTTATTCCCTCTTTATCCCTATTTATGATTACCCGCTTAATCGCTGGTAACAAAGTAATTACTTTAGGAACAGCTATTGAGCAACAATTCCTCGTAACTCAAAACTGGGGAATGGGTTCAACGATCGCTGTATTCTTAATCATCTTCATGGTAATCGTAATGATTATTACAGGGCAAAGAGATAAGGGGGCAACTTCCAATGGGAAACACAAGTAAGGCAGCAAAAATATATTTAGTCCTTATTTTCGTCATTCTTTATGCTCCTATTTTTTATTTGATATTCTATTCATTTAACAGCGGCGGTACGATGAATGAATTTGACTCCTTTACTTGGGAGCATTACACAGCAGTATTTTCTGATACTCGCTTAATTATGATACTTATAAACACAGTTATAGTCGCATTACTATCTGCTTTAATTTCAACGGCTATTGGAGTTCTAGGTTCCTTAGGAATCGTTTATATTAGAAACAAATCATTGAGAAATTCGATTTTATCGTTAAATAACGTGTTAATCGTAAGTCCTGACGTTGTCATTGGTGCGTCATTTTTAATTCTTTTCACTATGGTGGGCGTTAAGCTAGGATTTGCCTCTGTGCTTATTTCTCATATTGCTTTTAGTATTCCTATTGTTGTTTTAATGGTACTTCCAAAGCTCCAAGAGATGAACAGCTCATTAATCGATGCTGCAGCTGACTTAGGTGCAACTAGAAGAGACATTTTAAGAAGGGTTATCATCCCTTTCATCAAGCCAGGTATTTTCGCAGGTTTCTTTATGGCACTTACTTATTCTTTAGATGATTTTGCAGTCACCTTTTTTGTAACAGGAAATGGTTTTAGTACTCTATCTGTTGAAATATACTCCATGGCTCGAGCTGGAATTACTTTAACGATAAATGCACTTTCAGGTATTATTTTTATCGTAACATTGTTCTTAGTTGTAGGTTACTACTTCATTAGCCAACGAGGCGGTAAAAACCTGACAGGAATGGGGATACGTAAATGAAAGAGATTGTAAGAGCAGCTGTAGCCATTATAGTTGTATGTATCGTATTATTTATCACAAACGATTATTTAGGAAAAAGTGCAAATAATGCCGGTAGTGATACTGTTACTGTCTTTAACTGGGGAGAATACATTGATCCTGAGTTGATAAACCAGTTTGAAGAAGAAACCGGATATCGTGTGGTTTATGAAACCTTTGATTCAAACGAAGCCATGATGACAAAAATTGAACAAGGTGGGACTTCCTATGATATAGCTGTCCCTTCAGAGTATGCTATTGAAAAAATGAAGGAAAATGATTTACTCTTGCCAATCGATCCTTCCAAGTTACCAAATCTAAAAAACGTTGATCCTTACTTTTTAGATTTACCTTTTGACCCTAAAAATGAGTTTTCTATCCCTTATTTTTGGGGAACAGTAGGAATTGTTTATAATCCTTCCCTATTGGAGGGACAAACATTTGAAAGCTGGGATAATTTATGGGATCCATCCTTAGAAGGCAAAGTATTGTTAGTAGATGGAGCACGTGAGGTTATTGGAATGGGATTAAATAGCCTAGGTTATTCCTTAAACTCTACTGATGAAAATGAGCTTCAAAGTTCTCTTGAAAAGCTTCAAAGCTTGACTCCTAATGTAAAGGCTATTATTGGCGATGAAGTAACGCAGCTGATGGTAAATGAGGAAGCAGCTGTAGCCCTTACTTGGTCTGGACAAGCTGCTGACATGATGTGGGAAAATGAAGAACTAGACTATTCTGTTCCTGAAGAAGGCTCTAATTTATGGTTTGATAATATGGTAATTCCAAAAACCTCCGCGAATGTCGATGGTGCTCATGCATTCATTAACTTCATGCTAGATGCAGAGGTTGCTGCCCAAAATGCAGATTATGTTGGTTATTCCACTCCTAATACTGCAGCGATGGAAATAATGGATGAAGAGGTTATCGCAGACGAGCGTTTCTATCCTACGGAGGAAGCTAGAGATAATTTAGAAGTATACAAAAATCTAGGTCTCGAAATGCTAGGCCATTACAATGAATTATTCTTGAAATTTAAAATGGGAGATAATTAATTTCAACATATTATTATAAATTAAAACGTGAAATTAATTTCGATATGCTCCCCAATAGGTAGACAGATGAAACTGTTTACCTGTTGGGGGTATTTTTTTATGGCGCGAAGTAAGCTTTTTTATTGAACAACCTCCCAATTTTTAATAAAATTAGTCTTCATAAATATCATTGCAGATCATTCAATCTAATCCTACTCTTACGTTCATTGTCGCGACGAATGATGACTTACTTATCCACTTCCCCCGTCGAAAGCGTCCTCTGTATATGCTTAAACCAGCTATTTCATTAATACTTTATATTGCTATTATATTGCTATTATTTATTTTACACAGTACTCTAATTGAAGAAAATTGTATAACTTTTCGGGACACGAAAGTATGTATTAATGGGAAAATATGATATTATCGATAGATGAATAATAGTACGAGAGAAAGCAGGAGTCGTTATGACAGAGAAAAGAAATAAATTTGCATTATATATTCTGATGTTCAATATGTTTATTGTAATGTCAGGGATAGGGATTGTTATTCCAGTAATGCCTTCTTATTTAGAAACTTTTGGAGTTGCTGGGCAAGCCTTAGGTTTTATTATCGCATCCTATGCCTTAGGACAATTTATATTTTCTCCATTAGCGGGAGAACTATCTGACAAACATGGAAGAAAAAGAATGATCATTATTGGCTTGATCATTTTTGCTGTTTCACAATTATGGTTTGGGATAGCTACTCAAGAATGGATGCTCTATATTGCAAGATTTATGGGTGGAGTTGGAGGAGCATTTTTAGTACCTGCAACGATGGCCTTTGTCGCTGACATCACAAGTTATGAAGAACGTGGGAAAGGTATGGGGTTCATTGGAGCTTCCATGTCACTAGGCTTTATGATTGGGCCGGCTATTGGAGGATTTTTAGCAGGAGTTAGTTTATCCTTTCCATTTTATATGGCCGCGGTAGTTTCTTTTCTTTCCGCAATAGTATCCTTAATCATTTTGCCTGATATTAAAAATGTAATAACTGATTTAAATCCAGCTATAAAAAAACGTGAAAATATTCTTACTCAAATGAAAAGCTCGATTTATACACCTTACTTTATGATGTTATTTATCATTTTTGTATTTTCTTTTGGAATCGCCAACTTCCAGGCAACCTTTTCTTTATATGTAGATCACAAATACGAATATAGTCCGCAAAGAATAGCCGCTATTTTAACGGTAGGTGGATTTGTGGGAGTAGTTATTCAAACAGTAGTCATTGATCGCTTATTTAAACGTTTTGGTGAATTAAACGTTATTCTTGTCAACTTAGTTGTGGGAGCCGTCTCATTAGTTCTATTCTTTTTAGTAGATTCCTTTTGGCTTATCTTGTTTTTAGCAACAGTCTTCTCGATTGCTACTACATTGATTAGACCAGCTGTTAATACCATCGTTTCTAAGCTCGCTGGCAATGAGCAGGGGTTTGCTGCTGGTATGAATAATGCGTATATGAGCTTAGGTAATATGATTGGCCCAGCACTTGCTGGTATATTATTTGACGTAAATATTAACATACCGTTTTTAGTAGGTGCTGTAATTTTACTTTGCACTTGGGTCATTACACTTGTTTGGGTTAAAAAGAAGAAACCTGTCATTCTATGATAAAAGCGCAACAGAGGAAACAAGCCTCTGTTGCGCTTTTACATTTTATCGTTTTTTCTTTTCTCTCACTAGCTTTTCCATATTACTGGACTTTGTTGTAGTGGAAGGGGTAATTGCTTTTTTAGGTTTCTTAAATGGTAAAATTAGCTGTTTAAATCCAAATCTCCTGATTGTTATATCGATAAAGAAAAGGATTATCGCAATTAATATTAATATCTGTCTAATAGGCTGTTTTTCGGAGCTAGTGACATCCATATCTCGGAACGCCTCTGCTGGTTCACTTAAAAGTTCTCCACCAGTTCTATTTGTTATAAGCTGTAGTTTTTGGACATCTGGCTGTTGGACCTTATATTCTTCACTATAAGGAATTGATATTCCAGCTTGATAGACAGCGTCCTGTTCATTGGAAACTCGGAAAAATACAAGTCCTGGCTCGCTCTCAACCGTGACACGTGATTTTCCAGGCGCCAATGGCTCTGAACTTACTTCTAGCTCTTCCCCTTTTTCATTGACCGCTGCCACTTCTATAAAGGATGATTTTCCAGATGGATCTGTTACGGTATAGCTTCCATCACTTGCTTTTTGAATCGTATATGGCACTTCACTATAGGATGGAAGCATCCTAGAGACTGCTGTGTTCCAAAAATCTCCCCAATTATTCCAACGAGCAAAATCTCCACTCCAGGCACCGGTAGAATCAGAAGTAAAGGCAAGTGTTCTTCCTAAACCATACATCCATTCAGCTAAAACGGGATCTTCCTTCTCACTTTGTGCAATAACATTCGCAGTTTGTTTTGCAGTGGTTGCAATATATGCGTTCATCTGCGGAACTCCTTCCACAAACAAACTAGACCATGTCGGGTCTCCATAAATAGTCGGGTAGAACGGATTATCCTCTATATAGGTTCTGGAGATGATTGCCGTTTCAGTAGACATAATCGCTGGAATGGTAGATTCATCCTGTACTTCATAAAATGTTCCGCCCCCCATTTCTGCAAGGCTTTCTAATAAAGCACGGTCTGCATCCTGACCAACCGCTACAGTAGAAACAGTTATATTGTTCTCTTTTCCATCTTCTATTAAAGTTTGATAATCATTAGACGAGCTTGATTGGCCATCTGTCAGTAAGATAATATGTTTTCGCTGTAGCTTCAATGGTTGTAACTGCTCGTATGCTTGCGCAAGGCTTGAATATATTTCAGTTCCTCCCCCTGCGCCTACAGAAAGGATCTTTTCAACCGCGTCTTCCCTGTCTGTGAGTGGCTCTGTCTCAATGATCTGCCATGGTTTATCATCAAAGGCTATGAAGCCTAAATGATCATCGTCTCTTAGCATTTCTACCGAACGTGCAGCTGCCTCCTTTGCATATTCCATTTTAGAGCCAGCCATACTTCCTGACCTATCCATCACTATAATAAGTCCTAATGAAGGCAATTGTTGCTTCCCTTTCACTTCCATCTCAACGGGTAATAACTTTTCTATAGGTGTTTTAAAATATCCCCCGAGTCCAAAGCTATTTTGTCCGCCAACCATCATAAATCCAGTACCGAAATTTTTGACTGCCTGTTCGATGACGTTCATTTTTTGCTCTCCAACAAGATGCCCTGGAACGTTGTCGAAAATAATTGCATCATAGGCTAGATAATTTGATAAATCATATGGCAAGGAACTAGCAGAGATAACATCTGTAGTAATTGCCTCTTGGTCAATTACTTGAGTAATATTAGTTGTAGCATCCTCATTAGTGACAATCAGCAGTCTTGGAGAGCTCTCTACATTCGTAACACTCGTAAGCTTATTGTTCTCGATTAAAGCATCCCCTTGAACGATCACCTGTACGTCATATTTCAACAGACCTTCACCCTTAGACGTGTTACGGAATGTAAAACTATTGGAGCCCTGTTCCAAGGATACTTGTTCTCTAGATAATAATTCATCGTTTTGATAAAGTAATAGCTCTGCATTAGTTGCCTTAGTAGCCTCTAATTCCACATTTAGCTGCTGTTGTTCTCCTTCAAAGGCTACAGGTGGTGTCTCAAATGTAGTAATAGCTACATCCTCTGATGATATTCTCTCAAGCTCCACCACATCAACAGTTACATTACTACCTGTCATTTTCATGAGTTCGTCTGCCACCGAGCCACTAGTTTCAATTCCATCGGTAAAGAGAACAATTCGTGTAGCTTTGTTGGGATCAATTATTCCAGTAGATAATTGCAACGCTTTAGCTATATCTGTATTACCAGGTAAATCCATTGGGCTGAATACTGGAAGCTTTATATCCTCATTCGTTAATGCTATCTCTGACTGAAAATTCTCAGCGAAAGAATAAACTCCAACTAGATGTTTGTCTGTTTGAGCATCTAAGCTTTTTTCAATCCACTCAGAAACCTGTTGTTCCGTACCTTGAACGGAAGCAGAACGATCAATAAGGAAAACTACCTGTTCCTCTTTGATCGGCATTAATAGATACGGATTCGTAAGACCAAGTATTAAACAAAAAATAGCAAGCAGGCGGATAAAGAAAACTACAAGACCTTCCTTCTTCCAGTGCTTTCTGTCTTTATTCCATATCCATATAAAATAAATAAGAATAGGTAGTGATATTAATAGCAATAGTGGTTGATCAACTCGTAAATCCACGACGTCTTTGCACCTCCCACTCGATAACAAACAACAAGAGCAATAAAACAATTAGAAATGGAACTAGCGAAAATTGTTCATGATTCTCGGATTGCTTATCTGTTTTCTGAGCCCCAATGGAATAAGAAGCTCCTTTGGAAATTTCTTTTTCTTTTTGTGATAATGCTACCGTAAAGTATTTTTCTTTTTCACCTGAACGTATAACATACACACCGGGCTCTCTTGGTGCCATAAAGGCTCCTCCATTTTCAATAGAATATAAATAGGAATCCTCCATCGTATATATTTCCCATTCGTTCGTCGTACTGCCTAACGATTGAGGTTTTCTTTCATTTGGAGTAAATGTTCCTAAATATAGATTACTATTGGATAGCTGTTCTTTTACGCTCCACATAAATAATGGGAAGGAAGGACTTAATGGCCAATCAGTCATTTGTATATCGGAAAGCACGACTACATCGCCTTTGGTTGATACCTGTATAAAGGGCTTATTATCGACCGTTGCAATTGTAGAATAGCCTTCTACTCCTGGGTATACACTGCTCACATAAATATCCGATAAATCAGCAAAAGAAAATAACGGGTGCTCCACAGTTTGAACATTACCGTTCACTTCGATTGGCGTCACATCATTTCTTCCAATAAATAAGGCTGGTCTTTCCATTTGATCTATCAAACCAAACTGATTGGTAGCGAGTATACCTTCTTCTTTTACTAAGCTTACCTGCTCCGATGGTATACTGCTCATTTCAATCCCTAGTGATTGAAATGCCGTACGAACCAATGTATGTAGCGAGCTATCTATGTAAATCTTAGAAAGCTGGTCTTGCATAAATACAACCATTTCATTATCTAGGAGATAATCATCAGAAACATCAATAGTAGCTTTAAGAAAGCTTGCCTCCTCCAACTCATTAAAAGAAAGAGTCACCGTTTCTCTAGGTGGCAAAATAACCGCCTCTTTTATAATATCCTTCTCTCCATTTGATACGGTTAAAGAAGCATTTTGTTCTTCGTTCGTTTGATTGTCAATTTGGACCAATGCTGAAGTTCCGTTTTTCATCTTTGTAGCCCCAAAACGTTTAATGGATATATTATCCACTTCCGCTGGCTGTCCAATAACATTCCAGCTGACATTTTCATAGTGTAGGGGTAGTGTCTGTTGATCAAGCTTGTCTGTGAATACATAAACCGAAGTATCTTTCGTTTGAAAAAAAGATTGAGCAAAATCTAGTGTTTTGGAAAAGGCCTCATCCTCATATGTCACTTCTAATTTATTTATTTCATTTTTTATATGATTTATATTTGTTTCTTGTTTTAATACAGCAGTTGGTTCATTTCCTGTAGTAATAAGGGTGAACGGCTTACCAGATAACTGCTCAATCATATCAAGCATTTCTTGTTTATGAAGGTCAAATAAATTCGTATTATTAATATTTACTTCGATACTAGCGGATGTATCTACGACAAAGATAACCTGCTCTCCTGCAAGTGCTTCTTTTTTCCAATAAGGCTGAATCAGTGCAAGAACAAGTAAAATCATCGCTAACATCTGAAGATAAAATAAGGCATTTTTTTGAAGGTGCTGTAAATAAGGAGAGGCCCTCGTTTCTTTCATTACTTCCTCCCAAAAAAGCGTAGATGAAACGGATTGCTTCTTATATTTTTTTCGGAAGAAATAATAAAGGAGAACAACTACTGGAAATATTGCTGTCCATAAATATGGTAATTGACTAAAACCCAAATGTACTCACCTCACTGCACCCAATTTGCTCTTAGTAGTTGATGAAATAGGACATGAGAAATGCCCTCATCTGCATTGACCTGTATTAGTTTGATACCGAATTTACTACATAACTTTTCTAAAGCAAGTTGATGCAGCTTTCTTTCCTCATTGTAAGAATCTATTACTCTGGAAGACATAGATATATTTAATTGTTGAGCGGTTTCTACATCCTCCAACTGCATATCACCAGAAAAAGAAGGGGTTAACTCCTCATTCGTAACAATTTGTAACAGTCGTATATCACCCGCAAAGCGAGGTAGTTTTTGTATAAGAGTTCTTAAATGCTCTATGTCCTCCAAGCAATCCGTAATAAGGAATAATACAGTACTGTCTTTCGGCAGAAAGGAGATTGCATTTTTAGCAAAGGAGTCTACCATAGACGGCGGATTCAAATCGGTTATTACTTGTGCAAACGCTTTACGGTAGGTTGCCCCTTTTCTTCTGAAAGGAGGAACTTTTTCATTTGAAACCATGGAAAAGGTAAGTCGATCATCTCTTTGAAGTACAAGGATACCTAGGGAAGCTGCTAATTGCCTAGCAAAATTCCATTTTACTTTTTCTCCCATCGATTTTGAGGAGTCAAGTAGAATATGTACTCTCATTTCCTGTTCATCTAAAAAACGTTTGATAAAATACTTATCTGTTCTAGCATAAACATTCCAGTCAATTTGACGAACATCATCTCCAGGCGTGTATTCCCTGAAATCTGAGAAGTCTAGAGAAGCACCGAATCTTTGGGAGCGATGAGACCCTTTATGCTGTCCACGTAGTTTAGATTTGGTTGCTATAGACAATCGACTTAGCTTTCCAGTCCAATCTTTTGGGATCAAGTAATCCTTACTCATACACTTTGTCCTTGCTTCACTGTTTGTAAAATAATTTCAATTAAGTCATCCGTACTTTTACCTTCTGCTTCCCCCTCATAGTTAAGCAACAAACGATGTCTTAGTACAGGCTTTACTACGGTTTTAATATCAGCTATCGAAACGTGATAACGTCCTGAAACCAAGGCTCTTGCTTTTGCTAGTTTAATAAGGCTTTGCAAACCACGAGGGCCGCTCCCATATTGAACATATTGCTGAACTTCTGGGACGACAGAAGATTCCGGGTGAGTAGCTGCAATAAGATCAACTGCATACTCTAACATGTCATCCGCAATCAATACTTCCTTAACCATTTGTTGAGCAATAATCAGATCTTCTGCATTCATTACTTTGTTCAAACGAATATCTTGGCTTCCCGTAGTTCTCTTTGTAATTTCTATTAACTCATCTTTAGTTGGATAGGAAACAATTATCTTACATAAAAATCGATCCATTTGTGCTTCTGGCAATGGATAAGTCCCTTCCATTTCAATTGGATTCTGTGTTGCTAATACAAAAAATGGTCGATCCATCTTCTTGGTGTCTCCGAGGACCGTAACAGTCTTCTCTCCCATCGCCTCTAAGAGGGCACTTTGAGTTTTAGGAGTTGCACGATTTATTTCATCTGCTAAAACCATCTGACTGAATATAGGTCCTTTTTGAAAACTAAATTGTTGTTTTCCGCTCTCTAATCGTTCGATCATACTAGTCCCCGTAATATCAGATGGCATGAGGTCAGGGGTGAACTGAATACGTGAAAAGGAAAGGTCAAGTACTTCAGAAACTGTACGGATAAGCATAGTCTTCCCAAGTCCTGGCAATCCCTCTAAAAGTGCATGACCATCTGCTAAAACACAATAAATAGAAAATTCTACTGCCTCTTTTTGTCCAACAATAAATTGACCTATTTCCTGGCGAACTGTTTCTAAACGTTTACTCATATTGATATAGTCTTCAGTTGTTAACTCCATAGTTTCCTCCATTAATCGTTATTTTCTACGGATGAGAAATAATCCTGAACAATCCTCTGTAAATCAGAAGGGAGCTGCATTCTTTCCGAACTCTTTAAATAGGAGTCCGTGTATTCATTGATGACTTCCTCGTATGATTTAACCGTACCTCTAGTTGTCGGTGCTTCTGCTGGCTCTTCACTAGAAGAGTCACCCTCGCCAAGGCTTCCACTGTCTACACTCGTATCTCCAGTACCACCTATTCTAGATGGAATAGAAAGGAGGTCCCTTCCTCCAGAACCCTTACCAGCGCCTTGTCCTCCTGAACCTTGGCCTTGACCTTGACCCTGCCCTTGGCCTTGGCCTTGGCCTTGGCCTTGACCTTGACCCTGACCTTGACCCTGTCCTTGGCCTTGACCTTGACCTTGCCCCTGGCCTTGACCTTGCCCCTGGCCTTGGCCTTGCTGTCCTTGGCCTTGGCCTTGCTGTCCTTGACCTTGTTGGCCTTGACCTTGCTGTCCTTGGCCTTGCTGGTTATTGTTACTGTTATTATTTGAATTTGTATTACCTTGTGCTATATTGTTCGAGGAAAATGGAAGCTTTTTCCCCATTTTACTTAGAGTAGAGTGAGCAGATGCTGAACTTTTTGCCAATGCGCTATTAGACTCCTTTAAGGAAGCAAGCTCTTTTAACTCCGCTTCGTTTAAAGAGGCTCCCTCTGATCCATCTGAGTTAGCCATATTTTTCTTTTCTTCTAGTTTTTGTTCCTTAAGAGCAAGCTCCTTTTGTTTTTTTATAAGTTCTTTCAATGCTTCTTCAGCAAGTTCTGTATCCTTCAATGATTCCCTTAATTCCTCTAAATCCTTTTTTACTGCTTTAGATAAATCTTTTTTCTCTAGTTTCTCTACTTCCTTCTTTATATCACTTATTATTTGTTTTTCTTGTTCAATATCTTTTGCTTCTAATTGAGTAGTCGCGGGAAACGTGTATAACAAAAGAATCGCCGCACATGACATGACTAACCCGACCATCCATTTTACTTCAAAATAATTCTTTTTTCTTTTTTTAAATGCCTCAAAAGCTGCTCCCCCACTAGTTTCAGCTTTGCGCAAAATACCTTGAGCGAGGGGGTTTTTATTGTGCATAAATGACACGGCAGTCATTAGAACATTATCTGGGAAATATGCATCTAACTGTTGAAGAGCAATTTCTTTCTTCGGCCTTTTCCAAAATGCCCATCCTAATAAAGTGACAAAAACAATAATGGCTAATGACCAGGCATAAATTGTGTAATATGGTAAGACAAATAAGCGAGAAATTAGTAAAATCACAGCAACAGAAAGAAATGCGTAAAATAGTGCTCCTTGGAGCATTTTAAAATAGTGCTCAATTGCTAGGCTATATCTAGCTTTTTTAATCCACTGAATCAATCTGTTTCTGTCCTCCATTTACAATCCTCCTCACTTAGATTTTTTCATATTAACTCGTAACTTTTTGACTGCTATAAAGATTGTTAGAACCGTTAGTAAAACGTAAAAAATAGCATATCCCGCCCATATCGGAAAATCTATATTCGTTGTTTGGCCGATAAAGCTCTCCGAACTGGACATTGTTAAATTTAACATAAGGACAACCGGATTAATCGTTGCAAAAAAATGAGCTATTGGCTGAGGAGTAGTTGCAAGTGCTCCCGTAGCCATACTGTTCATACCAGTAAGGACTAGATAAATAAATCCAGTTACCCCAGCTAAAAAAATCATTGTCCCGTAGGTAGCAATCATAGAAACAATCGTCTTCCTAATAATTGTGGAATACATAATGCCTATACCGCCAATTGCCATCATGGTTAAGAAAAAGAATAAAAAGATTAGCCCAAGCTGTCCTGGTGATACCCCACCAAAAAGGAACACAAAGCTATATACAGGTAAGCCTGCCACTAACAATAACAATAAGAAAGCAATGGATGAAGAAAGCTTTCCTATAATAATTTGAAAAGAAGTTTGAGACGTTGTTAACAATATATTCAAGGTTTGTTTCTCACGCTCTGAGCTAATTGCTCCAGCTGTTAGACCAGGTGTGATGAAAAGAATAAGACCGAGCTGAATATAGGTAAGCATCACAAACATAAAGAAGCTTTCTTCTGGTCTAAAATATCCTGTGCCTGTAAAAGATGTTGTTAATAGTATAAAACCAAACACAAAAATAGACATGGCAATAAGATAAAACAAAATACCTGTGAAGCTTTTCAGAGAGCGAAAGCGAAGTTTTATCTCTTTGATAAGTACTGGATTATTTAAAGCTTGTTTCAACTTACTTCGCCCCCTTCGTAATTTCCATAAATACATCTTCTAAATCTGTTTCTGTTTCTGCAAAAGATATAATTTTTAGGTGTTGCTCTACTGCTTTTTTAAGTAAATTAATCTGATCTTCTTCCGTTCCCCTATAGTTAAACGTAATAACGTTTCTCACAGGGTCGCTCTCTACTTTAGAAGCAAAAGGATCCTCTTCAAAGAAGGTTGCTACATTTTCAAGTAAACCTTTTACTTTAACGGTTATATGTCTCTCGCCAGCAAGCTGTGCTTGAATTTCCTGAACAGAACCGTGCGCAATCAGTTTACCTCCATCTATCACTCCAATTTCGTCACACATTTCAGCTAGCTCCGGTAAAATATGAGAAGAAATTAGAATAGTTTTTCCCATTTCCTTCAACTGTCTTAATATATCTCTCATTTCAATACGTGCACGTGGATCTAGGCCAGATGCTGGTTCATCTAATATCAATACCTTTGGATCATGGATCAATGCCCTTGCTAAGCACAAACGTTGTTTCATCCCACGAGAAAGGAGATCTACATATTCATATCGTTTATGTGTTAGATTCACTAATTCTAATAACTGGGGTATTAAAACAGCCCTCTCTGCTTCTGGAATACCGTAAGAAGCTCCATAGAAGTCTAAATACTCATTTGCCTTCAGTTGATCATAGACACCAAAAAAGTCAGGCATGTAGCCGATTTGTTTTCTTACCTCATGAGGCTCCGTCTTAACACTATTTCCATTGACGAACGCTTCACCGGAGGTAGGCTGCAACAATGTAGCTAAAATAGAGAAAGTCGTAGATTTGCCGGCACCATTTGCCCCGACAAATCCAAAAACAGTTCCCTCTTGTAAGGTTAAATTTAAATCATTTAAAGCATAAAAAGAGCCATACTTTTTGGTTAATCCCTTAATCTCGATCATTACTTAACCTCCCCTTTCATCCGAACCTCTGGAAGTCGTGTATAAGAATTTCCGTCTATAGAATCCTTCGTCAATTTATATATAATTACTCCCTCTTGGTTAATATAATCGGAAATATTTTCTTTTATCGTAAATCTGCTTTCATCAACTGGTTCATATGTTTCGGATTTATTATTCCATAGCTCGATCGTTTGTGAGTTGCGATCCGTATTCGCAATTTGCAATTGTGTATAAGTCACGCCTTCTACTGATAAAGTTTCTGGTAGCTTCCATGACGTAATATATTCTCCGTCATCTAAATACCACTCAAAGTTACTATTCTCCATTGGCTCCATGTATTTTCCGTATGCATTTGTTTCAACATTAACCGTAAAGCTAGTGGAAGGAAGTGTAAAATCTCCTGATATAATTGTCTCTGCCTCAAATGGTTGTATTAATAAATGAAGTGCAGACATTTCTACCTTTTTATCTTTAAGCTCGATTGGTATTACATTATCTTCTACAAATGCAGTAATAGCAGGTTTGGTTGTCTGTTGCTCAATAGTTTTACTTGTTGCATACAGTGACTTTTTACGTTGAGTTATTAAATCGTCTTGATTTCCAGCATTTTGGCCATAGCTGCCCCCACTATTAATATAAGGGTTGGAGGTTGGACTTAGCATAATGGATCCTATATCCTTATTTACAGCCATTTGTTCACCAGGTTCTAAATCTCCCAGTTTTATTATCTTGGAACCCGACCATATAGAAACTTCTTTAAGGGTAAAAGGGAAGCTATTCGTTATAGTACCTGATAGTTTACTTGCCTCTACTCGAAGATCCGAATCTATTTTACCTATATCTGGAATAAATGTTTCTCCATAAAATGAAGAAACGGACCAATAACCAAGGTCGCGGTAGGTTAGTTCTGAGCTTGAAGCACTCTTTTCAAGTATTACGTTTTCATGAATATTAACTACATCGCCTGTAAAGGAGTTGTATTCTCGACTTGCTACCATAGAAGTACTAGTTGGAGACGTAAAAGCAAATTCTCCACCTTTATTACTCAAAATAGATTCCGCATAGTACCCACTAAGGCTGCTATCTTCATTTACATATAAAAATGAAGATTGCTGAACTTGTGGTCTGGCAATGCGATCCTTTGCTCCATAACCAAATATGGCAGCAGAAGTTATAATAGCAAGAAGCGGAATAATTCCCCAAGCGTATTCTCTTTTATCTTTTCTTTTCAATATAAAGTACAGTAAAGGTCCCACTAAAAGCATATAAACAATTACAATTCCTATCATCAAAGGAGTTGAGACTTTAAAAGAAGCAAAAAGTGAATTCGTATTACCAATTTCATGTACTAATTGATCCTTCACGTTATATCCATACATATAGTTAGTAGCCTGCGTTTTTAAAGGGTTCAGAATTTTTTTCATTAACTCTGGATACGCTTCGTCTTTTGCTAGAGGCGCATCACCTAAAGAAAAGCTTGTTTGTATAATTGCACCTTTGCCCAACTTTTTTTGACCAGCAAGTAATGTACCATCTAAATTGATCAAAGGCTGTGCACCTTCAGTTAGAGTTGCTTCATAAACTGTTAAATCATTTGTTAATAACTTTTCTCCAGTAATAGAGCTAACAGTTTCAGGTGAAAGACTTTTTGTGGTCGATTGCAAATTGAACGGTAAGTGTTCTGCTAATAATCCAAGTTCTGCGGACGTATTATCGGAGGCCCCAGCAAGGATATATCCCCCTGAACTAACATAATCAACTAAAGCCTGTTGCTGACTATTAGATAGGTCAGCTAAAACATATTCATCTATGAATATGTAATCTGCCATTTGCCATGCTATACCTTCAGTAGGATAGCTGAAATCACTTAGTTGACTCAAATGGATTACCTGACTATTCGATTGCTTTAAACCATTTAAAACAGTTAAACGGTCGGCACTGTTAGTCATTGTCAAATAAAAGGTCGAGGATGGGTCCATAAAATTTGCCTTTAAATTCTTGGAGCCTTTATATTCAATGGATTTTCCTTTTTTCCAGCCGCCTTCATAAAAATGTACAAGCTGAATATTGGAGTTAGAGTATAAATAATCGTCACTTAACCCCGAAGAGGCAATTTGAACTGTCTTTGTTTCGTTAGCACCAATTTCAAATGGAATTGCCTGCCCATTCCCTAAACTATAGGATTCGAACATATCAAGCACGATATCCCCTGAAAAAGCATCACCTGAATTTTCTACAGTGATGGTTATAGGAAGGCCCTCTCCATACTTTGCCTTTCCGTCAAAACCTAGAGTAGTCTTGACCTTTAAGCTTGGAGCTGCTAAGGCATCTAATGGTTGTATACAAAAAATGATAAAAAGTGCTGCGATTGCCAAAGCAAACTTGCGTATCTGCATATTATTTCCCTCCTATTATTTATATCTTTTAGTACGTTTCTCACCCAAAAAAGTTCCTTTAGTGGAATTTCTTCGCATGCTCATTCACAATTTTTACAAATGCCTCAACTTGTGGAAGTTCAAATGAGCTGTCATACCCGATTAACCAAGTATCCCTTGTAAGTTCAAACTCTTCTTCATTATTAGTTAACGGGATCTTATTTACATCCTCATGGCCTGTCAGTGTAATGGAAGGTAAAATAGCATATCCAATACCGTTTAAAGCCATTTGCTTGCACGTTTCAATTTGATCTACAATTATTTGACGCTTCGGGTTTACAGAAAAGTGTTTCTGCCACCACTGCTGAATTTCTTGATAATAGTTCGAATCACTTTTAAATTGGATAAAAGGCTTTTCTGTTGTTAGCACATCATCTATGCTGGTCATTTCTTTGTCTACTAAATACAGAGTATCTCTAAATAAGTGCATTTTGCTCCCTTTCCAATCCGTTTGGCCTCGAACAATGCCTATTTGAGCTTCTCCATCATAAATGGCTTTCACAATTTCTGAACTCCAACCGGTTAACAAAGAAACCTTAGCCTCTGGATACGTTTGGACAAAATCCTTTAACACCTTTGGGAGCCAATTTTGACCTACTATAGAGGCACACGCAATTTTTAATGTTCCATGCACCTTAGAGCTTAAAGATTGTAAAGTCTCAAAAAGTTCTTCTCTTTGCTGGAGTATACTGTTAGCAAATTCAATAACAAGTTCTCCCTCAGGAGTAGCTGTTAGACCCTTTTGAGATCTTAAGAATAACTTTGTTTGCCATTCCTTTTCAATGGTTTGCAGACGTAAGGATAAAGCTGGTTGAGAAAGAAAAAGTCGCTCTGCTGCCTTACGCATATTTTGTTCTTCAGCTAATGTTTTGATAATAAGATAATCTGAATTCATTTATTGACCCTCTTTCTTTAAGTTTGGTTACTATTTCAATGGGTTCATGTTCCACAGGAGAATTTACAAGCATGTATCTATACTTACTGCAGGACTTATCTCTCTCATTCATCTCGTCATAATTATTCCATTTTACTCCTTACAATTGAGATTACTTTATCGGTATAGTACTTAGTCATCTTAATTGTATACTTTATTTCTTTTATTAAGTAATCTAATTTAATTCTAAAGTCATAACAATCGTACGGAAAGAGAAATAGGGAATTTTTTTCAACCAAACACGAGTATTTTATTCTTTTTTATCGTAGCTACAGGGTGCGACTTAAGAAATTTGAATGAAATCTAAATACCTCCAATTATTTTGCCCACAAAATAAGACACTTACTGTTCAACCCAACCAGTAAGTGTCTTATTATTATGCTTAGCTATTTATATTAGATCATTCTTGAGGTTCCTGGGATTGGTATAAATACTTTTTCATCTGCTTTAAAATAACTCTTCTCGTTAAAATACCGATAAAAGTACCCTCATCATCTACAACACATACATATGGGTTATTGACTAAGAGATCTAAACCTTTTTGAAATTTTTCATTCACGTGAATAGAAGCAATATCCTTTTTCATAATTTGATCAACCTTTAAATCAGGTAATCGTTCATATTCAATATGTTCAAGTCCAAGTATTTCATCTGTAATTTGTTGAGTACTAACAAGTCCTTGCAGACGATACTTTACGTCTAGGACTGGGATTGAAGAATAACCCGTCTTTGTTAACACAAGCAATGCATGTTCTGCATTATTTCCTAATTGCACATGAGCAACCTTATCTGCTGAAATAATGTAATCCTTAATAGGAATTTGCAAAAAGTCCTTACTACTTACAAATATCATTGAATCCTACTCCTTTGTCTGTTTTCCTAATTGGAAAACACAACCTATAAAACTATGATAGCATATGAAAGGAATAAAAAACTATGAAATCGCTTACAACATCTCATTATTTTTAAATTCAAATGAGGACATCGCTATTCAAACATCTCTAAAGATGTTTCGGTATAAGAGGAATTTAGCGCAATACTTTACATGCCCGCTATTATTTTTTATGGAATTCATCATTTTCAGATGAAGTTAACATTTATTTTAAAATGGAAATTGATTTAACCATTGTCCACCGTCTAGCGTTACTATTTCTCCATTCATATAAGCAGCTTTGTCTGACATCATGAATGTTGCAAGATCGCCTATTTCTTCTGGTTTACCTAAACGCTTTAGAGGAACCGCTTGAATTGTTCTTTTAGCAGCTTCTTCTGATTCCCAAAGCTTCCCTGCTCCACCCGTGCGTTCAATTGGACCTGGGGCAATTCCATTAACTCGTATACCGTATTTACTTCCCCACTCCACAGCTAGTGTTCTTGTTAAGGACATCACGCCTGCTTTTGCGGCAGCAGAATGAGCTACCCCAGCCCCTGCTCCCCAAGCATAGGTTGCAAGCATATTAATAATAGAACCTTTCGTTCCTTTATTTATCCAATAGTTACCTACAGCATTTGAACAATAGAAGGTACCGTTTAGTACAATATCGATTACAGCCTTCCAACCATTTGGCGAAAGCTTCGAAGTCTCGACAATAAAGTTGCCTGCTGCGTTATTGACTAGGCCATCGATGCTACCAAATGCCTTATCCGTAAACTCAACCATTGCTGCAACATGCTCAGGATCTCGTACATCCATTTGAAATACTTCCACTTGTTCCCCATTCTGAGCGATCTCTAATTTTGCATTATCTAGCTTTTCCTTATCCCTACCAGTAATGACGACATTTGCCCCTTCGGCTACGAAAGCCATCGCCATATATTTACCCATCCCATTAGAACCACCAGTGACAATAATCGTTTTCCCCTTTAATAACAATGAAAACACACCCCTTTTAAAATTGAATGAACATTCACTCAATATTTTATCATACCCTTATAAGAAAAGCACTATGGCTTGATAGAGTCTATACTAATAAAAAAAGACCCGTAGAAAAGCCTTTGTGCTCTCTCATGGGTCTACAATGATTATTGATAATTCATATATGATTTGTTAATATCCTCTATTGGGATAGGGCGACTAAAAAAGAATCCTTGAGCTTTTTGACAGTTCGCTGCTTTTAAGATTTCCACCTGGGTATCTTTTTCTACTCCTTCAGCGATTACTTCCATGCCTAAGCTATGAGCTAAACGAATAATCGTCGTTGCAATAGCAGCGCTTTTTTCGTCGGTTTCCATGTCTTTTATAAAGGACTGATCTATCTTTATAATGTCAATTGGATACTTTCTTAAATAACTCAGTGAGGAATAACCGGTTCCAAAATCATCAATTGAAATAACGACTCCAATATCCTTCAATTCTTTTAGAATAGTGAAAGTATTCTGCAAGTCGGTCATCGCACTTTCTGTAATTTCTACCTCTAAAGAAGAGGCAAGTATATTGAATTTTTTAATTTTATCTCTAATCTTAAAAGCAAAATTATCTTGTTTAAATTGTTGAGGTGAAATGTTGACTGCAACTCTCGCCATTCGGAAGCCCTTATCTTGCCATTGCTTTAACTGTCTACAAACCTCATCTAAAACCCAATCTCCGAGCTTGAATATGATTCCTGACTTTTCTGCTAGAGGGATAAATTGCATAGGAGAGACATATCCAAACTTGCGATTATTCCAACGTAGCAAAGCCTCGAATGAATTTATCTCACCAGTCAATAGATTGACCTGTGGCTGATAATGTATAGACAACTCGTCTTTTTCAATTGCTCTTCTTAAATGTGATTCCATCAATGCTGCATTTGGAAAAGATAAATTCATCTGTTCCTGAAAATATCGATAATGAGCTCTTCCTCTATCTTTTGCCACATATAAAGCCTGATCAGCCTTTAACAATAACTCATCTCTTTTTTCTCCATCATAAGGGAACATCGATATTCCTATAGAGGCTGTACCAAAATACTCTTGATGATCTAAATAAATCGGTTTGGCAAGTTCCGTTAATATACTTTCCGCAAATGCACTAGTATCTTCCTTTGTTTTTCCCTTTAATAAAAAAACAAATTCATCTCCACTTTGCCTATATAAATTACTCGCCTTATCAATATATAAACTTAAACGATCTGCAATTTTTTTTAGTAACTCATCACCATATGTATAACCCAATGATTCATTTATTAATTTAAATCGATCAAGGTCAATTCGTATAATAGATATTTCACTATTTGTTTTTTGAGCGTCTTTAATATTTTCATGTAAGTGTTCTTTTAATGCTCTTCTATTCCATAAGCCCGTCAAATGATCATGGTAAACAAGATAGAATAGTTGCTCCTGCTCCTCTGTATCACTTACCGTATTTCGCAGAACTATATGAAGTCCACTTACACTTCCACCAATTACTATAGGAATTGCTTTTAGATCTGTACTTATAAAATGGCCTTTTTCATGTTGTATCAAGCAATTCTGCATTTCGGTAGCTTTGCCCGTCTTTACATGGCTCATGATATTGCGGAAGTTCCACAGAGATTCTTCTCCTACAAATGTTTCAAATGGTATATTTAATAACTCATTCGACTTATATCCATAAACTGTATTTATTATTTTATTTGCGTATTGAATTTTACCTTCTTGGTCAATAACTAATATGGTGTCTAGATTGTGTTCTATTAACGAATGATATTTTTCTTGAACCTCTAGCAAGGGATCAAAATGGGGTTTAGCCGTTTGATCAACCATCAACAAGCCATATATCCCTCTTGTTTTTTCTCCCATTGGCGCTATTGTAATATCAAACGTATAAACTTGGTCATTTAATATAATGTCAAAGTTATGGTAGACTTTCTGCTTGGCCTCTTCTACAAAAAGTGGTTCTAATTGAATCCATAATTCTTGCGTGAAATTATTTAAATTTATCGCACTTTTTAAAAATTTGTTGGCACTTTTATTTGTATAAATAATTACATGAGAACCATCTTCCTTTTTTTGCAATAGGCAAGTGATCAGGTTGGGTTGTTCATGAATCATATCTGCTAAGTAATCATCCATCTTAAGCTGTTCGTAATTGTTCATGTTAGCCTCCATAGCCTCGTATAAGACATATTGCAAAAATCAACACACTGTACTCTCTTTTGTATCGTCAAATAATGGTAATTTTTAATAAAAATACTAATAAATATTTTTATATAATATTTTTTTGATTTGTGTACACAATTAGGTCATTAGTTGGTATGATAGTATGTATAGTAAGAGTAAAAGAAAGGAGTGTACTTATTATGACTACTGAATCAGACAAGCAGTTAGCGACTGCAATATATACAGTTAATAGACATGCAAAAACTGCTATAGACAACAAGCCCCTTTATGAGCTGAAAAAATTAGCTATTCAAAAAATGATTACAGAAAAAAAAGCTAGTAAAATTGGTCTTCATTTTGTGCGTAATCCTAGAAATAGCCAACAGCAATCCTCCGTTTTAGTTCAGTGTGCTGACTATTATTTCCACCTTCTTCCGGTTAAAGAAGATTTTAAAACATTACCACATCTCGGTCATTTAGATGATACTTATAGAAACCCTATCAGGAAAATGAGTATAAGAATGGCTAAACAATTATTAACCGATTATATAGGACCTCCCAAAGCTACTAAAAGCAAGTCCACTAATCACTCTACATCTTGTACTGCGAAGTTTGCTCGTGTTTCCAATAGACGCCCAAGTAAGATGAAATCTTACCTAGATCGATAAAATTTCGTAGAAGCAAACACTTTTATCAGTCAAAAAAGTGTATTTCTTCTTCCTTATAATGTTCTAGTTACCTAACCCTATTTTAACGCTGAGTAGTGTATATTTGATTTAATATTATGGAGAGGGATTCTCATAGCTAGCATTAGCTTTGAGAATCCCTCTTTTAATTTCTATATATTGTTACAGTATATATTTATCAATTTTTAAAACTAGTTCAGTAATTTCTGGTTTACTCACTTGATCTTCTGCTCCTACTAAGTCACCTTTGTGTCTAAGGTCGTCTGTAATCAGACTTGAAAAAATGACTACTGGCAGTTTGGCTAAATTACTATTGGTTTTAATGGATTTTGTCAAAGCATGCCCATCCATCTGTGGCATCTCAATATCGGTTACAATCATTTGAACATGTTCCGATACATCTGGAGAGACTTTCTCTAATCCCTCTAGGTATGCTAAAGTATCCTTCCCATTCTCAAAGAACTCGAGGTTTACATAACCCGCCTCATGCATAGTATCATGCAATAATTTCCTTAACAAAGGTGAATCTTCTGCAATTACAATTTTTTTGTTAGATCTTTCTCTTGGGCCTAATTTCTTCACCGAATCTATACTCATTCCTGATTCAGGATTTATATCCACAATAATTCTTTCAAAGTCTAATAATAAGAGCATGTCTTCGTCTCTTTTAATAACTCCTATTACGTGGGAAGATCCTCCTTGATATAGGGAACCAGGCTTTTCTATTTGATCCCATGATATACGATGTATTTGAGTTACATTGTCTACGTGAAATACAGCCTTTTGTTTATTAAATTCTGCAACAACATATTTTTGTTGCTCACTTGTAGATTGCATGGGCAAACCTAAAACTTTACTCATATTTATCACGGGTAGAACATCACCTCGTAATTGAATAATGCCTTCCACATGCGGATGTGCAAGAGGAATAAAAGTAACCGGAATAGGTTGAATAATTTCCTTTACTTTTATCACATTAATGCCAAATCTATTTGAACCTACTTGAAACTCTACAATTTCTAATTCATTGGTTCCGCTTTCTAGTAATATTCCTTTGTGGTCATTCACAAAAAATCTTCCTTTCCACACTCACGATTATACCAATTGTATCATACAGAGGTAAAATATTACTATATTATTCGTATAATTTTATTAGTGCTTGAGTACCTTTATCCTCATATCCGTCACTTATTAATTGATCATATAATGACTTCGCTAACTCTAACCCAGGTAATGTCAAATTCATTCTTTCTGATTCCTCCAAAGCAATTTTCATGTCTTTAACAAAATGCTTGATAAAGAATCCCGGCTCTAAATCACCTTTAATCATTCGAGGTGCTAAATTGCTCAATGACCAAGAACCAGCAGCACCAGTAGAAATTGCTCTTAATACTTGTTCTAATTCCAACCCAGCTTTCTTTCCGTATGTAAGTGCCTCACAGACTCCTATCATATTAGATGCAATCGTTATTTGGTTACACATTTTAGTATGTTGTCCAGCGCCCGCAGTTCCCTCATGTAGAATGGTCTCACCAAATAGCTTCAGTACTGATAAAGAACTGTCAAAGGTTTCCCTCTCTCCACCACACATAATGGATAGCTTTCCTAATTGAGCACCTATATCTCCACCCGACACTGGAGCATCTAGGGATTGCATATCTAGCTCCTTAGCGCGATTGTCAATTTTTTTTGCTAAAGTAGGTGTGGATGTTGTTAAATCGATGACAGTTAACCCTTTGTTTTCTATTGAGAATATTCCTTCTTCTCCAAAATAAACTTCTTCTACATCGTGTGGATAGCCAACCATGGTAAAGAGGTATTGTACACTGCTAGCAGCTTCACTAGGCTTTGATACCCACCTTGCTCCTAAAGTAAGTAACTCCTCTGCTTTCTCCTTAGTTCTTGTGTATACACTAACCTCATGACCTGCTTTTAGTAAATGCTTAACTATACTTTTACCCATTACACCTGTGCCAATAAAACCTATTTTAAGTTGCTCCGTCATAAATAACTCCTCCAATATAATTTGTATTAAATACAGTTTATCAGAAAAGTAAAACAAATTTATTTAAAATTTCACTTTAATGATTAATCCATTTCATAATTTTGGTTTTGATGTAAGGCAGGGACGATTGAAAAGAGAGAAATTTTATATCACTTTTCGGAAGTGCAGATGATCCGGGCGAACGATAAACTATCATCAACTGTTTTGTCTCTTAACTGTCCCTTGCATCATTCTAATGGATCAGCAACCTGTCCATTCATAAAGGGAAGTGCAATTTATTTCAATAACTAATACGCAAATGATAAATTTAGACAAAAAAAGAGGACCATCCAGTGGATGATCCTTAAAAAGGGGGAAATGAGAATGTTGCTGTGTTCTTTATTAATATGCCCTGCTCACATTTATTTAAACCTCTTTTTTTAAAATTTTTTTTATTTTATCCAATTCTTCTATAAAAATATCTGCCTGTTCTTCTCCTACCATGTGACCACCATATCTTACTTCTTCATAAGTAGAAAAAAATTCACCTTTTACCTCCCATGACATTCTTTTAAACCATTCCCTAACAGTTTCACTCATTTCTCTATTGTATCCTAATGATGTTGCCTCTTTTTCAAATTCTAAGTAAAGCTCTCTAAGGAATGAAGCTTCAACTTTATAAATGGTACTTTGCTTTAATAATTCTTCATCCTGAATAGCCAAATTATCATTTTTATAAATGAAATTATTTCGTTGTTGTTCCACAGGAAATTCTATTTTCTTTTTGATAATATAAGTAACAATTAAAAGTATTACTATACCTAAGGCCCCAAATAGGATCCACTCTATTGGAAATGACGAAGTAATTGCTTCAGATTCATCTTGACGTAAACCATCCATTATACCGTCATTTGCTACAATATCCTGTTCTCTTTCCTCTGCTGGTTCGCTGAACAAATTACTCAAATATTTTTCAATTAAAATGAGCAAAGGTGTCAAAGGCAACATCACAATAGTAAACAACCCTTGGAGGATCACACCTAAAAGTTGTCTCACTGGGCTAAAAATCAAAAAGCTTAAGAAAGTTAAAAGAAAGATAACGGACAAACCAACTAAATAATAAAGTGCAAATTGGTTTAACGATTCTTTTGTATGACTGTAACTTTTTCTCCAAACACTAAATAGCCTTAACCCTACAAAGAAAATAACTCCTCCTATAAAGACACTATATAAAGTGATTTTATAATTTTCGATCACAAGCATAATACAAATTAAGTGGATAGAGAAAAATACCATTAATGACAGTAAGGCAAAAGGATTATCACTGTCCTCATCCAACTGAATTACATTATATCTATAATGTAAGCAACACACAGATATTAGAACCCCAATACAATATAGCCAAAAGGGACCTCCAAATAAAAAGAGGAAAAGTAATGACACCGTAGGAATAATAAAAGCGATGATTAAACTAGGTCCAAATTTCGAAAAAGTATACTGGGCAACCAGCACGGTAAAAATTTGGATACCAATCCATAGAAACGGCAAACTTACCAAAGTCTCATTTAACAATAAAACAAAGAACAAGCTAACTATCCACATATCCTTCAGGTACTTTTCATAGGACAATTTTTGTATATGGAAAGTTTGAGTGGAGTTATTTAACATAATCTCCCTCCTCTTGCTCAGTCAGATATGTGACAATGGCCTTCTGCTCCCATGGGGTTAATATGGAATGATACTTCTCCATATTATGAGAAAAAACTCGAACAGACACCGGTATTTCCTCATGACTATCAATATATTTAATCATATTTTCAAATGGTATAGTGATATTGCTAACCGATAGAATAGAAAGTAACTCTAAAGCATTTAGTCTATGTACATCACCAGAGCCTAAAGGAACAAATACAAATGGTCTCTTTCCTGATGCTCGAATATTTAAGCCAAATCCAAAGGGAACATTTGCCTTATAACAAGCTTCCACATTAGATGCTAGCCACTCTATCTTCTCCTCAAAATCATGAACCATCCTATACCCATCTGCAAGATTAACTAAAAATAATACCGATACATTAGTAACTTTTGTAAAAATTTTGGTTTGAAGCTGCTGTGTCCTTGCACTTGCTTTCCAATGAATATGGTTAAACTGATCACCTTGTTCATATTCTCTAGTACCAATAGGGAAGAACGGGTCAACAAACAAAGAAGAATTTAACTCCAGCTCTCCAGGCTTAAGTCGAGTAGGAAGAAATTCTTCTTTGATTGGATAGATAGTTGGATAAACCATTGCATCCATCAATATGTATGGTTGGTAATTCAATATAATAGAACCTTCCGTTAAAGGATGAGGGATATTAATATCTATGCCTCTAAACCTCGAAAGACCTCTTCGACTACCAACTATAGGTACTTGTATCGTAACTGTTTTATTGTATCCAATAGAAAAAGGAACATTCACCTCAAAAAATCCTGAAGATAAAATATTATTGGCTCTAACTGGAGCAACTGAATCGTGGAATGCTATTGTAATGGTGCCATTCCAAATCGGCATACCTTTATTTTTAAAAGTCAGCTCAAAATGTGAGGTAGTCCCTTTCATTAATCTAACTCTTTTTTTCTCATTTACAAAAGTAAGTCCACTACCAACTTTTTGAAAGTAAAGCAGTTGAATCAACACGAAACATAACAAAAAGAAAATAATAACGAAAAGTACATGCTGATCAAAGATAAAAAGAAATACCCCACTGATCAGCAATATATCCCTATATATTTTTATATACTTATAGTTTACATCGTTACGTTTCCACGTCATTATATACTTGCCTCAACAGGTGCTTCAATTTCTTTAATCAATTCTGCCATAATATTAGATATTTCATGGATTAGCATTCCTTGCGAGGACAATCTAAGGCGATGCAAACAAACAGGATCTATGATGTTCTTTACGTCGTCTGGTGTCACATACTCCCTACCATTAATGAAGGCGTGGGCTTTAGAAGCCTGTAGCATAGCTAAAGAAGCTCGACTACTTAACCCTAGTTCTATGTACTGGTGTTTTCTCGTGCCTTGTACAATTTGTATGATGTAAGTAAAAATATCTTCATGAACTTGAATATTATTTACTTGCTTAGACCATTCTTCAATTTTCTCAAGAGTAACCACTTGCTTAGTTTTAACTTTTCCAGGAGCTTGACCAAAATGTTTTAAAATGTAATTCTCTTCCTTCATGGTTGGATAACCAATATTAAGCTTAAATAAAAAGCGGTCTAGCTGAGCAGCAGGTAACTGGAAGGTACCTTGCTGTGATTCTATTGGGTTTTGTGTAGCAATTACCATAAAAGGATAAGGTAGCTTAATAGTTTCACCATCAATTGACACTTGTTTCTCTTCCATCGCCTCTAAAAGACTGGACTGAGTTCTTGGAGTGGCACGATTAATTTCATCTGCAAGCAAAATATTACTCATTACTGGACCCATCCGCAGAATAAACTCCTGCTTCTGAGGATGAAAGTAACTAATTCCTGTTACATCTGAAGGAAGAACATCGGGAGTAAATTGTATTCGTTTAAATTCTCCTTGAATGGCTTCTGCAAAAGATTTAGCCATCATTGTTTTTCCAGATCCAGGTACACTTTCTAATAGCACATGGCCTTGAACTAACAAACCCATTAGCATAAAATCGATTTCTTTTTGTCTACCTATAATAGATTGGTTCAATTCTTTTTTTAGTTTGATTAAAGCTGAATCCATTCATATCTTCTCCAATTTACTAGTCGATTTGTTTAGATGTGCTTAGCTGCTTAACTTGGGAATGAAACTCGTTAAGTAAATGATCTAGCTCTTCGCTTAATCGAATAGTTTCCCTATTAGTTACACCATTTTCTATCGCAGATTGAATCATCTTTTCTCTTGTATATTCTAGCCTTTTTAGAATAGATTCCATCATTAGAAAACTCTCCTTTTGAAAATTGTATATTTCCCTCTACTATCTATACATAAACCCCTTATACTAATCAGAATATACCGACAATTTAAAGTAAAGTAATGTACATTAGCACATTAACTTCTTGGATGCGTTAGATAAGTATATATTATATCTCCACCTTGCATTGCATTACCACTAAAGTGTTTAAAATCTTCTCTTTTTACAAGTACTTCTCTAAATGCTAAAAACTCTTCCTTAGTGACGTGAATTTGATCTATCATCCCACTTTTTAGCGCGTTAAGTTGTTCATCTATCGATTGCATATTTTTAAATCTCCTTATATTTTAAATAAATGGTGTTTATTCCTCTGAAAAACATAACAATTATAGAATGTCTCCTAAACTGAATTCCTCATGTATTATTAAAAAGTACTATTTTAAAATCAGTCAAAATGTATAGTTTTAAAACTTTTGATAAAAATACTTTACGTACATCTTTTTTTAGGGCAAACTGTATTATATTATGTTCTTAAGGGGATGGGACAATCTATGAAAATCGCTGAAGTCGGTAACATTATTGAGTTTAAAGATGGTCTTCAAGGTATAGTAGAAAAAGTTAACGAGAATTCTGTCATAGTTGATTTAACTTATATGGAAAACTTTAACGAGCTTGAACTAGAAGAAAAAACGGTAATCAACCATAAGCGTTATAAGATATTATATAGCAATGAAGATTAAACGTCATGCCGTTCCTCTCCATGAGATGAACGGTTTTATTTCTAAGTAACAGGCAATTCTTTTTCCTAGACCGTCATAAAACTCTATACTTCTCTTTTTTTGTGACTATGGTAAGGATGTGCATATATGATTAATCGAAAACTTTTTATAGGACTAGTAATATCACTAGTATTAGCTTTTGTTTTTACTTGGGTTACGTTTAATAATGAAAACGTATTTTGGTATTTCTATTCGTTTACAACACTTTTTTTAACGGCTTCTTCTTTTTATTTTTCAAAATTAGAAGATCAGCTGAAAACGTTTAACTATTTATTTTGGGGTATAGTATATGGTATAGGAACTTACTTATTGTGCTTTTTAGGTTTACAGCTACTGGAGCTATTACCATCTCAAGCGACGAAAGAAGTTTCTCATTTCTTTGGTGTATTTGCACCTTCTGCTTTATGGCATTACATTTTATTGTTCTTCATCATTATTCCTGGAGAAGAATTTTTCTGGCGTGGCTTCATCCAAAATGCAGTGAAAAATTGGTTCTCTCCTACTCTCGCTATACTAACTAGTTCCGTTTTATATGGAGCATCATTTATAGTGAGTGGTTTCTACATTGGTGTTTTTTTTGCTATTATTGTAGGAATCATTTTTGGATGGCTTTACGAAAAGAAAAAAAGTATGCCACTTAATATTGTAGCCCATATTGTATTTCTTTTAATGCTATTCCTGGTGCTACCACTAATATGAAAGTTATGTAAACCATAACTATACTAGAAAGGGAGCTGAATAAATGAAAAAAGTAATTTCAACTTTATCTGTCCTTCTGCTAACACTTTTGATTGCTGCTTGTGGTTCTTCAGAGAAAGAGACATCTAACGATGATCAAGTAACAGATTCTAAAAACAACAGCGAAGCTAACGGTTCAGAGGAAAAAGAAAATAGTTCTGAAGCAACCGGAACTTCTGTAGATAGTGATAATCAGGAATATTCCATATCCGTACTTGATGGCTATGAATTAACTGCAGAAGAACCAAATAAAGACTTGCTATTCAATAAAGAAAATGAAGAGCAATCTATGCGTATAGAAGTCTATAATGCCTCTGAGGTTAATATGGCAGATGTAACAAACGAGCTAGTAGAGACAGTAAAAGCATCTAATTCAGAAGGCAACGTAACAGAAATCACTGATAACTCAATTGTCCCTTCTGGGAAACAAATAGAAGATGTTAAGTCGTACAAAGCAGAAATTCCAGATGGCAATAATGTCTATGGCTACACATTCCTTCAAGATGGCTTAGGAGTAAAATTAACAGTTTTTGATACAGCAGAATCGCCTGCTATTGAAGATTTCATCAAAATGGCAAATACTATTAAAATCAATTAAAATAAAAACTTCGGGCCGTACTATGGCTCGAAGTTCTTAAGATAATTTTTTAATGGACAGACCAAGCTTCTTTATTAACTCTATAGCATCTTTTTTTTCATCTTCTGTCAAGATGCTCATTAATTGTACTAACTGCTGCTCATGACGTGGGAATAATTCTTTCATAAACTCTGAGCCTTCTTCTGTTATTTCCGCATAGGTAACTCTTCGATCTGTATCGCTGGATACCCGCTTTATAAAGCCACGACCCTCAAGCTTATCTACTACATAAGTAATAGATCCACTAGCGAGTAATATCTTATTTCCTATTTGTTGCAAGGGTTGCTTTCCTTTATGGAATAAAAGCTCTAATACCGCAAATTCAGTTGGATTTAACCCATTTTCTTGAAAGAAATGATTTGTACATTCATGTATTACTTTATGAGCACGGGAAAGTACTATAAATAATTTCAAAGCACTACTCGATAAGTCATTGGTCATTGTCGTCATCCTCACCTATATTAAATTACATTAACAATCATTATATAGGTCAGACTAATAGATTGTCAAAATAGCTTAGGAAGCTACTTGTAAGGGGAGTAGGAAATTAAAGATCGTTCCATTTCCAACCATACTCTCAACCTCTATTTTACCGCCATGAGCCTCCATAACTTCATAGGCATGAGATAATCCAAGCCCAGTTCCTGTCGATTTAGTTGTGAAGAATGGCTTAAAAATATTAGCTAATTCTTCTTCTCCAATTCCATTCCCCTCATCTTTTACTTTAATACTTACAAATCCATCACAAGACAAAGATAATCTAATATCTATTTTACCACTTTTTACCATAGATTCAATAGCATTTTTTATGACATTTATAAAAACCTGTTTTAAAAGGTTTCTATTTCCCAATACTCTAATGTTTGTATATAATTCATTAGTAATATTAATTTCAATTGCTTTCATAAGCGATTGAGGAGTCATGAAACTAGCTACCTCTGTTATGAGCTGGTCAATTTCGAAGTAGGTGTACTCTTTGTTGCTCGGCTTTGAAACTTGAAGAAATTCTGTCAATATTTCTTCCATTCTTTGTATCTCATGATCAATAACATCCAAGTATCTTTTTCCGTCTTCATTAGCAGTTTTCAGTAACAACTGTGTGAATCCCTTTAAAGATGTCATGGGATTACGTATTTCATGAGCGATACTTGCCGCAAGTTGTCCTAGAGTACTTAACGATTCGTTATGATTCAGGCGCTTCCTCATAAACATTTTTTCTGATTCGTCATGAATTTCCATGAGAAATAGATTAGATTCACTCTGTTTAGATACAATCAAATGCAGATACCTATTGTCACCCATATATGTTTGAAATTCACTAAAAAATTCTGCTTGTCCTTTTGAAGCTAAATTCTGTAGAAATGTCTTTCTAGAAGCTCCTGTTAGAGAGAACATATTTAAAAGTGTATTAGAGTTCATTTTAAGCAATTCTTCTCGTTCTATCTTTAACACTTTTTCTATATATGGATTAGCGTCTAATACTTCTCCTTCATCACTTATAAATATTAATCCACTTGAAAAGAGTTGGAAAACCTGTTCAAACCTTTGTTTGTACTCGTATTCTGCTAACATTTTGCACCCAACCTCTCATAAGAATCTGAGAATAAACAATTCAAATTTTTAAATTATTGATTAATTCTGATTATTCCACACTTTTATTATTCTGGATATGGTTATTTTTAACCATATTGTCGACATGAATATTCACTGTTACAATAGTTATGCAAAACTAAAGGAGTTAAGAAAATGAATATAATATTAACCACATTAAATGCAAAGTTTATCCATACGAATTTAGCATTACGCTGTTTAAAAGCAGCAGCTGAACCAGACTATTCCCCCCTTATTGTTGAATATACTATAAAAGATCCAACTTTTAATATAGTAGCTGATTTGTACCAGAAAAATCCGAATGTAGTTGGCTTTAGCTGTTACATTTGGAACATTGAAGAAACAATTAAAGTAATCAAGATGTTAAAAACAGTAGATCCTTCCATAACTATTATTTTAGGCGGTCCCGAAGTTTCCTATGACACGAATGTTTGGCTCCGTAAAGTGACAGAAATTGATTATATCGTAGTTGGTGAAGGTGAACAGACTTTCAAGGAAACATTAGACTTCCTTTACAAAAAGAAAGAGTTAAAAGAAGTACCTGGACTAGCATATGTACAAAACGACAAATTTATTCTAAATCCGCTACCTCCAAAATTAGATTTACGTGAATCTCCTTCTCCATATCGTTTTGAAGAAGATTTACCCAATCTTTCTAAACGAATTGTCTACGTTGAGACTAGTAGAGGGTGTCCTTTTTCTTGTCAATTCTGCCTCTCTTCTATTGAAGTTGGTGTTCGATATTTTAATCGTGAAAAAGTTAAAGAGGATATCCGATTCTTAATGCAAAATGGTGCAAAAACGATAAAATTCGTCGATCGTACATTCAATATCAGTAGAAGTTATGCTATGGAAATGTTTCAATTCCTAATCGATGAACATTTACCAGGAGTTGTTTTTCAATTTGAAATAACAGCTGATATTATGCGACCAGAAGTTATTCAATTTTTAAATGAAAATGCTCCAGCTGGTCTTTTCCGTTTCGAAATTGGTGTACAATCTACCAACGATTTGACGAATGAGTTAGTTAAACGCAGACAGAACTTTGAAAAGTTGAAAAGGACAGTTACTATGGTTAAAAGCGGTGGAAAAATCGATCAGCATTTAGATTTAATCGCTGGGCTACCAGAAGAGGATTATCATTCCTTCCGAAATACTTTCAATGAAGTTTTTGAAATGCGTCCCGAAGAGTTACAACTAGGCTTTTTGAAGCTTTTAAGAGGTACAGGATTGCGAGTCGAAGCAAAAAAGTATGGTTATGTGTATGTAGACCAAGCTCCATATGAAATTTTCTCTAATAATGTATTAAGCTTTCAAGATATTTTACGTATTAAGCAAGTGGAAGACGTTCTTGAAAAGTATTGGAATGCACATAGAATGGACCAAACGTTAGAATTTCTATTTGAGCATGTATTTGAAACACCTTTCGACTTTTTCCAACAATTCGGTACCTATTGGGAAGAAAGAAATTGGTCTAGAATTGGACATCAGCTAGAGGACCTTTATACTCGTCTTTTTGCTTTCCTAGAACAATTAGAAAATATTCCTTTAGCGACTATTAAGTCTGTTATGAAACTAGATTATTTATCAAAACAAAAATTCCAACCACGGAAGCCTTGGTGGAATAATGATTTAAACAAAGAAACTCAGTCTGCGATTTATAAGCTACTAATAGAGGATCCCTCGATTGCTGGAATAGACTTTTCACACTTAAATTTGTCAGAACGAGAACTGTACAAGCAGACATTTATCACACCGATTACTGTTAATGTGGATTTGTTTAAGCAAGGAATCATCAAAGAAGAGAATGGTTTCTTACTGACTGCATTCCAAAACGGAGAAGCTCCACAATTCTTCTTTTTGCAACCAAAAGAAAATATAAAAGTAACGAATTAATAATCACCAAGTTTCATTCCAGAAATTAGTAGAAAGGTGATTAGACCGCTTTAAAATTTCAAAAGCCCCAGAAATTTTACCATTCGGTAAATTCTGGGGCTTCTGTTGTTTCCTTATAGCTTTTGTTTCCACTTTGGTTTACAAGAGGGCTACTTAATCGTTTATCTCTTTCCACAAGCTTTTCACCGTGTTGTGTAAGGATGACTAGCAGTTATTCAATAGCAGTTTTAATTACCCAATAATTACACGTTCCTTTGGATAATGGTATTTGGTAATTTTTCGCTTACCTCCTAATGTAAATAGGAAGGATATTAAACCAACTCTTCCTATAAACATGAGGAGCATGATTACTAGCTTTCCGAAGGAAGATAGGTTCTCTGTCACCCCAAGCGACATACCACATGTACCAAACGCAGAGGTTATTTCAAATAGTAGGGATGCTACTGGAACACCCGGTTCCGAAACCGATAATATAATTGTTGCAGCAAAGACCATCAGGATAGCTAAAACAAATACTGCAAAGGCCCTATAAATATCTAGTAGATGAATTTCACGATTAAATATTTGTATATTTTCTTTGCCTCTAGAAAAGTTTATTAGAAACAAGATTGCAAGTGCAAAGGTAGTTGTCCGTATTCCTCCACCTACTGAGCTAGGAGAAGCACCAATAAACATGAGTGCACTCATAAAAAGATTAGTTCCTTCGTTAAACATATTGATGTCCACAGTAGTTAGCCCCGCAGACCGAGTTGATACTGAATGAAAAAAAGCAGTGAAGAATTTCTCATGCCAAGGTAGATCCTTAAGAGTATTAAATAATTCAAGTAAAAAAATCATCACTGTTCCTATAACTAATAGGGCCCCATACGTTAAAGTAGTTAGCTTCGTAAATAATGAAAATCTAAAATTTTTATTTTTATTCGAAAGAAATTCTTTTACCTCGATTAAAACAGGAAAGCCAATCGCACCAAATACAATCATTATACTCGTGATGATTAGAACAAAGTAATCATGATGATAAGGAACTAAGGATTCACCTGTTATATCAAAACCTGCATTAGTAGTAGCAGAAACAGAAGTAAACACTCCATGTAACAATGCTTGTTTAAATGTATCGTAGTATTGCGTAAAGTAAACTGTCAGTATAATTGAACCAAGCAATTGAATAAATAAGAGAATTTTAATAATTTCCTTTATAAGCATTACAGCACCTGACATTTTAGACTGGTTGTGGTCAACCATGATTAACTGCCTTTCCCTTAAACCAATTCTTCTACCAACCACAAGCCAAATAAATGTTCCTAAAGACATTATTCCAATTCCTCCAAGCTGGAGAATTAGAATAAGCATGATATACCCAAAAATAGTATATGTATCTACAATGCTTATAGTTGTTAGCCCTGTTACACTAACGGCGCTAACTGCTGTAAACAAGCTATCAATAAAGTCTACTTTCACACCTGGCCTATGAACTCCCGGTAAGCGAAGTAGAATAACTGAAATAGCGATGGCAATAAAATAATAAGAAACAATTATTTGAGCCGGTGTCATTTTATATTTCGCTTTAAATGTATAGTTTTTCATTTAATATGTTCCTTTCAAGTTAAAGAGAGCCTATTAAATCATTGTAAAAAAAAAAAGTATAAAAAGATAGCAGTAACCATACTATCTTTTCATACTTTTAACTAAATCATTATATATTTACTAAGATTAAGCAGTCTTTTTGTTTTTGGCTACACCAAGTAAATACCCACCAATAGCGATTACTAGTAAAACAACCCAGAAAGTCAATTTCCATCCAGTTGAATGTGGGAAATGCTCATCAAGTATAGCTACACTTGGATGAGATAGTGTTAATACAGTTAACTTAACCCCTACCCAACCTACTATTAAAAATGCAGCTGTTTCTAGTGTAGGATATTTTTCAAGTAATTGAACAAATTTATGTGCGGCAAAACGCATAATAACTAGCCCAATAACACCACCGATGAACATTACTGCAAACTGTCCACCGTTAATTCCACCAATTTCAAAGTCTCCCCAATATGGCAACGTTACTGCAATCGCAACTGCAGCTAACATAGAGTCGATTGCAAACGCGATATCTGCTAATTCTACTTTTAATACAGTCATCCAGAATCCTGAACCTTTTGCATTTTCTTCTAAGCCATCTGTTTCAATATGCGGACCTGGTTTTTTACGTTGATCGTAAATATGTTTTATCGAGATAAATAACAGATAAGCAGCACCTAGTGCTTGCACCTGCCAAATGTTAACTAAAAACGTAATCATAAATAAAGCTGCAAATCTAAAAACAAAAGCTCCTAATAGACCGTAAAACAGAGCCTTTTTTTGTTGGGCCTTCGGTAAGTGCTTAACCATTACTGCCATTACTACTGCGTTATCAGCAGCTAGCAAGCCTTCCAGTCCTACTAGGACAAGTAAAACCCATCCATACTCTAACAAAATTCCATAATCCATAAAAATCCTCCTTTGAAATATAAAAAGACCCCTGCCTAAAAAAAGGCAAAGGTCTTGCTAAGCAAATTAAAAATTAATGTGCTATCATAACCGATGGCAAAAGCCATGTAATGACGACTATGAAATAGGTTTCCCTATAGCTACTCCCCTTTGACGAACGTCAAGAGTCTATTTATTTATATGTCTATAATAACAACATATAAGTGATTAGTAAAGCAAAATTATTTAATTGAAATATGATAAGTTGAATCGTCTTTGTGTTTGTTATAAAAACGAACCATGGAAGGTATAGACTCTATAAAATCAGGACAATTTATCTCTCCTTTACGTAGAATTTTTTCAGCATTTGTTGTATCAAAAGAAGAATTCCAAGCGAGATAATCTAATGTTTCTTTTTCCACCTGCAGGAACTTTCTTATAGGTAATAAGCTAACAGACCCCTTTGCTAATGCTAATGGTATTCTTCCCTTAGGATATTTTCCTGTAACTTCTCTAACAAAAGCTCTATATACCTCTTCAACTGGATAAGGCTTTGGATCGGTTAAATGAATAGTCTTCCCTTCTGCTTCCTCATCAAAACAGCAATATATGGAGGCTTTTGTTATGTAATCAGATGGTACTACATTAATAAAAGACGTGGACTTACCGAGATAAGGTATTATTGGTAATCGTTTTAATCTGTTAATCATGTTTATAAAAAAGTATGGCCCATCAAACTTAATCGTTTCTCCCGTGATGGAATGTCCCCTTACAATCCCTGGTCTAATAATGGTAAGTGGCAGTTGGCTTTTTAAGTTGTTTACAAGTACTTCTGCCTCGTATTTTGTTTCCTCATAATGATTTTTAAATCCAGGGGGTTTAATAAGTTCCGTCTCCAGTAGCTTACCTTCTCTTTTCCCCGCCACATAAGCCGTGCTAAAATACATATACCTTTTTATATTTGGAAGTTTAAGAACTAACTCATTAAATAATTTAGTTCCTTCAACATTAACCTTCCAGGCAATTTCCTTTGGAACAGCTAAGTCATAAATAGCTGCTAAATGCCATACATCATTTATTTCTTGCTTTAGGTTGTTAATTGTTTCATTATCAAGCCCTGCATTTGAAAGTGTAATATCCCCTTTTACCACAATAATCGATTGGTTAGTTATTCCGTCCTCGTAGATTTCATTTATTACCTGTTCAGCTTTTTGAACTAGATTAGGAAGAACAAGAACATAAATAGCGGAATATCGATTTTGATGACGTAGTTCCTTTATGATATTTTTCGACAAAAACCCTGGAAATCCTGTAATCAATGCATTAGACATATTGGTAATCATCCCCTTTTTTTGATTATACTAAAGACCTCTAAATGCGCATACATAAACTTTAATCGTAAAAGGTATTACACGAAATTCTATTAGGTCTAGTGCCTTAAACCAAACCAATGTATACAAAAATAAAGCTCCGAAATTTTACAGTACGTAAATTTTCGGAGCTTCTCTTATTTAAGATGATTTTATTTTTCTTGTCTCTCTGTCCATTAAACTATAGATGATTGGCACTACAAATAACGTTAGTAAAGTCGAAGCAACTAAACCACCAATTACAGTTAAAGCCATTGGCTGATTTATTTCTGTTCCCTCTCCAATTCCAAGGGCCAATGGAATTAAACCTAATATTGTCGTTAGAGCTGTCATTAGTATCGGACGTACTCTATCCCGAACGGAAGTCGTAATTGCCTCGAAGGATGAATAGCCATCTGCTTTACGCTGGTTAATGTAATCTACTAATACAATCCCATTATTCACAACAATTCCAACAAGTATTAATATCCCTATGACAGCGGAAACGCTAATAGGAGTATTTGTAATGAATAAGACAATCCCAATTCCTATCACGATTAACGGTACAGTAAACATGATTACAAACGGATATTTATAAGATTCAAACTGAGCTGCCATTACGATAAACACTAAGACAACCGCCAATAAAACAGCCAAAATCATATCATTTTTGGCATTATCCATCAACTCTCTGTCGCCACCAAAATTGACCTGCACTTTATCACTAAAGTTTTGTTTCTCTATTACTTGATCAATTTGTTCAGACATATCTCCTAGTGTATTTTCTGACTCATACTTAACAGAAAATGCAACCGCGCTAGCCTGGTTTAAGCTCCGTATAGCTACTGGTCCCTCAGCAACCTCTATACTTGCAACATCCTCAAGGTTTACAAATTGACCGGATGGAGTACGTAGTTTTAATTGCTTTAAGGTTTCAATATTTTCCCGATCTGATTCGTTATATTTAACGTAAACTCCGTAAACTTCATTGTCTTCCGAGATTATTTGGGAAGCTAACACGCCTCTCGTTACATTGTTAACCATTTGAGCTACTTGAGCAGGAGCGAGACCTAGTTCTGTTGCTGCATCTCGCTTAACAATCATTTGTACTTCCTCTACTGTAGAAATAATGTCATTGTTGACCTTAGTTACGCCTTTTATTTTTTCTAAATCAGCCTGCAAATCAGCAACGGCTTGGTTTAATATATCTTTATCAGCGGAGGAAATATTGAAAGATACCACATTAGGTGAGGAGCCTGATGCTGTTTGAACATTAAAGTTTATCTCTGCTCTTTCTCCAATTACCTCTACTATTTTAGGCTGTACTTTATCTACAAATTCAAACGTAGACTGACTTCGTTCATCAAGCGGTTTTAGTTTCACAGAGATTTCTGCGATGTTAGATCTAGAAGTACCTCGAGACATGCCCTCTTGACTTCCGCCTACGAAGCTTACATAGACATCTACATCCTTCTGTTCCTGCAATATATTCTCTATCTCGTCTACTATTTCATTTGTAGATGTAAACGATGAACCATTTGGTAGCCTTACACTAATAGAAGCAAAGCCTTCATCCGTAGGAGGTAAAAATTCAGTACCCACACGGAAAATACCAAATACAGAAATGACTAGTAAAGCTAAGGTCATAGTAAGAACTAAAGCTCGGTGACCTAAAGACCACTTAATTGACTTCTCCAAATTGTTGTAAGCCTTCGATCTTCGTCTTCTCGCTTCTAAATTTCCTTTTGGTTTTTTTAACATTTTGCTAGCCATCATAGGTATGACAGTGAGTGCAACAAAAAGTGAAGCAATAAGACTAAACGAAATAGTTAACGCAAATTCGGTAAATATCTGGCCAATAAGTCCTGAAAGGAAAATTACAGGTATAAATACTGCTATAGTTGTTAAAGTAGAAGCTGTAATTGCCCCACTTACTTCTTTTGTGCCTATTAAAGCTGCAGCTTTAGGGTCTTTTCCTAAACCGAGATGCCTTTCGATATTCTCAATAACAACAATCGAATTATCAACTAACATCCCAATTCCCAATGCAAGTGCTCCGAGCGTCATTATATTTAAAGAAAAACCCGCAAAGTACATCAGTAAAAATGTCACAATAACGGAATATGGAATTGCCACACCAATAATAATTGGACTTCTAATCCCTTTTAAGAACACGAACAAAACTAACATTGCCAATAAACCACCTGTTACTAAAGTGGTTCCAATATTGTTAATGGCCAGCTTGACGTAATCCCCTTGATCAAAAAGAATATCCGCTGTAACTCCCTTATATTCCTCTTTCTCTAGTTGCTTGTCTAAAGCTTCTTGAAAAGCTGTAGATACTTGTGCAGTGTTTGCACTAGATTCTTGGAGCACAGACAAGAGAACAGCCGGCTCTTCATTGGCTCTTGTTTCACTATTTGTCTCTTGTTCTGCTAACTGAACTGTTGCAACATCGGAAATAGTTATTTGCGAACCATCAATTGGGTTAACAGTAATAATTAAATCTTGTATTTCTTCAACAGAGGTTAATGAACTCATAATTCGAGTAGTTAAGGACATCTTTTCCTCTGTTTCTATTGGGTCTCCAGGAAGAGAAATATTATTCGCTTGAATTAGCTGGACAATATCACTTTGAGTTAGTCCATTTTGAATTAATTTGTTTTGATCTAATAATATCTGCACTTCTTCGACAAGTGAGCCAGATATATTAACACTTGCAACACCATCTGTGCTGATTAATTCCTTCTCGAGTTCTTTTGCTATTAATCGAATATCTTGTCCATCATCAGCAGCTCTTAGTGATAACTGAATGACTGGAAACTGGGCAGGATCAAATTTTAAAAATCTTGGTTTATCTGCTCCAGTAGGTACGGGCACTAAATCTATTCGTTGCATGATGTCCAATTGAACATCATCCATATCTGTAGACCAATCAAATTCTAATAAAATAAAATTAGCGCTTTCTTGAGATGTACTACTGATTGACTTAATACCAGGTAAGGTACTTAAAGAAGTTTCTAATGGTTTGGTTATTTTTTCATCTACCTCTATTGGCCCAGCACCAGGATAGTTAGTTACGACAACGCCAATTGGAGGATTTAACTCTGGGATCAATGTGATTGGAATTTTAAAAAAAGAAACAGCTCCTAATATAACTACTAAAAACATAATTACAGTAGTAAATACAGGTCTTTTTATAGAGAAACCACTAATTTTCATATACAGGGAACCACCTTTACTTTCGCTATTTATATCATATGCTCTATGACGTAAGAGTTCAAATTTTATTATTGCTTAGGGATAGATAAATAAAGAGAATATAACAATTGTATAACTTTTTTCTATGCCGTAGAAATGTGCAGAAACAACTAATAACGTTAATTACGAACTACTTCCCCTTTCATACACAGCCGATGATGGTTAGAACGGGTAGCTCTCCAGTTATATAAGTTAAAAATACCACGATTTCACTCACCTCAATGGAAAATGTACTTCTTTAATTTATTCTTTCTGCTCCATATAGAAATCAAATTCTCTCGTTTTTTATAATAAAAAGCTTTGTTAAAGTTATTGGTTGATTTTGACTAACAATTCTTTTTATAGTGACTGTAAACATTATGTAAGTGACTTTCAAATGACTATTGTAATCATAAATAAATTATGAAATTGGGGTTGGACAGTTTTTCAGCTTTGTTTATGCGAGTAAATTGATTAGCGCTTTATCGATGCTAAAACTGTTCCCATTTATTGATTGGAGCGCCAGACGGCGACTCCAGCGGGAGGAGGGAGACAGATAAGACATCACAACCACGCGCGTCAGCGATGGGTGGTGGCTTATCGCTCCCCCCGCGGAAAGCGTCCGGCTGGTGCGGAAATCAATTCTACTCTCTGATCTAAGATTTCTTTGTATCATAAATCAACCCTACTCTTTAACATAGCCTAATAAAAAAAGTAACCAAAAGAATGCGAGCATTCTTCCGATTACCTTTATTTACAATTCCCTATTTGGTAGGGATCTATACCTTATAGTAAGTTATATAGCTTTATATGCTCATATTTGTCTTGGAACCAGCGAGTTGCAAATTCATTTTCAAATAAGAATACATAGTGATCATAACGATCTTTTACTAGCATGCTTCTTGGACCTGTCATCGATTCTTTTACATCTTCTTCGTTTTCAATCCAACGAGCTACCTTCGATCCAATTGGCTCCATACGAACTTCTACATTATACTCGTTTTTCATACGATGCTCGAATACTTCAAACTGAAGCTGTCCAACTGCACCAAGAATTACTTCTTCTGTATGAAGTGTTTTGTAAAATTGAATTGCACCTTCTTGTACAAGCTGCATAATACCTTTATGGAAATGCTTAGATTTTAATACATTTTTAGCAGTAACCTTTACAAACATTTCTGGAGTAAATTGAGGAAGCTTTTCATAATTAAATGCTTTTTTCCCTCCAACAACCGTATCACCAATTTGATAGTTCCCAACATCATAAAGACCAATAATATCTCCAGCTACAGCGGTTTCTACTGTCTCACGATCATCAGCTAAAAATTGAGTAGACTGAGTGACTTTAAATGTTTTACCAGTTCGTGCTAGCGTAACAGTCATCCCTCGTTCGAATTTCCCCGAAACGATACGTACAAATGCTATTCGATCTCGGTGAGCAGGATTCATATTCGCTTGAATCTTGAATATAAAACCGGAGAAATCTTCGTTCAAAGGATTTACTTCTTCTTCAACATCAGTCATTCTCGGCTGTGGAGTTGGAGCAAACTGAAGATATGTTTCTAAGAAGGTTTGCACACCAAAGTTAGTTAATGCACTACCAAAAAATACAGGTGTTAAATCACCAGAAAGTACTTTTTCTTTATCAAAATCATTCCCTGCTTCATTTAACAACATAATATCTTCCATAGCTTGCGTATAATAAGATGTTTCTTTCATAGAATGATCGACAGCTAATTCTCCCTCATCATCTAACGGAAGATATTTTTCAGATTCCTCTGTGCGGAATTGCTCAATTCGATGATTGTAGCGATCATAAATCCCTAAAAATTCTTTTCCCATACCAATCGGCCAATTCATTGCATAAGATTGAATTCCAAGTACTTCTTCTAGCTCCTCCATTAATTCAAGAGGTTCTTTACCTTGTCGGTCTAGTTTGTTAATGAAAGTAAAGATAGGAATACCGCGCATGCGACAAACCTTAAATAGTTTTAATGTTTGAGCCTCTATCCCTTTGGCAGCATCTACAATCATCACTGCACTATCCACAGCCATCAATGTTCGATAAGTGTCTTCACTAAAATCCTGATGTCCAGGTGTATCTAATATATTTATACGACAATTATTAAAGTCAAATTGCATAACAGAGGATGTTACAGAAATCCCACGTTGCTTTTCAATTTCCATCCAGTCTGAAGTTGCAAATTTCCCCGATTTTTTCCCCTTCACTGTACCTGCATCACGAATAGCTCCTCCAAAATATAAAAGCTTTTCCGTTATAGTCGTTTTACCAGCATCCGGGTGGGAAATTATTGCAAAGGTTCTTCTCTTAAGTATTTCTTCTTGTAATTGTTTGTCCATATTTGTATATCTCCTTCTTATTCACTTTTTTATCATATGGATTTACTAGCAAAAATACAAGTAAAAAAAGAACTAGCAGACAATTTTACAAATTAATCGTAAAAATGTCTACTAGTATCCATTACAGAATTTCAGATTGTATATAAGAATACAATAGCTTCGCTGTATTTTCTAATGATTGTATATGAGTTCTTTCATATGCATGCGATGCTTCAATTCCTGGTCCAAACAATGCATGCTTGACATCAAAACCTGCTCTTATTGCAGCAGAAGCATCAGAACCATAGTATGGATAGATGTCTAACTTATAATCGATTCCTTCTACCTTGGCTAGTTCGACGAGGTTTCGGGTTAATTCATAATGATACGGCCCAGAGGAATCTTTTGCGCAAATGGAAACAGTATACTCATCCGAGGTTTGTCCATCGCCTATTGCACCCATATCGACTGCTATATATTCCACTGTTTGTTCTGGAATGTTAGAATTGCCTCCAAATCCAATTTCCTCATTATTAGAAATATAAAAATGTGTTGTATAAGGAATCGTCCATTTATTTTCTTTAATAGCTTTCATTAGTTGGAGTAAAAGGGCAGTACTTGCTTTGTCATCTAAATGACGTGACTTGATAAAGCCAGATTCCGTTTGCTCAAATCGAGGATCAAATGAAACAAAATCCCCGACCTCTATACCTAACTCTCTTGTTTCACTAGCACTTTTTACTTTCTCATCCACTCGTACCTCAATGTTTTGCTCATCACGAGCGAGCGTAGTCGCATTTTTATAGACATGAACTGTTGTTTGATGCATGAGAATGGTGCCCCGTATTTTTCTTCCATCTGCTGTATGGATTGTACAATACTCACCTTCTACTGCGTTCCAATTAAAGCCGCCTACCATTGCAAGCTTCAATCTGCCAGAAGACTTCACTTCCTTTACCATAGCTCCCAAAGTATCGGTGTGTGCTGTCAGTAAACGATGTTTAGTATCATTTTCTCCTATAATGGTGGCAATAAGTGCTCCCTTGTTAGTTCTAATATAATTAACATCAATATCCTTTAAAAACTGCTCCATAAAGTCCATGATGTCCTTTGTATAACCGGAAGGACTAGGAATTTCCACTAATTGTTTTAGCAAAGAGACAGTCTCTTGCTCTTGAAATTTGTATGACATAATGACTCCTCCTTTGTTCTTACTCCATCTTATCAAAATCTTGTATTTTCAGATACCTTTAAATAGGCTAATATAAGAAGTATCTAATCTGATAGGAGGTGGGAAAAATGGAATATATTAATACTACGAAAGATAAAAATAAATTGTTTTTCATTATTTTTTCCTGTTTTACCGTATGCCATATTATTCTGGCAATACTTTCACATAACAAGGACCTATTAATTTATCTGTACGCTGGGATAGTATTCCTACTCATCTTAACGTTGTTATGTTGGGTAAACTCAGAGAACCCAATCATCCAATATATTTTGTTTATAACACTTAATCTTTACCTATTAATCTTGAATATATACAGTGACAGCGTAGTAATGATGGTATTTTTTCTTTACCCTATATACATCGCAGTCATCTATTCCAATATTGGTCTAAGAATATTATTATTCTTTATAACTATCATTGAAATTCTTGGTCTCATCTATTATAAAAATGATGACTATACATATATTTTGTCCTCAGAAGATTTAATTGCTTTTATACTACTTTTAGCTATACTTATTTTCACTTCCATCTTAAATACATACTTTGACCGTAAATATTGGAATAAGATTTCTGAACTAAATACTTCTATGAGAAAAGAGCAATATTCGAGAGAAAGTTATTTACAGCTTTTTTTTGACAATGCGAAGGATAGTATTACTGTATTTGATAAAGACAATAAAATAATAGAAGTAAATCCTGCTTTTGAGGATTTATATGGTTGGAAAAGGGAAGAAGTAATAGGAAAAAGTGTTTCTATTTTGTCTCCACAATATCAGCTAGATGAAACAAGAAAACAAGAGGTATTAAAAGGGGCCAGCTATCATTTTCTCGAAACTACTGATCGAAAAAAAGATGGAACTTATTTTGATGCCCAAATTACTGTTTCTCCAATTTATGATTACCAAAACGAGCTGATTGCTCTTTCTATAATTAGTAGGGACGTTAGCTTTAAAAAAGAAACTGAGAATTTATTACTACAATCAGAAAAGCTAAAGGTTGCTGGAGAAATGGCTGCTGGAGTAGCTCATGAGATTCGAAATCCTATTACAGTTATATCTGGCTTTATGCAGATTATGAATGGGGACCCTACCCAGCCCTATTACCGTTACACGAAAGTAATTGAAAACGAAATTGAAAGAATCAATTACATTATTAGTGAATTCCTAGTTTTAGCAAAGCCACACGCAAAATTGCCAAAGAAGTATGATTTAACTCAAACATTAGATGACCTTCTCGTTTTATTTCAACCCGAGATTAACTTGAATGGGATATTTTTGACTACTGATATTATAAAAGGTCCGATACACCTTTACGGTGAGGAAGGTCAGATGAAGCAAGTACTTATTAACCTAGTTAAAAATGCGATAGAGGCAATGTCTGACAATGGTAAAATCCATATTAGCTGTTCCATCGAGCCCCAGGATATCATCCTTATTAAAATTAGAGACAATGGAGTAGGGATGGAAAAACAGGTTGTTGAGAAAATTTTCGATCCATTTTTCTCTACTAAGATTAACGGGACAGGCCTTGGAATGATGATTTCCGAAAAAATTATTGCTGAACATGGTGGAACGATTGCCATTGAAAGCCAAAAAGGACAAGGAACTACAGTAACTATTCAGTTACCTTACACTTCAAGTATAGAGGCTACGGATTAGTCTCTTCTTTTTATATCCGTTGCATCAAATACTTACATCCCCCATTTACTAAATCAAAAATACCTTGAGAATGGGATCTCAAGGTATTTTTGCTTTAGTAGTTTCGCTAATTTTCAAAAATGAATAGGTAGTTATCATCCAATTTATAAGATTAAAAGATCCCCATATAATATTATAATTGCGAAGCCAATAGCTTAAAGCTCGGAACGTCCTCCACACGAAGAGGCTTGGAATAATAGAAACCTTGGACAATTTCACAATTATGCAGCTTTAAAAACTGGATGACTTCCTCTGTTTCCACCCCTTCTGCCACTACTTCTAAACCAAGACTTTTGCCTATTTTTATAATAGATGACACTATTACTTCGTCTCTTTTTTCTATGATCTGATTCATAAAGACTTGATCTATTTTTAACGTATGAATAGGCAGTTCCTTTAAATAACGGAAATTTGAAAAGCCGGAGCCAAAATCATCCATAGCAATTCGAACACCGTATTGTTTTAATTCCTCCAATATAGTAGACAGCTTGCTTATATTTTTCATTAGAATGTTTTCCGTAATTTCCAATTCTAGATAATGTGGTGGAAGCCCAGTCTCATGAAGAATATATTTTACATTGGTTGTAAAGTCATTTTGATCTAACTCGACTGGACTTATATTCACAGATATTGTACTAAAAGACAATCCCTCTTTTAACCACTGTGTAGCTTGTTTACATGCTTCCTTAAGAACATACCTACCAATCGGAATAATTAGCCCTGTCTCTTCTGCAAATGGAATATACTCATTCGGAGGAATAATATTTCCCCCCTTTCTATTCCATCTAATGAGAGCTTCATAGCCTTGAACCTTGTTGGTAGTTAGGTTTAATTTCGGTTGATAGACTAGAAAGAATTCGTTCTTTTTAAGTCCCATTCGAATATCACTCTCTAAAGACAATTTATCTATATATCCTTTTTCATATTCAGATGTATACAAGACTGCTGTTCTCTTCCCTTTATCTTTCGATTCATTTAACGCTAAATCTGCAGCTCTATGTAAAGCATTATAGCTATCGCCGTGTTCCGGAAAGCAGGAAATTCCAATAGAGCATGAAATGTATAACTCCATTTCATGAATGCTAAAAGGCTTTTCAATTTCTTTTAATAACAGTTGGGCATTACTTAATGAGTCTCTACAAGAAAAATAGTCATCCTCCAAAAGGATAACAAACTCATCCCCGCCCATCCTATAAATCTTGGCGCCTTTGGTATAAAATTTCTTCATTCTTTTAGAAACCTTTTGTAATAGCAGGTCTCCTGTAACATGACCTAATGAGTCATTAATATTTTTAAATCTGTCTAAATCAATATATAGAAAACTAAACTTTTCCTTTAATTTTATCTTAAGCTGGATATCTCTATTTAATGCTGCAGTATTGTATGTATTTGTTAAGTGATCCTCGTACGCTAGCTCTGATAGTTTCTTTCTAGTCTTTTCTATTTCCGTGATATCATTTCCTATTCCTATTGCGCCCATTATTTCACCTTCTTTTTCAATAGGTGAGATCGTGATATGAATACATTTCGGCCCAAACCACTCTTTATATGAAACTTCCTTCCCTAAAAAGACCTCAGAAATATTCTCCTTAAATCTATCAGATATTTCTCGAGGAAAATAATCCATCGTCTGACTGAAGGATCGAGATGTTTGTTCCGCAAACAGTTCATTGGAAGGATGAATCATCGGAATTCCTCTTTCCAAAAAATACTCTGTTGCTATCTTTCCGGTTAGTAGGGTAAAATTCAACTCTTTATCTAATCTAAAAATTAAGTTATTTACATGTCTCACTACAGTATCAAAGGAATTAATGATATTAGTTTTTAAACGTAGCTCATTTTCTTTTTCAGGTGTTATATCTGTTCGAATACTTAAAAAGTATGTACCTTGGTCAATTGTATTAATAGGCAAAATGTAAGTCTTTACCCAATACAATTCTCCATTTTTCCGTTTGTTACATATTTCACCTACCCATGTTTGACCTTGAAGAATAGTTTTCCACAATTCTTCAAAAAAACCAGACGGGTGGGTGAAGGAATTAATAATTCGATGAGTTTTTCCGATTAATTCTTCACGAGAGTAACCAGAGATCTCTGTAAATTTGTCATTTACATATAATATTTTACCTGCACGATTAGTTAAAGCTATAATCATTGTTTTATTTACTGCATAGCTCATCAGATTCATTTTGTATAATGTATCTTCAAGTTTTTCTCCCAAAAGGTTAATATCTGACAATGACTCTTTATGTAAAGCTTCTTTTACTGTGAGCAATAAATCTTCGGAACCTGTTCCAAATATGGACTCCATAATTTGTCCTCCAATTTTAATTTATCGTAAAAACCTAACCGCTTCACTTCAAATATTAGTAAAAAAGATACAAAATGTCAATATTACATTGATATAATAGGTTTATTCATTGTCACCATTTGGACATTAGTTAATTACAACGCACTAAAGGTGCGACAATTTTATATCATCGCACCTCCAAAAAATACTATTATTTTAATAAACTTCTTACTAGCTTTATTTTGTTCTTATAAGGCGGGAATGCTACATTAAGAGGTATAGTTGTGCTCTTCTTTACAATAGATTTCTGATGAGTAAATAATTCAAAGCTCGCTAGTCCATGATATGCACCCATTCCAGAGTTTCCTACCCCACCAAAAGGTAAATGTGCACTACCTGCATGCATGATAGTATCATTTATACAACCGCCACCAAATGAAAGCTCTTCTAGGAAATAGTTTTGAGCTCCCTCATGCTCACTGAACATATAGGCAGCTAAAGGTTTAGGGAATTTTCTAATCTGACGAATAATATCAGGTAACTCTTTGTAAGTGATTACAGGTAAAATTGGTCCGAAGATTTCCTCCTGCATAGATGGACTAGAAAATTGTACACCATCTAGAATTGTCGGCTCTATATATAAATCTTCCTTGTCTGATTTTCCACCAAAAATAATCTGGTCCTTTTCTTGTACAATCATTTTTTGTAGTCGTTTAAAGTGATTGGTATTAACTATCCTGCCATAGTCTGTACTTTCTTGTACATTTTTTCCATAAAAATGATGAATTGCTTCCTGTAATTTTTCAATCAGCTTGTCTTTTACCGGCTCTTCTACTAATAAATAATCAGGTGCAATACAAGTTTGTCCGGCGTTCACTAATTTACCCCAAATAATACGTTTAGCGGCTAAATCTAAGTTAGCTGTATGATCGACAATAGCCGGGCTTTTCCCACCTAATTCTAAAGCAATAGGAGTGAGTCTTTTAGAAGCTGCTTCCATTACTACCTTCCCTACATTTACACTACCTGTAAAGAAAATAAAATCAAATGGAGCATGGATTAAAAGGGAAGTTTCTTCTTTTTCTCCTTCCACGACTCTTATATAATGCGGATGAAATGCCTCTGCAACAATCTTTTTCACTATATTAGTAGTGTGAGGAGTAGTTTCCGAAGGTTTAATCATGGCACAATTACCGCCAGCAATTGCACCAATTAACGGTTCCATTACTAATTGAAAAGGATAGTTAAATGGGGCAATAATTAATACAGTTCCATAGGGTTCACTAATAATCTGACTTTTAGATGGCATTAAGGCCATTGGAGTCTTCACCTGTTTAGGCTGCATCCAGTGCTCCAGGTTTTTATTCATGTTTGAAATACTTTCATATATTAAGCCTATTTCTGTCGTATATGACTCAAACTCACTTTTTCTTAAGTCCTTATAAAGAGCTTCAATTACTTCAGCTTCATACTTCTTAATCGTTTTTTTCAATACTTCTAATTGTTCGATTCGAAACTTCGCGGATTTTGTTATGCCTGAGTAGTAAAATGCATGATGCTCCTCTAACATAATATCCAACTGCTGTGAATTAAATTTCACATAAATCATCTCCTCATCGACTTTGTTTTGTATTAAAACTTCTTTAGTGCTAAAAGACCTTCTTGCTAAAGCATACTATTTTTTTCAAGTAGACGAAAGAAATTGGATTTTCTACCTAGTACATTAAATGATTCAAAAATGGCATACTACTTTTAAAGGATGAGTTATAAAGTAACCTTTCTAACCGTTCTTTAACCAGTCCTGTCTTATGAAAAGTTTTAATTTCGTAATTAGTGTTTGATGGAGCAACAAATTGGGGTATATAAAAATCAAATGAATTATTTAAAAGCTTTTAAAAAGGAGAGGAAATATAATGACTGAAACTCAAACATGGTGGGAACCTATTTTTCAAGGACCAATGTCAATAGGTTTAAACAAGGAACGTTTACAAAATGAACTAGAAGAGGAAACTTTTTTATATTTCCAACAAAGTGACTCTACTACAACCGAGACGACAACAATCGAATAGATTATTTTCTAAAAGTCAGTATTTTTATTTTGAATTAGTAATGTATCGTAGTTACTTAGAACATGTAGGAGGAGAGTCCAATGATTCTCCTCCTTTTAATATGCAGATAGATCAACGCCTTATATATTTTATTCTTTACAATACTTTAGAAATAATGTACCTAGTCATGTTAATTGATAACATATAAACTCAAAATCATTCTATTTATATGAATAACTAAAAAGACTGCAAACAAACTTCAATTTCAGTTTGTCCACAGACTTTAATACGATTATATTATGTTGTTGCACCTTTAATTTTAGTTTCTGGAGCTGTTTCTTCTGGTGCTAAATCTTCAAAGGTTTCATTTGCTTCTTCTAAATCTCTCGTTCGGTGAGCGAGACGAGATGCTGCGCTAGCAGCGATACTTGCAACTAAATCATCTAAAAAGGTATGAATACTTCCGCCCTTTTTTGTATCTAGTTTAGATATAATACCTATTTTATTCTTGTCTAGATGCCCAAACGTGGTGACGGCTATACTTCCGTATGTAAATACAGCGCCTAATGCGATTGTTTCATCTACTCCGAACAAACCTTCATCTGCTTCTACAATTTGCTGAAGAGGAGCTGAAAGCATTTTCTTCTCAGCAAGCTCATCTAATTCAATACCAACTAAGATGGCATGCTGCATTTCTCTTTTTTTCATGACACTCTTGATTGACTCAATACAATGTTCAATTGTTAATCCTTTATTATAAGGAAACTGCATTTCATACACGATTTTAGCAACCTCTTCGATGGTAACCCCTCTACGTTTTAAGGCATCTAACGTGGCTTGCTCTACTGTTCTCGAATGCACTCTTAATGATTCATTTTCCAAAAAAATAACCTCCTTATAATCTAACATTGTAAAAAATTCATCGTGACTCCTCTTATTATACCTCTTTACCAGTATATGATACAATTTCTATATAACATGACAACGAGGTGTAAATATGAATCGAGGCACATTACAAGATACAACAATTTACAGTAAAGCTTTAGATGAAGAGATCCAGTTATTAATTTATTTACCTCCCAATTATTCACCATTATACAAATATAGTGTTTTAATCGCATCAGACGGAAAAGACTACTTTCAGCTTGGCAGAATATCCCGGATTGCAGATGAGTTATACGAAAACCGGCAAATAGAAAACTTAATCATTGTGGGCGTGCCTTATAAAAATGTAAAAGATCGCCGAAGTAAATATCATCCAGAGGGAGAGCAGCAGCTTGCGTATTCACGTTTTATAGCACAAGAGCTAGTTCCTTACATTGATGAAAATTATCCCACTTATCAAATTGGAATGGGGAGAGCTCTAATAGGTGATTCACTGGCAGGAACAATTTCTTTACTTACTGCTCTAAGATACCCAAACACCTTTGGCAAGGTCATCCTTCACTCCCCTTTGGTTAATGAAGAAATATTAGAAAAGGTGGAAAATCATAAAGAAGTAAGTGCTTTTTCCATTTATCAAGTAATAGGAAATGAAGAAACGGCAGTTAAAACAGGCGACGGATTACTCACCGATTTCCTTACACCTAATCGACAACTGCATGTTATGCTAAAAAATAAAGGAGTTTCTACCTTTTACGACGAATTAAATGGAGACCATACATGGAAGCTTTGGCAGCCGGATATTAAAAGATCACTGCTAAACAATTTCAGTCTGTAGGGTATTTTTGATATAATAGAAATATATTGTAAGATAATTATAAGGAGGTCATGATTATGAAATACGGTATTGTTGCTTTTCCATCAAAAAAGGTACAAGATTTTGCAAACTCTTATAGAAAGCGTTATGATCCCCATTATGCCCTAATTACTCCTCATATGACATTGAAGGGAGTTTTTGAGGCAGATGAAGCCCAAATTAAAACAATAGCTAACCATATTAATGATATAGCTAAAAAACATAAGCCTTTTACTATGAAAACTACAAAGGTAAGTTCTTTTGCACCTGTAACAAATGCTATCTATTTTAATGTTCAATCTACTCCAGAGCTTGAGAAGCTTCATGAGGATTTAAATGCTATTGAATTTCATGATGATGAAACGTATTCATTTGTTCCTCATATTACTATTGCACAAAAACTTAGTGGAAGTGAACACGACGATATTTTACCTCAATTAAAAATGATTGGTGCACAGTTTGAGGAAGAAATTGACCGGATTCACCTGTTGTACCAATTAGAAGACGGTTCATGGACCGTCTATGAAACATTTAGATTGTCTGGAGCTGAGTAACCTTGGTATTTGCAAAAATTGTTGAAACAGAGAAAGAATATGAGGATGCTATTCATATAAGAAGAAAAGTATTCGTAGAGGAACAAGATGTTCCTCTACATTTAGAGTTAGACGAATATGATATGAAATCCACGCATTTTGTAGCCTATGATGGAGACACTCCTTTTGGAGCTGGCCGCATCCGTATTGCAGAGCCCCATGTCGGTAAAGTAGAGCGAGTATGTATCTTACCAAAGTACAGAGGGAAGCATTTAGGTAACTTGATGATGGATTGTATGGAGAAATATGCATTGGATCATCAATTTAAAAAGCTAAAGCTTAATGCTCAAAGTCAGGCGCTACCTTTCTATGAAAAAAGAGGGTATACTATTACGTCCCCAGAATTTCTGGAGGCTAATATTCCTCACCGAGCTATGGAAAAAGAATTATAATCCTACATAAGCAAAACCCGCTAACGGTATGTTAGCGGGTTTTACTTTTTGCTTAAATATAGGTATTTACAAAATGACCTTTACCTGATATTTCTGCAATAATAGGTGATAAATTGACGGGGTTAGGTTGGATAAAGCCTTTGTATAATGGCAAGCTAGAAAGTTCCTTATTACCCGATAATTGCTTTTCTTCTTTTTGTTCTACATCTTCATTTTGTTGAAGGTTTGTTAAGTGATTATCAAAAAGTGATTTCATTTTAACTGATTGAACATTGCTGATTTGAGCAAAATTATATTCTTCCATTTGCATTCGATTAGCATAAATTTGTGACTGCAAAGGTTGAACTGGAATAATATACCCCATTCTTATCCACCTCCATTATAAACTCTATGCTCTTTACCCCATTTGAAATTACCTTAAACCTATTTTTTAAAAAAATTACAACATTTTTTCAATATCAGTTAAACTGATGGAACTTCCTTTTTGGAGGATAGAGTTCGTCAGCTGATCTTCTAATTCTTTAGAAACAGGTTTGTTAGCTACCCTGCCTACTTTTCTTACGATTTTTCTAACTTGATGTTCATCAGTAAAATCAGCATTTGAAATAGCGTTAGCTAATGTAAAAAGCTGATCCATTGATACGCCAGTTTTATTCTCAATCGCTCTAAAAAAAGAATTTTGCATGTATTTTCCCCCTCGCATTATTTATATCCAGGTGTTAAGGGAGAAAGGTGCTTCCTACTATTATTAAAAGAATGAATAACACTACAAGCAGAACAAATGCGTTAGAGCCTTGAAAACCACCGTATCCTCCACCATCATAACCACCGCCATAGCCATAGCCGTAACCACCACCATAGCAAAAGCTTTCGCCACCACAATAGCCGTACATATCTTTCCCCCCTTCCTTTCAACTTATAGTATGCAAGGGGGTAAGAGGAAGTAGGGCATTTTAATTAGTAGGTGGTTTTCCGTTTCTGAAATATAAAGGCTCCAATGATACCAAATAAGATTGCTGCGCTAATACCTGAACTAGTTACTTCAAACATTCCTGTTATTACTCCAACTAATCCGTGCTTCTCTGCTTCGGCCAACGCTCCATGAGTTAATGAGTTTCCAAAAGAGGTAATTGGTATAGTTGCACCTGCTCCAGCAAAATCGATGAGAGGCTCATATAAACCGAACCCATCTAGAATCGATCCTGTAACAACTAATCCACTTAACGTATGGGCTGGCGTAAGCTTAAATGCATCCATTAAGATTTGCCCAACTACACATATTAATCCACCTACTACAAAAGCTGTAATTAATGATGATATCATATTATCCCTTCTTCTCCATTCGACATTCTATGGCATGTGCTATACAAGGGATTGTTTCCCCTTGTTGATAAGTTAAAGGGGACAATAGAGCCCCTGTAGCTACTAACAATACTCGGTTAAACGTTCCTTTTTTAAGTTGACTATAAATATGGCTAAAGAATACAGAGGCGGAGCAACCTGGACCGCTCGCACCTGCATTAAAGAATTGATCGTCTCCATAAAATTGGGCACCGGCATCCTGTAAAATAACTCCACTATTCTCGTCTTGGAACATTTCTTTTAATATAGAAAGACCTATTTTTCCAAGATCGCCAGTCATAATTAGATCATAGTCAGTCATTTTGCTATTCGTATTTTTCAGATGCCTTTCAATCGTATCTCTCGCAGCAGGAGCCATTGCAGCTCCCATATGAAGCGGGTCCGATTGCTGGCCATCCACAACTCTGCCCATAGTAGCATGAGTAATATAAGGAGCATTTTTAGCCTTACTTTGTAATAATGCAAAAGCAGCTGCAGTTACTGTCCATTGAGCTGTTTTTGGTTTCTGTGCTCCGTATTCTAATGGATATCTAAACTGTCTTTCTACAGAAGGGTGATGACTGGAGGCGCCGGCAAGAACGTTCTTAGCATTTCCAGACTCTAGCATAAGAGATCCAATGATAACTGCCTCCATTGAACTCGCACATGCAGAAAAAACACCGAAATATGGAATAGCAAGCTTTCTTGCAGCAAAGTTAGAAGGCGACATTTGATTTACTAAGTCCCCTCCGATTAGCAAATCAATATTATCCATTTTTTCATGTGCTTTTTTTACTGCCGTAGAACAGGCCTTTTCAATAAACCGACTTGCTGCCTGCTCGTATGTTTCATTTGTTTCTTTTTCAGTTTCCAGTATTTCATCAAAACCCTCGGCAAATGGACTTGATTTTTCGACCGGACCAGCTATTACTCCGGCACTTGCAATACTAGGTCGTTGTGTAAATGAAATCGTTCCACCGGTATTTACCACGAAACCACTCCTAATTTAACTAAAATAGTTTTAATTAACGCTACTAAAAAGGCGGAAAGTACACCAAATACAATAACAGATCCTGCAAGCTTAAACATATTACCACCTACACCTAAAACATACCCCTCTGTCTTATGCTCGATTGACGCTGAAATTACAGCATTACCAAAGCCAGTAACAGGTACCGCTGATCCCGCTCCTCCAAACTGAGAGATTTTTTTATATAAGCCTGTCCCTGTTAAGATCATGGCGATAAAGATCATCGTTGCTACGGTCGGATTACCCGCAGTCTTTTCAGTAAAAGGAAAAAAACGTATATAGAAAAAAGTAATTAGCTGTCCAACCGTACAAAATATTCCTCCAACTAGAAATGCTTTAAGACAGCTCATAAATAATGGGGCCTTAGGAGTTTGCTTATCGACGATTTTTTGATATTGTTTTTGATCCATCATGTCTCTTCCTTCGATAGGGATTTAATGTCACTAATTGACTTTTTTAATTCGTCATTTTTCTTCTTCTTGTCTACTATCTTTTCAATTTCCCATTTAATTTTTATATCTCCTGTAACAATTACTTCTTTATCTGGAAACTCTTTTTCAATCGCTTTTTTTACTTCATCTTCTATTTTAACTTTTTGAAAACGTTTGAACCTCGGGATATCTATCGCTACAACAACATCATTGTTATCAATTACACTTTGATATCCGGCAATCTTATCCTGCTCCTTAAGGACTTGCTCAAGTTTTGAGGTATCTCTGTCCGAATACACCTGATCTTTAGGGCTAGAACAAGCCGTCAATAATAAAGACAACAGTAGAATATACACTATTTTGCGCATTAGGCTTTTTGCTCCTCTTTTTTTAGGTTAGTATGCACGCAGACTTTTTAAATATACAAATGGAACTGAGCTATTTGCCCTTGTTCAATTAGAACCCTTTACATAAATTACTAAAGAAAGAAGCAAAGGAGGTGAAACAAAATGGGTTGTGGAAAAAATCATCACCCTTCTCCAAGTCCTTCGACTGGAAACTGTGTATGTGATGTTGTGCAAGCAATAGCAGATATTCAAGCACAAGCTGTAACTGATTGTGGTTCTTGCCCGACTAGCTGTTTTTTAGAACCACTAGGAGGTCTTGTTAGTCCAGTAAATAACCGTGCAGATACTCGTGTATTTATGCTTTTGAATAAGGATGGCACGCCATTCTCTTCTTTATTTAGATATACTGCTCCAGGAACTACTCTTGTACAATGTAATGTTTCTATATTCTTCAGAGTTGAAGAGGTATTTGATAATTGCTGTGCAACTTTACGTGTATTAGCACCATTATCAACAGTAGGTGGTACATCTATCGTTCCATTCTTAAATGACGATGGAGAGAATATAGATCTAGGAAGCTTCTGTAGTGTTAATGATTGGGATGCAACAACAAACTGTGTGACTGTGGACTTAAGCTGCTTCTGTGCGATTCAATGTGTAGCGGATGTATTCTTAGATATTTGTGACTGATCGTCTTTCAATATTGTAGTGTCTTTTCCGTTCGGCTAACTCACCGAACGGTTTTTTTTATGTTTGGCTATGTTAAAGGGTAGGTTTGATTTATGATATAAAGAAATCTTAGATCAGAGAGTAGAATTGATTTTTCGCCCCAACCGGACGCTTTCCTCGGGGTGAGCGATAAGCCATCACCCATCCCGTAGGAGTCGCCGTCTGGCGCTCCAATCAATAATTGGGAACAGCTTTAGCATCGAAAAAGCGCTAATAAATATACTCGCATAAACAAAGCTAAAAAACTGTCACCAACCCTATTTTCATCATCTTTTTATGTTCTTAATAGCCATTTGAAAGTTCAATTGTTTATGTTTACAGTCACTATAAAAAAGAATTGTTAGGCAAAATCAACCAATAACTTTAACAAAGTTTTATGTTTAAAAAACACCTTACTTTTACTACCAAAGCAAATACTAAAAGGTTATTCAACACCCTCTGAGAAAACAGCAGCAAACGCACTTGTCAGTGACAACTGCTCCCAATGAAAAACAGAAATCCAACATTTATCGAATACTTTTATGGTAGAATACAACAAAAAAAGCTACCTCTATAAGGTAGCCTTAAACTATTTCAATATACTTCCACGCCAAAATATTTTCTTTACTTGATGGACTGGATACGTCTCTAAGCTCTCGTCATTGATACTAAATATTACCTGCTCATCGGTCACTTCTTGCACTTCACCTTGAATAATACTTCCATCGGCCATATGAAAACTTAATGGACGATATACTTTCCGTTGAAATGGCTTAGCTAAGAATTTCAGCTTTTCAAAAATAGCACTGTTTTTTGTTGACACTGTATTTTTTATCTCATAAATAGAAGTACTTTCCTCTTCTATAATTGTCTCATCTACTACTATTTCTACTTCCTCCCTGGCGCGTAACTGTGGAGGTAGATGAAAAACAGGGGGACCGGATATATAAAGTATAGGATCATTTAAAGAGCTCATAGGCACATCCTTTTTTCCTTTACTTTATGCCAAAAAGATTGGATTGGTGAATTTATAAAGATGATATAAACAGCGTTGCTAAGCCCAAATAAATTAAAATACTAACTAGGTCATTAATAGTCGTTATAAAAGGCCCTGAAGCTACAGCAGGATCGATTTTCAATCTATGAATAAGTAAGGGTATAAAAGATCCTCCAAGCGTTGCAAAAAATATAGAGCCAAAAATCGCTGCTCCTACAAGCATTCCAATCAACAGGTCCTGTTTCCAGAAGTAAATGACTCCAATAACTAGTAAGCCACATATTAATCCTGTTATTAAACCTGTTCCCGCCTCACGAAATAATAGTTTTGTTTTACTTTGTTCTTCAATATCACCTGTTGCAATTCCTCGAACTGCTACAGCGAGAGCTTGAGTTCCACTGTTACCAGCCATCCCAGCAATTAAAGGAATAAACACAGCAAGCAGAGCTACCTTATCTAGTGTTTGCTCGAAAATACTCATAAGATTTGCTGTCATCATACCTAAGAAAAGAAGTATAACTAGCCATGGCAATCTTTTTCTTGCAGCAGAAAATGGCCCCTTATCAAAAGTATCCATGTCAGAAACCGCCGCAAGCTTAGAATAATCATCAGAAGCTTCTTCATCCAATACATCGATAATATCATCTACTGTTACAATTCCTAGTAAGTGGTTCTCAAAATCTAGAACAGGAACCGCTAAAAAATTATAATCCTTGATCATTCGAGCAACCTCTTCTTGGTCCTCGTTTACTAGCACACTAACAACACGTTCATTCATAATATCCTTTATCAGGGTATCTTCATCTGCTACTATTAAATCCCTTAAGGATATTACTCCAGAAAGTCGATGGGCTTCGTCTACTACAAATAAATAATAAATGGTCTCTGCATCAGGAGCTGCATTTCTTAAAATGGTCATTGCAGAACGACAGGTAGAGTTTTCTGGAATTGCTACATATTCTGTAGTCATAATAGACCCAGCAGTATATTCCTCGTAATGTAGCAAATCTTTTATTTCCTGAGCAGATTCCTTATCCATGATATTTAAGTAGCTAGCAACCTGGGCATCCTCAAGTTCGTTTAAGACGTCTACTGCGTTATCAGCAAACATATAGGAAAGCATATCAGCTGCGTATGTCGTATCCATTTCTTTTAAGTAAAATTCATATAGTTCTTCATCAAACTTGTTTGCTTCAAAAAGCTCTGCCATCTCTTTTGGAGAAAGATAATGAAAGATTTTCTGTCGCAGCTCTGGCTCTACCTTCTCAAAAAATAATGATTGATCGTATGGATGTAGCTCCATAAAAATTTCTCTAAATTCATCCATCGAATCTGCAAGTAAAAAATGAATTAAATTTGATTCTTCTAATTCTAATAAATCCATCTTTTCTTCTCTCATATCTTTCCCTCCCCTCGGCATTTATCCTTTACTATTGTAAAACCACTATTTTTATTAAGCAACTGCTTTCTTTATTTGGTAAAAAAGTTACATCAATATATTATTCCCCGGGAAATCATACTAAAACTAAATGTAAAAGAATTCCCTACTTAACCCTACATTAGTACAAGTATAAAGTTACTCTGTATCGACGTTAGAACAAGATGAGCACTACTTATCAAAATGAAACAAGGGTAGCGATTTGATTCACCCCCTTGTTTTCATTCATTATTTATTTTGAGTTTATTTATTCTTTTTTCTATTGTAGCTTTTTCTAAAACAGATGCCATATCCATAGGATATTCATCTTCTATCGTTAAAGCTTGTTTTGTAAATGGATGCACCAATTTTAGTTGCTTAGCATGTAATGCCTGGCGAGACATTATATCCAAACTTCCTCCATACAGATCGTCACCTATCAATGGGTGTCCCACTGACATCATATGTACTCTTATTTGGTGAGTTCTACCGGTAAAAAGCTTTAACCTAACATGCGTTAAATTTTCACCATTAACAGTAAATCTCTTGATTACTTCTACAAACGTTTTAGCTTGCTTACCATCTGGGTCAATCCTTCTCTCAATTATACTGGTATCCTTTCGGCCTATTGGGGCATCGATAAGGAAAGAATCTTGTTCTACACTGCCATGAACAATTGCCTCATAGGTTCTAAAAATAGATCCAGCCTTTTGCATTTCACTCATTAAGTGATGAGCATGACGATGCTTTGCAATACAGACTATGCCAGACGTATCCTTGTCTAGCCTAGTCACGATATGTACGGTGGAAACAGATGAATTCTTTTCAAGGTAACCAGCAATCCCATTTGCTATTGTTCCCGTAGGATGTTCACGAGAAGGAATTGTACTTATCCCATCTTTTTTAGATATAACAAGTAAATGTTCATCCTCAAATAATATAGGAAAGGACATTTCCTCGGCTATTAAGCCTTCGCTTTTTTTCTCTTTAGGAAACACAATCGTAACAATGTCACCCTTTTCAAGTATATGTCTCACCGTTTTTTCTTCCCCATTTACTATAATTTGACCGCCTTCAAACTTAATACTAGTAAGGGCCTTTTTGGATATGCCATATTCGCTAATTGCTTCTCTTAGTAGAAGTGATTTATCCACCTTGAAAGAAAGCTGTATTTTATTTTCCGTCATTATTTTAAATCACTATCTATAAAGCTGTCATGCACTCTAGTCCAAAAAGGAAAGGCACGGAATCTAGCAAAACGAACTTTTTCTTCTGCAACCTTATATTCAATGGATGCAACATCCTTATGTAGCAAGTGTAGATGATCGACAGTAACCATAAAATCTGGACCGTTAACTGGTCTTAGTAAACAAGTATGATGCTTAGGCAACACTAAAGAAGAACCAACCGTACGGAACACACGATTATTAATCGAAGCAATTTCAGCTAGCTGCATAGCCTCTAAAGAAGGATGTACTATTGCTCCCCCTAGCGCTTTATTGTACGCAGTACTTCCGGATGGAGTCGACATACATAAACCATCTCCTCTAAACCTCTCAAACAAGCTCCCATTTAGCTCCACATCCATTACAAGCGTAACGTCTGGAGATTTCACAGTAGATTCGTTTAATGCCAAATAAACAGAGCTATCCTCTCCATGCTTATAATTAATCGTAACCTCCAGTAATGGATATTCGATAACTTTAAATTCTTTCTTGGCAATACTAATAACTAGTTTTTCTATTTCTGAAGGTTTCCAATCCGCATAAAAACCAAGATGCCCTGTGTGAATACCAACAAATGCAACAGAATCGGTCATATGCTTGTACTTATGAAAAGCATGCAATAATGTACCGTCACCACCGATGGAAAGAACGATATCAGGATTCTCTTCGTTTAAAGTTAGTCCAAAATCTGTAAGGTACATTTTAGCAGTTTCCATTAATTGATTGGATAGTTCATCATTTCGAGACTGTATAAAGAAATTCATTGTACCACGGCCTCTCTTTTATATTTTTTCTTCTTTTATGTGAGGTGGGGATAGTTCCTTGTTCTCACTAAAATATTTTTGTGCTTCCTGAATCTCACCTCGAATAAGTGACATCTCTTCATCTAAACGAAATGCTGCTTCTGCAGCGTATTGCAGCCTGGTTTTAATTTCTTCTGGAAACACGCCTTTATATTTATAATTTAACGAATGCTCTATGGAGGCCCAAAAATTCATTGCTAATGTTCGAATTTGAATTTCCGCTAATATGTTTACCTCTCCATGAATTGTCTGTACAGGGTATTCAATGATGACATGAAAGGATCGATAGCCACTCTGCTTTTTATGACTAACATAATCTCTTTCTTCAATAATGGTCATATCTTTTCTACTACGAAGTAATTGGATGACGGTTTCTATATCATCTACGAATTGACACATCATTCGCAGCCCTGCGATGTCCGGAATTTCTCTTGCAAGTGTTGCAGAAGGTTCAAAAACGATTCCCTTTTCTAATGACTTATCATATATACTCGCCAGTGGTTTAACCCGACCAGTTACAAATTCAATAGGGGAGTTAGTATTCTCAATATCAAATTGAGTCCGCATACCTTTCATTTTAACTTTTAACTCATCAACTGCCTGCTTATACGGCTCTAAAAAACGTTCCCATTGGCCCATACTACTAAACCTCCACTTTGAACACTTATTATACGTTTAAAATTTCTTTAAAAGCATTTTCAACGGCTTGAGCAAACTCTACTCCGTAGTTATCATTTCCTTCTATATTGAAAATTAGCATTTCTAACTCTTCTTTAAATTTCACTAAAACGATTCTTTGGTCTCCAATTTGTAAAGTAGGATCCTCGGTAGCTTTTAAAGTATTAACTAGTAATGGCCATACATCCTGACCAAATTTAAGATAGTGATATTCGCTATCTCCTTCTAATAAATATACGAAAGCTAAAGAATCAGAATCTGTAATCATTTGTCCGCCAGCTTTTATATTTAACCCTTTAGGCACATCCTCTAAAGTAAACCGAATATCATTTTCTAGTTGCACGCCACTTTGTACTTGAAATGTAATAGGCAAAACACATCGTTCCCTTCTGTCTATTCTGTAACTATTTTAACATATTGAAACTCATTGGAAACCGTCTATAATGAAATAATATGAAAGGTGTGAGACTATGTTATCTGAACAAGAGATTGAATTTAAAAACTTATTAACGAAAGAAGAATTCATGAGTTTGACAGACTTTTTCCATATCGAGCCTAAGCATTTTCAAAGTCAAATAAACTATTATTTTGATACACCTGACCAATATTTTAAAAATAATCATATGGGCTTTCGCTTAAGAGTGTTGGAAGATCGAAATGAACTTACCCTAAAATCACCAGTAAAAAAGCACGTGATGAATGAGCAAACAATTTTAGTAACGGATGAGCAAAGAGATTTAATCATTAACCAAGCAATTTTTCCTTCTATCGCTTTCATTGATGAGCTGATTGCTTCTAAATCCCTTTCTTGCTTTGGTAGTATAGAGACTAATCGTGCTCAATTGAAGCTGGAGGAAGGCATACTTTTCTTAGACCACTCCTCATATAGTCATACTGAAGATTATGAGGTAGAATATGAAAGTAAAGATGTCGAAAAAGGGCAAAAATTCTTTTATGAATTATTGAAAAAACATCAAATCCCCCTTCGTTCGACCGATAAAAAGATTGCACGTCTTGTAAAGGCTATGAATTCTTTGAAAGGTTGATGCTTTATAGATATAAAGTCACTAAAAACGTTAATGGATATTAATGCTATGCAAACATTGGGAAGTGTCCAAAGTTCTCAAACTAACAACGCTTCTTCCCTTTTTTCAGAAATGCTTGGACAGGTTCTACAAGAAACATCTATTGGGGGTCCCACAACTACTTTCGATTCCCTTTTCTATAGTGGTGACTCACCTGTTTATATACCCGAAAACGGTATAAATAATTCCTACCAGTCTATGAAAGTTTCTGTAGGTAACCCCTCATCAATAGAAGAAATCATAAACAAAGCTTCTGACGCATATAATGTGCCAGCAAAATTAATTTCTTCTGTCATCAAACAAGAGTCGAATTTTAATCCTAGTGCAATTAGCTCTGCTGGGGCATCTGGCTTAATGCAACTTATGCCAGGCACTGCTAAGTATTTAGGTGTACAAAACATTCTGGATCCAGAGCAAAACATCATGGGTGGAACAAAATACCTGAAACAGATGTTAGAGCAATTTGATGGTAATATAGAAAAAGCGCTAGCCGCTTATAATGCCGGACCAGGATCAGTTAAAAAATTCGACGGAATTCCTCCCTATAAGGAAACAGAAAATTATGTGAAAAAAGTTCTAAATAATTTCTTAGCTTGACGTATAAACGACCGCCAAAATTGGTCGTTTTTTCTATATTGTTTCTGATTACAGTCTAATTGTTTGAGATATTCGTATTTGATTGCTAAAATGTATTTAGTGCTAAAGCAAAGGAGTAAACAACTATGACCCAGAAGCCGATTTTACCATATGACGAGATAGGTGCAGATAAATTATCACTCCTTGTTGATACGTTTTATAGCAAAGTAGCAAAACATCCAAAGCTAAAGCCAATATTTCCTGAAGATTTAACGGAAACAGCGCGTAAACAAAAACAATTTTTAACCCAATACCTTGGGGGACCAAACATATATTCGGAAGAACATGGCCATCCCATGCTAAAGATGCGCCATAACCCTTTCTCTATCACACCAGAACGTGCAGAAGCTTGGCTCAGCTGTATGTCAGATGCAATGGACGAAGTCGAACTTGATGGAAAGGTGCGTCATGATTTATATAGAAGACTTGTACTTACTGCCAACCACATGGTCAATCAAATGAGTCATGAGGAGGAAAAGATGTGACAAGAATACAAATTCCTGTTGAGCCGATCAATGCTCCTATTACAAACAAGCCACTTGAAATGTATATGTTTTTAGATCCGCTTTGTTCTGCTTGTTGGGATTTGCAACCGATTATTAGAAAATTACAAGTGGAGTATGGGCAGTACTTTACTATTCGAACAGTGCTTAGTACAAGACTAAACAATTTAAATACTGCCTGCGTTTTATCCAAAGGAACAGTTGAAGATGATATCAACTATCCATATATTCAGCATTCTGTATTGCCTTCTATTGCAGTAAAAGCAGCTGAATTTCAAGGAAAAAAAGCTGGACTTCGTTTTTTTAATAAAATACAGGAATATCTATTCCTTCAAACAAAAAATGTAACTTCTTTTTCGGTATTACAAGAGCTTGCACATGAAGCGAAAATTGATGTAGAGGAATTTACACGTGACTTCCAGTCTCAGGAATGTTTACGCTCCTTCCAAAGTGATTTATCCATCACTTGTGAAATGGAAGTTGATACGTTCCCAACGGTTGTATTTTTTAATGAAAATATTGAAGATGAAGGCATCAAAATTTCTGGCACTTATCCTTATGATATATATGTACAAATTTTACAGGAGATGTTAAATACTTCTCCCAAAAGACAAGATCCACCCGGACTTGATAAATTATTAAATCGATTTCATTCATTGACTACTAAGGAAATAGCTGATTACTACGGTTTAACGATGCAACAAGCTGATTATGAATTAAAAAAGCTTTTATTGCGTCAAGAGGTTGAAAGAGTTGTACTTCCAAATCTAGTAGTTTGGCGTTTAAAAAATAGATAAATAGATTATTCATCGGCTGTAAACACTTGTTTACAGCCTTTTATTATGTAATAAAGGGGCTTTTCCCCTCGTTTAACGAGCCATAGCCACTGCCATATACTGCTTTAGATTTTATATGAAGAAAAGGCCGGGCTTGATATCTATGATGCATAAAAAATTCTAAATCGGGAAGTAGAATTGATTTTCGCACCAAGACCACCTTTCCTAGGGGCGAGCGATAAGCGATCATACATCCCACTGGAGTCGCCGTCTGGCACTCCAGTTAAAAAAGCCCTATTTAATAAATTACTTGCATAAATAAAGCCGGAAAAATCACTCCAGCCACACTTCATAATCAATTTATATTTTTAATAGTCGTTTAATTTACAGTCGGTATAAAAAAGAAAAGTTTAGTCAAAATTGACCGATAACTTTACCATAGCCAAAAGAAAAAACCCTTTCCTCAATTAGGAAAGGGTTTTTTACAAAGGGGATGGGAGAAATGTTCACGTTCAAACAAAGGGGTGTATGTTATCTTGTGATTTATTTCACACTCTTACTTTAGCATGCTCCAGTAATAAAAACAACTCCTTGTACTTCACTTTCACAAATTCGTCAAACATTATCCCAGAATTTATAATTTCTATTCTAAAGTAAAAGCCACCTCTTTTATTAAGAGGTGGCTTTTACTAATTAGCTCAGTAACTGCTCTAATTCATTTAGTTTTTCTTCAAATACTTTACAAGCCTCTTCAATTGGAGAAGCTGTGTTCATATCTACTCCAGCTTTTTTCAAAACTTCGATTGGATAATCTGAGCAACCAGCTTTAAGGAACTCATTAATATAACGGTCAACCGCTGGCTGTCCTTCAGACAAGATTTGATTGCTCAGTGCAGTAGCGGCACTTAGGCCAGTTGCATATTGATATACATAGTAATTGTAATAGAAGTGAGGAATTCTAGACCATTCTAAACCAATTTGCTCATCTATAACAATATCGTCACCAAAATATTTCTTGTTTAGCTCGTAATACACTTCAGTAAACTTATCAGCTGTTAATGCTTCTCCGTCTTGGTCTAGTTGATGAATGATATGCTCAAACTCCGCAAACATGGTTTGTCTAAATACTGTCCCTCTAAATCCTTCAAGCCAATGGTTTAGTAAATAAATGCGTTTCTTAGGATCTTCTATTGTTTTTAGTAAATGATCATTTAACAAAGCCTCGTTACATGTTGACGCTACCTCTGCAACGAAAATAGAATAGTCCCCATACACATACGGTTGGTTTTCTCTAGTATAATAGCTATGAATACTATGTCCAAACTCATGAGTAAGCGTAAATAAGTTATTTACGTTATCTTGCCAGTTCATTAAAATATAAGGATTAGTTCCATAAGTACCAGATGAATAGGCACCAGAACGCTTTCCTTTCGTTTCCACAACATCTACCCAGCGGCTTTCAAGACCTTTTTTAACAATTGAAACGTATTCCTCACCTAAAGGCTTAAAGCTCTCCAACATCACTGCGCAAGCCTCGTCGTACGTATACTCCATTTTCAATTCTTTTACTAACGGTGTGTACAAATCATACATATGTAGCTCGTCTACACCAAGAACTTTTTTACGAAGGCTGACATATCGATGAAGTAAATGTACATTTTTGTTAACCGTTTCCACTAAGTTATCATAAACAGATTCAGGGATGTGGTTAGCTGACAAAGCAGCTTCTCTAGCAGAAGAATAGTTTCTGATCTTTGCATTAACATTATCTGCTTTGATATTCCCACTCAAAGTAGACGCAAATGTATTTTTAAATTTACCATAGGTTTCGTACATACCCTTAAATGCATCCTCACGCACTCGTCGATCTTCACTTTCTAAAAATCTACTATAGCGACCATGTGTAAGTTGTACTTCATTGCCATTCTCATCCTTAATGAAAGGGAATTCCAAATCTGCATTGTTTAACTTACCGAAAGTATCCGCTGATGCCCCGGTCACTTCAGAAAACTGAGCAAGTAGTGCCTCTTGCTCTTTTGGAAGTACATGTGGACGTTCTTTGTTTATCTCTTCTAGCATTTGTTTATATACTTGAAGGTCGTTGTTTTCTTTTAGATAATTTCCTAGTACCGTTTCATCTAAAGACAATATCTCTGGTACTAAAAACGAAAGCTCTGTGGAAACTTTTACGTATAAAGACTTTATACGGCTATCTAAAGCCTGGTATTTACTATTTGAAGTGTCTTGATCATTACGCATATGAGCATAAGTATATAGCTTACGTAATCGGCTAGTTAGCTCGTCACGATATGTTAAAACTTCTAATAATGCTTCTGGTCCAGAACTTATTGTTCCTTGATAAGAAGAGGCTTTTTTAGCTAACTCCGCTACTTCCTTAAATTCTTTTTCCCAATCCGCTTCAGTAGAAAATATATCCTCCAACTTCCAAGTAAGACGTTCATCTACTTCACTTCTTGTTAAGATTTTATTTTTTGTATCTGCTGTCAAAATACTCTCTCCTCCTATTGTTTCGAACTACGAACCAATTCTATTTTCTCAATTTTCAGCTCCTTTTGCAAGGAATTGGTTATAAAGTAATTTATGCATTTTGGTATAGTTGCATGTACTCTCTAGGTGAAGTTGTTCCGGTATATCTAAGCATTCCAAGAGAATCGCTACATACGCTTTTAAAGCCTTTATCCGCATTACTAATCGATTGGGATCCTTCCAACGATGAACCAGTAAGAAATAGCGATAGTGTTGGTCGGTAATCGTGTCTAACATCAGACTATTGCCTAGTAAAAAATCGATCCACTGCAGCTGCCATTCACAGGCATGCTCATCAAACGCATCAGCCCCACAAGACGGTACCCCAATAAATAAAGGAAGATTTATAGGATTTATTCTCCACTTATAGCACACCTGTAAAAAGGAAGATTGAATACCTTTACGGTTATATAGATATAAATTTTTTAAACGTTTCATTCTCTTATCTTGGTAGAGTTTTAAATAAGTCTGAAACTCGTGCTCAGTAATTGTTTTAACCATAGCTAAGGGCCATGTTTGCATAGTAATGGGAAGCCTATTAATTTTTACGATAAAATGATTGGAATATAGATAAAGGAGATTAGAAATATAGGAAAAGGATTTGGTTTGAGGACAGTACGTGATTAGAACTTTACCATTCATACTATGATATAAAAGTTCTGTTTGAAAAGCAGAAATCTTCATGGAACCAATTTGCTGAAGGGGAAAATCCAGTGGGTTAGGGGTTTTTAAAACCCAAAGTGGTTTGATATGGACCTGCATATAGCCTTTATTACGCTTTCGTATGATGCTAGTGGGTATTTTACTACACTGATACTCCAGTGCAACCTTTATATTGTCTGTAAAGATTAAAATATCCGGCCTTTGCTTAATATCTAAAATAAATGGTTCCAAATTACAAGGTACTTTTTTACTTTGCAAAAAATCGTACAGTTGAATTTTCCCTCTCAGATGATCTTCACTTTCCCCTTCTGAAAATGACTGTGCACAAACGGTATTATGTTGATGAGCAAAATGAGGAATTTTGATGTTGCCGACTTTTAAAATAAGCGTTTCTTTACATTCAGCACAATTATAGACATTTTGTCTCATCATTTTTAAACTGTCTCTTGAATAATGAGCTGGTATGAAGATTTCGCCGTCCTTTGTTAGGGCTGTTAATATGATAATCACCTCCATTCTTAATATACAAATAAAAGAAATAAAACGCAATAATCAAAATCATAATGGTATGAGGTTAAAATTTTTAGCTTCGTTAAAGTTACTAGTTGATTTTGACTAACAATTCTTTTTTTATAGTGACTGTAAACATAAACAATTGAACTTTCAAATGGCTATTAAGAACATAAATAGATGACGAAAATGGGGTTGGTGACAGTTTTTTAGCTTTGTTTATGCGAGTAAATTTATTAGTTCATTATCAATGCTAAAGCTGTTCCCATTTATTGATTGGAGCGACAGACGGCGACTCCAGTGGGATGAGTGAGACAGATAAGACATCACAACCGCGCGCGTTAGCGACGGGTTATGGCTTATCGCTCACCCCACGGAAAGCGTCCGGCTGGGGCGGAAATCAATTCTACTCTCTGATCTAAGATTTCTTTGGATTATAAATCAACCCTACACTTTAACATAGCCAAATTTTTAAAACAAAAAAACCTTCTTTTCAGAAGGTTTTAAAAATGTTTATTTAATTCTTCCATCACATTGGCTGCTATAATTTCTTTGCCATACTCTTGTATTATGTGAATTGTTGTTTTTGTGCTTTGCCCAAACTCTGAAATAACACTCAACGTATTTAAAATAACTTCTAACTCCACCATATCCATATCAAAAATTACGTGTAAGTAATATTTTTCATTATAATGATATAAAGAAGTGTCAAGATCTAAATCATCTAGTTTTTTGGACAATCCAATAACATCTTCAAAATTTTCGAATATAAAAGTATATTCTGCGGGTATTTCATCTAAGTCATCCATATAATTTGAAAAATCATCAAACTCATGTGGCCCCATGGAATTGGAGACAGCACTTTTAAATATCTTGTTTGATAAATCCTCTGCACTTAAGCTATCGTCTGATCGTTCATCTTTTGCCATTTCCGTTCGAGTGACAATCACTTCTAAACCTTTTTCCATCGCATGAACTTGAATCCATAAGGGACCATCTAACTCTTCAAAATGATCATCATCATGAACCTCATCCATCATTTCCCAAAAAAGCTGCTCGCTCTTATCTTTATTAAACCATATTTCATCTCGGCTGAAGCCTCTTTCTTCAATGTCGATGTATGAAATGTATACTTTGAAAGTGTTGTCATTGATGCGCTCGATATCCATTTAACACATCTCCTTTCGCTTCTTCCGCCTCATTATTGTAGTGTCTATTACTATTGTATGTTGTTTAATAAAAAAAGAAAAGGATTCCAGCTTCACTTTTAAAAATATTAATACAACTTTTTATGTTTTTAAAAATTATAACATGAGGCAAGAAAAACTAATAAAGAAAAGCTGATGATTTTCAAAATTTCTTTGAAAATCATCAGCTTAATCCTGAACTAATTCACAAGTCTTTGCGCTTCTAGTAATTGATACGCACGAACTTTTCTAGGTAAAAATCTTCGAATTTCATCTTCATTATATCCAACTTGTAAACGTTTTTCGTCTAATATGATAGGTCTACGAAGTAAACCTGGATATTCTTGAATTAATTCATATAACCTTTGAAGTGGTAGGCTCTCCACATCAACGTTTAATTTTTGGAATATTTTTGAACGAGTAGATATTATTTCGTCTGTACCGTCTTCGGTCATACGTAGTATTTCTTTAATTTCACTGATACTTAATGGTTCCGAAAAGATATTTCTTTCTGTGTAAGGAATGTCATGCTCTTCTAACCAGGCTTTTGCTTTTCTACATGAAGTACAGCTTGGAGAAGTAAATAATGTAACCATCATATTAAAAAACACTTCCTCTCGATTGTTACTTGTGTTATATAAAGTAGATTATAATTAATTTAATGTAGTTTAGCACTTTTATAGTATACACTAATTAATAAGTATTTAAAATACATTTTTCCAGAAATTTTCTCACTTATAAAGAGTATTTACAATTTGTACATATAATGAACAACCTGATACATTTTTAGAATAATAATGTTTCTTTAATACAATGATACCCTTTTTTAAAAGCATTTAAACCATGTTTTCTAAAAAATATTCATTCTCAATTAGCAGTTCTTTAATGAAAACAACTGTTACACTATATAGTACGTTTTTCATGAAAAAAAGTTTCATTTTATGTTGTAATTAAGGCGCGTTTGCTCATTTTTTAAGTAAAATGATCGGATAGTCAGTTGGATTGGATATCACGTACATCTATAGTTTTAATTTCCCCCTTGTAGTCACTTTAAGCAACTGTATGGAAGTATCCTATCAAAATAGCAGATAGTAAAAAAGCTCCCTAAATTTTACTTTCGTAAAATCTGGGGAGCTTTTAATCCTAGACACTTGTCACATTAGTTAACTGGTGTATAATCTACACCTGGTGTATATTTATTTCCGGCATTCCATAATAAGAATTCGTTAATACCGGCTTCGTTTAATGCCTTTATTTGAGCCTCTACCTCAGCCTTACCATATACTAAGTAATTCCCTTTACCTAAATAAGAAGCAGTAAAATCTTGTAACCAAGGTCTGGATACTGGAGGATTTTTTAGCTCTCCTAGCTTGGCATTCTCAACCTTAGCGTATTCTTGGACAAGACGATATGGTTCTAAATCCGGTTTCGCAATTCCAAAATAAGATGTCCAATGACTTGGATAAATCATGGATGAAATGACATCTACGTTTTCCGATATCTTCGAGAAATTTTGTCCGATACCTGGAGCTTCTGGTAGTGTTGCGGAATATCCAAATATATCAACAGACACTTGTACACCATATGGTTTTAGTTTTTCTCTAGCATAAGCAACAAAGTCAGTTACTGCTGAAACTCTACGCTGGGTTGAATCCAACTCAGATGCCTCATATTTTCCCTTACCATATGCTAATGTAGTGTCTCTTTTTTCAAATCCTTCTGGAAAGCGTACATAGTCAAACTGTACTTCCTTAAAGCCCATTTTCGCTGCTTCAATTGCAACTTCTACATTGTAATCCCATACTTCTTGCATAAATGGATTAACAAAAGCTTCGCCTCTTCCATTCTTCCAAACGGAACCATTTTCAACAAATGATAATTCTGGCTTTCTTTCCGCTAGTTCTGTGTCTTTAAAAACAACAACGCGGGCAATCGGATAAATCTCTTTTTTCTCCATCACTTCCAGAATTCCTCTAAGATCTTTTATGTATGGTTTTCCAATTTCATACTTGAACAAAGGTGAATCCTCTTTAGGCTTATAAGTTAGGTTCCCAAAATCATCTTTAATATCGATGACCATAGCGTTTAACTCAGTATTATCCATTAGCTCTACTAATTGATTAAACCTTGAACCGCCTGCTGAGTGACCCGTTACGTACACTCCTCTTACCGCATCAGGATAGTTAAAAGTAAGTCCGGAGTCATAGACAAATAGCTTAGAAGAGGATACTAACGTTTCCTCTATTGAATTGAAGCCAAATTCCTTCGATGTAAAATCCTTCGAGAAAGCTTTTGTTTCAGCTGAAGCTTCGAATGGTGTCATCATTAAAACACCTAGCATAATACCAGAAATTACTGTTAATAATTTTTGTTTCATAACCGTCTCCCTTTCTTTACGTCTAACATTCTAACAACTATATCGTACGATGAAAAGAGTACATACGTCTAATATTACAATAAAAATTATAATTAATCTAAATGTTCAGCTATATCATTATTTCTTTTCACCCTTACTCCATAATCAAAGAAATTTGTATAACTTATTTTTAGCTTTAACTTTGAAAATATGTCCTGACAAAAAAAGTAGGCTAATTCGAATTTCTTCGATTAGCCTACTTTTAATGGTTTATTAAATACGTGATTGGGATATAGCTTTTAGTTCTTTAAATTCCTTTTCAGAACAAAATACAAAGTGACCCGGTGTAACTTCACGCATTGCAATTTCTTCCCCATCCGTATATTTGTGCGAAGAAGGATCATAAGACTTACGTACACGAGTACGCTCATAGTTAGGATCTGGAAGCGGGATAGCAGATAATAGAGACTGCGTATATGGATGTAATGGATTTGAGTATAATTCTTCGGCAGGTGCAAGCTCTACTAACTTACCGAAATACATTACACCTATTCTATCTGAAATGTATTTAACCATGGAAAGGTCATGCGCGATGAAAAGATATGTTAAACCCTTTTCTTCCTGCAATTCTTTTAATAAGTTAACTACTTGGGCTTGGATAGATACATCTAAAGCTGATATTGGTTCATCCGCAATAATGAATTCTGGATCTACAGCTAACGCTCTAGCTATACCTAGACGTTGACGCTGACCACCAGAGAATTCATGAGGATAACGTTCAGCATGCTCTTTATTAAGACCCACTGTTTCCAGCAATTCAATTACTCGCGCCTTACGTTCAGTCTGATTTTTAACTAAGCCATGAATATCTAAACCTTCCGCTATGATATCCAAAACTTTCATACGCGGATTTAAAGATGCGTAAGGATCTTGGAAGATCATTTGCATTTTACGGTTAAAGATTTTCAAATCTTTTTTCGATTTTTTATCATGTACGTTTACACCATCATAAATAACTTTTCCGTCAGTAGCATCATAAAGTCGAATAATAGTTCGTCCAGTTGTAGACTTACCACATCCGGATTCACCTACTAAACCCAAAGTTTCACCTTTATAGATGTCAAAGCTAATGTCGTCTACTGCACGAACTTCATTTTCTTTACCTTCGTTAAAATATTGCTTTAAATTTTTAATTTCTAGTAATTTTTCAGCCATTAGTTAGTACTCCCTTCGTAGTAACGACTTCCAGGGAAATTTTTCATACGTTCAACAATCGACGCAGGTGGCTCTACTTTTGGTGCGTCAGGGTGCAATAACCATGTAGCAGCGTAATGCGTATCACTAACCTTAAAGAATGGAGGAGATTGCTCCAAATCTATTTTCATTGCATAGTCACTACGAAGTGCAAAAGCGTCTCCTTTAGGAGGGCTTAACAAATCGGGTGGTGTTCCTGGAATTGCATAGAGTTTTTCTTCAGCAGTATCTAATGACGGCATAGAGCTTAACAAGCCCCATGTATATGGGTGCTGAGGGTTATAGAATATTTCATCTACCGTGCCTGTTTCCACAATCTTACCACCGTACATTACAGCTACTCTGTCCGCAACATTAGCAACTACTCCTAAATCATGCGTAATAAAGATGATGGATGTATCAATTTTCTTTTGTAAATCTTTCATTAATTCTAAAATTTGCGCTTGAATTGTTACATCCAATGCCGTTGTTGGTTCATCCGCAATCAGAATCTGTGGATTACAAGCTAGGGCAATAGCTATAACAATACGTTGACGTTGTCCACCAGAGAATTGATGAGGATATTGTTTTATACGAGCTTCCGGCTTTGGCATACCAACTAGACGCAATAAATCCACCGCTATTTTTCTTGCCTCTACCTTACTTACTTTACGATGCTTTAAAATAGGCTCCATAATTTGTTTACCTATTGTCATTGTTGGGTTTAAAGAAGTCATTGGATCTTGGAAAATCATAGAGATATCTTTTCCGCGAATCTTTTGCATTTCTCTATCCGTAAGCTTTGTTAAATCTTTACCATTAAAAAGAATCTGTCCATTTTTAAATTCAGAGCTTGATTCCGGTAATAAACGCATAATCGCCTTAGTTGTAACTGACTTACCAGAACCAGACTCCCCTACGATTGCAAGTGTTTCACCTTTTAAAAGATCGAAGTTAACACCACGAATAGCTTTAACTTCACCTGCAAAAGTATGGAAGGAAAGCTCTAGATCTTTAACTTCCAATATTTTATCCATCCTTGCTTTCCTCCTTTAGTCTTTCATCTTTGGATCTAGCGCATCTCTTAAACCATCACCAAGAAGGTTAAAGGACAGCATTAGTAAGCTTATAATTACAGCTGGGAATACTAAAATATGTGGCTGGAATTTTAGTAATTTAACTCCATCATTAATTAGTGTACCTAAAGAAGCTGCAGGCGGTTGTAATCCTAACCCGATAAAGCTTAAGAAAGCTTCGAAGAAAATCGCACCAGGAATAGTAAACATCGTGTTAATAACAATAATACTTAAAACGTTTGGTAGAATATGTTTTGTTATGATTCTGTTATTTGAAGCACCTAACGTACGAGAAGCTAAAACAAATTCTTGGTTTTTATATTTCAAAACCTGAGCTCGAACAACGCGAGACATACCTATCCATCCAGTTATCGTAATGGCAATAATAATTGCCGTGATACCAGGATCCATAAACATAATCATGAGAATAACAATTACTAGATTTGGAATACCAATTAGAATCTCTACTATACGTTGCATAACATCATCTACACGTCCACCGTAGTAACCCGAGATACCTCCATAGGCCACTCCAATAACCATGTCTATTAAGGCAGCCATGAATGCGATGAAAAGAGATACCTGAGTTCCTTCCCATACTCGAGCAAACATATCACGACCTAGACCATCTGTTCCAAACCAATAATAAGTATCTACATTTTTTAATTCATATAAATTGACTTCTTTACCTGCCAAGTTTCCATATCCATCCATAATTCCAAGCTTTTCGATTCCTGGAACTTTTGGTGGCAAGTTAGCATGTGTAATTGTTTGTGTTTCTGCATCATGAGGGCCAATGTATGGACCAATCAATGACATAAGAATAATAAATACTAGTATAAAAACACTGACTATAGCAGCTTTATTTTTTCTTATGCGATACCAAGCATCTTTCCAAAAGCTTACGCTCGGTTTAGAAATTCTCTCCGCTTGACTGCTATCTACATGGATTCTATCAAATGAATCAGCAGGTAATTTTTTCAAGTCTTGACTCATTAGTTTTTACCTCCTGACAAACGAATACGTGGATCAATGATTCCATAAAGTAAATCTATAATGAATATTACAACAATTAAGAATACAGAGAAGAAAATCGTAGTACCCATAATAATAGAATAGTCATTTACGTTAATAGATTTTACAAATTGTTCTCCGATTCCTGGGATAGCAAAGATTTGTTCAATTACTAATGACCCAGTTAATAATCCTGCTGCCATCGGACCAAGTACAGTCACTAACGGAATCAAAGCATTTCGCAAAGCGTGTTTAAATGCTATTTCAGTACCATTGGCTCCTTTAGACTTTGCTAATGTTATATAATCAGAGCTTAAAACTTCTACCATCTCGGTTCTTATAAAACGAGCTGCAGTAGCCAGTGGTCCCAGTGCTAATGCAATGGAAGGCATAATACTTGAGGCCCATCCATCTTTCCATAAAGCTACCGGTAGAATTCCCCACTTTACACCTAACCAATATTGTAATACTGTAGCAAACACGAACGATGGTATAGATATACCAATAATGGCTATGATGGTACTTCCATAGTCCCAAAATGTATTTTGTTTTAATGCAGCAATCATTCCTAAAAGAATACCTACTAGTACTCCGGCAATAAGACCTTGGGAACCAATTTGGAACGATGGTCCAATACGACTTAAAATCAAATCAGTAACTTCAGCATTTTTGAACTGAAACGAGTTACCTAAATCACCTTGAACTAAGTTAAGCATGTAATTTACATACTGGACGGGAACTGGATCATTTAATCCATATTTCGCTTCCACTATTTCAAGTTGAGACGGGGATAGTTTTGAAGCAGAGCTTATAGGGGATCCTGGTAGCGTCTTCATTAAGAAGAATGTAGCTGTCGCAATCAGGAAAAGCGTGATAAACATATAAAAAACACGACGCAAAATATATTTCGCCATCTTTGCACCTCCTAAATTATTTAATAAATTATAATTTTACTAATCTATATATTAAACAAAAAAAATAGTAATTTGTCAAAATCATATTTTATAGTAAAAATATTGCGTATATTTCGACTCATTTAAAAAGAGAGTATATGTTCCGAAAGGAATACATATACTCTCATTTTATGAGATTTTTAAAACTTTAAACTATCTTAGTTTTTACCTTCGATATATGCCCATTTGTAGCTATAGTCTCCACCGAATGGGTGAGCAACGATACCTTTAACATATGGTTTTTGAAGTTGCATAAGACCACGTTGGTAAATTGGTCCAATAGCATAGTCTTCAGCAATTAGAAGTTTTTCAGCATCAGCAAGTGCTTTCCAACGAGCTTCTGTATCTAATGCTAATTCATTGTTAGCAGAAGTTACTAACTCATCATATTTCGGGTTAGAATAAGACATTTGGTTGTTACCACCATCAGTTAACCATAAGCTCATGAATGTGTAAGGATCTTGGTAATCTGGTCCCCATCCAGCAACTTGAATGTCATAGTCTTGGTTTGTATCAAGATCTAAGCGCACTGCAAATGGTACTTCTTTAAGAGTAACAGTTAAACCTGGTAAGTTTGTTTCTAATTGATTTTTGAAATACTCATCCATCTTCTTAGAAAGATCAGAGTCTCCGCCAAGAATTTCTAGAGTAAGCTCAGTAACTCCTAGTTCTTTTAAGCCTTTGTCCCAAGCTGCTTTTGCTTCTTCTACGTTAAATGTAGACATATCTCCATTAACTTCGCGGAAATCATTAGCATCTTCGTCAAAAGTGAATCCTTGTGGTACTAGGTAATGAGCAGGTACAGAACCATTAGCTAAAACTACGTTAACTAAATCTTCTTTGTTGATAGCTTTTGAAACTGCTTCACGAATATTTACGTTAGCAAGTGGAGTAGGTTCTCCATTACGTTCTTGATTGTATTTGAAATAGAATACTGATGTTTCCATTTCTGTTACTAGTTCTGGATCATTAGCATATTGCATTGCATACTCACCAGATAGACCAGTACGGTCTTTTTCACCATTAGTGTAAAGGTTAACCGCTGTAGCTACTTCTTTAACTACATCATAGTTAATTTCAGTAAGTTTCACAGTATCTTTATCCCAATATTGATCATTTTTAACTAGTTTCCAGCTTAAGCCTGTTCCATCCCAATCTTGTAAAGCGAATGGTCCGTTGTATAAAAGTGCTTCAGAGTTTTTAGAGTAATTTTCACCTTGAGTTGTAACGAATTCTTCTTTTTGTGGTAAGAATGTACCAAATGACATTAATGATAAGAAGTAAGGAACTGGTTTTTCAAGAGTAACTTCTAATGTTTTCTCATCTAGAGCTTTAACACCTAATTCAGTATACTCAACTTCTCCAGCTACAATTTTAGATGCATTTGCGATTACGCCTTCCATCATGTATGGACCGTATTCAGAAGCAGTATCTGGGTTCATAGCACGTTTCCAAGCGAATTCAAAGTCATTTGCAGTAACTGGTGTACCATCAGACCAATTAGCGTCACGTAATTTGAACGTATAAACTAATCCATCTTCAGAAACTGTTGGCTCTCCATCAGAAATTGCTGGTACAGCTACATTTTCTTGATTCAAACGGTAAAGACCTTCATTTACGTTGTTTAGTAGATCGAAACCTACTGAGTCAGTTACTAAAGCAGAATCAAGAGTTGGAATTTCAGAACCCATGATTAAGTTTAATACTTGCTCTTCGTCTAATGTTGCTTCTTCAGCACCATCGTCTTCTTTTTCTCCATCTGTTTCAGTTGCTGGTTCGTTAGCTGGTGTTTCTTTAGCCTCATCGTCGCCGCCACATGCAGCTAGGAATAGACCTACAACTAACAGTAGGCTAAGAAGCCATACTAATTTACTATTCTTCACAAAAATAACCTCCCTAATATTCAGAAAAATTCATTACATTTATTATTATACATTTTATAAGAGAGTTGTACATACCTTTTTTTAAATATTTTTACAATCATGTAACAAAATCATTACATTGTCCTAACGAATTAGGAAGATTCTTAACTATTTTGTTAATTATCTTTTATTTTTTTAGCTTTGTTAAAGTTATTGGTTGATTTTGACTAACGATTCTTTTTTATAGTTACTGTAAACCATTATTAAAAGAATATTCAAACGACTATTAAGATTAAATAGATTATGAAATTCGGATTGGGTACAGTTTTTCGACTTTATTTATGTGAGTAAATTAATAAGCACTTATCTATGCATGAAGCTGTTCCCATTTATTGATTGGAGCGCCAGACGGCGACTCCTACGGGATGAGTGAGACAGATCAGACATCACAACCACGCGCGTAAGCGATGGGTGATGGCTTATCGCTCACCCCGAGGAAAGCGTCTGGCTGGTGCGAAAATCAATTCTACTTTCTAATTTATAGATTTCTTTCCTTCATAAATCAACCCTTCCCTTTAACATAGCCATATTTTTTTATTAGTTTTGATTATTTCAAACAAATCTTCTATAATTTAATTTATTAGAGGTGAATTATGAAAAAGAAGCTTATCTATTTTTTTAGTGCTCAGATTATTATAATTTTAGTGATGTTATTAACGACTAAACGTATCGATCTGGAAGCATATACTAATGTTTCCTTCTATATAGGAGGACTTGTCACATTTATTGGTCTAGTTACATATGTTGTATCAGGAGGATTTTTTGATCTTTATGCGTCTGGCTCAAGGAAATTTTTCACTAGAAAACATTTAAAAGATGAGATTGTGAATATGCGACTTCCTTCCGAAGTTTTTTCTTTCTCCCCTAAACCACTATTTGCTTTAGGGTTATCAATTTTAGCTTGTACATGTATAGCGTTACTTTTTTATTATGGATAAATTTGTCCCTTGATTTTTGAGTTTCTTCTATATATAATAATCAAAACTAAATAAAGAGCTTTGATGAAGAAAGTACATTTATAGAGTGTGTTTAGAGAGTCTGCGGATGCTGCAAGCAGATCATACGATAAATGGAATGGGCTTCTGAGCAGTATAAGTGAAAGGTCAAGTAGCTTATACCGTTTCCTTCGCGTTATGAAGAAGAGTGGCTATTTATTTTAGCAAGCTGGGTGGTACCACGGATATTACATCATTCGTCCCTTTTTTAGGGATGCATGATGTTTTTTTATATTCTAAGGAGGAAAATTTTATGAAAACACTTTTTTCGGGCGTCCAGCCTACCGGTACAATTACTTTGGGAAATTATATCGGCGCATTTAGACAGTTTATAGACCTACAAAATGATAACGATTGTATTTTTTGCATCGTAGATCAGCATGCTATTACTGTAGCTCAAGACCCCCAAGAACTTCAAAATCATATTCGTTCGTTGGCAGCCTTATATCTAGCGGTAGGAATAGATCCAGAGAAGTCGATTTTGTTTGTCCAGTCAGAGGTTCCAGCCCATGCAAAAGCAGGATGGATGATGCAATGTATTTCTCACATTGGAGAACTGGAAAGAATGACGCAGTTCAAAGATAAATCAGATGGGAAAGATGCTGTGACTGCTGGATTATTGACTTACCCACCACTTATGGCCGCTGATATACTTCTTTACCAAACAAACATCGTACCTGTTGGCGATGATCAAAAACAACATATAGAACTAACTCGTGACTTGGCAGAACGTTTCAATAAAAGATACGGTAATGTATTAACTATGCCTGAAATCCAGCTTCCTAAGCACGGCGCACGTATCAAATCCCTGCAGGATCCAACGAAAAAAATGAGTAAGTCAGACCCTAATCAAAAAGCAACTATTCGTATTTTAGATACGCCAAAGCAAATAGAAAAGAAAATCAAAAGCTCTGTTACTGATTCAGAAGGAATCGTAGCATTTGATACTGAAAACAAACCAGGTGTCTCTAATCTATTAACAATAGAATCTGCTTTGACGGGTACACCTATTCCAGAATTAGTAGCTAAATATGAAGGAAAAGGTTATGGAGATTTTAAAGCATCTGTTGCAGAAGCTATTATTAATCATCTAGCACCTATTCAACAGAGATACGAGGAATTATTAAACTCATCAGAACTAGATTCCATTCTAGATCGCGGTGCAGAAAAAGCTAACCAATTAGCAAATGAAACGCTTGTTAAGATGGAAGCCGCAATGGGTCTCGGTAGAAGACGCTAATCGTTAATCCTAAAATGGATAGACAGAAGATAATAAAATCTTTTGAGTTTAGCATATACATCAGCACTGATTTCCATGAATATCCTAAAGACAGGAAATTTAAATATAGTACTAAATGGGAGCAGCTGATAATTGCTATTCCGTAGCTTATTAGAAAAATTAGTAGTCTCATTATTATCACGTCCTTCATAAAACATATGAAAAACCGTTCCTAAACTTTCGTCTAGGAACGGTTTTTTTGAAGATTATTTTAATGGCTCTTCTGATACTAGTTGAAGTTCATGTAATCCAAAGTCAGTACCATAAGTTACATCATAGTTTTTCACTGCCTTGTTAACTACATAAATTGCGCTACGGAATTGAGTAGGAATTACTGGAACTTGCTCTGACATGTATACTTGGAAATCACGGAATGCTTGCGCACGTTTTGCAGAGTCAAATGCATCCGGTGAATCGATAGCTGCTAATAATTCATCTAATTCAGGTGAAGTAAAGCGGCTATAGTTAAATGCTGAGTCTTTTCCATATAAGCCTAGTGGTGATGGGTTTGTACCTGTTCCCCAAGCTCCCATGTAAATATCAATTTCAGGGTCATCTGCTTCTACTTTATCATAGAAAGAGTTCATTTCGATTAAACGACCAGATGTTAATACAACCTTTAGACCAACGTCTCTCCAGTTTTGAATCCAATATGCAGCCATTTCTTCAGCTGTAACGTCTCCTGACATACCTGCATAATTAATCTCTAATTTTTCGCCTTCTGGAGTTTCACGGAATCCGTCTCCATCGATATCTTTATAACCAGCTTCGTCTAATAATTGTTCTGCTTTTGCTGGATCATACTTTAAGCCCTCTAAAGTGTCATCATAGAAAGAAGCAAATGCTGGTGGTATTAAACCAGTTGCACGAGTTCGTAAATTATCGTAATATGCTTCATTTACAGACTCTACATCTAAAGCATATCCCATTGCCATACGTAAGTTTAGATTAGCCATTTTAGCATTTGGATCCATTGTACTTAATTTAGTTTTAGTGTCAAACTTACCTAATTTAAATCCAAGGTAGGAATAAGATAACTCTGGTTGAACAAGTACAGAAGCATTTTTAAAGTCTTTTACTTCCGCATACTTCGTTGCTGGTAATGATCCAGCTGTCATATGATATTCACCAGTTTCTAACGCTTTAGAGATTGAGCTAGAAGGTACTACTTTTAAAAGTACGCCATCCAACTTAGGCTCTCCTTTAAAGTAATGTTCATTTTTTACAAATTGAACAGATTCACCAGGAATAATTTTTTCAAATTTAAATGCACCTAAAGATAATGGGTTTTTACGAACTGGGTCAGATTCTAACAATTGTCCTACTGGAATATCTTTTAAAATATGACTTGGTTCAGCAGAACTCCATAGACCATCTCCACCTGAATAAATTGCTGGAGATAATTTTTTAAAGGAAATTTCTAATGTAGTTTCGTCAACCTTTTTTAATCCAGAAATTGTATCAGCAGTTCCTGCATTATACTCTTCTGCACCAATGATATTTTTAAAATCTCCGTCATAACGAATACCTTGATAGTCTGGGTGTCCAATGATTAAATATGGAAGCATAACATCTTCAATTTTCAAAGGCTCGCCATCTGACCATTTTACACCTTCACGGATTTTAATTGTTGCTTTGTTTGTATTAGGGTCTGCTTCAAGTGTAGCAATACCTCTGTCATCAATTAAAAAGTCACCATCTACAGAGAAAATGGAATTACTAGCGTAATCTAAAATATCTGCATCTACACCATTTTGATATAATACCAGAGAGAAGATCCCTTCAAAAGGAGTATCTGTTCCTAATGCAACCTTTAAAATTCCGCCATCAATTGCATCTCCCTCATGCTCAACCTTTTGAGAAAATTCTGAAGTACCTTCTTCTGCAGCAGGTTCTTCCTCTTTATCTTCTTCTTTATCCTTATCTTCCTCAGTCTTTGCCGGTTCTGTTGTTCCTTCAGTATTTGAGCCTGAAGATTCTTCGTCGTTGTTACATGCGCCTAACACAAGCATAAATGCTATTAGTACAGCTAATAATGTCCAAAGCTTCTTATTCATCCTTTTTCCTCCTTTTTATATATCTTTATATATCAAACAGAAATCGTTTAATACCATATTCATTATCCTTGCCTTTGTCTTGCGTCTGCCGAGCGACGTAGCGCTTGCCCTACATAATTGATGGAAAGCATTAATAACAAAATTAGCAAGGAAGCTGGTAGCCATACCCACCATTTGTCCTCTAAAATTAACGGATTATTCGCATAACTCACAAGAGTTCCCAAGCTAGGTACACTTTGCGGTAAGCCAAAGCCTAAATAAGATAATCCTGTTTCTAAACCTACATTTCCTGCAAAACTTAACGTCAGTTCAACGATTAGAATAGAGCTAAGATTAGGCATAACACCTGTAAAGATAATTCTGCCATTGCCAGTTCCTAATGTTTTAGAGGCATTTATATAATCTCTTCTACTCTCAGTTAATGACTTACTTCTAACCAGTCGGGCCGTTGACACCCATAAAAAAGTACTCATAATAAGAACGAACTCAAATATAGAGTATTTCGGAATAATTGTTACAAACACAATGATGATCATTAAAGTTGGAATAGTGATGAAAAAGTCAATAATTCTCATAAATATATTGTCTATTAAACCACCAAAGTAGCCTGTAATCATACCAATGGCCACACCTACAATACCTGTTATAATTGTCACCGATAATGCTATAGTAATGGAGTTTCTAGCTCCGATGATTAACTGTCCTAAAATGGAACGTCCACCCTGATCAGCTCCCAGAATAAACTTTTCGCCAGGTTCTGAAAATTTGTCTCTTAAACTTACATTCATTAATTCTTCTTGATTGATCATTGCTGCTGAGATATAGATAGCTATTATTCCAATGACTAAACAAAATAGCGAGAACATTGCTAACTTATCTTTTTTAAACTCTCTTACTAGCACTTGAAAACCTGTAGGCGGAGAGCTTTGTGTGTTTTTTTCTAGAATTTCTGTATTAAGTATTTGTTCACTCATCATACTCTCTCCTTAACCTTATATTTTGGGTCAATCTATTCTAATACGTGGATCTACAATGCTCATGATGATATCAGACAATAGACTACCTAATAAAGTTAAGAAGCCAAACAGCAATACTAAAGCAGTAATAACGCTATAATCCCTGGAGGATATAGATTGCATAAACAATTGCCCCATGCCTTGATATCCAAAAATGGTTTCTATAAATATGGAGCCACCTAGTAACCCAGTAATTGTAAACCCTAGAAAAGCTGCAATTGGCAATAATGAGTTACGGAAAATGTGTCTACTGTATACTTTTTTAATAGGAATTCCCTTACTTCTTGCTGTACGGACATAATCCATCGACTTTGCATCTATAATTTCAGATCTTAGGTACTGAATTACTGCGGTCGTTCCAAGGATTGCATAGGTCATTGCAGGCAATAGCATATGATAAATTCGGTTCCATACATACCCAAGGGTACCTTCCTCGTACTTTATGTCCACCGTACCGGCTGTCGGAAACCATCCAAGATGATAACCGAAAAAGAATAATGCCAGCAAGCCAAGTACGAATGTTGGGATCGCATAGGTCACAAAAGAGTATAGTACGATTGTTTTATCTAGGAATGTATCTTGAAAGCGCCCCGCCAATACTCCTAACGGAATAGCTATTAAGTATAGAAGAACAACGCTTAGCAAGGATAGCCACAGTGTGTTCATCGCCCGAAATCCTATTAAATCCGCAACAGGCATGCTATACGTATAACTCTTACCAAAATCCCCTTGAATTGCATTCGTTATCCAATTGTAGTATTGTACATACCAAGGATCGTAAAATCCTGCTAACACTCTCATTTCTTCTAATCGATTAGGATCGGATTCTGGTGTTATTAGGCCTGTGAATGGGTCTCCAGGCATTTGCTTAGCTAATATAAATATTAGTAGGCTTAAGACAAAAAGCTGTGGAATCATGGCTAAAACTCTTCTCAATATTGTTTTCCACATATTAGATGACCTCCTTGCTTCTAGTGGCCATTGCTACTTGATGAGTAGTTGAGATTGGTACTAAATCTAATACTTTCCCATCCTTATCAAAGTATTTCTGATGATCAGTTACATAATTTTTTTCTACTTCAATTCTTTCTCTTTTTCTTGCTTCTCTACCTTTTGGATTTACGTCAGGTATAGCCGATAGCAATCTCCTTGTATAGATATGTTGAGGATTTGTATAAATATCTTCCCTACTTCCAGTTTCTACAAATTTACCTTTGTACATAATAGAAATTTCATCACACATATGTTTAACTACACCCAAATCGTGGGATATAAATAAGTAACTTAATCCAAATTCTCTTTGTATATCTTTCATAAAATTCAACACTTGGGCTTGAACCGATAAATCTAGTGCTGATACTGGTTCATCTGCTATGATCAATTTAGGATTTGTTGCAATAGCACGAGCAATGCCAATCCTTTGTTTCTGACCGCCTGAAAACTCATGAGGATACTTTACCTTGACATCCTCGCTCATTCCCACTATTTCTAACAGTTCATTAATTTTTCTTTTTTCTTCGGTAGGAGACAGTTTCAAAAAATTTCTAATAGGTTCTGCTATGATATCTTGAACTCGTTTTCTAGGATTTAAACTTGAGTGAGCGTCTTGAAATATCATTTGAATATCTCGATTATAGGAAGAAGATGGACTACGACGGCTATTTGTAACATCCTGTCCTTCGTATATGATTTGTCCAGATGTTATTTTTTCAAGTCCAATAATAGATTTACCAGTAGTAGACTTTCCACAGCCAGATTCTCCTACCAATCCATACGTTTTCCCTTTTTCAATTTCTAACGAGATTCCATCTACTGCATGCACACGATCAACCACTGTATTAAAAAATCCACCCCTGATAGGATAATGAACATGTAAGTCCTTAATTTGCATAAAACTCATTGGTTACTTCCCCTTTCTCACCCTCAAAATGAAAATGCTGCCAACATGTGCATCTGACAAGGTGTCCCGGAGAAACTTCATGCAATACTGGATTTTTTTCATGTGTCTCTTCACTGATCCAAGGGATTCTGGCAGAAAATCTACATCCTTCTCGAGGTAATTTGGCTAAAGAAGGTACAATTCCTTGAATAACTTCAAGCCTATCATTCTCACTATTCATCTGTGGTATAGAGTTAAATAATGAACGAGTATAAGGGTGTAACGGATTAGAAAATAGTTCCTCTACAGGAGCCTCTTCAATAATTTGTCCTGCGTACATTACTGCAACCCGGTCTGCTACTTCAGCTACTACGCCTAAGTCATGTGTTATTAATATAATTCCCGAACCTGTTTCTTTTTGTAAGTCAATAAGTAAGTCCAATATTTGAGCTTGAATGGTTACGTCCAATGCAGTAGTTGGTTCATCTGCAATGATTACTTTAGGCTTACAAGAGATTGCAATCGCAATGATAACCCGCTGTCTCATCCCTCCAGACAATTGATGTGGGAATTGTTTTGCAGTTCGCTCTGGATTTGGGATACCTACTTGTTTTAATAACTCTAATACTCTTTTTTTTCTTTCAGACTTACTCAGCTTTGTATGAAAGGCAAGGCTTTCTTCAATTTGGTCTTGAATCTTCATCAACGGGTTTAATGCAGATAAGGGATCTTGGAAAATCATCCCTATTTCTTCTCCTCGAACAGTATTAAAGTTTTCATCATTCAATTTAGCAAGATTGATACCATTGTATATAATTTCGCCTTCCACTCTTGTTTTGTTGTGGTCATGTAACCCAATAATGGACGTTGCTAAAGTAGATTTCCCACAACCTGATTCTCCTACGATTGCCAGAATTTCATTTCTCTTTAGCGAAATGGATACCCCATCCACGGCATCATAATATGTATCTTTTATTCTGAATCCGGTATGTAAATTGTTTATGGTTAATAGCTGTTCTGAGTTGTTCAAACTAATTCTCCTCTCACGCAACTTTATGTTCGGTCTGATTTTTTCCAAATAATTAAAGATTAAAATTTTTCTGTTATTTGATTCCTTTTGTAAAGTCTATTACAGGATGATTACAAGCGCAATATAAATTTTTTATATATTTTGTTTATTTAATATATTCTGAACCATACAAAATTATTATAAACATTGGAATATCAAGGTTTTAATTAGGCTAAATAATGGAAAATTGTTATGAAAATAAATTAAATATACACTTATTTCTTAATACTTTTTAATATATATTTGTTCTAAAAGAACTATAATATACAAAAAAATCCATGCTCACAAGAACATGGATTTTTTGTTGTTTATTTGATTTTTTTAAATAATATACTTGCATTATGACCACCAAAACCTAATGAATTACTCATGGCATAGTCAATTTCTTCTTTTCTTGCCTCATTTGGAACATAGTCTAAATCACATAACGGATCAGGCGTTTCCAGATTTGTGGTAGGCGGTAAGATGCCTTCATGGAGAGCTAATACACTGAATATTGCCTCTACCCCTCCTGCCGCACCGAGCAAGTGACCAGTCATAGATTTAGTGGAACTCATAGCCAAATTGTACGCATGCTCACCAAATACGGATTTTACAGCCATTGTTTCAAACTGATCATTATAAGGCGTACTAGTTCCGTGCGCATTAATATAATCGATCTTCTCCGGAGACACTCCTGCATCGTCTAATGCTTGCTTCATGGCTCTAGCTGCCCCTTCTCCTTCTGGAGCTGGTGCAGTAATATGGTGGGCATCTCCTGTAGAACCATAACCTATTATTTCTGCATAGATTTTAGCACCACGAGCAACAGCGTGCTCATATTCTTCTAATATAAGAATTCCAGCTCCTTCACCAATAACAAATCCGTCTCGATTAGCATCAAAAGGTTTCGATGCGGTATTAGGATCTGTATTTAAAGAAAGTGCAGTATTGGAGCAGAAACCAGCTACAGACATATGAGTAATCGGAGACTCTGCTCCGCCGGTAATCATCACATCTGCATCTCCTCGCTCGATCACTTTAAAAGCATCCCCTATAGAGTTAGTGCCAGATGCACAAGCCGTTACCGTACATGAATTAATCGCCTTTGCCCCAAAATGAATTGACACCTGACCTGCAGCCATGTCAGGAATCATCATTGGCACGAAGAATGGACTTACGCGTCTCGTTCCTTTTTCTAAAAATACTCGGAACTGATTCTCGTATGTCTCCATTCCACCAATACCTGAACCAATCCAAACGCCTGTACGTAGACCTAGCTCTTCTGTGATTGTTAAATTGGCGTCCTCAACTGCCATAATTGCAGAAGCTAAAGCATAGTGAGTAAAACGATCCATTTTTCTTGCATCTTTCTTTTCAATATACTTCTCTATGTCAAAATCTTTTACCTCTGCGGCCACTTTCGCTGGAAACAAAGATGCATCAAGTCTTGTTAACATTCCGACACCTGATTTACCTTCCTTAATACCAGCCCAAGTCGTTTCTACATCATTACCTAGTGGTGTTACGGCACCTAATCCTGTTACTACAACCCTACGTTTCGTCATGTATGTCCGTCCCTTCGACAAATTAAATTATTTTCCCCATTTAAGCGCTATTGCTCCCCAAGTCAAGCCTCCACCAAAACCTACCATTACAATAATATCATCATCTTTCACTTTTCCATTTTTCACTTCTTCTTTTAATGCTAGTGGAATAGACGAAGATGAGGTATTCCCATATTTGTGTATAGTTTTGGCCATTTTTTCAGCAGGCAACTCCAGTCGTTCTCTAGATGCCTCCATAATACGAATATTTGCTTGATGAGGGATTAACAAATCAATATCTGTTTTTTGTAATCCTGCTTTTTCGATAACGTTAATAGCAGATTCGCCCATTTGACGAACCGCAAATTTAAATACCTCTCTTCCATTCATCGTAATGTAAGGTCCGTCCTGCAATAAATACTTTCCTCCACTGCCATTGGCTCCAAGCTCAAAGGACAATATGCCTCTGCCCTCAGAGACTTCTCCAATTACTACAGCCCCTGCTCCATCCCCAAAGAGGACAGCAGTATTTCGATCTTCCCAGTCTGTAATTTTAGACAGCTTTTCCACACCAATTACTAACACATGAGAATACGTTTTAGATTCTACAAATTGCTTTGCAGTAACGACACCATACATAAACCCTGCGCATGCAGCGGATATATCCATTGCTGCTGCATTAGTAGCCCCTAATTGCTCCTGAAGCATCGTGGAGACACTAGGAAAAGGACGATCCGGAGTTACTGTTGCTACCAAAATTAGTCCTATTTGTTCCGGAGAAATTCCTGCATCCGCTATTGCTTCCTTGGCTGCCTTGACAGCCATATGTGAACTTTCTTCTCCAGGAGCAGCTATTCGACGCTCCTCTATACCAGTCATTGTTTTTATCCATTCATCCGATGTATCTATTCTTTTTTCAAGGTCTTCATTCGTTAAAATCTTCTCAGGTGCATAAGTTCCTAAACCTATAATTCCTGCATTCATGAAATTCCTCTTTTCTTGTAATCTATTATTAGTACCTGGTATTAATAATAGCGAATATATGAACATTTTTCAACATAGTTGTTGGATGTTAAGAATAATTCTTTTGTATAGGACAACCCTATGTTATGATAGCTATAGATAAATTAATTTTTTTGAGGTGAAATTATATGCAATATGTTATGACAGTAATTTGGACACTTATCTTGGTTACGATGTTAAATTATGTAGTAGGTTCAGTTAATGGCGTAGAAGAATTTAACTTTTTCCATGGTTTATATATGGCTATCCCAGCAGCTATTATAATTATACTAATTACTAAAGTAATTCCGGATGAGCCTGTAGAAGCTAAACATCATTAATAAAAAAACTCCCTTCTAAAGGGAGTTTTTTTATTTGATAGCTGTATAGCTATACTATTTCACCATTAGCTGGCCATCCTCCAGGCTCGCTACAATTGTGCTACCAGGTAGGATGTTCCCTCCAATTAGCATTTTTGCAACTGCTGTTTCTAGATATCGTTGGATAAATCTTCTGAGCGGTCTTGCGCCATAAGCAGCATCAGTTCCCTCTTCCACGATCCACGTATAGACATCTTCCTCGACCTCTAAAGTAACTTCCTGCTCTAGCAGACGATTTTGCAGTTGTTTTACATACTTTTTCGCTATCATTTCAAAGTGATGAGTCGTTAAGGAATGGAACATAATAATATCATCCATACGGTTTAATAGCTCAGGCTTGAAGTGTGCACGAAGAGCGGTCATTACCAGTTCCTCGTCCGTTTCTGACACTTGTCCTGTTGTATTGGATAAGTATTGGGAGCCTATATTGGAAGTTAAAATGACAACTGTATTTGTAAAGTTGACGATTCTCCCCTGACTATCGGTTATCCTTCCATCATCCATTAGCTGCAGTAATATATTGGCTACGTCTGGATGAGCCTTCTCGATTTCATCCAGTAGCACTACAGAATAAGGATTTCTTCGCACAGCCTCTGTTAGCTGACCGCCTTCCTCATAGCCTATATATCCTGGAGGTGCACCGACTAATCGAGATACGCTATGCTTTTCCATATATTCGGACATGTCTATACGGATGAAATGTTCCTCTGAGTCAAACAGGTTTGCGGCTAAAGATTTAGCTAGCTCTGTTTTACCTACACCAGTTGGCCCCAAGAAGAGAAACGAACCAATTGGTTTATTCGGGTCTTTTATACCTGCACGTGCACGCCAAACAGCCTCTGTCACTAATTGTACTGCCTGATCTTGACCAACTACACGTTCTCCCAAAGTCTCTTTAAGGCGAAGAAGTTTTTCTCTTTCTCCTTCTACCAGCTTAGTTACAGGGATGCCAGTCCATCTTGAAATAATATGAGCAATTTCATCTGCAGTGACTTCTTCTCGAAGTAAACGTGAATCATAATCATTGTTTATCTCATCTTCATATGATTGAAGTTCCTTTTCTAAAGGTGGTATTTTACCATGACGTAGCTCTGCTGCTTTATTTAAATCGTATTTATTTTCTGCTTCCTCTAGCTCTCTACGATAGCGGTCTAACAGCTCTCTCTTTTTTTGAACTACTTGAATGGACTCTTTTTCTGCTTCCCATTTTTTACGCATATCTGCTGAGGACTTGTCTAACTCCTCTAACTCCTGACGCAATTGTTCTAATCGCTTTTTGCTAGCTGAATCCTTTTCTTTCATCAGCGCTTGCTCCTCAATTTGGAGCTGCATCATTCTTCTAGTTACTTCGTCCAGCTCTTGAGGCATTGAATCTATTTCCGTACGGATCATGGCACAAGCTTCATCTATTAAGTCTATTGCCTTGTCAGGAAGAAAACGTTCTGTAATATAGCGGTTGGAAAGCTGAGATGCCGCTACAATTGCTCGATCGTGTATACGTACACCATGATGTAATTCAAAGCGTTCCTTTAAACCACGAAGGATGGATACTGTATCCTCTACAGAGGGTTCTCTTACTAATACTTGCTGAAAACGGCGCTCTAACGCAGGATCCTTTTCAATATACATACGATATTCATCAAGAGTAGTCGCTCCAATACAATGCAATTCTCCTCGTGCGAGCATTGGCTTTAACATATTCCCCGCATCCATGGTACCATCTGATTTCCCAGCACCAACTATAGTGTGGATCTCATCAATAAATAAAATGATTTTTCCTTCACTCTCTTTGATTTGCTTGAGTACTGCTTGAAGTCTCTCCTCAAATTCTCCACGATACTTTGCTCCTGCAATTAGCGAGCTCATATCTAATTCGAAAATCTCTTTATCCTTCAAACCCTCTGGTACATCTTTTTTTACAATTCTTTGTGCCAGTCCCTCTACAATAGCGGTTTTACCAACCCCTGGTTCTCCGATCAGTACAGGATTATTTTTAGTTTTTCTTGATAAAATACGAATGACATTTCGAATTTCCTGATCTCTACCGATAACCGGGTCCATTTTGCCGTCTTTTACTGCATTTACTAAATTACGTCCGTACGTTTCTAAAGGACTTTTTTGATCTTGTTGGTTCATTTGCATATTAACAGCTCCATTTCACAAAACTTTGACCTTTATTGACTATTATAAATATAAATCCTTGTAGCATAATTTGTAAAGTATTAAGCTTTATGTAACGGAATATATGCTATATTTATAGGTACATATAAAGGTGGTGTTGAGGTGGATCATACTTTAGTATCCCCAGATATTAGTTTATTATTTAAACAATACGGTTCTATTATAAAATTAGAGAAGGATCGTTCGGTTTATATAGAAGGCGAACTAGCACAAGACGTATATTTTATTGTAAGCGGCTCTATTGCGATAAATAAAGATACAGAGGGCGGCAAATTACTCACTTTAAGAATAGTAGGCCCCGAAAACTGTATAGGTGAATCTGGTGTTTTCGCAGATAATACTCATCATAGTTTTTCTGCTCTTACGTTGGAGACTACACAGCTATTAGTGCTACCAAAAAATAAATTAGAAAAATTTCTTGTTAATTCTACTCAGTTAATGGTGGAATGGACAAAATATATACAGCTTATTTACTTAAAAAACCAGACAAGGTTTCGTGATTTGATGCTTTATGGTAAAAAAGGCGCTCTATATTCTACTTTAATACGCTTGTGTAACACGTATGGTGAACCATTATCTGATGGTAGGATTAAAATTAATTTTTCACTTACTAATCAGGAAATAGCTAACCTTTGCTCGATGAGTAGGGAAGTAGTTAATCGAATGTTAAATGATATGAAAAGTGAGGGTCTAATTTCGTTTCATAAAGGTATTATTACAATTAACGATTTAGAGTTATTAAGAAGAGAAAACCAGTGCGAAAGCTGTCCTCTTTGCGTTTGTCGGATAGATTAATTAGAGTAAGTGAACGATTGTCGTTCATTTACTCGCTTGTATATATCGGTGTTTTGTGACGGGCGCTTTTCGCGTGCACGACTCAAGCCTTCTCCCTCGCTATACTCAGTTCGGGTGCTTCCAATCGCCACTCACAATAGCGTAAGTGGCAAGTCCTCTCCAAGGCAATCGTGCTGTGGTGAAATTTCATACTTATCCCGCTGGAATTGCCCCTACAAATCAAACCCTATGCAGCTATAGAAAAACAGCTCTTATAATTCAAGAAAAAACGCATATAATCAAACAAGGCACCTCCTGTTCGACTTGAACAGAAGATGCCTTGTTTTGTTTTAAACGTCCTCTTTTATAATTAGAGGAGTCTTAATAATTATCGAATACCTAATGCAATTTTTGCATATCGAGACATATTGTCTTTTGACCATGGTGGGTTCCAGACAATATTAACCTCAGTGTCTTTAACTTCAGGTAGCTCAGCTAGTGCTGTTTTAACCTGATCTACTATCATTGGACCCATCGGGCAACCTATAGAAGTTAGTGTCATCGTAACTGTTGCTTGTCCCTCATCAGTTAGATCCACATCATATACTAAACCTAAATTGACAATATCTACGCCTAGCTCTGGGTCAATAACATTTTCCAGGGCAGCCATCATACTATCTTTCATATCTTGATCCATACTAATACCTCCTTACATCTTTCATTCATCATAACAAAGATATATCAATTATGCCAAACGGTTAGCTAACCATTCCGTTGAACGAAGCATACCTTTTCTTGAAACTGCATGGCCAACGCTTTTTTCTTTCATAAACTCAATCTGAGCATCACCATATTGTTCAATCAAATCTTCCACAAATTTGTTAGTAGGTGCGAACGGTACTACTTCATCCTTCATGCCATGCCAGAAAAATAGTGGCTTATTTTCTAGTTTCTCTAATTGCTTAGAAGCATCAAATATAGATAATGTATCAAACATTTTTTTCTTTTCTTCTTCGTTCATTGGAATCTTAAATCCTCTTTGCTCAACTAAAGTCATTTGATCTTTAGCAAGGTTTACATATCCCGGGGTTCCCATCATAATAGCAGCCGCATCAATCCATGGATATGCCGTTAAGCAGCCCAGTGTTGTAATTCCACCCATAGAGGTTCCAGAAACAGCTATCTTTTGACCGTTGTGGTACCCACGTTCTTTTAAGACGTTTTTAAGTTTCCCCAACTCTTCAATAGATGTTAAAACAATCTCCCAAAAGCGAAGGCTAATCTGTATTTGGTCAAGTTCAATATCTCGATCCCCGTGTAAATGAGCATCAGGCATGATAACTCTACAGCCCTTATTGACTAACTGGTATGCATAGTGTAAGTTATGCTCTTTGGCACTTTCAAAACCGTGTAGGAAGAATACTACTGGAGCATTATTTGTAAAATTCTCTTTCGATATATGTAGCACTGGGATGTCTCCCCAATTTTCTAAATTAGTAATCATTGAATATACACCCCTTATTCGTAATATTATTATTTTAACAAAGTAAAAGTTTTTTTACAAAATCGCGAACCAATACATTTTGACGGAACATCTGGAACAAGATAAACTTTAATAAGATGAGGGGGAATATGCACATGGAACGACACTTAATCGTATTAGACTTAGATGGAACTTTATTAACCGACCAAAAGGTTATTTCTGATAACACGAAAAGAATTTTATTAAAGGCTAAGGATGAAGGGCATGAAGTAATGATTGCAACGGGTAGACCCTATCGAGCAAGCGAAATGTATTATCATGAACTTGGGCTAACTACTCCTATTGTCAACTTCAATGGGGCATTCGTACATCACCCTAGAAATCGTTCATGGCAAATGATACATAAACCAATTAGCTTGAATGTTGTAAAAGAAGTAGTTGAGGCCGTTCAAAGCTATTCGATAAAAAATATGCTCGCAGAAGTCTTAGATGACGTATACTTACATTATCATGATGAACAAATGATATCGGCTTTAGTACAAGGAAATCCCAATATAACTACTGGTGACCTTCGACAATTTTTAAACGCCGATCCAACTAGTTTACTCATACATGCAGAGGAAAATTCAGTAGATGATGTTAGAAAGCATTTAAAAGAAGTTCATGCAGAAGTTATTGACCATCGCCGTTGGGGAGCACCTTGGGATGTCATTGAAATTGTTAGACACGGACTTAATAAAGCAGTAGGTTTAGACCATGTATCCAAGTATTTAAATATCCCAAAAGAGAGAATTATTGCTTTTGGGGACGAGGATAACGATTTAGAAATGATTGAATATGCTGGTGTGGGTGTTGCTATGGGGAACGCTATTTCTCCTTTACAAAATATAGCCAATGAAATAACTGCAACAAATAATGAAGATGGTATTGCAGAATTCTTAAGAGAAAGATTAAAATTGAATTAATATAATTCACAAATTTTAGGGGGACAAAAATGAGAATATTTGCCGACAGTGCAAGTGACTTACCAAAATTATTTTTTGAAACAAATCAAGTAGAGTTGGCACCACTTCGTGTTCATATTGACGATAAAGAATATGAAGATATAAACGACATTGTATCAACAGAGGTATACGCAGAGATTAGAAATGGTAAGCAGCCTAAAACTTCTCAAACTTCTCCTGAACATTTCCTTCGTATTTTTGAGGATCTTGCTAAGTCAGGAGAAGAAGGTATTTACATCGCTTTCTCCTCAGAGTTATCAGGTACTTATAGTACGGCTGTGATGATGAAGGAACAATTATTAGAGACATATCCGGATATGAAGCTAACGATCATAGATTCAAAATGTGCTTCACTTGGATATGGACTGCTTGTAAAAGAAGCAGTAAAACTAAGAGATGAAGGACTAAGCCTTTCGGAAATTGAAGAGAAAATTAGATGGAATGCTACACATATGGAACATCTTTTCACTGTAGATGACTTAGATTATATGGCCCGCGGTGGACGAGTATCAAAAGCAAGTGCATTTATCGGTGGCCTGTTAAACATCAAGCCTGTACTTCATGTAGAAGAGGGCAAACTTGTACCGATTGAAAAAATTCGCGGCACTAAAAAAGTAATGAAACGTATAGTAGAATTAGTAGAGGAACGCGGAGGAAATTTAGAAGGACAAGTAATTGCTATTAGTCATGCAGACGTATTAGATCGAGCACAAGAACTAAAAGAAATGATATTAGAAAAAATGCAGCCTACAGATGTAGAAATTCATCTGATTGGTTCCACCATTGGTGCCCACACTGGCCCCGGAGCAATCTCTGTCTTCTTTTTGAACAAAGAAGCATAAAACTTTTAATAGATTAAAAGACAAATCTTCCAGCAGATTTGTCTTTTTTATTGGAATTAGAATAGTTCCTCCATGTTGTCACATAATAAGGTCGACCTGAAAAAATCATGTCGACTTATGACGAAATGGAGTGAAAAAATGGGTATTTTATCTGGGAATCAAAAAGAGCAACCATTACATTGTGGTGAAGTTTTTGCTATTTGGACTAATTTAACAACCAACCAAGGATTAATTGCTGCACACCAAACCTTTTATAATCACGCTGGAGATACAGATCTAAAAAAAATTCTTGAAGATTCCGTGGATGCCATGAAAGACGAAAACAAGTATTTGGAAAGGATTCTCAAGGAAAATGGCATTGGACTTCCACCTGCCCCTCCTGAGCGTCCTGTAGCTCAAGTAGAAAATATCCCACCAGGTGCAAAATTCAATGATCCTGAAATTGCAGCTGCGTTAGCAATCGATGGCGCTTCAGGATTAGTAGCCTGCAGTAAGGCAATGGGTATTTCTACAAGAGAAGACATAGCTACCATGTATGGCCAATTCCATATGAAAAAAGCTCAATTAGGTGCAAAATTATTGCAGTTAACGAAGGAAAAAGGTTGGTTAATCCTACCTCCACTTCATACAGAACATCACTAACAAGAAAAGCGCAAGCGCCTGTCACTGCCCCGACAGGCAAATGCAGAAAAGCGAGGAGGCAGTTCCTCAGCCACCGGAGCTTTTATCCATTTGACCCCGAGGGGCAAGGCGATGAAGCTGGACATCAAGAAAAGCGCAAGCGCCTGTCACTGCCCCGACAGGCAAATGCAGAAAAGCGAGGAGGCAGTTCTTCAGCCACCGGAGCTTTTATCCATTTGACCCCGAGGGGCAAGGCGATGAAGCTGGACATCAATTCAATTTATCTTTCTAACTAAAAAAACTATCTCTTGGCACTCAAGAGATAGTTTTTTTATTATTTCGCTTTGTTTTCATCGTCTCTTCTTCTTTGCTTTCCTTTTTTCCAAACAATTACGAGGAATAAGATAAATAACAAATAAGAGATTACCATTGCGATTATATAAGCTGTATTTAAACCTTTGCGGTCTGTTACTTGAAAGACTTCCACAATTTCACGATCAATAACTATGCGGTATGAGCCATCATCCGTGGTTCTAATTAAATCGGATTCAAAAATCCCTCTAACTTCCTTGTCTTCTCCTACAACTTCACTAGAAAGGTCAATACGTTGGGTAGCGCTAGTATTATTTACAACTATAATAAATGTTTCTTCTTCTGATTCACGCTTATATACTGCATAACCATTTTCATTTTTTAGAACTTCTATGTCACCAGATCTAAGTGCATCTGATTTATTACGAATGGAGTTAACATCTTGGATATACTCGATTAACTCTTCATCTACACGAAAATTCATGATTTGATGGCTTTCTTCTGGTACCTGACCGTTCATGGCAATTTCCGTTCCATATGTCATATAAGGTACTCCAGGTAGTGTCAGTAGTGTTCCAATAGCAGCGCGAATGCGCGTTGGAGGGAACATGTTTTCCAAAGCACTATGGTAAGTAAAACGTTCTGATACTAAATTGTCAATTAGGAGTAAGTCATTGGATTCAACCGAACTAATAACATCTGAAGGGTAATCCGTGTTTTTGAACGCATCTCTTAGTGCGACCATACGTTGTTCCGAATAGTTGACATCAAAATTCGCATCGCTTTCCTCTAATGCTATAACATACATTGGATTTCTTACTTCTTTTAAGGCTGTAATCATTTCGTTTATAAATTCTGTAGGTGCGCCTTCTATTTCAGAAAGCTTCACTCCATCAATTTTGTACTTAGTAGCAAAAGCTACAATAGTGTCTTTAAGTTCAATTTGGACTTCTGGATTTTCTAAATCTAGTTTTAGTACGCCGTCTTTGGACATGATCCAATCTTGCTTGTCCTCTTCACTGGCCCAAGTATGCTGCGCACTATAGTTATTCAATGGAAATTCTATCATTAGTTTCATCTTTTGATTATGTGTCTTCTCAATCAAAGCTTCTAATTCATCAGCTGTTCCAAAATGTTTTTCAATTTCATTAAAATCTAAAATTGCTTTACCATCATAGGATTCCGTTGAGAAAACTGGACCGATAGAGAGTATTGAAAAGCCTAAATCACGTATGTGATCCATTTTGTCCATGATTCCTTTAAAATCTCCTCCAGCGAAGGCTAGATGATCTTTCGTATTAACATTGTAGTCATTTGCGACTGTGCTATTAAAATATCGGTCAACGTATAAGTCATAAATACTTTCATTTTGTATAGATGAATCCGCTGCTTGAGCACTAAAAGCAGTTGTCATCCATAGGCTGCTGAAAAGTACACTACAAACAAGCCATTTTTTAAATTTCAAGGTAATCCTCCTCTACATCGGGTCAACATAAAATTGTCTTGTTTATTTATACCCTAAAACAAGACTTATCATCGTTAATTTTAACAAAGCTACGTTTCAATCGCTATGTTTTAAAAAGAAATACGTAGAAAATAAAAAAGTATTCGTCCAAACTGTGTCATATTAATAGCTTCTAGGGTTTCTAATCGTTTCCGGTCGGCTTTTGATAAGACATTACTGCTGTATTGAAGAATTTTTTTAAGTTCCTTTTAGATATTGAAAGTCTTCAGTCGGAATCTATTTGTTTCCGGTCGGCTTTTGGATAGACTTTGGCCATATCATTATCGGAGAAGTTTTAGGAGTGTTGTCGTGACTACCGTCACGACAACACTCTAATTTCGGTAATCTTATGGCTTAATTCTATCCGTCGCCTCCCTACAACTATTAGAAACGGAATAAAGGCGTTTTAGCTAATGAAAGAATAAATAACTTTTCGAATGGTCAAGCGACTCGCGAAGATGCAATTTCGCGAGCTCTTCGCTTTTTTAAAGAATAATTCTTACTTTTTTTTTGAAAAGCTAATAAGAAGAATATCTATATCTTTAATGATAAACCAGTAAATCCTTACTTCCTATTTTGAGGTATTAAAACCTTAAGCCATTGTCTATTTGTTTCCGGTCGGCTTTGGGATAGCTATGGCCATATCATTAACGAGAAATTTTGGAGTGTTGTCGTGACTAACGTCACGACAACACTCTACTTTCGGTAATCTTATGGCTTAATTCTATCCGTCGCCTCCCTGCAACTATTAGAAACGAAATAAAAGCATTTTAGCCAATAAAGGAATAAAAAATTTTCTAATGGTCAAGTAGCTCGCGAAGATGAAATTTCGCGAGCTATAGGCTTTTTTATATTGAAGTTCTTACTTATTTTTTTCAAAAAGTTATTAGAAGTATATTACTTTATTTATTCAACCATTAATTGGCGAGTTTGGTTGGCTATTTTATGCGTTCTGAAGCTGCAGATGTTTCTGCTGATTATTCAAATTCATTCTTCCGTTTATTGAAAAAGTCGTAGAAAAATCTTACGTTTTCAAGCTCAGTCCATCTATTTGTTGTCAAAAGGGGTGCGTCAAGATTATAAATCTTAGCATCTAGTGTTCCCAACATAAATGGAGAATGTGTCGCTATAATAAATTGACAGTCAAAAAACCTTGCGAGTTTATTGATTTCTTCTGCCAACTTAATTTGGTTTGTAGGAGAAAGAGAGGTTTCAGGTTCATCGAGCAAGTATAATCCGTTGGGGACAAGATGTTCATCAAATATCTGCATGGATGTCTCACCGTTAGAATACTTTTCATTAGAAAATTTCATAATCTTCATTTGTTTGTACATCTGTGAAGAATGTTTCAACTCTTCCAAACGTTCCTTAGTATATCCCAACCTAGAGTGTTGGTACAGGTAACCTTCCTTAAGAACCGCCTCCTGCTGAATCTTCTTGATCTCATATAAAATATCTTCGCTTTTGATGTACAAAGTATTATACGGTAGTTGATCTGACTCTCCGTCACTCTTATTTTCACCTAGCGCGTATGAACATTCTGATATGTAATCTAACGGGTATATGTTATGGCTATTATTTGTTATTTCCTCAGCCCCCGTAATTTTAAGCTTGTTTGCCATTAAATTTAATAGTGTGGACTTACCGGAACCATTGTTACCATACACTACTGTAATGTTATGAAAGACTAACACTTCTCCAGTTATTTTTCTAAACACATTGTATGGATATGCATTTGGATTATTGACTGTATGAGGAGAAAGCTTGAAGCTTTTCAGATAGATCATATGGGTTAACCTCCCTTTTGGAATAATGAATAGCTATAATCAATATTATCATTTTTTTATTATTGCTCTAGAGGGTTCAATCTTAAATAAATCTTCATTTTCACCATAGCCTTCTTAAAGGGACTATAAATCATCACGTAAAATATGCGTAATAGCTTCTAGCTCACGATAAGGATAGCGTCTACCGAAGCAAAAATCTTTCCTCGCTCTTCCCTGTATTACAATGTTAACTTTTTATTTAAATACAAAAAAACTCCCATGTAAACATGAGAGTTTTAATTATTATGCTAAAAAGTTAATACCCATTGGAAGCTTGAATCCTAAGAATAAAGCAATAAAGAAGAACACAAATACTAATACAAGGAACGTCGTATAAGGTTTACCTTTTGCTTTTTTAACTAAAGTCATTTCCATCATACCAATTACAAGAATACCAGCTATAAACTTCAAGCCATACAGCATGCCTTCTCCATAATCCATCCCTTTGATGAATAAAGCAACTCCTGTAAGGATGATAAGCAAATAATCTAAACGTAAAATCATCTGAACAACCTTTGAATTAGACATTGCTAGAGCAACAAAAAATAAAATTAATGCTACTACCCAAGTTGTTATGTGTAAGTGCGTACTTGCTAAGAAATCCATTGTTTCACCTCAACGTTAATTTTAATATATCTTTACTATACCACTTTTAAACTACCATTACTCAAACTTGTTTACAAGCGTTCCGATTCCTTCAATAGAAACTTTCACAATATCGCCAGATTTCAAGAATTTTGGGGGATTGAATCCCTTACCTACTCCTGCAGGCGTACCTGTTAAAATAACATCTCCCGGCTCCAAGGTTACAATTTTTGATATCTCACAAATAATATTTTCAACCGAATAAATCATATCGGAGGTAACTCCATTTTGACGAATTTCATCGTTAACTTTTGTAACGATCGTTAGGTCCTGAGGATTTGGAATTTCATCCTTCGTTACGACATATGGTCCCATAGGACATGACCAATCTAAACTTTTACCTAAGAAGAACTGCTGATGTTTCTTTTGAAGATCTCGTGCGGTAATATCATTAGCAATTGTGTAACCAAATACATAATCATAGGCTAATTTAGATGGAATATTCTTCCCTTCTTTTCCTATTACGATTGCAAGCTCCCCTTCGTAATCTAACGAAGAAGTAACCTCTGAGTGGACTGGTAACGTTTGTTCATCTGCTGCAATTGTTGTCGGAGCCTTTGTAAATACAACAAAGTCCTCCGCTACCCCACCCATTTCCTTTGCATGATCGGCATAGTTTTTACCAATTGCCATTACATTTTTGGGTGTGCGAGGTATCGGTGATAGCCATTCAATTTCTGTAAATGAGCGTTTAAAACGATTTGGATCCTCTTCTTTTAAAGCTGTTTCTATTAAAACACGTATTTGTTCAATAAAATCCATCCCGAAGCTGACACCTTGGACGATAGTTGCAGGAAAATTAGGTAGCACTTGTAATTCTTCTTGAATAGTAAGTACATCCCATACTGCTTCTTCTTTTTTTACTTTTGGACCAAAATAAATTTTATCGTTTAAACGGTATGACAATAGCTTCATCTATAAACACTCCTCTAAAGAAATTTGAATCTATTAATATAGTCTATTACAAACTTTGTTTAATTTCATCTTTTTCGATCATATTTTCGAATAAGTCAGTTTTCTCCACAATAATTCGACAGGACCTTGTTTAAACTTAGTAAACCATATTTCTGCAAAAATGATTTGAATAACATATATTCCTATTGCCATCCATGTACCTGTGGCTATGTCGACCTTACCGTATAAACCAAATCCGTAACCGTAGAAAATGGTAGTTGCAAGAATAGATTGCATTAAATAAATGGTCATAGACATTCTTCCTGCTTTAGCAATAGGCGATAATAATTTTCCTACTATAGGAATTGTACAAATCAATGCTAGAAAGCCACCGTAAGCAATAGCTTGAAGTGGCCCACCAAAAGTGTCCTGTGCAGTCATTGTAAATAAATCATCACCTTGACTAAACGGTAACCACTTAATAGCTGTTCCTGCTGTCATCGCAACAATTACTGTAATGGTCCAAAATAGTTTCAGCTCACTCGCTCGCTCGATTAGTCTTAGCTTTGCAGCCGCCGATCCAAGCATTAAAAGCGGTAATATTGTACAAAGAATAAGCACAACATTTAAACCGTATCCTTGCATGTAAAGCCAATCGGCTAATCTTTGTCCAAATACATCGAACCACGATCCTTGTGAATAGGCTACGGCCGATTCCTCTACCTTTTGAATTGCGGTATAAAGAACGGACTGGTCAGGGGCTATTTTTGTCATGAAGTAGACCAACCCAGTTAACAAGCCATTCGGTATTAAATACAAAACAGCTGCGATTATTATTAACCAAAGTGGCTTTAATTTCATCAATACGATTAAACACAATCCGGCTAATGCATAGGTAATCAAAATGTCACCAGACCAGATCAGAAATGCATGAATACACCCAATTCCTAGTAGTATCAATAGCCTTCTTACTGCGAGGCGAGAAAAGGACGTGCCCTTTGCCTCCGACTTCATAAATTGCATTGCTAATCCGTATCCAAATAGCATTGCAAACAGCGGATAGACACTGCCTTGTACGAAAATATCAATCCACTTATAGGTTTCTTGATCAGCTGGAGTTTGATACCAGTCATATGGATTCACATAAATATACGGACCATGAAAAAATAGCATATTCACTACGAAAATTCCTAGTAAAGCAAAGCCTCTCATTACATCGATAGAAATGATTCTTTCTTTTTCTTGCGTAGGTAAAATCACCAAGCTTCCCCCTAAATAATTACTGTGTTATTTATATCAAATAGATATAATACTCTCTCTTTTATATCGACCTTCAAGATGTCTTCGATAGCCTTTTCATATAATGAAAGCTGTATAGCGTATCTGTTTTTCATCTCTTTTAGTAAAAGATCCTCGTTGCTTTGTAAATGCTTTACTTTATCTGTTTTATAATCTAGCAGCACCCACCGTCCATCTTCCTCTTGGAATAAACAGTCTACAACCCCTTGGACAATCTGCTTATCGCCATCTTGGTCAACTAAAGCATAGGTAAAGGGAAATTCTCTCATAACATTTTTAGCAATTCTTAAACGTTCGGCCATTTCGGAATGAAAGAAAGGGACCATCTTTTCTGGATTAATCGCTTCTTTTTCAGCATTAGTAATGATTTCTCGTTCTTTTAACCTCCCTGCAAATGCCAGTACTTGTTCTGCGGTCTTTCGTTCAGATAAATCTACATGTTGCATAAACGCATGGACAGCCGTACCTGCTTCGGCTCCTGTCAATTTCGTTCCTTCCTGTAAAAAGAAAGGACGCTTAGCCACTTTACTTTTTAAAGGAGTAGTAGTAGGACCAAAGAACTCTTCATCATGGCGCTCGGACAATAATTGTAGTCGCTTCATCTCGCTCACTGACTGCTTAGAACGTTTATGAGTGGAAGCTTCAAATTCGTAGTGCGTATCAAAGATTTTCTTAATATCTTCTAATAACGCTGGATTTTCCAACTGCAATAGTTCCTGAAGTGAAGTTTCCTCTTTTTTCTCTTCTTCCTGGTGAACTTTAAGCTCATCTATATGCTTAGCAACTATATTCCACTTGGAGGGACCCTCCACTATGTTTGCCTCGTTTATTTGAGATAGCTGACTATAATCCCGGTGTCGAGCAAGAGCAGGACCTATCCAATCCAAATATCCTTTCGCTTTTGCCCTTTTATAATCTGGGATCATTTCATCACTCATAAGCGTTTGAGAATCCTCCCATTTGTCTAGGGTTTTCGCTAAATCCTTTATAGTAGCTACTAGGAATAAGTGCTCCTTGGCACGAGTCATCGCCACATAGAGAACTCGCATTTCCTCTGCTTTTAGTTCCATTTGTTTCTTTTCTTTTACCGCTAGGAATGGAAGCGATGTGAAAGAAATACGTTTGATAGGGTCTATTGCCTTTACGGCAAGTCCAAAGTTTTGATCAAATAAATAGGACTCGTTAAAGTCCATTTGGTTAAATGGTCTTCCCATCCCTGCGAGGAACACGATAGGAAATTCTAGACCTTTGGAGGAATGGATAGTCATTAAGCGAACAACATTTTCTTTTTCACTAATAGATCTAGCTGCGCCTAAATCGTCTCCGCGCTTTCTCATCCGATCTATAAAACGTAAGAAACGGAACAATCCACGGAAGGATGTCTTTTCATAAGCAACTGCTCGGTCATGTAACACACGTAGGTTCGCTTGGCGCTGTTTTCCGTTAGGCATAGAGCCTACTATTTCATAGTAATGGGTGTCCAAATAGATTTGCCATATTAAGTCTGCCAAAGAGCCTCTTCTACTAAGATCTCTCCAATCTTCAAATTGTAGCAGGAATCTTTGGAGCTTCTCTGCCGTTTCAGAGGATAAGCCAGCTCCTCCACTAGAGACAAATAGCTTCAACGCTTCATAAAATGACTCCTTCGGTGCAGCTAATCGAATAAGCGCAAGCTCTGATTCAGTTAAGCCAACGAAAGGTGCTCGAAGAACAGAAGCTAGTGAAATATCCTGGTAAGGATTATCAATTGTACGTAGGGTATGTAGCATGATTAGAACTTCTATCGCTTCAAAGTAACCTTTGGAAAGCTCTGCATATAAAGGAATTCCTGCCTCTTTAAACTGTTCATTGACTTCCTGCGACCAGGTCATGGACCGCATAAGAATGACCATATCGCTATATTGAACAGGGCGTTCTTTCTTTTTCCATGGATCATAGACTGTATGTCCGCTCGTAATCATTTCTTTTATTTTTGAAATGATATAACGTGCCTCTGCTTGGGATTTTTTTAATTCCTCCTCGGCATCAACAGATGAAAAATCTTCCTCATCTGCATCTACCTCGGCACTACCATCCTCCACTTCATATAACAACGCAAGCTCTACCGCTGCGTCTTTGTCATCATATGGAGCTTGAGGCTTTAGGGAAGCAGCATCATCATAATCTATTTCTCCAACATTTTCACCCATAATTTGTTGGAAAATATAGTTCGTTCCGTGGAGCACTTCTTGACGACTTCTGAAGTTTGCATTTAAATCAATTTTCACTCCAGATTCTAATGGCTCTTCATTAAATACGCGATACTTTCCAAGAAAAAGCATAGGCTCAGCAAGTCTGAATCTGTAAATAGATTGCTTTACATCTCCAACCATGAACATGTTCCCAGTTAATTCATCACCGCTTTTAACTAATTGAAGAATAGTTTCTTGGAGATTATTAGTATCCTGGTATTCATCCACGAGCACTTCTTTAAATCGCTCCTGATATTCCTTTGCGATTGCGGAAGGGACTAAATTTCCGTCCTCATCATGATCAGTGAGTATCTCTAAGGCATAATGCTCGAGGTCAGAAAAGTCTACTAGCCCTCTATCATTTTTTGCTGCAGTGTATCTTTCTCCATAAGAAATAGCAAGATTTACTAATGTTTTTAAGTGAGGAGCCATCAATCTCATCTCTTCTAAAAGTCGTTCAGGTGTTCGCGTAAAATATTTGTCCTTGAGATCGTTGACTACCTTTTTAGCCTTATTCCTCTTACTCGTAGCCTTCTTTTTCAGTTCTTCATCACAGGAATCCTTTCGAATGGAGGCAGCTTTTCCCCACTTTAATCCTTGGAAGTAATAATATGTGTCCTGCCAGCTCCCCATCTTCAGTAAGCGTATAGCTTCCTGTATAAGTTGTTGATCATTTATAGCCGTCTCTCCAAGTGGAGCAGGACCGTCAGGAAGATTCGCGAGCTTTCGAATATCCTCTGCCAGCGCCATCGCTTCCTCCAGCTGATAAATAATGGAGAGCTTTAATGGGTCGATGAATGGCAGTTCATCTATCGTCATGTTACTGTCTAGCTCATAAGCTTCCGGGATAGCCAGTAGCCATTTCTTTGGCTCTGGATGCACACGAGCATACGTATATAACTTATCGATCATCACTTCAATCGATTGATCATCTCGATCTGAGGTGAAGCTGTCGGATAATAGATACATAGCGTCTGGATTTTCTGTCTGGTATGCTTCTTCTAGGATGTCTGCTAGCACATCATCGCGCAGAAGAGCTGCCTCTGTGTCATCTGCTATTCGAAAGCCCGGATCGATTGTCAGCATATAGGAATACTGGCGCACAATGTTTAAACAAAAGGAGTGCAAGGTGGAAATCTGTGCTTTGTTTAACAACGTCAGCTGCTTTCTCAAATGATTGGAATTAGGGTCCAAGGCAATCGCTTTTTCCAACGCCTCTCTCATTCGATGACGCATTTCTGCTGCCGAAGCATTTGTGAATGTAACGACTAGCAATTCATCTACGTTTATTGGATTTTCCTTTGCAATCACCTTTTGTATAAGTCGATCGATGAGCACAGCTGTTTTACCAGAACCTGCAGCGGCAGCTACGAGCACATCTGAACCAGTTGCCCAGATGGCCTTCCACTGCGCTGGTGTCCAAGTTAAATCATCAGGCATCTTAGGAATCTTCATTTGTACTCATCTCCTTTTGTATCTTGTCCGCTATAACATCTGGTTTATCTACTTTTAACACTCGGACCTTTTGCTCCGGATCCTGCGGGTCGAATTGACAAACGCTCCTATATGAGCAAAATTGGCAAGGCATCTTATCCTTCATGACATATGGATATACTCTCGTATCTCCTGCGTTCATGCCGTTCCCAGCCTGTTCATGTTTTTTACGGACAAAGGTTTGAAGAAGTTTCATTTGATTTGGTTCTACAACTTTAGACGAGGATTTAGAAAGGCTGCCGTCCTTGTTCATCCGGACAGGAATAACCTTCGAAAACCCATCTATTTGCTCGTCCATCTCTGTAATCACTTCTGGGTCAGATAACAACAGTCCATTCATTTTATAGGATTTATATATTGAATCCTGTAGCTCCTCATCCTCTAATTCCTTCTCGCTTTGAATAAACGGATTATGCATATGAACGTAAAGTACACCAGCAGGCTCTGCTTCTTCCTGGAGCCATATTTTAGCATTTTCTACAGCGACGTCTAAGTACGTTAACAGCTGTAAGGAAATACCGTGATACACTTCATTGAGATCAAGACCTTTTTTGGAGGACTTATAATCAATGATGCGCATGAACATATTGCCATTTACATTCGCTGCGTCCACTCGGTCAATTCTTCCACGCAATTGCATCTTACGTCTATGTTTTAATGGTATCTCTAGAGGTGGCAATTGTTCGCCTGGACCAAAGCCTGCCTCGATCGCAATTGGTACGAAGCCAGATACTTTGGAATGTCTGCTTAATGCCACTAACGTGTTTCCGACGATTTGCTCTAATTTTCTTTGAATATAACGATAACGATTTGTACTCAACAATAGCTGATGCACAAAAATTGGTACGATATGATCCACTGCCTGCTTGGCAAACTGCATGCATTGGGCTCTAGTCAACTGTCCCCACGTTAAATCTAAGCGAGAGGTTTCATCTGAAATCCATTTCATTGCAGCATGAAAAAGATCTCCCATAGCCGGTGCCTCTAAGCGATATTCAGAACGCTCCTCTAGCTTTAACCCATAACCAGCAAAGTGGGCAAACGGACAGCTATAATACTTTTCAACTCTTGAAACACTGGAATTAATCGTTTCCCCGTATAAAGCAGCCGTTATATCCGAGGATAGAAGGTCTGTTTTGTTTCCACGCAGCATTGGACGAATAATTCGCTTAATAAGCGTAGACCAATAAGGATCCTCCATATAATACTGATACACAGCCTGCCATTCATCTGATAACTCTCCAGACTGTAAAGCCTGTCGTAACTGCATCGACAGGTAAGCAAGAGTAGTTCTCGGGTGGCTGATTAACGTCATACTAAAGCTAGGATCCTTTACATCAGAAGGATCGATTACCGCTATCTCTAGTGGTACCCCTCCTACAAGCTGTTGGAGCTTACTAATATACATAGAAGGCAACTGAGCCTTCCCTTCACTATCGGCAATAGCATAGGAAACATACAAATAGTGAGAAGGCGTAGCAAAGGCTTTATAAGTCAAGTAATTTTCATCGAGCAATCTCATTCGAGAAGTCGGTGCGAGCTCAAAGCCTACTTGGGCGAACCACTCACGCTCCGTATCCGACAGCAAACCCTCGTGATCGATTCTTTTTGGAAACACACCATCGTTCACTCCAACTACAAAAACCGCTTTTATATTCGTCAGACGCGCAGTATCCACGTTTCCAACAATCACCTGATCAATCGATGGAGGAATGCGAGAAAACTCTAGCTGGTCATAGCCCTCGTCAAGTATTTTCATAGTCTCTTCGAGAGACATTTCCTTCTCTCCGAACATTAGAACAAATTGATCTAGCACATCGACCCATTCATTCCACGCTTGGTCATGCTCTGTAGCCAGCAACAGCTGTCCGCTTTCCTCCTCCACTTCTTTAAGTTTTTGCAGTTTTTCGTACACCTGTAAGGATTCCATAAAGGTATAGAGCGCAATAGCAATTTCTTTTCCTGTATTACATTCCTCCAGGGCATCTGCCAAATTCTTTATCGGCTGGATAAGAATATCTCTCGCCGCGTGAATATCAGCCTGAATACTAAGCTCTTCATCCGTTTGTACCTTTGAATAGAATTCTAGGCCTCTATACTTTTTGTACACCCATCTTCGACTATCGAACCATCTATCCCCGTATATACCAAAGGACAGCACGAAATTCTCTAAACGATCCGCTCGTTCTCTCCACATCGTTTTAGGTGCATCAATCGGGAAGAATAGATCCGTTTTAATCGCTCGGAACATTGGCTCATATTTCCAATCCGATTGAATAATTTCTAAAACCGTTCTGCTGAGCTCGATCAGAGGATGATGAAGCATAGATTTCTTTTTACTTATAAAAAATGGGATTTCATATTGGGGAAAAGTTGTCTCTATTAGCCCTTCATAACTTTCAGTATCTCGGTGTAATATTGCCATTTCGTTATAGCGGACATTTTTAAATTGAGCTAAATCTCTAATTTGTCTAGCAACTGCATGAATCTCGGCGCGTCTATTCATCGCCTCCGTTAGCCTTAGTGCTCCATTAGACATAATTTGAGGAGTTGGGATTTGGTCGAAATTAGCTTCAATATGAGCAAGCTCTTCTGCTACGAACCGTCTTTGATCTGTAAAATGCTTCGTTTCCTCTACCTGAACGTTTTCAGTCTGAGCCATTTCAATTAATCTAGCAGCTGTATTAGCAGGCTGGAAGAAAAGAGATTGCTCATCAAAGGCATCTGAAAGACTCTCCATTGGCAGTGCGATAGATAGTCTTTTTACCTTTTTCATCAATGCTTGGATAATTTCTAGCTCTCGAGCGGTAAAGGAGGTGAAACCATCAATATAAATTTCTGAGGTTTCCAAAAGATAGGAGTCCTTAATATTATTTGCGAGTAGTGTTAAATACCCTTCTCCGTCTACATAGCTTGTCCCTAGCCTTTGTTCGATTAAATCAAGCATCATCATAATATCCGAGGATTTATCTAATAATGTTTGAGGGGCATCGACAGCCTTTAAGCTGCTAAAGGCATTGCTCATCGAAGAGGAGTCCACGCAATAACGACTAAATTCCTTCAATAGCACCTCTATTTGGTCGGTGAACCCCCGCTTAGTAGATGCACGCTTAAACAAAGTAAATTCGTCCTTGTTGTCCTCTAATAAGCTACGAATAAGCATACGATAGCCAAAGCCGCTAATCTCTTCTTTAGCTATCCCACCTGTTTCTTGAAGAACACGCCAGGCAAGCCGTTTAAATGTACTCACTTGGGCGCGAATAATTCCAGTTACCCCAGAATCAGCGGCCATGTCGTATTCACTGGAAAATGACATTTGGTCAGGTACTATATAAAAAATCGGATCTCCGAATGGAGCCGCATTTACTGATTGAACAATTTCTTGTTGCATAAACTTTGTCTTACCGGATCCAGACCGACCACTAATAATTCGTAATGACAAGCTAAACAAGCTCCTTTCCATAAAAAAAAACGAATAATCTCCTACTCTCTATTGTACAAAACATAGTCAAGTGAGGGAAATTATTCGGACGTAAAATTGAAGGTAGCATCTGCCAATGGAAGGTATTTGAATTTAACCTCTCCAATAACTTCATCTTTATCTATAAAATGAAAATACCGACTGTCTAGACTAGCAATTCGATTATCTCCTAGTACAAAAAGTTTGCCTTTCGGTACCGTTTTACTGCCAGTTAGTTCAAGTAAATTAAAGTCTTCCGTAAAATGTTCATCTGGATTTTTATAAGCAAGATTACTTTCTAGAAATGGCTCCTTTACCTGTTTTTCGTTCACAAATAGCTCATCATTTTCATACCGGATTGTATCTCCCGGCAACCCAATAACACGCTTTACAAAGTCTTCCTCACCATTGTTAAAAATGATGACGTCCATACGGTTGATCGGTGAGATTTTACTAATTAAAACCCTATCCTTATCCGCAAGGGTTGGCATCATCGACTTACCACTAACTTCATAATTTGTTACAAGAAACATTCGAACTACGACTACAATAGCTATAGCGATAGTTATGGCAATGACCCATTCCATTGTCTCCTGCTTAAATTTACTCAAATGTCTCTCCTCTTTTTCTCTTTCTTTTTATATTGACTCCACTTATGTCTTCTTCTACTCTCTTTTCAATTCTTTTTTCCACATGCTTTCCTATAAACCATAAGATAGCAATGATTAGGATAACAATTGCAGTTCGAACCGGTTGTGTCACAAGTGCTTTAAGATCTGAGCCGATAAAGCTAACGACAAAAATCATAATGAGCTTTCCTGAGGCTACAGTCCATAAATACGTATGTTTTTTTATATTTGATAACCCTGCTACGATATTAACCAGAGCAGATGGAGTAAAAGGGAAACAGATCAATAGGAATAGTGGTCCAAAACCATTCCTCTCTACCCATAATATTAATTTTTGTATTCTTTCATGCCTAGTTATAAAACCTAAAACTCTGGCCCGTCCATATTTACGAATAACTAAAAAGACGGTATAAGCTCCAACAAAGGAACCAACCCATGATAATAAAAATCCAAACAATAAACCATAAGCAGCTACGTTAGCAACGATAAAAACCACTAATGGTAAAAATGGCAGAAAGGCTTCCAGAAAGGGCAGAAGAATGCCGATAATCGGGCCAAGTGTCCGATATTCTTTTGTTAAATCAGTAAGTGTCTCAAACGATAACCAATCTGGCATGTCTCTCTCCTCCGCCTATGTATATTTATACTTTCCCCTTTTATTGTATACATAAAACTATACTCTTATAGTATAATTTTTTCATTATGTAAAAAGGATGTGAATATTTTGTGAATAGATCTTTCGCGAGCGGGATGCGGGATGGACTAAGTATCGCTATTGGTTATTTTCCCGTGGCTCTCACCTTTGGCCTATTAGCAAAAACCTCAGGATTGTCTCTTCTGGAGGCAACCGCCATGAGCATATTTGTTTACGCTGGAGCAGCCCAATATATGTCCTTAACGCTTATTACAAAAGGGGTAGACCCTATATTAATTGTATTAAATACTTTTGTAGTGAATATCCGTCACTTTCTTATGACGGCATCACTCAATGAAAAGATGCAAAGCGAGAAACGATGGATTAAAGGCATTTATGCATTTGGGATAACGGACGAAGCCTTTTCGGTTCTTGCTACTAAAAAAGGCGAGAAAATTTCCACCCCGTTTGCATTTGGTGTCGTGATTATTGCCTATAGTAGCTGGGTTGTCTTCACTGCAATTGGTCATGCGATTGGTGCAAACCTCCCTGCTTTTTTAAAAGCAGCGATGGCTATAGCTTTATATGCCATGTTCATAGGATTACTAGTCCCGTCTATGAAGGGTAACCGAAAAGTAGTGATGCTAGCCCTCATTTCTGCTGTGATTAATGCTTTTTTTTACTGGACTAGCTTACTTTCTACTGGATGGTCTATATTAGTCGCAACGCTTGCTTCTTCTATTCTAGTTGAAATCATCTATGCAAGAAAACAAAAAAGCTTGCCAAAAGGAGTGTTATAAATTGGGTAGTTGGTATTGGTGGATGCTCTTTGGCATGGCAGTTGTTACTTACATTCCTCGGGCATTTCCTTTAACATTTTTGGAAGGCAAGGAACTGCCACCTGTTCTTTCAGGTATATTACGTAATATACCTTTTGCTGTTTTAGGAGCATTAATATTTCCAGCAGTTTTATACATACAAGAAGGCGATATATTATTTGGTTTTATAGGCGCTATCATTGCTTTTACTCTCGCCTTTTTATTTCAAAATGTGATGGTTGTCGTCCTTGGAACAGTTGGTTTTTTAGCAGTTTATAGCCTCTTTATATAAAGGTTTAACTTCTTTAAAAATTTTATTTATTAAAGCTATGTTAAAGTTATTGGCTTATTTGGACTAACAATTCTTATTTATAGTGACTGTAAACATATTCAAATGACTATCAAATAAATTATGAAATTGGGGTTGGCAACAGTTTTTTTGCTTTGTTTATGCAAGTAAATTTATAATCAATATATCGATGTATCAAGGATGTTCCTATTTATTGATTGGAGCGCCAGACGGCGACTCCAGTGGGATGAGTGAGACAGATAAGACATCACAACCACGCGCGCAAGCGATGGGTGATGGCTTATCGCTCACCCCACGGAAAGCGTCCGGTTGGCGCGGAAATCAATTCAACTCTCTGATTTATAGATTTCTTTTGTATGCATCATAAATCACCCCTACTCTTTAACATAGCCTTATAGCTCATCCATGAATATAAAACTATGTTATTTATTATTTTTTTGAGCCCTTCAAAAATTTATATTCAATTAATCAATTAAGTGGTTCAAATTACCCTATTTTTAAAAACCTCTTGACGGTTATGTTTTTATTGTTTAAAGTTTAAAACAATTCTTACAACAATTAAATAGCACATCACTTTCTTATCTAGAGAAACCGAGGGATCAGGCCCTATGACGTTTCGGCAACAGGTTCAAATCTTTGAATACTGTGCCAACTCCTGCAAGCGCACTGCTTGAAAGATGAGAAAAGTTGGCTTTTTCGTAAATTTTGGAGAGCTTTCTTTTTCTTATCGTTTTTAGATAAGAACAAGGAAGCTCTCTTTTTCTCGTGATAGAAAGGTAGATGACTATCCTTTGTCTGTAACGAACCAATGATGTATGAGGAGGTAATTTGAATGATCGAGTTTAAAAATGTTTCCAAGACCTTTCGTCTTGGCAAGCGGGAGGTGCATGCAGTAAAAGATGTTTCTCTAAAAATAAAAGAAGGTGAGATATTTGGCATTATAGGATTTAGTGGTGCAGGAAAGAGTACGCTGCTTCGACTAGTTAATATGCTGGAACGTCCTTCTGCAGGCTCTGTATTTATTCAGAATATCGATGTCAAATCATTGACTTCCAAACAGTTACGAGCAAGACGAAGAAATATTGGAATGATTTTTCAAAACTTTAACTTGTTCCACTCTCGCACAGTTGGCGGAAATATTGCTTACCCTCTAAAGCTAGCAGGCTTGAGTAAAAATGAAATTACAAAAAGGGTGAACGAACTTCTTAGCTTTGTCGGGCTCTCTGATAAAGAGAAAGATTATCCAAGCCAGTTGTCTGGTGGTCAAAAACAACGTGTTGGTATTGCTCGGGCACTTGCTACCTCACCTGATATTCTCATTTGTGACGAAGCAACTTCTGCATTGGATCCAGAAACTACTGCAGAAATCCTTCGCTTACTTAAAAAGGTGAATAAGGAATTTGGAATTACCATTTTGTTAATCACACATGAAATGCACGTCATTCAGTCCATTTGCGATCGAGTAGCTGTCATGGAAAATGGAGAGGTTATTGAATCAGGAGACGTATTCGATGTATTTACTGATCCACAGCATCTTACCTCTCAGCGCTTTATACGATCTGTGCAACAGGATTTACCTTCTCCTCAAATCTTAGAGGATTGGCGTTCTCGAGGAGGCAACGGCTTTTATCGAGTAATCTTCAAGGGCGACGTAACAAATAAAGCCATTTTATCTCAAGTAACTCAGAAGCATCGCATTCATTTCAATATTGTTTATGGTTCTATACGAGAGTTACAGGAAAGGCTTTTTGGAGATTTAATCGTGTCTTTTGAAGGCGACACCGTGGCAATTCAAAGTGCCATTAATGAGCTAGAGACAATCGTTGACATTCAGGAGGTGGCAAAGCATGAAGGTTGATTGGAGTACTTTCTGGCCGAGGATTGTAGAAGCAACAGGAGAAACCATTATTATGGTGATTGCCACTCTTATCTTTGGTTCTATTTTAGGAATAACGATTGGTCTTCTATTATTTGTAACACGAGAAAGAAACATTTTAGAAAATAAAATTGTATTTCAGGTGTTGAACATCTTGATTAATATTATTCGACCAATTCCCTTTATCATCTTTTTAGTAGCCATCTCGCAGCTCACTAGATTAGTAATGGGATCTACGATTGGTACTGCGGCCGCCATTTTTCCAATGACAATCGTCGCCAGCTTCTCTATTGCTCGAGTAGTTGAAAATAACTTAGTGAGTATAGATCCCGGAGTAATTGAAGCGGCTCAAGCAATGGGTGCTAGTCCATTACGGATTATATTCACAGTTTTAATACCAGAAGCATTAGGACCTCTTATTCTCGGTTTAACCTTTATAACTGTTAGCTTAATAGACTTTTCTGCTGTGGCAGGAACAGTCGGTGGAGGCGGACTCGGTCATATAGCAATGACCTATGGATATCAGCGTTTCGACGGAAGTGTTATGCTCGTAACCGTTATAATACTCATCGTTTTAGTTCAGCTTGCCCAGTGGTTAGGAAATGCATTATCTAAAAAATTCATCAGACGATAAGGAGAATAGATATGAAAAAAATTAGTTTATTAGTCATTGCTCTTTTGGCAGCAATAGTCTTAGCAGCTTGTAACGACTCTTCAGCTGCTTCAGACAAGGATACAGTTAAGGTGAAAATTGGTGTGAATGGCTCTGATGGTGCCCAATGGCCAGTTTTAAAAGAGAAAGCAGCTAAAGAAGGAATTGAAATTGAGTTAATCGAGTTTGCAGACTACACTTTACCCAATAATGCCTTAGCACAGGGAGATATCGATTTAAATGCCTTCCAGCATATTTCCTTCCTTTCTCAATATGTAAAAGAAAGCGGAAATGACCTTGTTCCAATTGGTTCAACCATGTTTGCTCCTCTTGGCGTTTATTCAGAAAAAATTAAAGACATCAGTGAAATCAAAAAAGGCGATAAAATTGCTATTCCAGATGATCCATCTAACCAGGCTCGTGCACTTCGTTTGTTAGAGTCTGCTGATTTAATCACCCTTTCAGACAGCTTCGGGCTTTTTGGAGATCCAAGCGGCATTGTAGAAAACCCATTGAACTTAGATATTATTCCAATGGTTGCCCAACAAACACCACGAGTGCTGCCGGACGTTACTGCTTCTATCATCAACAATGGCGTTGCAGGTCAAGCAGGATTCTCACCTGGTGAGGACCCTATATATAAAGAAGAAGGAAAGGATGAATCCATCTATCCTTATGTCAACACAATAGTAGCCCGTGGAGAAGATAAAAATAACGAAACATACACACGTATTGTCGAATTATATCAAGAAGAAGATATCCAGAAAGTTATCACCGAGGATACAAAAGGCGGATCCGCTTTAGTAATTTTAACGCAGGAACAACTAGATCAAACATTTGAAGATCTAATCAAATAAAAAATAGGAGGAATACAGATGAGTATTGTAAAAGAACCAAAGGAATTATTGCTAAAGTCAATTGAGGAAAACAAAGAATTATACGTGCAGGTCAGTCAGGAAATCCATAATAACCCTGAAATCGGCAACCAGGAGTTCTTCGCTAGTGCAAAACATGTAAAGCTACTACGTGACGCCGGTTTCGAGGTAACTACTTCCGTTGCAGGCCATGAAACATCCTTCTACGCTATTAAAAAGGGAGTAAAAGAAGGGCCAACCGTAGCTTACCTTGCAGAGTATGATGCCCTTCCTGGACTAGGTCACGCATGCGGACATAATATTATCGGAACAACGAGCGTTGCTGCTGGAATTGCCTTGGCAGAGGCCCTCCCTCTTACAGGAGGAAATGTAGTCGTTCTTGGGACGCCCGCTGAGGAAGGTGGCCCTAATGGAAGTGCTAAAGGAAGCTTCGTCAAGCACGGTTTCCTTAAGGATGTTGATGTTGCACTAATGATTCACCCTTCCGGCAAGACTTCTTTAACTGGTGAAACATTGGCCGTGGATCCATTAGATTTTCATTTTCATGGGAAAGCAGCACATGCATCTGGATCTCCTGAGAAAGGTATAAATGCTTTAGACGCTGTCATTCTTTTATTCAATGGCATTAATGCCCTTCGTCAGCAGCTTCCAAGCACTGTACGTATCCACGGGATCATCACCCACGGTGGAGATGCTCCAAACATTATTCCTGACTACGCTTCTGCTCGCTTCTATATCCGAGCAGAGAGCTGGAAGAAAACAGAGGAAGTAGCAGAAAAAGTCCGTGCTATTGCAAATGGCGCAGCACTTGCAACAGGAGCCTCCGTACGAATTGAGCGATTCCAAAACGAGGTTCAGGACTTTGTATTAAATTCTAAATTAGATGAAATTCTTCATGAAGAGCTTGAAGCAGTCGGAGAGTTTGTCCATACAGAAAAACGAAAAGGCAAAGGATCAACAGACGCTGGCAACATCAGCTATGCTGTCCCTACTGCCCATCCACATATTAAAATTGGCCCAGATGATTTGGTCGGTCACACCATCGAGTTCCGTGAAGCTGCCAAATCCCAGCTTGGCGACGAGGCACTAATTAAGGGAGCTAAGGCTCTAGCCAATACCGGCTACCGCATCCTAACTGATGCTGAACTGCTTCACAACGTACGAAAGGAATATGAAGAAGCGCTAGCCAAGAAGCAAGATTGAGCTGAATACCTGATTCGATGAATGAAAGCCTATGGGTAGGTTGTAGCTTTGTCCATTTGGATAAAAGTGTTGCAGTAGCAACTGGAAGTACTGCACATGGGCAAAGTGTTACGGGAATGGACGAAATTGTTGCGGGAATGACTTCAAGTTTTGCGCGCTTTACCCAAAGTGTTGCGCTAAATGGAAAAGTGTTGCGCTTATGGCTTAAAGTGTTGCACCTATCCAAGTATCTCACTTTACCAATTGACTTCCTCTTGCCACCCCTGTTTGAGGAAGTCTACTTCACTATTACTTTCCATCAATTCGATGGATTAAAAAAAGAGGCTGGGACAAAACTAGCTTCTAATATTGGAAAAAGAGAAATTGAGCTCACTCAATTTCTCTTTTTCCTTATTTTTATGTATTTTTTATTCTTCTATCTAGTTTTTACCGTGAACTTACGTAAGTTCACGGCCATTAACGCAAGACCCATTTCATTTTCAACCTTCGGTTTCCCACGTACAGAAAATCGTGAGAAACGCAAATTAGCCTTCAAGAATCCAAAAACTGGTTCCACATCAATTTTTCTTTGACGATAGATAGAACCTGTCTTTTCCTCTGAAAGCTTCGCGCTCACATATTCTTTTTGTTGCTCCCACTTTTCGTTCACCATCAACTTTCTATTATTACCTTCTTTTGCTTTCGTACAGGAGGAGCGGAACGGACAACCTGAACAGTCCTCACATTCATAGATCTTAAACTCCCGTTTGTATCCTGTCTTGTCCTCGCGTATGGAATGATATTTAAAGGACAGCTGTTTCTGGTTCGGGCAGGTGTACGTATCGTTCTCTTCGTCGTACTTCCAATTTGCAGTATTGAACTTATTTTGTTTCTGTTTCTTCTTTTGCTCTTTGATGTACATGTTATAGGTGATCAGAGCTTCGCGTTTACGATTAGATAGTATATCGTCATAATTCTGTTCGCTTCCATAGCCTGCATCTGCCACGATATGCTTCGGTAGCTTAAAGTAATTTTTCTCAATCTCATCCAGGAAGGGGATCAAGGTTTTGGTGTCTGTTGGATTAGAAAACAAACTATAGGCAAGCGTGTATTGACCCTCTGTTGCGATTTGTACATTATAACCAGCCTTCAATTGACCATTTTTCATGTAGTCGTCTTTCATCCTCATAAAGGTTGCATCATGGTCAGTCTTTGAATAGCTGTTCCGGGTTCCAAAGATTTCAAAGTCCCGTTGATATTTCTGTTTACGGTAGATATAATCAATCAACTCTTTACGTACCTGCTTTGGATATTTTCGTTCTCTCCTCAAGCTCTTTCGTTCCAAAGCGTCTGACGACGCTTCTATTTGTTGGTCATATTCGGTGATGATATCCTCTACTTTTTGAACCATTTGAGTTAGTTCTTCCAGTGACAGGTGCTCTTCATCTTCTCGTTCCATTTGAGGGATGATCTCCTTTTCAAGCAGTTCGTTATATAACTGGTTCGATTTTTCTATCAATCCTTTGTTATATTTCTCTACGGATTTTCTCCAGACAAACGTGAACTTGTTAGCGTTTGCTTCAATCTTTGTACCATCAATAAAGATTGCCTCTTGGTCAATGAGTTTTTCTTGGACCAACTGACAGCGGAATTGTACGAAACATTGACGGATTAATTCGCTCACCTCTGGCTGCACACGAAATCGATTGATTGTGCGGTAGCTTGGTTGATAGCCCTGGGCCAGCCACATTATCCGGACACTATCGTATAAGAGTCCTTCAATTTTTCGACCTGAAAAAACAGACTGGGAGTAAGCACAAAGGATGATTTTCATCATCATGCGGGGATGATAGGCAGGGCAACCCGTATTTCGAAGAAATACTTTAAACGCTTCGTCAGGGATGCTTTCAACTAAATGGTGAATATGGAAGGCAATATCGTTTTCTTGTAATTTTACTTCTAAATCTAAAGGCAATACCACTTGATTCATGTTATAATCTTTAAACATAAGGACACTTCTTTCTGTTGGATTTGGTGTGGTAACTTAATTTTATCAGAAAGCGTCCTTTGTTTATGACAAAAAATATAAAGCCGGTGAAATTTTACTTATTGTAAAATTTCATCGGCTTTTTCATTTAAGAGGATGGTTTTGTCCCAGTCTCTTTTTGTCGCGCGCTTTCATATAGCTGGCATACCAAAATCCAAATGTCAGAGATGCAGCATCTAATATATAGATCCACCAACGATGAGTATAGCCAGCATACACAGAGGCTGCGAACAGAGCAACTGTTAGTAGCAAGGCGACATATCGATTAAAGGTTATTCGAGTAAATAGCACAACTAACAAAGCAGGTGCAACAATCGCAAGTATAACTTGTGTTGGTATAGATAAAGTTTCCATTGTTTCTCCTACCTTACTAAGATTAATCCTAGTCTGTAATGGTCATGTCTAAACAAAACATGCTGTCTCAATCGAAGCTCTCCATTATGATCCAATACTTCTAATCTACAATGGGCTGCATTGATTTGAACGGCTTCATACAGTTCTTGCTCATCTGTTACTTTTTGTCCGTTTACCTTAACGATACATTCTCCAATTTTTAAGCCCATCTTTTCTGCCGGAGAGTCGGAAAGCACACCAGCAATCATTACCCCATTCGATTGCGGAGATACAGCAAAGGAGCCATTACGCTCTCTTCTATACTCAATAAAGGATATTACTAGTCTTCCTATTACTCCCAACGCCAAAGCTATTAGACTGATAAGTGGTTCTATATAGCCTACCGCTGCTACAACTGTCACGATTATCCCTAATTGCCAAACCTTTTTTCCGTACATAGGGAAAAAATTCTCTGCCAGTGAATGTCTGCTTTTTTGTTGAAAGCCTATTACAAAAGGAAACAATACTAAAGAAAATGTAGACTCTCCTAAAGTAAACTGTGGCCAGAACGGTAGATATGTATGTATAACATCTCCAGGTATGACTAATAGAATCGGTAACAACCAAAGTCGTTTAGTTACATATTCCATTGCCTCGCTGCCTCTTGCCGTTTTAACCAATCTAGGCGAAGCGTTTGTCGCTCCATGCTTTTGAATAATAAAACCCTCTGCTATCAGCAATAAACCTGCTAAAATAGCAATTGGAACAATAACTTGTCCATCTATATCTTGTCCAACAATTTCCCATGAAAATATTTCATAAGACCAATCATAGAAAAACATGATATAAAAAGTAGCTACCGCTAGGGCAATTGCATAAATTGCAGAGCCGACCTGATACATAAAGAGTAGAACAAATAAAATCATCCATACACTATAAACCATTAACCAAGTGGACGGTATAACCATTCCAACCGCTACACTAATTACAGATATAATAATTGCCCATACATAACCATCTAGCAAAAAATGCTTGGCCTCTGTCCAACCCCAAAGTATTCTCGCTCGAAATTGTTTTCTCTCTCTCTTCACCCGAAAGTATCCGATTAATACAGAAAAAAGAAGTGTTATATAAACAGCTGGATGAAGGAAGAAACGTCCAATCCCTTTTGCCAATTCTATTAATATTTCTTGTACCATACGAATCCTCCTCGCTTACAACATAGTCTTCCTATTATTGTAACAAACGAGGAGAACTTCCGTATAGGTTTATTGTCTCAAGTTATTTATTTAAGCTGTGAATTATATAACTTACACCCATTTGAAGCTGCTGATCATTCTCTTTTCGTGCCTTATACTCATTAATTGTGTTCGTTAAGTCCTGAAAGAATGTCTCATCTAGCTTCGAATTAATTTCTAGTTTATTTTGCTCTCTATATTTATCTATAGCTTCAACAGTAGCTTCATCAAAATAACCGTCCTTGCGTGATATATTGTAGCCTAATCCACTAAGAATTTGTTGTACGTACTTAATTTCATCTCCATAATCTCCTTGGTGGAAATCACCATGATAATATTTAATATCTGTGTTGAATAACTCATCCTGCTCTACCTTCAAATCTGCCTCTATCCCCTTATGATGAATCCATTGTTGCTTTGGAGTTAACCACTTATGGGTAGAAATTTTTAACTTTCCGCCATTAGACAAAGGATGTGTTTCTTGAACAGTACCTTTACCAAAGCTTGTTTCACCTACGATCATAGCACGACTATTATCTTTTAACGCCCCAGCCAAAACTTCACTTGCAGATGCACTACCTCCATTTTGCAATAGAACAACTGGTAGCTTGTTCAGGTAAGGGTTATCCTTATTTACCGTATTCAATGGTTCTAAAACACCTTTAGCATCTTGCATGTAAGCAAACGTACTTCCGTTTTGTAGAAGGGTTCCTATAATAGAAGAAACGCTGAATAAATAACCTCCTGGATTACCTCGGACATCCACAACTAGTCCGTTTATTCCACGTTCTACAAGCGCTTTGGTTTGCTTTTCCCACTCTTCAGCAGTTTTTTCTCCAAAAATAGAAATAGTGACTATCCCTAGAGACTTTCCGTCAACCTCTAGTACTTCACTGGAAACAGTATGCAACGCGATTGTCTCTCGTTTCATATGTAACTCTACATGACGATTTTCGCTTGGACGATATATCGTCATTTTAAGACTACTACCTTTGTCACCACTTAATAATCGAACTAATTCAGCCATAGTTTTACCATCTACTCGTTCACTGTTCACCCGCACGATCTCATCCTGAGGCTTCAAACCTGCTTTGTAAGCTGGAGAGTCTTTAATGGGAGCCACTACAATAAACTTACCGCCAGAATTCATAATTTCTACACCAATACCAACGCGTTCCTCAGCTAAAGAAGATTCTTGCGTCTCCGCTTCCTCTTTCGTTAAATACGAAGAATGTGGATCTTCTAAAGCTTCAGCCATGCCTCTAATTGCACCCTCTACTAATAGCTTTTCATTCTTTGAGAAAACTGCCTCTTTTTTTATTAACTGATACGCTTCATCAATCACTTGACTACTACTAACGTTACTTTTCTCTGGCTCTGACGATTTTCCAGACATCCATAAATACCCTAATACCAACACAATGACTAAAATGAATCCAAATAAAATAATCCGATTTTTGCGCAAGTTCAACCTCCTAGTTTTCCACTAATATATGTGAGGAAAACGAAGTTTAATACTTGCCCAAAAATCAGATTCTTATTTTAGTTTATCGACATAATCTATCAGCATTTCCTCATTCATTGGACCAACTATCATATTTTGAATGATGCCATTCGTATCAATCATATAAGTAGTTGGAATAGGGATCACCTTATAGGCGTTTCCTATTTGCCCTTCCTCATCCATAGGTATTGGAAAGGTTAGACCGTAGTCTTCTACAAACGAAGACACCTCATCTACTCCATTATCCTTGTTCGTAAGGTTGACTGCTAAAATTTCCACATTAGCTTCTTCAGACATATCTTCATAGTAGTTTTGCATATGTGGCATCTCTGCTTTACAAGGAGGACACCATGATGTCCAAAAATTTAATACTACTTTTTTTCCTTTATAGTCTGACAACGAGACCTCTTTTCCGTCTAGTGTTGTCAAAGTAAAATCTGGGGCTGCATCACCTTTACCAGTCCCTTGGTTTACTGGGTTTTCAGCCATATCTGTTCCCATTTGCTCCCCTTCAAAAGGATCTTCCTTTTCATCAATATTATTTTTTACAAATGATATAGTAGCAATAGCTATTAAGGAACCTATAATTAGTAATCCAATTATTTTTTTCACACTTAACCTCCACTTTACTTATAAAATATTATTATTTTAATTATATGCATAAATCTAAGTAGATACTATTCACTAGCTTAAGTTTTATACAATTTGTGTACAAAAAAAGACTTCCATCAAATCTCTTATTCTAAAAAAAAAGGCATCCAATTATATAATAATTGAATGCCCCATGTTACTTTTATTTTATAGAGAAATGTATCTCAATGGATTCACTGAGTTACCAGCCATACCTTCCCAATATCCTAAATGGATTTCAAAGTGAAGATGTGGTCCAGTAGAATTACCTGTAGTTCCGATTGCTCCGATACGTTGACCTTTAGAGACAACTTGTCCAACTCCTACACCTATACTGCTTAAATGAGCATATAATGAAGTGAAAGTTTGACCATCAATAGAATGTGTCACCATAATTACATTACCGTATGTGCTTAAAGGTGATGCATACGATACGACTCCATCAGCAGCCGATAATACTGGTGTTCCAGTGCTGTTGGCAATATCTATACCATAATGCATTTTTCCTTTACCGTAGATTGGATGCATTCTGTATCCATAACCAGAAGTAAAGCTTCCGGATGCAGGTTTTGTCCAGTTACCAGCTGAAACGGCAGGAATCGCCGTTGAAGATCCGCTAGCAGCCTGCTGACGTTTACGTTCTGCAGCCGCTTTCTTCTTTTTCTCTTCTGCTGCTTTTCTAGCTATTTCTGCTTGACGCTTTTGCTCTGCAACAATTTTATCTTGAATCGCTTTATCTAAGTTTAAAACTTCTTCATATTCTGTTTCCATCTGTTCTTTATCTTCCAGAAGCTTAGCTTGTTCAACTTCTAGTTGATCTACTAATGTGCTCTTAGATGATTTTTGACCATCTAAATTAGCTTTTAAGGAAACAAGCTGCTCTTTACTTGCTTCTTGCTCTTGACGTTTCTTCTCTAGGCTTGCCGTTTGCTCTTCAAGTTCTTTTTTATCTTCTGCCTGCTCTTTTAGAATTTTACGGTCAGCTTCCATCAATGTATTAACTGCTGAAAAGCGGTCAATAAAATCTACGAAGCTATTAGCTCCAAGTAATACGTCTAAATAATTGACTGATCCACCACTAACTTGAACAGCTCTTATTCTTTCTTTTAGCAATTCATCGCGAGCTGCAATTTTCTGTTCTAACTCAGCGATAGAGGCTTTTAATGCTTCGATTTCGCTTGTAGTTTTTTCAATCTCATTTAAAACCGCTGAAATACTTTTTTCAGTTGCCATAATTTTATTATCCAACTCTTGAATTTGAGCCATAATTTGATCAATTTTAGACTCGTTAGTATCAATTTTTGTTTCAGTTTCTTTAATATTCGATTGAATAGTGCTTTTCTTTTCTTGGATGTTCTGTTTTTCTTTTTTAAGGTCGTCCAATGAATTGGCAAGAGCGCTTGGCGTGTTAAATAGTAGCGCTCCGGATGCAGCGATTGCAACAATACGCAACATCCATTTGGATTGTTTTCTCAAATCTTATTGCTCCTTTCAAGATACCTTCTTATACTCGTAAAAATTTTCTAACTGACATGAAACTACCCCAAATACCGATTAAAACTCCCATTAATAGAATTAATGCGTTTAACTGATAAATGAATGGGGAAAACTCTAGTAAATTAAATAAATTTCCTAGCTCTAATTTAGGCTGTAATGCATTATAAAGATTATAGTAAAGCACCGTAACTAACGTGATTGGTACAATCGCTCCTAAAATACCAAGCCACATACCTTCTAATATGAAGGGGATACGGATAAACCAGTTTGTAGCTCCAACTAGTTTCATAATCTCTATATCTCGTCGTCTAGCAACAATCGTGATTCGAATAGTATTCGAAATTAAGAACATAGCTGTAAATAATAGAGCAAGGATCAACACTACGCCCACGTTTCTACCCATATTAAGTACAGAGAATAATCTTTCTATTTTACCTTCTCCGTAGCTCACCTCAAATGTGTTATCTAACTTATCGATTTCCTTCGCAATCGCTTCAGTCTCTTGAGGATCTACCGCTTTTGCATAAAAAACATTATGTAATGGGTTTTCTTGTTCATATAACTCTAAATCTGATCCAAAATCCATAACAAGTTTCTTTAGTTCTTCTCCCTTAGTCGCATATACTAGCTCTGCAACACCTGGAAGATTTTTAATGTCTTCTTCTAGCTTGGTGATTTCTTCTTCACTTGCTGTCAATTCGACGTAAATTTTTACTTCTACGTCTCTTTCTAGGTCGTCTGCTACTTTATTTAAATTCATCATAATCATGACGAATACGCCTACCAGTAATAATGTAACGGTAACAGCACTGACGGATGCAAATGTCATCCAACCATTTCTGCTGATACTTTTTAAGCTATCTCTGAAGTGTCGTCCTGCTGTTCTAGCCTTCATATCCGTAATCTCCTCCGTACTCGTCTCGAGTGATTAAGCCACCCTCAACTACAATAACACGGTGTCGAATTGTATTTACAATTTCTCTATTATGAGTTGCCATAACAATTGTAGTTCCTCGGGAATTAATTTCTTCAAATGTGTTCATAATTTCCCATGAAGTTTCGGGGTCTAAATTTCCGGTCGGCTCATCTGCAATTACTAGTTTAGGAGTATTCACAATGGAGCGCGCTATAGAAACACGTTGTTGTTCCCCGCCTGATAGTTCTGTCGGGAACATTCTAGCTTTATTTTTTAGTCCCACTAGCTCCAATACATCCATTACTTTTTTCCGGATCACCTTAGGGGATTCCTCTATTACTTCTAAAGCAAAGGCAACGTTTTCATAAACGTTCAGTCGAGGAAGTAGTTTGAAATCTTGAAAGACAACGCCAATCTGTCTTCTTAAGTAAGGAACATTTTTATTTTTTAAGGTTGCTAAATTCATACCATTGACTATGATCGTACCTGACGTTGGGCGTTCTTCTCGATACATCATTTTAATAAATGTCGATTTTCCTGCACCACTGGGTCCAACTACGTATACAAATTCGCCCTGCTTAATATTTACGTCAATCCCGTTAGCTGCAACAATACCATTAGGATATTTTTTATAGACTTTAGTCATTTCTATCATTTTATACCACCTAATTACTTTCTTTTATTAAATACAACAATGCTTATTATAACACTTGATGTCTTTCTTAATGTTACAAATAGATTTCATTTTGTAGGTAAATTTAGTCAGAAAAACTAAAATATTAGCGATTTTTCAGTTTTTTTAGTGTTTTTTACTCAGTTACAAAAGGACTATACCCTTTATTTCTACACTTTCTTTCATAATTCCTGCTATATTTTGTTGCCAGTGAAAATATTAATAACTACAGGTTTATTTCTCCAATATAGTTAACATTCTGTGAAAATCGACAAATAAAGCTATGAGTTTGGGGAAGTTTCTTAGTGCGAATTTAGGGTGTCGTGTGAAGGGTAGTGTAATATTATGGGTGGGATTGATTGAGTTTGGGTGGATATTGGAGATTTAGGGGAGGATGACAAGTGCGGGTTGCGGGGGTAGGTGCGGATTCCAAAGTTTTAGGTGACACTTTGCTCTCTTTACGGGCGATTTGCTGGGATTTAGTTACACCTCTAGAAACTAGTTAGAGTAATTCAACCTTATTGGCGAATACCTCGCATTTATGGGACACCTTCTCTTACTTTATGGGCGCTTTCTACTCACTTATGGGGCACTTCCCTCAACTCTATGGGCTCTTTTCGGGAATGTAAAATATTTTGTGTAAATGTATTACTATCTTTATTCTAAGCACATACTTACTTTATCCGTTAAGGGGATAAGGCTCTGCTGAAGAGCAACCTGAGCACTTAACCGATGGCCAAAAAGGAGAGGGTTTTTCTCTCTCTTTTTCTTATCTTTTTGGTCTAAATTAAGCGTAAAACTTTTGGGTGTAGCGTAGCGGAGCCCAACACGACTGTACATGAACAAGGGATAATCCTACTAAATCCGCCCCTCAAAAATAATTTTGAATTGTCCCTCACACTCTAGCCATCCTGGAATAGGCTTATTCCATTTTTTTATGGCATCCATCGTGGCCAAATAAAGAATCTTCTTTAGTGAATTGTCCGTAGGATAGGCTGTTTTTGTCTTTGTTACCTTTCTCAGTTGGCGATGGAATCCTTCCACTGTATTGGTCGTATAAATGATTTTCCGTATCTCCGTCGGGTAGGAAAAGTAAGCTGTAAGCTCCAACCAATGTTCCTCCCAAGAACCAATAACCTTCGGATATTTATCTTTCCATGATGCCTTTACTTTTCCAAACTCAAGTTCAGCTTGCTCCAAAGTAGAAGCCTTGTATACCTTCTTTAAATCGGTCATAAACGGGTTTCGTTCCCTTGAAGGCACATACTTCATGGTATTTCGTAATTGATGGATCACACACAACTGAATATGCGTCTTTGGAAAGGTGCTCTGGATCGCTTCTGTAAAGCCAGAAAGTCCGTCCTTACACGCAATAAAGATATCTTCTACACCACGACTTTTAAGGTCTGTACAGACACCTAGCCAAAAGCTCGCGCTTTCATTTTCACCTACCCATATACCAAGGATATCCTTAATTCCATCGGAATTAATGCCGAGAACAGTATAAGCAGCTTTATTAATAATACGGTTCTCGTGCTTCACCTTGAAGTGGACCGCATCCAAATAAACAATTGGATACACACGGTCTAAAGGGCGGGAGTGCCATTCGAAAATCTGAGGTAAAATTTTATCTGTTACCTTACTAACCAAGCTAGGAGATACTTCGACACCATATATATCTTTCATATGTGACTCGATATCTCTTGTGGACATTCCTTTGGAATACAAAGCTAAAATCTGTTCTTCTAAGCCATTGATGGACGACTCGTAATTCTTCACGATTTGCGGTTCATATTCACCATTGCGGTCTCTAGGTATATTTAATTCTGTATTTCCAAACTTTGTTCGAATCACCTTTGAACGATAGCCATTTCTACTGTTTCCGGTATTATTTCCTGTCGGGCTATGTTTGGAGTAGCCAAGGTGGTCTTCGATTTCGGCCTCAAATACAAGCTGTAATGTTTCTTTAAAAAGATTTTTCATCATCTCGATGATGTCATCAACAGATTGACACTCTCTAGCTAAATCCTTGATTCTCATATTTTCGTAATTTTGCATAATGATCATCTCCTATAGGAAAGTTATGGTCATTTACACAAAATTTTATACGTTCTCCTCTTTTCAACTTTACGGGCGCATACCTGTGATTTATGGGACACTTCTACATACTTTATGGGCGCTTTCCACTCAGTTATGGGGCACTTCCCTCAACTCTATGGGCACTTTTCAACTTTACGGGCGGATACCTGTGATTTATGGGACACTTCTACATACTTTATGGGCGCTTTCCACTCAGTTATGGGGCACTTCCCTCAACTCTATGGGCTCTTTTCAACTTTACGGGCGGATACCTGTGATTTATGGGACATTTCTACATACTTTATGGGCGCTTTCTACTCACTTATGGGACACTTCCCTCAACTCTATGGGCGCTTTTCATCTTTATGGGCGGATATCTCGCATTTATGGGACACCTTCACTTACTTTATGGGCGCTTTCCTCTTACTTATGGGACACTTCCCTCAACCCTATGGGCGCTTTTCATCCTTATGGGCGGATATCTCGCATTTATGGGACACCTTCACTTACTTTATGGGCGCTTTCCTCTTACTTATGGGACACTTCCCTCCACTCTATGGGCACTGTCTCATTCCAACAAAAAAACAGCTACTTATAAAAGTAGCTGCTTGTCTCACGATTTTATTTTTTCTCCGCTAACCATGCAGCAACTGCTTCTGCATCAGCGCCTTCAATGATTTTACCTGGCATTGCTCCGCGGCCGTTTAAAATAACATCTAATATTTCATCTTCAGATAAGCGAGATCCTACATCAGCAAGAGCTGGGAAATTACCTTGTCCTTCTAAATTTCCGCCATGACAGCTAATACATTTAGAATTTACAATTTTTTCAGCATCTACAGACGCGGTTTCAGTCGAATCAGTTGTACCAGTGTCAGTTGTGCCAGTATCTTTTGCTTCGTCGTCTCCACCGCCACAAGCAGCAAGCATAAGACCTGCTCCAAAGATAACAGCTAATAATTTTTTATTCATTTAATGAACCTCCCTCAACATTATGAATGCACTCATATTATACCAAATTTAGTACCTTTTGAAACCTTCTCCTAACACCTCATAGGCATCAGAAACTATTACAAATGCAGTGGGGTCAATGATTTGAACCACATGTTTCAGCTTTGTGAACTCTGTTTGATACGCCACCACCATAAGGATAGACTTCTCTTCATTGGTATATCCACCATATGCAGGTAGTTTAGTTACCCCTCGATCAATCTCCTTATAGATAGCATCTCTAATTTCGTCCTGTTTATTCGTAATTATATAAATCATTTTTGATTGGCTAAATCCTAGCTGCACAATATCGATTGTTTTAGTAGTTACAAATAAACCTATTAAAGCGTATAAAGCTTGTTCAATATCAAATACTACGGCAGCACTCAACACAATTAGGCCATCGATTAGCAAGACGCTTCTTCCTAAAGAAAAGCCCGTATATTTGGTTATGATTTGAGCTGCTAAGTCTGTTCCGCCTGTTGAAGCGCCGCCTCTAAATACGATTCCTAAACCTAGACCAACTGTAATACCACCAAATAATGCACCTAACAAAGGATTATATGTCCATGGTTCCCAGCTTGCAGTTAGTAAAACTACTGCAGGTAAAACTAAGGTTCCAACAAAAGATTTAATCCCAAATTTTGCACCAAGAAATATTAAGCCTGCGATAAACAAAGGAATGTTAAAAGCATACTGAACAAGCCCAGGCTCCCAGCCAAAAACTCCTTTTAAGATAGTACTTATCCCACTTACTCCACCTGATGCAACCTGGTTTGGCAATAAAAACACATTAAAGCCAAGCGCTATTATTGCAGCACCAATGATGACGTATAAATAATCTCTAACATTCGCCATCCAAGGAGACATTTCTTTATGAACTCTATTATTTGTCGTAGTAGTCATTACTATTCCTCTTTCATGTAAATTCTTTTATTCAACCTGAAATAGTATAACAACAGAAAAGATTTTTGTGAACTTTAGCAAGATGGTGTATTAACAGGCTACTTGCACAAAACAAGAAAAGCGCAAGCGCCTATGTCTGCCCCGACAGGCAAATGGGGAAAAGCGAGGAGGCAGCTTTTCAGCCACCACAGCTTTTATCCATTTGACCCCGAGGGGCAAGGCGATGGAGCTAGACATCAATTTATCCACAGGTTCAGAACTTTATAATTTCCTAAACAATAAAAAAGCGCATCTAAAATAAATTAGATACACTTTAACTACAAGAAATTATTTACTAATAGATTGTGCTTCCTTATAGGTTTCGTCGATGTAGTCCGAAATAGCAAGCTGATCCTCTGTGATATTGACTAAAGTTGCATTGATTTCCTCGACAGTAGCCGTGCTTTCTTCAATGATTGCAGCAAACTCTGTTGTACTTACATTGATGGATTCGCTGTTTTCTGCAATCGTTTCAATCTCATTTAAATAGCTTGTTAATGATGACTGAAGCGTCTTCATCGTTTCAAACAGACCTTTGAAGGACTCATTGGATTGTTCCGCTGTTTCGGCTTGTGAGTGAGTTTGTGCTAACCCTAATTTCAGCTTTTGAAGAGCAGCCTCATTAAATTTATTGACATTGTTAAGATTGTCATCTATTTTCTCCACTGTTTGATTGGTTACCCCTGCAAGTTTTCGAATCTCTTCAGCTACTACAGAAAATCCTTTACCATGCTCTCCAGCTCTGGCAGCTTCGATAGAGGCATTCAATGCTAATAGATTCGTCTGCTCTGTAATTTGTCGAATATCTTTAGCAAACTGATTTGTTTCATTAATTTTTTCAAACAAGTTTTGAAATGTTTCATTCAATTCTTCAAAAAAGATTGTAAATTGGGTGATATCTTTTGTCATTTCTGCCATCACTTTTGAGCCCTCTGAAGCATCTTGCCCAGCAGATTCTGCCTTTTGAACGATTAACTCTAAGTTGTTCGCCATTTCTTTTACGGAGCTGCTAGTTGCTTCAGTATTACGCACTATATCAGACACATGATCTGCCTGACGTTGAGCACCGACACTCACTTCCCCTACCGCATATAGCATCTCCTGCTGCGCAATATTAGCGGATTGTGTGCTTGTGCGAATCTGTTCTAAATTGGTTGAAATGACATGCACTGCATTTTGTAATTTGTCATTTAAGAGATTGTCTTCTTGAGCTTTAATGGCGGCTTCCTCCGTTAACTGCTGCATCTTCCCAAACAAAGACTTACTTTGAATCACTTGTAAATAAACGCCTAAAGCCATTATAAATTGTATAAAGAATACATTAATTGTCTGTCCATCAAATAGGTTTAATTCGTCCTTTGAAACATTTAAATACAGTGCAATCACAGATAAGACATATCCATAAATAAAAACAAAACGGTCATTATGTATACTACTTAAAACGAGCACAAAAAACGCCAAAATAATAGTGGCTATACTTATTTTATTGAAGTATGCCGTACTTAATGCAACCATGGTGGTAGCTAAAATAATAATATAAGGAAATAATTTAGCTACTTTCATAGATTTCTTTGCTAAAAAATAAAAAACGATAGAAGCAACAAATGGTACACCTATTGAAACAATTATTTCAGATTTTGCTTGAATAATGATTTGAACTAATAGCCCCAGCCCAGCTGCTAATGCAAATGCCAAATAAAGAATATTATTTTTCTTTAATAAATCCTTCTGCTTTAAATCATCAATGTTCATACTTTTTCCCCAATCCCCATATAAAATAGTAAAAACCCCATACTATTTTATTATAGCATGGGATTTTTTACCGTCTATTAATTTATTTTGGAACGTAAGTAGGCATGAATAAATGGGTCAATTTCCCCATCCACGACTGCGTGGACATTTCCACTTTCCTCATTGGTACGGTGATCCTTAACCATAGAGTAAGGGTGGAATACGTAGGAACGAATTTGACTTCCCCATCCAATTTCTTTTTGTTCTCCACGAATTTCAGCAAGCTGAGCTTCCTGTTCTTCGATTTTTAATTGGTAAAGCTTTGATTTTAAAAGCTTCATCGCGTGCTCACGGTTTTTAATCTGTGAACGCTCTGATTGGCATGTTACAACTGAGTTAGTTGGTAAGTGAGTGATACGGACAGCGGAGTCAGTTGTATTGATATGCTGACCACCCGCACCTGTTGCACGATACGTATCTATTTTCAAATCTTCTGTACGGATTTCAATTTCAATCTCATCAGTAAACTCTGGCATAACCTCACAAGACACAAAAGAGGTATGTCGTCGACCAGACGAATCAAACGGTGAAATACGAACTAGACGATGTACACCCTTTTCTGCTTTTAAGTATCCATAAGCGTTATGACCTTTGATCAGTAGCGTTACAGATTTAATACCTGCTTCGTCTCCTGGCAAGTAATCGATCGTTTCTACTTTAAAGCCACGTTTGTCAGCCCAGCGCTGATACATACGTAAAAGAATCGATCCCCAATCTTGGGATTCAGTTCCACCAGCACCTGGATGTAATTCTAAAATAGCATTGTGCTTGTCATATTCCTCACTTAAAAGAAGTTGAAGCTCAAACTCTCCCAGTGCAGCTGTAAACTCTTTCAGCTCACTGCCAAGCTCCTCTTGCAATTCCTCATCAGGAACTTCTTTCAATAACTCTAACGTCATTTCTAAGTTTTCTTGAGTAGACATAAGATTATTGTATTGCTCCACTATGCCTTTTAAAGCGTTTAACTCATTGATGACCTTTTGAGCTCCTTGGGAATCATCCCAAAAGTCAGGGAAAGTCATTAATTCCTCTAGCTCTTGTATACGAACCTCTTTGTTTTCTAAGTCAAAGAGACCCCCTAAAGTCATTTAACTTGCCCGCCGTACGGTCTAATTCATTTCTTACAACTGAAATTTCTATCATTTTTTGTTTCCTCCGAATATCTCTATTATCTAACTGCTCCGTGGCAATTTTTAAACTTTTCTCCACTACCACATGGGCATGGTTCGTTACGTCCCACTGTTGCTTGTTTGCGAACAGGTTTTTTCTTTACAGGACCGCCTTCTTCTTTTGGATTTACAGCTTGCCCTTTTGCTACCTCTTCACGCTCTAGGTTGTTACGAATTTCTGCTTTCATCGCATATTTAGCAACATCTTCTTGGACTGACTCAACCATTGCCTCGAACATTGCAAAGCCTTCACTTTGATATTCGCGAAGCGGATCTGTTTGACCATATGCACGTAAGTGAATCCCTTGACGAAGCTGATCCATTGCATCAATATGATCGATCCATTTCGAATCAATTGAACGAAGCAGTACAACTTTTTCAAATTCGCGCATACGTTCAGCTGTCATTTCTTCTTCTTTTGCATCATAGAAGGAGATAACTTCTTCTTTAATCTTCTCAATAACTTCTTCTTGAGAAAGATTTTCTAAAGTTTCTTGCGTAATAACACCCTCTGGAAGCATATTTGCTTGAATATAATCCTCTATTGCTTTGTAATTCCACTCTGCTTTATTTTCCGCGTTAGTGTGCGTAGTTACAAGTCGCTCAATAACAGCGAAAATCATGGTTTCCACTAAGTCACGCATGTTTTCTGTTTCCAGAACTTCGTTACGCTCTTTGTAGATGATTTCACGTTGCTGACGTAATACATCGTCATATTGCAGCAATCGCTTACGAGAGTCAAAGTTGTTACCCTCTACTCGTTTTTGAGCAGATTCTACCGCGCGTGACACCATCTTAGATTGGATTGGCTGTGAATCATCCATACCCATCTTAGACATCATATTACGCATATTATCTGAACCAAATCGACGCATTAGTTCATCTTCCATAGAAAGATAGAATTGTGTTACCCCTGGATCTCCTTGACGCCCTGAACGACCACGTAGCTGATTATCAATACGTCTAGATTCATGACGCTCTGTACCAATAACAGCTAAACCGCCAACTTCTAGTACTCCATCTCCAAGTTTGATATCTGTACCACGACCAGCCATGTTAGTAGCAATCGTTACAGAACCAAGATGTCCAGCTGTTGCGATTATTTCTGCTTCATGCTCATGGTTTTTTGCATTTAATACATTATGCTTAATGCCATGCTTTGTTAACAGCTTGGAAATGATTTCAGAAGTTTCAATTGCAACCGTACCAATCAGTACTGGCTGACCTTTTTTATTTCGTTCAGCAATATCTGCAGCAACCGCTTCAAATTTCCCATTCATAGATGCATAGATTAAATCGGCACGATCATCTCTAGCGATTGGCTTATTCGTTGGGATCGCTATAACATTCATATTATAAATGTTACGGAATTCCTCTTCCTCTGTTTTAGCTGTACCAGTCATCCCTGACAGCTTGTCATACATACGGAAGAAGTTTTGGAACGTAATTGTAGCCATCGTCATGGATTCATTTTGAACCTCTAACCCTTCCTTTGCTTCAATAGCTTGATGCAAGCCATCACTATAGCGACGACCTTTCATCAAACGTCCAGTGAAGGAGTCAACGATTACTACGTCCCCGTCTTGCACCACATAATCTACATCTAGATGCATAGATACATGAGCCTTTAAGGATTGATTAATCGCATGGTTTAAGCGTACATGTGTTAAATCAAACAAGTTATCTATACGGAACGCTTTTTCAACTTTTTCCACACCGACATCAGTCAAAGTAACACCTTTTGTTGATTCTTCGTAGGTGTAATCTTCTTCCTTCGTTAACGTACGAACAAAAGCATTGGCCTGCATATATAAAGCTGCGGCTTTGTTAGCCTGCCCTGAGATAATTAAAGGAGTTCTTGCTTCATCGATCAAGATCGAATCGACCTCATCAATTACAGCATAATGAAGCGGACGTTGTACTTTTTCTTCTTTATAAAGCACCATGTTGTCACGAAGATAATCGAAGCCAAGCTCATTATTAGTTGAATAAGTCACATCAGCAGCGTAAGCTTCACGTTTTTCATCCTTAGAAAGAGAATTTAAATTCAATCCTACCGTTAAACCTAAGAAATTATATAATTTACCCATCTCTTCTGCATCACGACTAGAAAGATATTCATTGACAGTTACTACGTGTACACCTTGTCCACTTAACGCATTTAAATAAACAGACATCGTAGAGGTAAGTGTTTTACCTTCCCCGGTTTTCATCTCTGCAATATTGCCCTCATTTAATGCAGCAGCACCCATAATTTGTACTCGGAAAGGATACAGACCAAGTACTCGTCTAGCCCCTTCTCGTGCAACGGCAAATGCTTCTGGTAGAAGCTGGTCTAATTTCTCTCCATCCGCTAGTCTGCCACGGAATTCAACTGTTTTTGCACTTAATGCTTCATCAGAAAGAGCTTCCATTTCTCCTGCTAATGCTTCTACTTTATCTGCGATTTTTTCTAATCGTTTTAACTCGCGTTTATTTAAATCGAATACTTTATTCAGAACGTTAAGCATATTATATTCACTTCCCATTTAGTCTTACTCTCCATTTTACCATTCGTTACAAAGTCACGCAAATGAGTAACAAAAGAAAAGCATAGACGCCTATCTCTGCCCCGACAGGCAAATGGGGAAAAGCGAGGAGGCAGCTCCAAAGCCACCACAGCTTTTAACCATTTGACCCCGAGGGGCAAGGCGTCGGAGCTAGACATCAAGAAATGCACAGGCGCCTATCTCTGCCCCGACAGGCAAATGGAGAAAGGCGAGGAGGCAGTTCCTCAGCCACCGGAGCTTTTATCCATTTGACCCGAGGGGCAAGGCGCTGGAGCTAGACATTAATTATCCATAGATTCAAAACTTTATAATTACCTAAACATAACAAAAACTCTTCTCTAGGTAAGAGAAGAGTTTTGTCACTTTTTGTCGTTAAAAAGTATTTATTTACGATGATACAACTAGCTTCCAGGTTGTATTAGTTTGTTTCGATTAAACCATATTTCCCATCTCTACGTTTATAAACAATATGAGTACCCATTGAATCTGCATCAGTAAAGATGAAGAAGTTGTGACCAAGCATGTTCATTTGTAAAACTGCTTCTTCTTGGTCCATTGGTTTTAAATCAAATTGTTTAGTACGGACGATATTGTATTCGTCTTCTTCTAAATTTGAAACTGGTGCATCTGGCGGATCGATTGCAGCGAAGTAAGCTCCAACCCCTTCACGCTCACGGCTTTTACGATTTACTTTTGTTTTATATTTACGAATTTGACGTTCTAATTTATCTACTATTAAATCAATAGCGGCATACATATCAGTATGACGTTCTTCCGCTCTTAAAGTTAAATTCTTCATCGGGATTGTCACTTCGACCTTAGTTTGTTTGTCATTGTATACCTTTAAGTTGACATTTGCAGTCGCTTGAATTTCCTCGTTAAAGTATCGACCCACTTTTTCGATCTTGCCCTCAACGTAATCACGAATTGCAGGAGTCACCTCAAGGTTTTCTCCACGAATGTTAAAGTTTAGCATGTAAACTCCTCCTTTAATTTAACTCTATATAATATTTCTACAATCCCTATTTAATATCCTTCTTTTTAAGAAATAAAATAATTATTTTTTGTCGAATCTTGTCACATCTTTGGGTTTGTTTTCCATTTCTTTTCTCCGGCGAGCTTTCAGTTCATTAACAATTCTTTGGTCCGTGTCATGATCCCTAACTAATCGTACTCCGTATTCGAAGAAACCATGTACACTCTTCTTGCACCAAACAAGCTCACCTATCATATCTAGCTGGGTCTCATCAATAATAAAACTTATCTCAATTCGCTTTATTAGCTCGATAGCAAGGGATAGCTCTGTGACCATTCGCAAGCCATTCGGGCTTATATCTACGATTTGACAGTTCCCCTTATTAGAGAATTCAGCAGGTTGGTCACCTCCCGATTCTTTTATTAGACGAAAAGTTGCTTCAGTAGGTTCACCAAATGTGTACCGAAAATATTCATTTCTTTTATATTGCATACTATGTCCTCCCACAAGAACCAATAATAACCTTATATTTTTCTTCATTATGACTAATAAAGAATTTATTTACAAGAAATCATTCGACTGCTAGAGGTATATGAAAATAATGTTGCTACTACTTTTATACCCTATTTATGTATTTTAAACACTTTGATATTTCATACTATAATTCCGCTTTTATTGGAGTTTTAGTTGGTAATTATAAGTCAGTGAACCTTTAATATGTGTGTAATTGCCATAATCCTATAAAATCATAAGGCTTAGAAAAGGAAAACCACTGATATATTAAATGCAAACCATCCTAGTGTGATTAAAACTATTATTATATGAAGCTATAAAAAAATACCTTATCGACTAATCCGATAAGGTACCTTGTTATATGTTTATTTATTTGCAGTCATCGTTACATCTGCTACTCGTTTAGCTCCGACAAAACGTTTGCCCCAATAGTATGGATCGCTTAGCTTATCTACCTTTACACCCTTCGAGCTTGAGGAGTGAATAAATTTACCATCTCCAATATAGATGCCAACATGCGATACGCCTTTACCAGATGTATTAAAGAAAACTAGATCCCCTGATGAAAGATCATCCTTTTCTACTTTTGATCCTTTTGCATACATACCTGCGGATGATCTTGGAAGATTAACTCCTAAATCATCAAATACGTAACCTACAAAACCTGAACAATCAAATCCAGCAGTAGTAGTTCCGCCTCCGCGATATTTAATGCCTATTAAGTTTTTAGCAGTGGATACTAATTCAGATGAATCTATTGAGCTAGAAGCTTCAGTATTAGCTGCATATGGAATTGTGACTAAAAGCATAGATAAAATAATTATACCAATGACTTTTTGCGATATAGACTTCAAGTTCATGTAGTTCCTCCGACGTCATAAATTTTCTGAAAACTTAACTATATTCATCTTATCACTCTTTAAACCTTTTTTATTTTACAGTTATGTAACATTTTCATTACAAAAGACGTCTAATGTAATCAAGGAGATTTCTCTTTAAATTTGGGACAACCCTTGATACATAAGGTTTTCAATAAAAAACCATCGACAATTGTCGATGGTTTCTTCGCTAAATATAGATGTAAAATCTATGAAATCTTCTGTTAATCTGTTTTTAGGACAAAACGAATAATTTTATTCATCTCTGCATACAAAAAAATAGGTAGTTATAAAGTAGGGTAAATAAAATATTTAACAAATTAAAAACAGCGTAAAAATCTCTCTTTGGAGGCTGCTGTTAATCAAATAATGACGATCATATCGAAGGATAATCATTTACACTGACAAATCTGAATATTAAATGTAAGATATTCTTATAAATAAGAAATGAAGGGGTTGAGCGCTTCAATGGATTTAGGACTCCAAAATAAACGTGTTATAGTGACGGCATCAAGTAAGGGCTTAGGAAAAGCAACCGCTTTACAGTTTGCACAAGAAGGAGCAAAGGTGCTTATCTCTAGTCGCAATGAAGAAGAATTAAAGGTAACTATGGAGGATATAAAACAACATAGCTCCAATCCAAATATCTTCTACACCGTTTGTGACGTTACGAAGGAAGAGGATATTGCTCAATTATTTAAAGAAGCAGAAACCCAGCTTGGTGGAGTAGACATTTTAGTCAATAATGCTGGTGGGCCATCTCCAGGAGGATTCGGACAAGTAACCGACCAAGACTGGATGGAAGCATTTGAAAAAAATCTGCTTAGCTATATACGTACCATTCGACATGCTATTCCATTCATGCAAGCACAAAAATTCGGTAGAATAGTAAACATTTCGTCGTCTTCTACTAAAGAAGTATTAGATGGTCTAATTTTGTCGAATACCTTCCGATTGGGTATGGTTGGTTTGTCGAAAAGTATTGCAAGAGAATATGGCAAGGATAATATTTTGATTAATACCGTTGGACCAGGGCGTATTCAAACAGATCGCGTAACAGAGCTAGATGAAATTGCAGCTAAAAAGCGTGATATAACCGTAGACGATGTTCGAGAAGGGTTTAAACAAATCATTCCAATGGGCAGATATGGAGAGCCTGCTGAATTTGCCAAGGTCATTACCTTTTTATGCTCTGAGGCAAATACTTATATGACAGGCCAAAGCCTAGTAATTGATGGTGGAATGTTGAAGGCATTATAAAATGAGGAAGAAGACTGGAGTATGTGCCAGTCTTCTTTTTTTATATGCAAAATGCTAGCTCTGCTGTTGCTTAAAGAAAAAGAAAAAGCCTCCATTATACTGGAGGCTTACGAAGTTATTTAACTGCCATTTTAATTTTGTTTTCTGATGGATCTTTCGTATAGAAAATTTCATTTTCTTCAAGAACAGAAATATTTTGTTCACGCAAATTTTTTACCGCTGTCTCTCTTTCTTCTATAGAAGGATAAATAATATTAAATGCCTCTAATCCAGTCATGTTTTCTGAGGCTGGTTGTGCACCTGCTCCTGCCCAAGTGTTCAATCCGATGTGGTGATGGTATTTTCCAGTAGACATAAATAAAGCCCCCGGGTAAGGAGTAACAACTTCAAACCCCATTAACTCATAAAATTCTCTTGCTTCTTCTATATCAGCTACCTGTAAATGTATATGCCCCATAACAGTTCCTTTGGGTAATCCATTCCATTCCGTGTTGGCACCTGCTGCTAAAATAGCTTGTGCATCTATTGCTAAAGTGTCCATTGCAACAGAATCCTTTTCCCAGTTCCAATCTGATTCTGGTCGGTCGCTATAAATCTCGATTCCATTCCCATCAGGATCATTTAAATACAGCGCTTCACTAACTAGATGATCTCCTGCACCAATACGAATTCCACTCTCTGCAAAGAATCTTAATACAGCGCCTAGATCCTCACGACTTGGTAAAAGTAATGCGAAATGATAAAGCCCTGTTGTTTTAGGCTGTTTTAGCACTACATTTTCTGGTTGTTCAATGGATAAAAGAGCAGTTTTCCCGTCAGCTGTTAACCAAATTTTGCTCGCTTGTCTATCTAATACTTTAAAGCCGATTACTTCCTCGTAAAATTTAAGAGATTGCTCCAGGTCTGTTACCTTTAACTCTACAAGCTCAACATAGGTAGAAGGTTTTTGATGAAATTTCATAATTTATTTGCTCCTCTTTTTTTAAGTTACTTTTCGTAAGTAATTATATTTTAATTACCTACTAAAGTCAACTTCTCTTTCGTGAAATAAATCACCTTTCCCGTATTGGCTGTGAAGGTTTATGAGAAAGCTTACGTTTTGTAGCTATTTAGCGTAGCGCTTCCTGGAGGATAGTCTTTAAAAGCTAAAAATTTCTGTAAGCGGTGATAAAATCTTCGTGAACGGTGATATTTTTCTCCGAACGGTTATAAATCCTCCGCGAACGGTGATAAATCTCTCCGAACGGTGATAAAACCCCAGTAAGCGGTGATAAATCAAAAATGTTGCCATGATCTTATTCTCTTTTATTATGCACATAGCCCATCGACATTATAAGAGCCACTAATCTCTATAGATTAGCGGCTCTCTATTTATACTTGGGCAAACTTTTTTTCTTCGTATGCTTTGATCTGGTCTTCGTATTGGAAGGTTAATGAGATTTCGTCCCAGCCGTTTAGAAGCATCATCTTTTGGTAAGGGTCGATTGGGAATGAATACGAGACTCCATCCTCACCCACTATTGTTTGCTCCTCTAAATTTACTTCTATTGAATAATTTTCTTTACTTAAAATGGATTCTACTTCCTCAACGGATAATTTAATAGGAAGAATGCCGTTTTTCATGCAGTTGTTGTAGAAGATATCCGCAAAGCTTGGTGCGATGACGACACGGAAGCCATAGTCCAGGATCGCCCATGGGGCATGCTCACGTGAGGAGCCGCAGCCAAAGTTTTCATGAGCCACTATAATAGTGGATTCCTTATAACGCTCGTCATTTAAGATAAAATCTGCACGTTCGTTTCCTTCTGCATCGAAGCGCCAATGGTAGAAAAGATATTTTCCGAATCCTGTGCGCTCGATTCTTTTAAGAAACTCTTTGGAAATAATTTGGTCTGTGTCAACGTTTTTTCTATTTAAAGGTGTAACGATACTATTAATTTCATTGATGGGCTCCATGTTTTTTCCTCCTTAAGCAGGCACTAGTTGAAATTTTCGAACGTCTACAATATGTCCTTCGATAGCTGCAGCAGCTGCCATAGCTGGACTCATGAGATGAGTTCGCGCTCCTGCTCCTTGTCTGCCTTCAAAGTTACGATTAGATGTGGATGCACAATGCTCTCCAGCGGGAACGATGTCATCATTCATCGCTAGACACATACTACAACCGGATTCACGCCATTCGAAGCCTGCTGCCTTGAAGATTTGGTCGATGCCTTCCTCTTCCGCTTGCTTCTTCACGGTTTGCGAGCCTGGTACTACAATAGCTGTAACGTTTGGATGAACAGTGCACCCCTCTATTATTTTAGCTGCGTTGCGCAGGTCGCTTAAGCGAGCATTCGTACAAGAACCGATAAAGACATTACTAATTCGAATATCCGTCAATGGCATACCTTCTTGCAGTCCCATATACGTAAGTGCTTTTTCATGTGCCTGCTGATCGGAAGCCTCTTGGAAGTCTGATTTATAAGGAATACTTTGGGATACTCCAGAGCCCATCGAAGGGTTTGTTCCCCAAGTGACAAATGGCTCGATTTCATCTGCATTGATTTCCACAGTTTTGTCGTAAGTAGCTTCTGGATCAGACGCCAAGGCTAGCCAGCGTGAAGCTTCCTGTTCAAATGCTTCACCTGTTGGAACGTATTCTCTGCCTCGTAAAAACTCGACTGTTGTCTCGTCTGGGCTAATCAAACCTGCTCTCGCTCCTGCTTCAATTGACATATTACAGATGGTCATGCGCTCCTCCATGGTGAGCTTCCGGATAGCTTCTCCGGTATATTCCACGATGTAGCCAGTTCCCATATCAATTCCGAACTTGGCGATGATAGCTAGGATAATATCCTTCGCAGTTACTCCTATGCCTAGCTCGCCATTCACTTTAATTTGCATCGTTTTTGGTTTAGCCTGCCAAAGAGTTTGAGTCGATAAAACATGCTCTACCTCACTTGTACCGATACCAAATGCGATGGCACCAAAGGCACCGTGTGTGGAGGTATGACTATCTCCACACACGATTGTTTTACCGGGCTGTGTTAAGCCTAGCTCTGGCCCGATAATGTGAACAATTCCTTGGTCGGGATGTCCGATATTTGCTAATGGAACTCCGAACTCACCACAGTTTTGCTGTAACGTATTAATTTGTTTACGGGCAATTTCATCTTTAATTTCTTTTTGATTTCTCGTTGGCACATTATGATCCATCGTCGCGAAGCAAAGGTCTGGGCGGCGAACTTTACGATTATTTAAGCGCAAGCCCTCAAACGCCTGGGGAGACGTTACCTCGTGAAGTAAATGAAGGTCGATATAGAGAAGGTCTGGTTTCCCCTCTTCCTCGTATACAATATGTTCATCCCAAATTTTCTCGATAATCGTTTTTGCCATGTAGTCCCTCTCCTTTTATACGTATGAATACATAATGCTTTCTGAAACAAATTCTGAGTCTAATTCATCTAACACCTTGTCAGTCCATTCACTTGTGGAAAGAACTCGCTTCCCGTTCGTCTGCAAGTCTCCTGTAAAGTAACCATCGTTTAGTACATTAAATACCGCTTCTTCGATAGCAGCAGCCTCTGTTTCCATTTGGAAAGCTTCACGGATCATCATGGCAGCAGATAGGATACAAGCAGCAGGGTTCGCTTTGTTTTGACCTGCAATATCTGGCGCAGAGCCATGGACTGGTTCATAAAGACCAAAACCGTCACCACGAGTGCTCGCAGATGGTAGCATTCCTAGCGAACCGGTGATCACCGAAGCCTCATCGCTTAAAATATCTCCAAACATATTTTCTGTTACGATGACATCAAAAGCTCCTGGCTTTGTGATAAGCTTCATCGCAGTTGAATCGACTAGCATATGCTCTACCTCAACGTCCGGATAGCCTTGTTTCTTCTCTTCCACTATTTCTCTCCACAGCTTGCTGGAATCCAGTACATTTGCTTTGTCTACAGAGGCTAGCTTACCTCTTCGGCTCCGGGCAAGCTGGAATGCCGTGTCTACAATTCGCTCGATCTCAGAGCGAGTGTAGACTAAAGTGTCCAATGCGTAATCATTCGTTTTCTTACGAGGCTCTGCAAAATATAAGCCGCCGGTAAGCTCTCGAACAATTACCATGTCAACATTTTCTGCGATTTCCTTTTTAAGTGGAGAAGATTCTAGTAGAGCTGGAATAGCCTTCACTGGACGAATATTCGCATAAAGTCCGAAGTGCTTGCGAATTGCCAATAAACCTTTTTCAGGGCGTAAATGAGATGGGTTTTGATCCCATTTAGGTCCACCTACCGCACCTAATAGGATGGCATCACTATCACTGCACAAGCTGATTGTTTCTTCTGGCAGTGGATTCTCACAAGCATCAATTGCTGCTCCGCCGATTAACGCAAATTGCAGATTAAATGTATGATTATATCGCTTTGCAATTGTTTGAAGCACCTTTACCGCTGCCTCCGTTACTTCAGGACCGATTCCATCACCAGGTAATACCGTTATTGTTTTTTCCATCCCATTCACTCCCATTGTTTTATTTATTGAATGACTGCTACACGCTCTTTAAAATGTGCATTCATTAGTTGTCGATTGACTGCGTTGATATACGCTCTCGCAGATGCCTTAAGTACATCCTGCGATGCATTTCTTCCGGAAGAGGTTGCTCCGTTGTACGATAGATTGATCACTGCCTCGCCTAGAGCATCTCGCCCTTTTGAAACAGAGGAAACCCGATAATCCAAAATTCTTACCTCTCCATTTACTAGCTTTTCTAATGTGTTAAAGATCGCCTCTACCGCACCAGAACCGTTACCTTTGGCGGTAGTACTCTCACCAGTTGGCATCTTCACTGTGATGGATGCAGTCGGTACATTGTTTTCGTAGTTAATGACTAGTTCCTCTAATTCGTAAACCTCAACTTCTCCACTGCTTACTTGCTGATCTGTCAATAAAACAAATAGATCCTCATCAGATATTTCCTTTTTACGATCCGCAAGCTTCTTAAATGCTGTAAAGGCTGCATTTAACTTTTCATCGCTTAACTGGAAGCCCATTTGCACTGCACGACTAAAGAATGCGTGACGACCGGAATGCTTACCAAGCACTAGCTCGGTAGCGACATCTCCAATTAGCTCTGGAGTAATGATTTCATACGTTTCAGGATTTTTGAGCATCCCATCCTGATGAATGCCTGATTCATGAGCAAAGGCATTTTTTCCGACGACTGCTTTGTTCGGCTGAATGACGACTCCTGTAAGCTTACTTACTAGCTGACTCGTACGCTTAGTTTCCTTTAGAACGATGCCGGATTCCGATTGATAGTAATCGCTTCGAATATGCAACGCGACCGCAACTTCCTCTAGTGCTGCGTTTCCTGCACGTTCACCGATTCCATTGATCGTGCCCTCAACCTGTGTCGCTCCATTTTCAATAGCTGCAAGTGTGTTAGCAACAGCGAGACCTAGATCATCATGACAATGTGCTGAAAGCTTAACCTTCTCAATACCAGTAACATTCTCGGACAAATATCTAAACAAAGCACCATATTCAATCGGTGTTGCATAGCCCACTGTATCTGGGATATTAATCGTTGTAGCTCCGGCTTTAATGACTTCATTGATAATACGAACTAGAAAATCCTTGTCAGATCGTGTTGCATCCTCAGCGGACCATTGCACTAATGGAAAGTATTTACGTGCTAGCTTCACCGACTCTACTGCAATTTCTATAACTTGCTCCGGTGTTTTGTTGAGCTTGTATTGCATATGGATTGGCGATGTAGCTATAAATGTATGAAGATGAGGCTGAACCCCTCCTCTTAATGCCTCCCAGGACGTTTCAATATCGCTTTTGATCGAACGAGCGAGACCTGTTACGACTGAATTTTTAACCGTGTTCGCTATTTGCTGAACTGCGTTGAAATCACCAGGTGACGAAGCAGGAAAGCCTGCCTCAATAATCGATACTCCAAACTTTTCTAGCTGGCGAGCGATCTCTAGCTTTTCCTGGGTGTTTAAGTTAATCCCCGCAGATTGCTCCCCATCTCTTAGTGTCGTGTCGAAAATATCAATTTTGGCCACTCGTCACCACTTCCTTCTTCGCTTTTTTTCCTTCATTGATGAATGGCATCATTTCTCGTAGCTGTGCACCTACCGTTTCAATTGGATGCTCTGCCTCTGCTTGTTTGATGGCATTGTATTTTGGACGACCTGTTTCATTTTCTTCAATCCATTCCTTCGCGAACTTACCATTTTGGATGTCTGTTAATACATCCTTCATACGGTCCTTCACTGACGAATCAATGATGCGTGGACCGGAAACGAAATCTCCCCACTCCGCTGTGTCAGAAATGGAGGAGCGCATCGTCGCCATTCCTCCCTCGTACATAAGGTCAACGATCAGTTTTAACTCATGTAACGTTTCAAAGTAGGCAAGCTCTGGCTGGTAGCCTGCTTCTACTAATGTTTCGAAGCCTGCTTTTACGATTGCTGTTGTACTACCGCAAAGCACTGCTTGCTCTCCGAAAAGATCCGTTTCTGTTTCTTCCTTGAAAGTTGTTTCTAATACTCCAGCACGAGCAGCTCCAATACCCTTTGCATAAGCCAAGGCTAAATCTTTTGCTTGCCCAGTTGCATCCTGATATACCGCAAATAAGCCAGGTACGCCTGCTCCAGACTCAAATGTACGGCGTACTAAATGACCCGGTCCCTTTGGAGCTACTAAAAATACATCCACGTTTGACGGAGGAACGATTTGGTCGAAGTGAATATTAAAGCCGTGAGCGAATACTAACGCCTTGCCCGCTGTTAAAGCAGCTTCGATTTCCGCCTCATACACTGCTTTTTGTCGTTCATCTGGCAATAAAATCATAATGACATCTGCTTTTTGGGCAGCCTCTTGCACGGAGTAAACCTCTTGCCCATCTTCTTGTGCCTGGTCAAAAGATTTTCCGGCACGAATTCCTACGATTACGTTAAATCCTGAATCCTTTAAGTTTTGGGCATGTGCATGACCTTGTGATCCATACCCGATGATTGCAATTGTTTTTTCCTTTAAAGTTCCTTCATTGATATCTCCGTTATAATACATTTTCGCCATTTTCATTTCCTCCTCAGATTGTTTGTTTTGTTATTGCAGTATAGAAAGATAAGGGGTATTTGCGGCCTTTTGTGTTTCTCTTACAAAGGCTGTAACACCGGTTCTTGTTAATTCTTTAATACCATAAGGCTTGACGAGCTCGATGAACGCATCAATTTTTTCTGGGTTTCCAGTGACCTGGAATGTAACGACATTTTTCCCTGTATCAATGGTAGATGCTCGGAAAGGCTCTACTAAACTATTGATCTCTGCTCTTACAGACGGTGGAGATACGACCTTTACTAATGCGAGCTCCCTGACTACTATTGATTTTTCTGTAATATCATTTACCTTCAGCACGTCTACTTGTTTTTGAAGCTGCTTTAACAGCTGTTCAAGCTTCTGTTCGTCCTCTACGTTAACGACAAAGGTCATTTTAGAAATTTGGGGCTGCTCGGTGTGACCTACTGTGATGCTTTCAATATTGAATTGACGCTTCATCAGGAGACCAGTCACTCGATTAAGCACTCCACTTTGATTGATGACCGTGACAGTAATGATTCGTTTCATTCTGGCTTCACTCCGATCATTTCGTGTAATGCTGTGCCCGGGACAACCATTGGAAGGACACTTTCCTTTTGGACTACTCGACAATCGATCAACACTGGCTCATCCGATTCGAGTGCTTCTTTTAATTGCACCTTTGCCTCTTCATATGTCTCGATTCTATAACCCTTAATATCGTAAGCAGCTGCCAACTTGATAAAATCTGGCTGCACCGGGATTAAGGAGTGAGAATAACGTTCTCCGTGAAAAGTCTCCTGCCACTGACGAACCATACCGAGTGCCTGATTATTTAAAATAATGACCTTTACCGGTATACGCATTTCTTGGAGTAACGAGAGCTCCTGAAGTGTCATTTGGAATCCTGCATCTCCAACGATGGATACCACCTTCGCATCCGGCTTAGCTATTTGTGCTCCAATTGCTGCCGGGAAGCCAAATCCCATTGTCCCTAGACCACCTGAGGTCACCCAATTGTGCGGCTTACGGAACTTGTAATACTGCGCTGTCCACATTTGATGCTGTCCTACATCGGTTGTCACAACTGCCTCTCCATTTGTGTATTCCTGCACTAGTTCTAAAACCTGCTGAGGAAGTAGTCCCCTATCTCCACTTGCATCATAGTGTAATGGGTATTGCTCTTGATTGACCTTTAAGCTCTCTAGCCAAGCTGCCGTGTTGCCATTTGGTGCATTTTGATGGAGCAAGGCCTCTAATGCCTCTTTTGCGTCTGCCACAATCGGTATTTCGGTTGGTACGTTTTTACCGATTTCCGCTGGATCTATATCGATATGAATTACTTTAGCGTTTGGAGCAAAGTAATTTAAATTTCCTGTTAAACGGTCATCGAATCTTGCTCCTATATTAATGAGTAGGTCGCATGTTTGGATGGCCATATTAGCTGTGTATGTCCCGTGCATACCGGCCATTCCTAGAAACAAAGGATGCGTTCCCTCGATACTACCTAGCCCTAGTAGCGTATTTGTAATCGGTATTTGGTATTTTTCCGCTAGCTCCTTCAATTGTTCTGAGGCGTTTGCAAACAGCACCCCTGCACCAGCTAATATTAATGGTTGCTTTGCGGTAGAGATTGCCTGAGCAGCCTTCTGAATTTGCAGGAAGTTCGGCGTAGTAGTTGGCTGGTAGCCTGGTAAATTAACTGCTTCCGTTTCCCCTTCCCTTGGGGTGAAAATACCTGTTGCTATATTTTTAGGTATATCTACGACTACTGGTCCTGGACGACCTGTGGAAGCAATGTGAAATGCTTCATTCATAATTCTTGGGAAATCCGCTACATCCTTTACTTGGTAATTGTGCTTCGTAATTGGCTGTGTGATTCCAATGATGTCTGCCTCCTGGAAGGCATCTGTTCCGATAACGGTTGTGGCAACCTGGCCAGTAAATACGACTAATGGAATCGAATCCATCATTGCATCTGCAATCCCTGTCACCACATTTGTAGCACCAGGGCCAGATGTTGCAATCACTACTCCGACTTTCCCAGACACTCGTGCATATCCTTCTGCTGCATGTATTGCTCCTTGCTCATGACGGGCAAGAATATGCTTAATCGGGTTTTTATGCAGTGCATCATAAATTGGTAAGACGGCACCACCTGGATATCCAAATACTACTTCCACCTGGTGCTTTTTTAGCGTCTCGATAAACACGTCTGCACCATTCTTTTCCGGGACAGCTTTACTGGTCGCCGGCTCCTCTAACAATTGCTCCGCTTCTACAGTTAACTTCATCATCATTCCTCCTCTTCCTCAAATCGTCCAGTTTTTATCTAATAAAAAAGAAAAGAATTTCCTCCCACACAAAGAAACCATCGTTCTTTTGTATAGGGATGAAATTCTTTTCATGGTACCACCCTAATTCGTAGCGCAACCGCTACCTCGCAGACAAACGACATAGCATCGAACGTCCATTTTTAACGAGAGTAGCTTATTACTACACCCGGAAGTATCTAAAAGGGATAATCCCGTTCAACACCTCACTCCGAGGGGATGTCGCTAAAGGTTGTATTGCCGGCTCCCAGCACTACCGGCTCTCTGTGAATACAAAATTCCTTTAACTTTTACCTCATCATAGATTTACAGCAATATTTATATTTTCATCACGCCACCTGTACTAGCAGATGTAACGAGCTTGGAATACCTTGCTAAATATCCTTTTTTAATCTTTGGTTCAAATGGTTGTAAGTCTGCTCTTCTTCTAACGAGCTCTTCCTCACTCACCTGTAACTCTATTGTTCTATTAATAAGATCAATAGCGATAATGTCGCCATTTTCTACTAAAGCAATCGGTCCTCCGTCAGCAGCCTCTGGAGAGATATGCCCGATAGAAATTCCTCGGGATGCACCTGAGAACCTTCCATCTGTAATGAGGGCAACCTTTGTACCTAAGCCTCGACCTTGAATCGCCGATGTCGGTGCCAGCATTTCTGGCATTCCCGGACCACCTCTTGGACCCTCGTAGCGAATAACAACTACGTGTCCTTCTCTGACAGTTCCATTATCAATTGCTTCCTGGGAAGCCTCCTGCGAATCAAAGACGATTGCCTCACCAGTGAATTCCTTAATAGATGGATCAACTGCACCAACCTTAATCACACCACCCTCTGGGGCAATGTTTCCAAATAAGACGGATAAGCCTCCTACTGGACTATAAGGATTTTCTTTTCTTCTAATCACCTGCTCATTTTTAATCTCGCAGTCTTTCACATTTTCATAGAGTGACTTACCAGTAATCGTTAGTCGATCCGGGTGAACTGCTCCAGGTATTTCACAAAGCTCTTTTATAATGGCACTGACTCCTCCAGCCAAGTGAACATCATGCATGGAGTAATCAGATGCTGGCATGATTTTCGATAAATACGGAATTCGCTTCGCTACTTCATTTATTTCACTAACGTTATACTCGATTTCTGCCTCGTGAGCGATTGCTAACGTATGTAACACTGTATTTGTCGATCCGCCCATTGCCATATCAAGTGCAAATGCATCATCGATTGTTTCCTTCGTAATCAAATCTCGAGGCTTCACATCCTCCTTGACCATTCGAACAAGATGCTTTGCCGCCTCTCGAATCAGTTGGTGTCTCTCATCCGATGTAGCAACGATCGTACCATTACCGGGTAGTGTAACACCTAGCATTTCCATTAAAGAGTTCATGGAGTTAGCCGTGAACATCCCGGAGCACGAGCCACAAGTTGGACAAGCATTTTGTTCAATGTCTAAAAGCTGCTCTGCTGTCATTGAACCTGACTTATACGAGCCGACCCCTTCAAAAACAGAAGTAAGGGAAAGCTGCTTCCCGTCTGCGGATACTCCTGCCTCCATTGGTCCTCCTGATACAAAAACCGATGGGACATTCGTTCTTACAGCGGCCATTAGCATTCCAGGAGTTATCTTGTCGCAGTTCGGAATATAAAAGACTCCGTCAAACCAGTGTGCGTTAATAACAGTTTCAGCTGAATCTGCAATTAACTCGCGACTTGGAAGCGAATATCGCATTCCAATATGTCCCATCGCAATTCCATCGTCTACACCAATCGTGTTAAATTCGAATGGAATACCTCCTGCCTCTCGAATAGCATCCTTTACAACCTCTGCAAACTTATTTAGATGCATATGTCCAGGAATAATATCGATATACGAGTTACAGACACCGATAAATGGCTTATCTAAGTCTCTTGTTTTTACCCCCGTAGCGTAAAGTAAGCTACGATGTGGGGCTCGATCTACACCTTTTTTAATCATGTCACTTCTCATTTACATCGCCCCTATACTTTACCGCTTCAACGCGTTTGCCTATGCAAAATTCGTAAATACCTGTTGAAATTACTATGTGAATTTTCTTGCAATATTTAATATATTGAAGATATCATAACCTCTATAAACCTTAGAGTCAACCGTATTTCTTTAAATTTTCTGTTAGTTTCGAATATTCATTTATATTGTAATCGCTTACAATAGCGATATATCGCATTTTGTATAAGGAAAAATTATTTTTAAATTTATTAATACATAACATGATTGTGAGAGGCATATGAGTGGGGATGAGGGAAAAGAAGAGTGAGATTAAATAAATGTTTTTCCTATTAAGTAACAATGCAATTACTTCACTTCTATGTAACACTCCTCCTTCTTGCACGGGGGGGCTCTTTTATTTCCCGCAATACTTTCTCCCGTTAGCGCAACACTTTGGGCAATTTCTGCAACACTTCAACTAATTTGTGCAACACTTTCCTCATTTCCCGCAACTCTTTTAATTTCCCGCAATACTTCCTTCCGTTAGTGCAACACTTTGGTCAATTTCTGCAACACTTCAACTGATTTGTGCAACTCTTCCCTATTTCCCGCAACACTTCAGCTGACCACTGTAGAACTTCCGCCATAGATCCCTACACTTAGCCACTTCTCTGTATCACTCCTACAAAAAAGACATCGTCACAATGTGTGACGATGTCTTCTTTAAGGGTGACCCCAATTATTAGATTTTAAAGTGGCTTACTTCACTTTGCAGTTTTTCTGCAAGAGTCGCCAATGTTTGTGCATTTGTTGAAATTTCTTCTGTTGCAGCTAATTGCTGCTCGGTAGCTGCACTCGTATCACTTGCTCCCTCTGCTGCGTGGTTTGCCAAGTTTTCTACTTGTTGAGCACTTTCTGTCACAGAGTTAGTCATTTCTTTAATATGTTCAATTGCGGTAGTAACTGTTGCAACTTTCACTGCAACTTCTTCTACACTGGACTCAATTTCATTGAACACGTCTAATGATTCGGTTGTCTTAGAAAGACCATCCTCTACCTTATCTCCACCTGTTGTGATTGCTTTAACTGCCTCAGATGAAGCGGACTGGATGAGTTTAACCATAGATTCAATTTCAGAAGCAGAATTTTTGGATTGCTCAGCAAGCTTGCGTACTTCCTCTGCAACTACTGCGAAGCCTTTTCCATATTCGCCTGCACGAGCTGCTTCAATTGCAGCATTAAGCGCTAGTAGATTTGTTTGCTCTGAGATATCCGTGATTAAAGCTGTTATGGACTGTATTTCATTGGAATGCTTAGCCATATTGTTCATAATTTCGGTCGTTTCTTTGAATGTTTCATGAATCGTATTCATTTGACTTGCTACTCCAGATACTACTGTAGAGCCTTTAGTAACCAGTTTTTTCACGCCATCCGTTGCTTGTAACATCTCTTTGTTGTTTTGTGAAATGTCTGATACGCCTTGTTGCATTTCGGACATAGATCGCACAGAGTTTTCAACATGCTTAACTTGCTCTTCACTTGCTGCCATTTGCTCCTCCGCAGATTTAGCAACCATTTGAGAGGATGCTAGGCTTTCCTCTGAGCTTGCAGACAGTTCTTCTGCATTAGCAGCAAGCTGCATAGAGGAATCGCGAACATTAGAGACGATGCGCTGTAAATCACTCGTCATTTTATTAAAGGTAGCTGCCATTGCCCCAACTTCGTCTTTATTTTTAATAACGATTGGTTCTACTTTCAGGTTACCGTTTGCAATTTCCTCTAAGCCCCCTGTCACCTTACGAATTGGGTTAGCTATGCCTTTACTGATGAAATGAGAAACAAGTATACCTATAATAATACTTGCGATTGCCAATATAATTATAAATATATTAATTTTATCATTATATGTATCTAATTCTTTTCTAGTCTGTAGCATATTTTTTTCTTGAATTTGTTTTAACTCACCCAAGATTGCTAAAGCATTGCCGTTAAGCTCGCTTGACTTTGCTGCATATTGTTCAAAGGGTTGATTGCTTTTTTTCGACGTGATTATTTTATCATTTGATTCAAAAAGCTGTACCGTCTCTGTTTGAAGGTCCTTTAATAACTTTTGTGACTCTTCATCCTTTACAGATTCTATTAAAGCACGAGCTGCGACTGATCCCTTTTCTATTTCTTGATCAAATTTTTGGATAGCATCATCTGAACCGAACATAACGAACTCTAGAATAGCAGTGGCCATATCCTTTTGAATTACTTCAATTTCTGACACTAGATTAATCTTTTTAATATCCTTATCAATAATATCTTTATACTTATTTGCAAGATCATAGGAAGTAAAAATAGAAGTAACACTTATAAAAACTAATAAAAGTAAAACAAATGAAAACCCGAACCACATTTTTTTGGAAATTGATAACTTCATTTTGGAACTCCTTTTCCGTAATTATTTTCATACATGAGTAAAATGCACCTCTATAATTATACTCTTTATAAGGTATTTTGACATAGATAAATGTACATATTTATTCCTAATGGCATAAAAAAGTTCTACACTTTTTATATTAAGTATAGAACCTTTATACCTACATTTTAAAATGACTTATATTATCTTGTAATTTTTCTGCTAAATTTGCTAGAGATTGAGCATTAGATGTAATTTCATTATTAGAAGCAAGTTGTTGTTCTGTCGCTGCGCTAGTATCAGTAGCCCCTTGTGCTACAATTTCTGCGAGTCTTTGAACATCTCTTGAGCCCTCCGTGACCGTTTGAGCAATCGTCTGAATTTGCTTAATTGCACTAGAAACAGTTTCTGCCTTAAAGCTTACTTCTACTACTGCGGTTTCAATATGCTCAAATACATCTAAAGATTCTTTTGTTTTTGTTAAACCTTCTTTAACCTTGCTTTCTCCAGCCGTAATTGCAACCACCGCATTCCCGGTTGCCCCTTGGATCACTTTTACCATGTCCGCAATTTCAGATGCAGCATTTTTGGATTGCTCTGCCAGCTTTCTTACCTCGTCTGCAACCACCGCGAATCCTTTTCCATATTCTCCAGCTCGTGCTGCTTCAATCGCAGCGTTTAATGCAAGCAGATTTGTTTGCTCTGAGATTTGTGTAATAAGAGTAGTAATAGCTTGAATATCACTAGAATGCTTCTCCATATTTCTCATATTGGTTGCTGTTTCATTAAACGTCTCATGAATAGTGCTCATCTGTTGTGCCACCGCCTCGATGACATCAGAGCCTTGTTTTACAAGCATTCCAACATTATTAGCAGAATTAAGCATCTCGCCATTACTAGAGGCAATTTCATTCACTCCTTGTGAAAGCTCCGACATTCCTTCCATAGAAGTAGTCATATGGAGTACCTGCTGTTCACTGCTAGCCATTTGCTCATGAGCTGAGCTTGCTACCATTTGAGAGCTCGCTAAACTTTCCTCTGAACTGGCTGATAATTCTTCTGCATTAGCTGCAAGCTGCATTGACGTTTCATGTACATTCGAAACAATCGTACGGAGGTCGGCTGACATTTTATTAAATGCCGAGGCCATTTCCCCAGCCTCATCTTTATTCTTAATAAGTATAGGCTCTACAAGTAGATTGCCCACTGCAATTTCTGTAAGACCAGAAGTCACACGCTTAATCGGCCGTGCAACACTTCTTCCAATTAAAAATGCAATGATAATTCCAACGACAGCTCCAACAATTGTGATAGACATAACAAAAATGATAGCCATGCGCTCGTAATCCAAAAGCTCACCAACAGTAGCATCCATATCCTGCTGAACCTGCTCATCAATTTTATCTAGCAAAGAAATCATATTATCATTAATCGTTTTAACATCTTTTGTTAACGTATTTATTTGAGATGGATCAATGAGCACTTGATTGGAAATAAGCTTTTCATTTGCTTCCACAAACATCTTGTATTTTCGTTCATAGTCCTCAATGTATGGTACTGACTCCTCAGATTTCAATCCTTTTTTAAGGTCTTCCATCAGCTTCTTTTCATCCTCCAAATGAACACGCACGTTCTTTCTAGAAGCATCTGTTTTCGTCAATAGAAAATCATAAAGGTTTTCTGTAGTCTCATTTTGAGCCATCTTAATGTCCTGGATAATTCTCACGTTAACACTATCAACCCCTAGGATTTCCCTATATTGACTCGTGGTAGTTTGCGATGCTAGGCTGCTAAAGTAAGAAATAACAACCATCACTAGGATAATTGCAGAGAAGCCCAACCACATTTTTTTTGTAATTGTCCACTTCATAATCATTCTCCTGTCTTAATTACTTTTGAACAAATCGATTAAAGGATACAAAGTGCTCATTCCAGTACACATTATCGAGCTTTGTAATTTCTACTCCCTTAGATCCTGCATGGATGAATTGATTGTCCCCTAAAAAGATTCCCATATGAGAGATTCCTTCTTTATATGTGTTTTGGAAAAACACCAAATCTCCAGGGACCGGGTTAGTCACCACAACACTATCCAAATAATAAGACTCGCTGCTCTTACGTTCCATTTTCACACCAGCCTGATTATGTAGGAAATATATAAATCCACTACAATCAAACCCAGCCATCGTATTTCCGGCATATAAATAAGGAATGCCTTCCAAACGCTTAGCAAAATCAATGATTAGTGGGTAATAGGCATGTCCTTCCCCTGAAATAATAGGTGCGGGAGCTGGTGTCGCTACTGGGACCGGAGCAGCAACAACTACTGATTGAACAGGCTTTGTCACAACAGGCGCAGCCTTAGCTGGGACAACCTTTGTGGCACTTTTAACAGTGGCTGGTTTTTGTACTACAAGCTTTTGCTTAATATAAATATTATCCTTCGTCAGCTTGTTCCAAGTACGTAGATCAGCGACGGTTACTTTATGTAATTTGGCAATCTTTGTAAGGCTATCTCCCTTTTTCACCTCATAAAGCGTACTTGCACTTGCATTTTCTGTAATAAAAAACAGTATAAATGCTATAATCAGTACCTTTTTTCTCATACTTTAAACCCCCTTTTTGTTTATATCGGTAAAACTTTCGTAACATCCACAACTTTCAACAAAATATTACCTGGGAAATAAACACTCGTAAGTTGTCAGAAAATATGTCATAATCATAAATGAATAACCATTCATTTAGAAAAAGGGGATATGACTATGAATGAAACATGGGCACAAATCGAAAACACAATGAACAACAATCCAACACCAATCCAAAACCAAAACGTCCGCTACGAATTCCACCTATCCGGTGATGAACCTTCCGTCAAACAATTAGTCATCGCAGACGGTATAGCATTTGTTACAGAGGACACTTCCACAAAGGCAGACTGCACCTTGAAATTGAGCTCAAAAGATTTTGTAAAGCTGATCAATGGAGATTTGAATAGTACTTCAGCATTTATGTTTGGGAAACTGAAGATAGATGGGAGTGTTGGGCTAGCTTTGAAGCTGGAGGGATTGTTGAAGGAGTATAACTTTTAAGTAGAGGAATTATAGCCTATTTTTTTAGGTATTCGTAATCTTTAAACTATAAGCTTGTGAATAAGGGTGTGTCCCTTCTCACAAGCTTTAAATTATTTAGCTATTGTTGTTTGATCATCAACCTATACTTGTCTATTCTATACATGGAAAGAAAGTTCGAAAGTTTCGTAAATAGCAGCACTAGTAATACGGCAACTCTTTTTGATTACATGGCAAAACGCAAAATTTGGTATTCCTCTATAAACGGTATCCAAAAACTGCCGCAAGAAATAATTCATACTATTATAATAAAAAAACTGGCAGAGATTTATTTCTCCACCAGGATTACTTAATTTTTTGTATCGTAAAACGTACCATCTTTTGTTATGTTACTATAAGGGTTAACATAGTTTTTCATGTTACTTTTTTTTGATTTAGCATCAAAAATGTTCTTTTTAATTTCACTAGTGAACATGGTAAGTTTCTTCTGAATACTTTCTTCCATTGCTAAAAGTTCTTTACCAAGGGCTTCTTCTTCTACTGTAAACGGACTAGTTATTTGTGATTGTAGTTGATCACGAATATCTAAACATTTATCAATATTAACTATCGTCTCTTCACGCCTTGCTTCATCAGTTTGTCGTGTAAGCTCTAGAAGCGTTTCGGACACTTGATGCCAATTTTTCATCGCTGGTCGAATCATATTTCATTAACTTCCCCATATTGTTTTTGACGGTTAATTTGAATCACTTGCTTCCATGTATCGCGAAAATCGGTAATGATAGCAGATGCTTCATCGAACATCTTACCTTCTTTTTTTATATTTCCATCTATAAGGCGACTATTAACAAATTCATATAAAGCAAGCATATTTTGTGATACTGGATATGATGTGTCTAAAGTCAACATCAACTCAGTCACAATTGCCTGAGCCTTCTGAGAAGATAGATTCATCTCTTGATAATTATTATTTTCTAAAGCACTTTTAGCCTGGTGGATAAATTTCAGGCATCCATTGTACAGCATAAGAGTTAGTTCGCCAGGCGTCGAGGTATTTACTGAGTTATGCTGGTACGTTGCATAAGGATTTTTAGCAGCCATTAAAATCTCTCCTTTTTGTTACTAGTTTTATCACGCGCCGCCACCAAGAGCATTCATCAAATTAGCAGACTGAGCATTGGCACGTTGTATCGCATTTTCCATCGCTGAAAACTGTTTCCAATAACGTGCTTCCACAACTTTCAAGCGATCTTGAAACTTGTCCATTTGCTTATTCATTTCTTTTAAATTTCGCCCTAAAGTAAATGAGTCTTCGGTAGAGCTAGCACTTCCTGCTCGTTTATGAATTTCTTTATAACTACTCTCCGCAATAGCTCGCAGTCGAACTGCAAATCCTTGCTCACCTGTTGTACTATCAGCAGATACTGCAGTACCAGATTGTGCGAATAGTTTTTGGACTTTGTCAGGGTCATTGTTAATGGCTTCCTTTAACTTTATCTCATTCACAACAAGTTTACCATTATCTTGCCAAGCGTATTGCCCACTAGGTGTCGCAATACCAATATCTTTTAATGAACCTTGGTCTTTAACGGAACCCATAAGTGCTGATCGCATTTGTGATATCATACCTGAAATGACCGGATCATTTTTTAGCAAGCCACTTTTAGCTTTTTCTTCCCATAATTCAATCTCTTTATCAGACATCTCGGCTTTCTCTTCAGATGAAAGTGGTTTAAAGTCGCGATACGTTTTTTCTTTTACTAGACTGTTCAACTCATCTACCAGTTTATTGTAGTCATCTACAAATTTAACTATATTTTCAAAAACAGCTTCTGTGTCTGGTTTCGTACTAAAATTTATGTCTTTATTATTTGCTGCTTTTAATGTAAACTCGAAACCATTAACCTCAACCACATTTTTTGAACTTTCCATTTTGAGGCCATTTACTGTATATACAGCTTTTTGACCCTTATTTGTCACAACTTCCCCGTCTAGTCCTAATTTGTTAGCGACATCACCAGCGCTTGTAACTACAATTTCACTACCAGTTACATTAGCACCACCATGTTTGGTTGACATCGCAATTTTACCAGAATTCGTATCGTAAAAAGCATTAACCCCTGTTTGTTTCGTAATTTTGTCCATTACATTTTGAATGGTATCTGTAGAAGCTATAGTTACATCTTTATCTTGCATTACTCCATTTTCATTAATCGCACTTATTTTAAGAGTAGTACCAGTAACCCCAAGATCCGCCATAGTAGTTGTGGCCGGTTTTCCGGCCCCTGCATCAATTACACGACTCTGCAGAGTAGAATTTTTTGCTAACTGTTCAATTTTTATTGTTCCAGAAAAATCGCTAGTAGAGTTTTTGTTTTTAATAGAAACATCGTTTGGTGCAGAACTCTCCGTAATTTTCGCATTAAATTTTGTTGAAAGTACCATATTGTTGAAAATATTGTCACTAAACTCTTTCACCTTACGGTTTACATTACGATAACTATCTAATTGCCACTGAAGTGTTTGTTTTTTTTGTGTAACCTTGGTAAGGGGAATGCGTTGTACCTTCATTAAATCATTAATGATTGAGTCTGTATCTATTCCAGATGCTAATCCACCAATTTTCATTAATCATTACACCGTCCTTATATTTTATGATTGACGAACAGACCATTAAATTCACGCATAGCAGCATGAGCATCCATCAGTTTTCTTGAGGGAATTTCTTTAATAACTTCGTGTGTTTTTGGATCAACAATTGTTACATAATACTCATTCAATTTTTCATGAAACTCAAATCGAAGTTCTGAATTGGATCCTTCTAAAAACTTATTCATACTTTCTGTCATAAGCTTTGCTTGATTAGTAGGTAATTGCTCACCGTCTACTGCATTTCCAATGGCTTTATCTACTATTTTTTTAACCATGACATCCATGTCTGGTCCACTTCGTTCGAATTGAGCATTAACTTGCGATGTTACTCCATTACCTTCAATACGATTTACCATTTCTCATACCTCCTTGTATTCGAGTGCGCTCACATACAAATTATATCGGCTAGTCAAAAAGGAAGTTAAGATAATTGGTAAAAATAAGTATTAGACCTACCTCTATTAAGTTCATCGTTACTTTAGTTTAATATAAGGTAATAGAGGGGTAAACATCTCCAGTTTCACCTTTAAAAGTTTTATTTTAAAGTGTAAAATAGAGTCTACTCCTAATTTGCTAATATCTCCTTGGAATTTCTATTTTTCATAATGGAAATTCGAGAATACTAATTAGGATTACCAAGCATTTAAACCGCCATCTACAATAATATTCTGTCCAGTTACATAACTAGACGCATCAGATGCTAAATAAATGAGTGCCCCTACCATTTCCTCTGGCTGAGACATCCTTCCCATTGGAATACGAGAGCTATATTTTTCTTTAAAAGTATCATTTTGGCCACTTTCTACTCCACCAGGTGTAATTGCATTAACACGAATACCTTCCTTAGCCCAGTAAGTAGCAAGATATTTAGTCAATCCAATAACCCCAGCTTTAGATGCTGAATAAATCGCTGGGGAGTTAATTTGACGATTTAAATAATATGAGCCTTCATATATACGCTGATCAGGCGCCATCACACCATAAATAGACGATGTTTGGATGATAGAGCCACCTTTCCTCTGTTTCTTCATAACTTTTCCAACATGTTTTGCAACAAGAAACATTCCATCTAAGTTTGTTCCCATGATTTCTTTCCACTGAGCTAGTGTATAGTCTTCAAAATCCGCAAAAAAGGCATCTAAATCATTTGATTTTCCAGCAGCATTATTATGTAGGATATTAATTTCACCAAATTCACTTAGAACTGATTCCACCATTTTTATTACTGATGGCTCAGACGCTACATTGCATTCAAAAGCAACAGCTTTTACACCAAATTTTTCTGTAATAACATTTGCAATATTTTTTGCTGCTTCCAAATTAATATCTACCACTGCAATGTTTGCTCCAGCCTCCGCCAAACCAGAACAAAAATGTCCACCTAATATACCCGCTCCGCCAGTTATAATAGCTGTCTTTCCATTCAACCTAAACTTCTTGATATAAGACTGAGTCATGATATTTCCCCTCTTTTCATTGCCAAAAAAGAAACAAACTCAAAATCAAGTTCAGAATCAATATCTATTGATCGTTCCTCAGGCATTTCATATAACAAAGTTTTTGAATGAAATACAGATGTTGAATTCAACAGAATTTCTCTTTTCCAAATATAAATAGAAGCGTTCATATCATAACATTTAGGAGATTCTTGTCTTCGTACAATTACTTTATCAAGTCTTTTAGACAAATCAGCGTACCCTTTTTCGTTTACTTCTACTAGATTAAAATATGGGCTTCTTCTAGATGGTGCACCTGTAATTAAATTGTCTACGTCTGAGTTTTCTTCAAATATTCGTATTGATTGGATAATATCTTCTACTAATCTTAATGGCGATGTTGCATCCAAATCGACAATAACTTTAAACTGTTTACCTAATTTCTCTTCTACTGCTAATAGACAATGCTGTATCACCGGTAATTTTGCTGCTTGATCAGTTGCAAGTTCATTTGGTCTTTCAACCAATATATCCGCACCAAACTGCTTAGCAATTGCTAATATTTGTTCATTATCACTACTAACCGCTATTGCATCAAACAAGCCACTTTGTTTAGCCTGTTCAATACTGTGTGCTATTAAAGGTTTATCTAGCAACATTTTAGTATTTTTATTTTTTACGCCCTTTGAGCCACCTCTTGCACAAATAGTACAAATTCTACTCATTCGACACCCACACTTTCTCTTTTGAAGCCTTCTCAGCTTGCTCAATCATTTTAACAATACTTAAACCACTTTCATAAGAGCATAAAAACTCATTTTCTCCATTTAAAATAGCTACATGCTGCTGTTTATAAGTATTATCTTTTCCAACATTAAATTGAATTATTTCTTCATTTATTTGTAGAGTATTTTTAATAAAATCGGCTTTATAAGTAATTTTATCCGTGTTTATTATCAATATCCTTTGTATTATATTGTCTAAGTAATTCATTTGAAGCGTAACATGTGGGACTAATTCGGTATGATATATTAAAGAAAAATGATCATCAGAATCAATTTTCAACCTACTAAATTTACCACCAAACGCTGCAATTTCCTTCCATTCACCAAAAAGAAAATTTAAATAATCAAGTTCATGACTTAAATCCCGAAGAACTCCACCACCCATTGATGCACTTGCAGAATATGATTTTGTATAATCTGTTCCCGGTCGCCAAGAGGGGAGGTATTGACCAACATAGCAAAGTACTGACACAATATTTGAATTTTTTAATTCGTTAAAAAGTTTTTGTACCAAGGGATGAAAACGCAAATTATATCCAATATACAATTCAGCAAAGTCTAAATCACTATTTATGACCTTCGGAAATAGTGGTTTTTCTACTAGGATTTTTTGATTGTACCCTAAACTCCTTATTTCATTTATAGTCGATTCATGCTTACTAGTTTCATTGGCTATTACTATATAATTTGGTTGTTCAACCAACAACGCTTCCCTAATATCGTAGTAAGAACTAGAATACTCTACTTCTCTCCTAGAAACGACAGCTACACTATGCCCTAATTCATTCAACAATCTAGTATGCCTTTGTCCAATTGACCCATAACCAATAACAAGACATTTAAATTTATTCATCTTTTATCTCACCAAAACCAAAACTTTTACCGAAATCTGTATTGGCCTTCTCGTAATCATCCAATCTACCTATATCCAGCCAGTATTCCCTTAATGGAAAAGCTGAGACTTTCTTTTGTTCATGCAGCAATTTCTTATACAGCTCCGGCATATCGAAAAAATCACCATTTGGGATATATTCTAATGCTGTAGGATTTAATATATAGATCCCTGCATTTACAAAGCTTTTATGTACTGGCTTTTCGACAATAGATAGTAACTGATGATTGTCCGTCTCAATAACACCATATGGTATCTGATATTCATACTCCCGTACACATATTGTTGCAGACGAGTTTGTTTCATTATGAAAGTCTAATAGTTGTTCAAAATTAATTTTCGTTAGTAAATCCCCGTTCATCACAAAAAAAGGTTCACTCGGTTTGTCTGATAATAAGGATAGAGCCCCAGCTGTACCCAATCTTTCCGATTCTTCTATGTATTCGATATTGACGCCTAGATGAGCCCCATCTTGAAAATAATCCATAATCATTTCTTTTTTATAGTTAACTGACAAGACGAAATTTGTAAAACCATAGGCTTTAAAACTTTCTATAATCGTTTCAACGATTGGTTTATTTCCTACATTTAACATCGGTTTAGGGATTGTATCTGTTAATGGACGAAGCCTTGTGCCCAGACCACCAACCATTAAAACTACCTTATTAGTTTTTTTAATAGTTAACTCCAACTCATCAGAAAATACAATATTTTTTAATAGATTATCATTTGATACTAGTGGCAGTTGCTTTAGCTTTCTTTCACGCATTCTTTTTTTATAATAAAAGGACTTTTTCCCATTTAATTCACAAATAGGAGACGTATTCATCACATTACTTATTGTAGAGTCCAGTGAAAGTCCTTTTAATATTCCACGTCGAATATCACCATCGGTTACCGTTCCTAATAAAAACATGTTACTATCGACAACGGCGGCAAATTGCATTGTAGTCGCGTCAATTATTTTCATCGTTTCTAGTATCGTTGTTTGAGGCTGTATAAGAACATCCTTCCAACTTTTCATCAGTTACACTTCCTTTGCTGGAACCCCATAGGCAATTTTCCTATTTCCAATATTTTTTGTGACGACTGAACCTGCCCCCACTAGCGTTTCATTTCCTATATTAATTTCTTGAATAATTGAGGAACCTACACCGATTAAACAACCTTCACCTATTACAACTCCACCCGATAGAGTGGAACCTGGCGCTATATGGACATGATTTCCAATTTCTACATCGTGATCGATAATGGAACCAGTGTTAATGATTGTGTTGCTTCCAATTTTCGCATTAGTTTGGATAATTGCCCCCGCCATAATTTGAATTCCTTGCCCCATTTTCACAGATGGAGAAATAATAGCTGTAGAATGTATGACAGTTGCAAACAAATATCCTTTTGAACTAAATTGTTCAAATATTGACTTGCGTACTGGAGTTATATTAATCATACCTAAACCTAAAACTAGTTCCACTATGTCAGACGAGTATTCAAAAATAACATCATCCGTACCTAAATAAGGTAAATTGAAAAAGGACTTACTTTCATGAGGTGCAGTATAACCCATTATTTTTCTTTGCTGAGCTATTAATACTTCCGCTAAAACATGAGCATGACCACCATCACCAATTATAATTATTTGTTTATTCATTGATTAACTCATCTACTTCATAAGATTTCTTAGCTACTTTTCCAATTAAATCCCAATACTTAGAAGGGGGCATTCCATTCCCCGGGCGTTTAATTGCTAATTGGCTTTCCGTAAATTTTTCGCCCACTGGTATCTTTACCTTCGCAACAATACTTTTCCTAGCTGCCTGACGATTTTCATATTCAATAGGGGTTGGTATTTTCTCACCTGTGCCAAGAGATCGTTCAATCGCTCTTACTCCTACAACCATTTCTTTTAAATCTGTTGGTTCCAATGAAGCTAAATGATCTGGTCCTGGCAAACTTTGATCTAACGTAAAATGTTTTTCGATTACCTCTGCACCAAGGGCTACAGCTGCTATCGGAACTGCGATACCTTTTGAATGATCTGAGAAGCCAGTTGGCAAGTGTAACTTCCTTTTCATCTCAATAATGGCATTTAAATTAATCGTTTCATAAGGGGCAGGATATTCAGTTGTACAATGCAGAACAGTTACAAATTCTTGTAATAATAATTTTGCTTCTAGAGTTTGATAGAATTCCCTCACCTGATCGATATCCACCTTCTGCCGTGGAAAAGCTAAACCATAGGCTATGTATGACAGTGCATCATGAATATCTTCCATTGTCGCCATTCCCGTTGAAAGTATCATCGGCCTTTTTTTAGTAGCAATATAATGTATAAAAGGACTATTCGTCAGTTCACCAGAAGGTATTTTAAACTTACTCATTCCAATATCATTCAATAAAAAATTGACACTTTCCATATCAAAGGGCGTCGACATAAATTCAATCTGATTGGCATCACAATATAATTTAAGTTCTACAAATTCCTTGTAAGATAACTCTAGCTTTTTCAACATCTCAAATTGTGAAGTAGCTTCACCTAAATTATTCACTTGATAATCAGCTTGTTGTGCAGAGCGTGTAACTATGTTTTCTGCTTTAAATGTTTGAAACTTTACTGCATCTGCGCCTGCTTGCTTTGCAACATCTACTAATCGCTTTGCCATTTCAAGTGAACCATTATGGTTGACGCCCGCTTCGGCAATAATATACGTTTGATGACTCATAAGTCATAAAACTCCTTTCGCTCAAATTTAAGAGGTTGCTTTTTAAGTTGGTTGATAATCTTTTTAGATACATCCCCATCTCCAAATATTTGATCATAAGGACCTTGAAAATTCCGAGCAGTTTCAATTGCTTTCACAATTGAGAGCTCGTCCATGGAAGTATGTATAATCGATGAGGGACATTCTCTACCCGATTGACGATCTCCGCAATTTACTGTTGGCGTATGCAAGTAAGGCACTTCAATAAGTCCACTAGATGAGTTTCCAATAACTAGCTCTGCGTGTTTAACTGAGCTTAAGTACCGTAGTTGTCCCAAAGAATCAAATAAGTATGCATTCGGATTCTTTAAAACAAATTGCTCAATAGCCTCATTGATACTCCTCCCACCGTTATCTGCATTTGCTTTGGTGAAAATAAGCTGTATATTCGGGTATCGACATAAAGCAGATAAAAGTGTATAGATGCCACCTACATTACCATTTGTTTCAGGATGGTAGGTAATTAAAAAGTAAGGGCTATTGTTGTCAAGATTTAGTTCTGCACATAATTCAGCTTTGGATAGTAATGATATCTTTAAAATACTCTCGATACCAAGGGCTCCAACATTCCAGACATGTTCTGGATGCTCTCCAAGTTGGATTACTCGCTTACGGTGCATTTCTGTACTGACAAAATGCCAACATGCCATTTTCGTAATCGAATGACGGATGGCGTCATCATATGCTCCAAAGGTCAATTCACCACCATGCAAATGAACGATTGGTAGTTGCATGATCAGTGCTGTTTGAGCAATGGCCAACATTTCAAATCGATCGCCAAGAATAATAAGGATATCTGGTTTTAATCGTTGTAATGCATCAGCAAAGCCAATCGTTGCTAGTCCCATTGATTTTGCCACACCTACCTTTGAATCCGATGATAAAAGCATTTCAACCTTTTCATCAATCCTAAATCCATCTTCTTCAATTTGCTTATACGTTAAGCCGAATTCTGGTGATAAGTGCATTCCTGTTGCAACTATTTGTAGTTCCAACTCTTCATCCTGTTGAATTTCCTTCATAAGCCAATAGAGCAGTCCATATTCAGCTCTCGTTCCAGTAACAACACATATTTTTCGAGACATTTATATCACTTCACTTCCAAAGGTGTGCTTGGGATATTAATCAATGAATTTTTCAATTGTTCCGTTACAGTTAAGTCAGCTTTTGGCATTTGTTGAAAATAACTTAACTTATCCATTGGTGTCCATATCGGACGGGACATGACACCATTCTCATTTAAAAATTCCAAGACGGAATCACGGGTTATTGTTTCTTCTAAGATCAAGGTTTGTAACCAATAGTTTCCTTTTGCGTGAAGTGGTTCTTTAAATAGCGTTACACCATCTACATTCTTAAGAAGATCCTCATAAACTAGCGTCAATTGTCTTTTTTGTTCAATAAACGTTGGCAACTTTTGCAGCTGGGCGCAACCAATTGCTGCATTAATGTTAGGCATTCTATAATTATAAGCAATTTCATCATGTTCAAATGCCCAACGATGCGGTATCTTCGCCGTCGTAGTCAAATGTTTTGCATAATCGGCAAGTTGGTCATCATTAGTTAAGATAGCACCACCACCACCTGTAGTCAGTATCTTATTGCCATTAAAGCTGAGTGCGCTAACTCTTCCAAATCCACCTGTATGTTTCCCTTTATAATAGGAACCTAGTGACTCCGCAGCATCTTCTACAAGCATCAGATTATATCGCTCACATAGCTCAATCAAAGGATCTAAGTCCACTGGATTTCCGAATGTATGCATTGGGACAACAGCCCGTATAATTCGCCCTGTATGTTTATTGACAAGTTGTCCATTTTTCATTTCGCCTATAACCTTAATGTGTTCTTCTAGCTTTTTGGGGTCTAAACCAAGTGTTTCTATGCTAACATCAACAAAATGTGGGATTGCCTGCAAGTATGAAATAGCATTGGCTGTTGCTACAAAGGTTAAGGAAGGCATAAATACCTCGTCATTCGGTTTTACACCTGCTACCTTTAGAGCAATGTGAAGCGCTGCTGTACCGTTAACGACTGCAACTGCTCGCTTCACCCCTGTATATTCAGCCAATTCCATTTCTAAACGGTCAACGTATTTTCCTACCGAAGAGACCCATCCCGTTTTTATACAATCCGTTACATATTCTATTTCTTTTTCATCAAATGTAGGTTCATGAAGCGGTACATACTCTTTTTTGTATAATTCTTTTACGGCATTAGTAAATGTAATCCACTGAAGATTCATATATTATACACATCCGTTTTGTATGTTGCTAAATTCTTAGGATCGGTAAACCATTCGATTGTTTCCTCTAATCCTCTTCTGAAGCCAGATTTCCCACCATAGTTAGGTTCCCATCCAAGTATCTCTTTTGCTTTCTGATTATCTGCCCACAACCGTTCCACTTCACTTTTATCGGGACGAATACGCTGCTCATCTGTTTCAATTGTCAGTTTTACATCCATGATCTCTGCAATCATTTCTGCTGTTTCCCCAATAGAAATTTCGTAATTTGATCCTATATTGATAATTTCTCCGTTTGATTTATCGCTATTCATTATAGATATAAATCCATTTACGGTATCTTTTACAAAGTTAAAATCACGTGTAGGACTTACTGCTCCGAGCTTTATATTGGTAGTTCCTGCTGCTAGCTGACTAATAATTGTCGGTATAACAGCACGAGCTGATTGACGTGGACCGTATGTATTAAATGGTCTAATGATTGAAACTGGCGTATCAAAGGATTTGTAAAAGGATAATGCCATCTGATCTGCCCCTATCTTAGACGCTGAATAAGGAGATTGCCCCTGCAGAGGATGGTTTTCGTCAATAGGAACATATTTCGCTGTTCCATATACTTCACTTGTAGACGTATGAACAACTTTTTCAATGTTTAACTCACGAGCAGCCTGTACTACATTTAATGTACCTTTGATATTCGTATCCACATATGTATCTGGAGAGTGATATGAATATGGAATTGCTATCAAAGCGGCAAGATTTAGGACATGTGTACATCCTTTCATGGCTTCCTTAACACCATGTGGATCACGAATATCCCCAGCAAATACGTCTATACTTTTCTTAATCTCATTTGTAGAATGGTCTAGCCATCCCCATGAATTAAATGAATTATAATAAACAAAAGCACGTACATCGTACCCTTGTCGTATAAGTTCTTCAGTAAGATGGGATCCTATGAAACCATCAGCACCTGTAACTAATATCTTTCTATTAATCATTTTTAGCTCCTCCTACTCCTTTAGATGTAATATTAAAATTAATATTATATTATTTTAAATATTCTTAGTTCTAATTACACTTTTTACATTTATGATATAAAATACCTAAACCTTCATTTGTTCAAGTCGATAAAAGAAGAGAAATACAAACTTTGAATAGGAAGGAATGAAATCGAATGAAAATCTTTAAAAGTGTTCAATTAATTTTAATTGCTATCCTTATTATCGGCATAGCTACTCCTCTTTCAACAGAAGCTGCAACAGTTAAAAGTGGCGATTTAATGAAAATTAATAAGACAGTAAGCAACAGCACCCTAGTAAAAGGGGAAACAACAGATGTAACACTTACTGTAAAGGGAACTCCACAGGATTCAACTTTTGTGAAACCTAATGACGTTATCTTAATTATTGATAAGTCTGGTAGTATGCAGTCAGATAATAGACTTAATGCAGCCAAACAAGCTGCTAAAGAGTTTATAGATTTGATGGATTTGACAAAGCACGAAGTTGGTATTGTAGACTTTGATAACAATGCATACTCTTCTCCATTAACCACAGATAAAGTAGCTGCAAAAGCATATGTAGATACTATTCAGCTGGGAGGCAATACTAATACTAGTGCTGCAATCAAATTAGCTACAACAATGCTAGCAAATAAACGCGCTGAGGCACAACCAACCATTGTTATTATGACAGATGGAGCTGCTAACAATTCAACTGAAGCTTTAGCTGCAGCGAAAGCCGCGAAGGACGCTGGTATCACGTTCTATTCTATTGCTTTACTGGGTTCAAACGAAAATCCTGATAAAAGTGAACCTAACAAATTATTAAAAGAGATGGCATCTTCTTATGATCACCATCATTTCGTATTAGGTTCGGTAGGCCTCTCTGATGTCTACAGAGCAATTGTAGAAGAAATTGGTCTTGCAAGTGCTTATAATGTAACAATTACAGATACAATTTCTCCTGAGTTTGAATTGGTTCCGGGCTCATATGATCATCATATACCTAAGCCAGTTGTTTCAGGCAACACAATCAAATGGTCTATTTCTGAATTGAAATCTAACGAACTTAGCTTCACTTACCAGGTTCGTGCCAAAGATAGTGCTACAGCTGGTAAATATACTCTAGCACAAACATCCTCAACATTCGAAATTGGTGATGGTTCTACTTACTCGTTAAACACTACAAACCCGATTGTTGAAATTAAGAATCATGCACCAATCATTACAAGTATTAAAGAAGATAAAGGCCTTACAACAGGAGGAGAAACAGTTACGATAACTGGCCAAAACTTTTTACCTGGAGTAAAAGTATATTTTGGAACAGTATTAGGTCAAGTTGTTACAGTAACTGACAATGAAATTGTTGTGACGACACCTGCAGGTAAACAAGGATCAGTAGAGGTAAAAGTGGAAAATACAGATCGTCAGTCTACAATTGGTAGCTATAGTTATTATGCTATTCCTACAATTACTTCTGTCTCCCCTAATGAAGGACCCTTAGAAGGCGGTAATAGTATTCTTGTTAATGGTACAAACTATATAAAAGGTGCAACAGTTTACTTTAATGGTATAAAAGCTGAAACTACATTAGTTACTGCAGGAGTGCTACGTGCAACTGCACCTGCTGCTGACAAAAGTGGACTCGTTAATATTAAAGTCGTTAACCCTGACAATACAAACGCAGAATTACAGAACGGGTATAATTACCTTACACCACCACCTCCACCAGAAGTTGAGCTTATTTCTCTATCAGTTACGAGCGGTCAAATTATTGGCGGAGATTCTATATTACTAACAGGCAAAAATTTTGAACGAGGTATAAAAGCATATTTTGGCGATTTAGAAGCTATCGTTTCCTCGTATTTATCTTCAACTTCAATACGAGTTATCGTCCCTGGCGCAATAATTCCTGGTCAAGTGACTGTTAAAGTCGTTAATCCTAGTAGCTCAACAGCTGAACTTTCAAATGCTTATGAATATTTATCACCACCACAAAAACCAGCTGTTGAATTAGAGAATTTATCTGCAACTTCAGGTGAAATGGCCGGTAAAAACACTATTATCGTATATGGTAAAAATTTTGAAAAAGGAATTAAAATCTATTTCGCAGACCAGGAGGCAACTGGCACTACTTTCCTAAGTTCTACTAGTGTTCGAGTGACCGTCCCAGAGGCTCTTACCCCTGGATTTGTAACAATTAAAGCAGAAAATCCTGATGGTGCTACAGCCGAGTTAATAAACGGTTATGAGTACCTGGCACCACCACCGATGCCTGTTCCCGAAATAACATCATTGTCTGAAAATTCTATTCTTACTGGTACAACAAAACAAATTATTATTTATGGAAAAAACTTATCTCCAACTTCAAAAGTCTTTTTTGGGAACCAAGAATCACCATCAACAACTTATTTATCAACTACTAAGTTACGTGCATCAGTTCCCATAAGTTTAACATCTGGAATTGTTGATGTTAAAGTAGCAAATGATGAAGGTAAATTCGGATTACTTTCAAATGGATTCACTTATACAGAACCAGTGTTAGATCCATCACCAATTATAACCGTTCTTTCAAATTCAACGGGCTCATTCCAAGGAAATGAAACAATCACTATATTTGGGAATAATTTCCAAAAATATGCAAAAGTATATTTTGGTAACAAGTTAGCACGTGTTGTTTCGGTTACTGATACGGAAATAGTAGTTATTACACCAGCAGTCGAGGTTAAAGGCCTTACCCCTGTAAAAGTGGTTAATCCAGATAATCAAGAATACACATTACAAGATGGCTATTTATACGAAGGTATTAAGCCAACTATCACAAGTTTGTCACCCGATAACGGTGCCTCAAAGGGTGGTTATGCTGTCTTAATCTATGGAAGTAATTTTACAGCTAAAAGCATGAAAGTAACTGTGGGTGGTAAGGAAGTAGCTTACACTTATTTTAATACAGGTAGAATTAGAATAATTATTCCAGCCGGAACTCCAGGGATAGTAGATATTACTGTGGATGTTGATGGCGAATCAGCCACAACACAGTTTACTTATAACTGAATAGTATATTAAATACAACCCCCAGAAGTAATCCACACTACTTCTAGGGGTTGTATTATCCAATAAAATATTTAAAATGTATTTTAATACATATTTTAAAATCCTTAGTTAAATCAACTATTCACTGCATAATCTTCCTAAGCGCCCACTAGCCAAGAAGGGAAAAAATATCACTTCTTTACTCACGGTTTTAGTTTGAGCAGTGAAACATGACACATCTATGAAGTGAGCTTTATACGAAGTTTTTCTAGTGCTAGAGTATCAATATACTAAATTAAAATTAGCTATTCAGGTTGTTGGATATGTTGAAGCAGTAAATGTGGAAGTAGCCTCGCAGAAATAACCTATCTTTATAGTAGAGCTTATTAATTCGGTCTTATGTGTCATATGGGTAAATAATGACAACTTTGTGATTTTTAATTAATAAATATTTTTTAACGATTCAATCTGTTATCTTTTAATAATCCGTCACTGAAACTGAAAATTATTGAATAAAATCTATCTAATTCTTTAATTATTTCTAAAAGATCTTTGCTCAAATAATTCTTTTTATTATCCATTAATTTGAAGGTATTAGTGATTCTCTTAAATAAAAATGTAAGATATGATAGTAAAATCTCTTCTAGGACCTTATTTCCTGTTATTTTTCTATACTCTTTTAAAATTTTTTCCATATCTTTTGAATTGGCTACACCCATTTTCAAATATCTATTCAAATTAGTTAAAGCCACATTCACATCTTTTTTTAATGACCGTAATTCCAGAACAAACTCATTAAAGAATATATCGGGATCAATATTTGCTAAAACTCTGTCTTCCATTTGAATATCTATTATTTTTTTCTCTATATTTGTTTTAACCATACTTTCTTCAATAAATCTTACCCCTTCAATTTTAGCTCCCTTTGTGGAAAGATTAAAAAGTTTTAAATCCTTCCTTAAATTTTTAATAACATACTCAAATGTTTCTAAGAATATTTTTAATGATTGTGTTGTACCTACTTGTTTTCCTTGGTTATCTTCAACTGTAAGCTCTTGTTTCACATTTTTTGACCCATCATGTTGCTTAATTCCTTTTGCATAATAATTTCCATCTATAAGAGCCAAATCTTGACCAACAAAGTAAACTTCAGAAAAACCCAAATAATTGATTACTTGTAATGTGAAAACTGCTACACTAGGTGATGCTTTTTCGAAACTTACTAAGTTTGGAAAAATTGAAGATGTAATATGGTCTGCAGGTGATTTCACAGCAATTAACGGACCCTTATGATTCTTTTGAATATATGAATTCGAAACAGTTTCATAAATAAGTGTACCATTATATTCTAATCCACTAAAGTGTGTTTCATAGTTAACTGCTGAAGAATCTATACTTAACGTATAATCTGGCACAATATCGTTTGTTAGTAATGCTCGCAATGAAGGGCCTAATGCAAAAAGATAAAATCCTTCCTGATTCTCTCTTATAAAATCCATATGAGTATTTAGCGATGGTCCAGAAGCGATTAGTAATGCACGTTCTCCTTTAAACTTACCCTGAAGTTCTTTCAAATTTATAGAATTTGATATAGAATTTATATTTGCAATTGGTTCTAATATCCAATCTTTTGCGAATTTGATTTCTGTATTATTTATTACTTGCTTAGTCTCAATACCTTCATTAATTACTTCTAAAATTTTCTTTACTTTTAATTCATTTAATTTCATATAATTTGGATGGAACTGAATTGTAACCCCTATGCCTATAAACTTTGATAAAAAATCAGCAAATAGAATAGACGTTAAATTGTCTGCATATAAAAATGATATTTTATTTGTTTTTGATAGTAAAATTCTGTGAAATTCTGATAATTCTACTTCTATAAAAGGTTCTATGAATAAAAAGTGTATGTTTTGTTCAAATATTTCACTTTCTAATATCTTTTCAAGCAATTTCCCATTACCGAACCCTATTAATATAACAAATTGTTTTTTAGTTTCTGCTAACTTCTTTAAGAATCTTTCTATTTCTTTTTCAGGAGAATATAAAGAATTTAAAGGTATTTTTTGTTTATCACTTTCGTAAATATAAACTTTTTCATTAGTATTTGCTAAATCGGTACTAATTCTGTAAACCATCTTACATTACCTCATTTGTTTCATCAAAGACAAAATTTAAAACTGGAAGTAATTCATATTCTAACAAATCTAAAATATATTCTTTGTTTCCAACTTTAGCTTGTTCAAAGGCCATAGTGGAAATATTATTAATTTGTTGGTGTGAAACTAATTCTTTTTGCAAAAAATTACCGATTTTTGAGAACTCAATTATTGCTTCCACTACTTGTACAAAATTGTCCAACATAGAAGAATAATTTTCATTCTGACGAGAAACTTCGATGTACTGTTCAACTCTAAGTATATAATTATGTAATTCTTCTTTGAACTCTCTTAATATTATAGAGCTACTTATTCCCTTTAACTTAATCTCTTTAGAATTACCTAATAATATTTCCGATAAATCTTGAAATGAAACAGGCTCATCATTATTATTAACAAGGACAAGCTTTTTCTTAATCAAATAATCCCTTAATAGTACTTCAGCTTTCTTAGGATTTTTCTCTACTGTTATAAGATTGCCATTTACATAAATCATAATTTTATCTCCAATCTAAAAAATAGATAGCCATTACGGCTACCTATTTTCAATAGTTTACTAATTAACGAAGTAATTGAAGAACACCTTGTGGTTGTTGGTTAGCTTGTGCAAGCATAGCTTGAGAAGCTTGTGTTAGGATATTATTTTTTGTGAATTCCATCATTTCCTTAGCCATGTCAACATCACGAACACGTGATTCTGCAGCAGTTAAGTTTTCAGAAGATGTTCCTAAATTATTGATTGTGTGTTCAAGACGATTTTGAATCGCTCCTAAGTTTGCTCTTTGTGCAGAAACCATACTAATAGCTCCATCAATTGTTTTAATTGCAGCAGTTGAAGCGTCATGGTCTGTTAATGCGACACCAGCAACTCCTAGAGTGTCGGTAGACATCTCATTAATTACCACTGAAATTGATTGACCTGAGTTAGCTCCAACTTGTAGTTTTAAGTCAGTAATATCACCATTTAATAGTTTTTGTGTATTAAATTCTGTTGTTTCAGCAATACGATCAATTTCTTTTATTAGTTCGTCTACTTCTAATTGGACAGCAGCACGATCTTCTGCAGTATTTGTGTCGTTAGAACCTTGAACAGCTAATTCACGCATACGTTGAAGAATTGAATGTGTTTCGTTTAATGCACCTTCAGCTGTTTGAAGTAAAGAGATACCGTCTTGTGCATTTTTAGAAGCCATGTCAAGTCCGCGAACTTGTGCACGCATTTTTTCAGAAATTGCTAATCCAGCAGCGTCATCACCAGCACGGTTAATACGAAGACCTGAAGATAATTTTTCGATGCTTTTAGAAGCAGCAGCGTTGTTGGTAGTTAATTGACGGTGCGTGTTAAGCGCAGCAATGTTGTGATTAATTCTCATAATAGTATTTCCTCCTTGAGTGTGTGTTTGGTTCACATCCATGTGAACCTTTTTAGTTTGTTTACAACGTTCAGGAATCGGCCGGTATTCCTTACTTGCTGCTTACAATAATAATATCGGATTGTCTTTTTGGATGTTTAGCTTTTATAAAAACTTTTATTTCTTTTTTGATAGTTTATCAAAAAGAGCATGATTCAGTTTAATGGACTCTGTATTTGTTTCAGAAATGGTAAGAATAAGTTCCCCACGTAAAATTTCCATCGACTTGGGTGCTTCTATACCTATCCTAACGGAGTCTCCTTTCACTTCTAATACTCTTATTTCAATATCATCGCCTATTTTAATTGTTTCATTGACTTTACGTGATAACACAAGCATTTTTACTCCTCCTCTTTTACTAGAGATGGTTGTGAACCAATTACGTGACGTACTGAAAATTGTTGATCATTAATAATCATTTGTTTGGCCATTTTTTTGGACAAATGAAAAATAATTGGTGCTTGTAAGTTGATTGTTGAAGTTTCTAAAGGATCTTTTAATGACAAAACTCCTAAAACAAAAATATCTTCCTCTTTTTTAATATCAAGTAATTCAATTGTTGGTTCATCAATATTAAAGGAATAATTTTCTACTAAAGTATAAGGATTTGCTACAATGAGTGCAATTTCACTAACATTTGTGGATTGCAGCACTTGAAACATTGTATTTCCTTCAATAGGCAGCAAGGCAAATTCTCTTTCATCCTCAAAACCAGGAATACCTTTTGGGAAATGCCAAAGTTGCTCAGAATTTAGCTCTATTTCACCAAAAAACTTTGTTTTAATAAGCATATTTTCGACTCCTTTTTCATTCTATAGATTACCATTCTATCATTAATAAAAAAAGACTTGTTAATATGACAAGTCCCTTTCTAAAATCTCTCTCTTTTAAGTGAACCTACCATTTAACATCAATTTTAATGGAAGGCCATTGCTCCATTTCACCAGTTACTTTGCCCGGCGTATAACGATGAACTGGTTTTTGTATCGTCACGTCATTAATAGGCTTCTGTGGTTCCACATTGATTTCAAGTGTTCCTGGTTGAATAGATAGTTGCAGCTTCATTGGATTGGGAATGAATTTTATTCCTAGTGATTTCTTAGAACGACTACCATTCTCAATTGCTAACTGTCTAATAACATTATGCCCATTAGCAATATTGCTTAGTTCTCTTCCTTGTTTTGCTCGTCGTGCTATACCTTCCATCCCATCCTGAATACCTTGTTGAGCAAATTCTTCTGTTCGTTTAAAAACACTTTTTAAGTCCAAATCTGCTCGTACTTCTGTCGTATCAATAGAAAGCTCCGGCTTTATCGTAGAGATTTTTAAAATGGCAGCAGGTTGTTGCTGTGAAAGAATGGCACGTGGTTGTTCTATTTCCTGTGTACCTGGTGTGGTCTTGAGACCTAGAGTACCACGTACAGTAGTAATTTGTAGTTGTGGAATATTCATTAATTTCACCTCCTAAAGAAAGACGTTTGGATTGTAATCCAAACGTCTTTTTAAATTTTTCACTTAATATGAACAATACTACTTAGAAACCTTATCGAAGAAAGTCTACAAGTGTTTGTTGAATAATTCGAGCCCCTACTGATAATCCTGCACTATGAATAGATTCTTGAGTAATTAATTCTGTTATAGCTTTCTCATAATCCACATCTTCATTATTTGAAAGTTGCTTTTGAATAATTACATTTTGAGAGGATATCCTATCGGCAACCATTTCAACTCGATTCTGGCGTGCACCTATCTGTGAACGTTCAGCCAATACTCTATTTAAATTACTGTCTGCCTCGGTTATCATGCTAGAAATTTGAGTCCCGGTCGCGCCCGTTGTAAGTAAATCCCCTAAATCATTCAACATTTTGTTTATACTTTGGAAAGCACTTGCCCCTGTAGAATTAACTTCTAGTTTCACGCCATCATTCACTTCAATGCTAACCTTCTCATTTACACCGGTAGCAATTAAAAAACCATCTGCATTATAATCTGGCGGTGTGCCATTATTATTAAATAAGGGACTTAACGTCTTCGTTCCCGAAAAGATGTGTTTATCTCCAACCTTAGTGTTTGAAAGGTCTAGAATCTGTAGTTTTAATTGCTCGATTTCTTGAGCAATTTTACCTCGATCATCTGATGTTTTTGAATCATTGGAAGCATCAATAATCAACTCTCGGACTCGTTGTAAAGCTGAACCAACTTTATCTAGTGCATCATCCGTGGAATCTAGCCAGTTATTTGCTTCTCCCAAATTACGCTCATATTGCTCTATTTTGTTTAAACTTGTTCTATAACCAATCCCTTTAATCGCAACAACGGGATCTTGTGACGGTCTAGTAATTTTTTTACCAGTATTTAATTGGTCTTGTAAAACTCCCATTTTGGAATAACTGCTAGATAAATTTCTAAGCATATTATTGGAAAGCATTGATTGTGTTACACGCATTATTTAGTCCTCCTAATTATAGACCTACTCGACCCATACCATTAATAATTTTATCTAAGGTTTCATCTACTACTGTAATCATTCGGGCTGAAGCGTTATATGCTTGCTGGAACATAATCATATTCGTCATTTCTTCGTCTAAGGAAACGGAACTTACTGCAGCCCGATTGTTCCCGATAGTAAGCTGTTTGTTCGCTGTTGTTTTTTGCAAGCGTGCTGCCTGCTCACCATCAACTCCGATTCTACCTATAAGTGATTCATAGAAAGTTTGAATTGATGCCCCATTTATTAAAGGTTTAGACTTTACATCTCCTAGATTTAAGCTGTTTAAGCCATTTCCTTCTTGATCATAACTGGTGGATGCCGCAACTAGATTTTCATTGTTAATAATATCGTTGCGTACTTTCATATCCCCAGCACCTGTGCCTTGGAAAAAGTCTTGGCCAGTTGCACTTAATATCCAATTATTTGGATCTAAATCTGATTTATCGCTTAATGTATACCCTGTTGCATGGACTCTATTAAATTCATTCATAAATGCGCTAGCCATACTATCCATTTCGCTTAATAGCCCTGGTAAATATCCAGTTACACCTGTTGTCCCAGGAGCCGTATATCCATAAGAATTGATAAGAGATGCCAATCTACCTTCATTCTTATTAAAATCGGTAAATATAATATTATCCCTTGCTCCCGCGGGTAAGCCGTTAAATGTAAGTTGGGTAAATGGATCATTTGTAGTATTAGTCATAGAAATATTATGAACTAATTCTGTAGATTCTTTGCCTTCCACTAACTTAATCGTTGTTCCATCACTCTTCTTAATACTTACGTCAACGGTTCCCTCTGCTATTGCTAGTGAATTTCCTCCGCTTTTGTTATAACTAATTTCAATCGGAAAATACTCTGATAGTTCATCGAGCAAGTTATCTCTTTCATCATATAAATCATTCGGCATATAACCATTTGGTTCTATTTTTTGTATATTTTCATTAATAGAAGCTATTTGTTTTAATAGTGAGTTAATATCTTTTGTAGATACATCTATTTCATTTTTTAAGTTTCCTTGGATATCAGTAAGCTGTTTGTTAATATAATTAAAGGAATCTGCAACTGCAATACCTCTTTCAATAACAACTCTCCTAGTTCCTGCATTTTCTGGACGTGAGCTTAAATCACCTAAGGACTTCCAAAATAAATCTAAAGATTCATTTAATCCAAAATCGGAAGGCTCCGATAAGACATCCTCCACCTGAGTTATTACTTCAGTCCTATTGTTCCAATATCCTAAAGCATTAGATTCTTGTCTATATTGACGGTCAATAAATTGGTCGCGTATACGTTGAATAGAATGCGCTTCTACCCCTGTTCCTATAAAACCTGGTATCTTCCCTGCATTTAACCCAATACCCGGAAACGGCAAGGTTGGCTGCATATTTACTTTTTGTCTAGAAAAGCCTGGAGTGTTAGCATTGGATATATTATGTCCAGTCGTATACAAAGCGGTTTGTTGAGTAAACATACCTCGTTTACTAGTTTCTAATCCCATAAATGTAGATCGCATGATTAGCCTCCTTAAGCTTTTGAATCAAAGTGTCCTAAAGTATTCTCTGGACCTCTGGCTTCATTCTTTGAATAATTTATTTTGTCTGGGGTAGGTCTTAATATCTCTAAATTCATATTAACAAACTGTAGAGATTGAAAAATGAGCTTTTGGTTTAAGTCATTTTCTTTTCTTAGACTATCTATAGTGAGAAGAAGCTGGTTGCGTGCAGCTTTTAGCTGCTCCTTTTCTTTCTCTGTGGGGGTGTTTTCTAAGACATGGGCAACAGTTGGGTTGTCGATTGGAGCAATTCCTTTTGCTCGAAGGTAATCCGTTACCCCTAATTGACGCTGTTGCTCTAGCTGAGAAATCCCCGCTACGTGCGCTTGTTCGTCCTTGAGCAGCTTATTAAGACTGTCCATGTCCCCCATCTTGATGGCTTCTGTTTTTTTGTATGCAATGTCTAATAAACTTTTATGAAGCAGATTTAAGTTTGTTAGCGAATGCAGGATATTATCGATGGACATGCTCGAGTCTCCTTTAAATTTGGTAGTATTTTAAAATGTTTGTAGCCAATTGCTTAGCATCAACCTTATAGGTACCTGCTTCAATTTGAGCTTTAATAGCTGCAACACGCTCGGCTTGTTCTACTTCTATCGGTGATTTTATCTGCATACTTTTTGCAGCCGATGAAATTTCTAATTGGTCAGCAGCTTGTTTCATCGATTGTTGAGTTTTTCCTAAATGCATCTGATTACGTTGGTATGGATTGATTTGATTGACACCATGGTTGGTGATTTTCATATACATTCCCCTTTCGTTCATAAACTGTCTATTGTTTATTTCGGTTTATTTTTATGAGTGTTTAGAGTTCTTTTGTAGGAAATGATTGGTATAGGAAATGAGGCTTATTATAAGAGTTAATCATTCATTAACTGGGTAATTTTACTGAAAGATAAAACTCTCACACTAGGTGAGAGTTACTTTTGATCCTTATGATAGACGGATTCTTGGTTATTTACCTTATCCCGAAACTCCCTAGCAGCCTCAAACTGGCGTAAACCTGACTTTAACTCGTCCGTACATTTTCCACAGAGCTTCCCAACCTGAGTCAATTTACCACAGCTGTCACATGGATACCCAAGATTCGGGAACATCGCTGGCTGTAATCTCCCTTTACGAACCCATTTATGTAAAAGAGACTCTTCCACTCCGGTTGCTTCTACAATACGTTCCACTGTAGCAGCTCGATTATCTCGTTTTCTTAAAAATCTATAGACGATTTCGTATTGCTTTTCCTCATTCATTGCGCAAGGATTACATACTTCTCTTAACCCAGTATAGTTAAAAAACTCGCCACATGTTGGGCAATTCTTTAGCTCTCCCATGACCATACCTCCACTATTTCTGCTAGTTATGTATTATATCGGCAGATTAGCCTTTTATTAAAGTGATGGCCTCCACGCTCTTAGCACCCGCGTCCCTCAGTAATTTCGCAGCCTGATGGACGGTAGCGCCAGTAGTGTATATATCATCGAATAAAATATAGTGCGTTGCTTCGACATTGTCGATCAATTCGAATGAATCCTCTGATTCCAAACGTTCCTTTTTCGACTTTTTCCCTTGCTCGCTGGGGGTAGCCTTGATAAGAAGATTCTGGAATGGTATATCTGCATGAATTAGTAGCTCATCCACATGTGGAAAGGTTCTTTCCTTTAATTTCTCTGGGTGCATTGGAATGGGGACTACAATCCCTTGCATAGATAATGCTTTTATTTCCCCCGCAAAAATGTTAGCAAGTGCAACATCCTGAAGAAACTTATATTGGTGAAGATACTCTTTCATCGCTTCATTGTACGTGTAAAGTGATTTGACTTGATCGAGCGCCCCCTCGTACTTCGTTCCAATAAAATCAGAGAAGTCAAGCACAGCTTCTGCTCTTTCAAATTTTTGCCAGCACCGGTCACAGCAAGCACTCTCCATTACATAGAGGAATAGCCTCCTCCAAGTCGCAGGAACCGTAAACTTACTGCCACAAATTAAACAGATGATAGCTCATTCCACCTTTCAATCTCTTCTTTTGCCTCATCCATCGCGTGACTAATTCCATGATGAAAGAATACGATGTCTCCGTCCGGATAGGCGCTAGAACGCCCAACTCTTCCGCTTATTTGAATTAGTGCGCTAGCTGTGAAAATGGCCTGTTCTGCTCCAACTACCGCAACATGAACATTTTCAATCGTGATTCCTCTTTCTAGAATCGTTGTTGTTAATAGACCTGGAACCTTCTTTTCACGGAGCTGCATGACCCGTTCCTTTCGCTCAGGATGCTCGGCGTGTACCCTAGGCAGGTCTCCCGGGAATTGCTCAAGCATTTCAATGGTTGGTAGGAATACGAGAAATGGGATGTTGTTTTGTATTTTATCCTCCATCCATAGCTGCAGCTTTTTTGGTACCTTTCCCTTTTTCAATTGTCTCGTATACCCAAAAAGACTGTCGAATCGTGGTACTGGCAAAGGATACCCGTGATAACGCTTGGAGAGAATGGATTGGTTAGTTGTTTGAAGAGAATCAGTGGGCGTGGCAGTCACATAGTGAATAGCGGCTTCTCGCTTTGCTGCTTTGATGACAGCCTGCTGAAGCGTTTTGTCTGCGTAGTATGGGAAAGCATCCGCCTCATCTACAAAGACAATGTCAAACGCATGCTCGAAGCGATATAGCTGATGGGTTGTTGCTAATACTAATGTGGCAAAGCCTTCCTGGTCTGGCGCTCCTCCATAAAGTGCATGGATAATAGTTTTCGGGAATACCTTTTGAAATCGAGGGAACAGCTCTAAAATGACATCTGTTCTTGGCGCAGCAACACATACGCGTTTACCGGCCTTTAGAGAGGCATAGATCGACGGGAATAGCAGCTCCGTTTTACCTGCTCCACAAACAGCATGCAAGAGGTGAGATTGATTGTTTTGGACACTACATAAAAGTTCCTCACTTGCCTTTTGCTGAAGTGGCGTTAGCTGACCGCTCCAGTTAAAAACGTCCTTTTTCGTTCCATTCGCTGGCTTTTTTGCCCATGTCATTAGCTCAGAACAGCTGCTAACTCGTCCCATGCGGATGCAATGGCGACAATAGGTACAGGTTTTATTACAACGGGAACATGGAAATGAGTAAAATAGGGATGGGTTTGTGTTGTGGCATCGATTGCAGATGTACTTGTTTGATTGGAATATTGAGTGGGATTGTATTGTTTCAATTCCTGGCTTGAGGTGAATGTGACCGCTGCGGATATGGTCGTCAATGACCTCGCGCGGAAATGGTGTATGTGCGCGAAGCCATATTCGTCCAGTGAGAAATTGTTGTAATTGCTCGTTCATCATTACGACTCGACGTGGTACCAGCCTAGCCCCATGGATCCTTCTCCAAGGTGCGTACCGATAACCGGTCCAAAGTAGCTAATCGTAAATTCAACGTTTGGCATAATAGCCTCGAGAAGTATCTTCCATGCATTAGCCTCTTCTTCGTTGTTTGCATGAATGATAGTAGCCTTGATTTTATCGTATTTTTTAGCATCTTCTTCTAGCATGTCTGCAATTCGTTTCATTGCTTTTTTGCGAGTACGAACTTTTTCGAAAGGAACGATAACTTTATTTTCAAAATGAAGAATTGGTTTCACTTGAAGAACTGAACCAATAACACGCTCAAAGCCGTTTAGGCGACCTCCGCGGTGAAGATGATCCAGGTTATCTACCATGAAATATGCACGCATGGATTGCTTCATTTTGTTCAGCTCTTGAAGAATTGCTTCAGGCGTTTCTCCTGCCTGTGCCATTTCAGCAGCACGTATTACGTAGAAGCCTTGTACCATACAGGAAATCTCAGTATCGAATGTGTGGACATCGATTCCCTCTACCATTCCACCTGCTTGCTCTGCTCCAGCTAATGTCCCGCTTATACCACTAGATAGATGTACCGAAATGATGGAGTCATAACCTTTCTCCAAATTTTCGAAGGTGGTTACGAAGTTTCCTAGAGACGGTTGTGAGGTTTTTGGAAGTGCTTTTTCATTTCTGATTTTATCGTAAAATTCGGTTGTATTAATATCTATTTCTTCTCTATAAGTCTCGTTTCCTATCACGACACTAAGAGGAACCATTTGAATATTTAAGCTTGCTCGTATTTCTTCAGGGATATACGCTGTGCTATCCGTTACTACTACCGTTTTCGTCATATAAGAAATCACTCTCCTAACTCTAGTTTACTTAATCTGGATAGGAAAAGAAAGCATAAAAAGACCCCAACCATGATATTTATCATATACGTTGGGGAAGTCGTTCATTATTCAGATGTTTCGCCTATGAAATAGACACTTGTTACCAACCATTTGCCTTCTTCCTTCGCAAAAACAGTCACCTGACGACCATTTCGATCAAGCTTAGCACCTGATCCTGGCTCATGAAGGGCAATATGAAGATTAGAGTAAACCTGCGCTTCTTTATCATTATATTCGATAATCGTCACATCTTCGGCTGTACGTACCGTATCATAATTTTCAAAGGTTTCGATTACCATCTTTTTATCGTCCTCATAGTTGAAGCCCTCTGGTTTTTTAGAGATTACACTCAGGTAACGGTCGATATCCTCTTCGTTAAATGCTTCGATATATTCGTTGAATGCATTTAATACTGCCGTTTTTTCCTTTTCAGGGACATTGGCTGCTTCTTCCACATTTCCGTCAGAAGACATTTCGAAGCCTACGTCTGATTTGTCCTTGACGCCGTGGTCTAGTGCCGATTCTGACTGTGATGGAGCAGTATCGTTCACTGATCCTGCCTCTGAATTTACTTCTTCTTTATCGTTACATGCAGCAAGTACTAGTGTAAGTGCCGCAAGAGTAAGTCCTTGTATTATAAGTCTCATCTGTTTCCCTCCTGCTGTTGGTTATTTTGTCATAGTTAGGACGAAAACTCAACGAATAAGTTTCGATATTCAAAATAATGAAATTTTCAGACGTTTGAAGTAAGATATATGTAGAATGGAGGTGAATAAGTTTATTGTACCCAACACAGAAGAATTTATTAAAAAGATTGTCGTTGGAGCATGAGCGACTTGTGTTCGTGACAGAAGATTTACGACGTAGTGAAGCCGGCGAGCGCGGTGAGGATCGTTTACTCGGGAAGCTCGAGGAATTAAGACTGGAAGGAAACTATCATGTATTTTCCAATGTAGGTTTACTGTTAGACGAATGGAAAATTCAGATTGATTGTTTAATAGTGAGCGACCGCTGCTGTATGGTAATCGAGTCCAAAAACATGAACGGCAATTTGTATTTTAAAGACGAAGAGTTTTATAAAGAAGTAGATGGAATTGAAACTCCCTTCCCCAATCCCTATTTTCAATTAACACGTAATATCCGCTTCATGAAAGAATTTCTACGTAATGTATGCCCCACCATGAAGGTGACCGGCGCCATCATCATGACCGCCAAGTCCAGTCGCATCCGCGAAAAGCCCTCCAACTATCCAATCTTTAAACTAGAAAGCACGATCGAGAGAATCTATCAAATGCATAGCAATGGATTGACCGAGCCAATTGACTCTGCGAAGTTTGAGGAAATTGTTTCTTTGATTGAGCGAAATCTATCTCCATATGTCATGCCTCCATTATGTGAATATTATCGAATTGCTCCGGGAGACTTAGTGCGTGGAGTCGAGTGTCCAAGCTGCGGCACATTTGGCATGCAGCGCCAATATTCTACTTGGAAGTGTGGAAAGTGCGGGGTAACTGATCGAGGTGCTCATAAACTTGCAATATTTGAATACTTCCATTTAATAAATAGGAAGATAACAATCAAAGCTTTTCGTGATTTCTGCAAAATAGATTCTAAATACGCTGCTTCGCGTATGTTAAACAATATGCCTGATCTTCAAGCCTATGATAAAGCAAATAGAAGATATTTTATGCTAAAGGATAAATAGAAGGAGTATTATTTGCAACTGCAGATTTTTCTGCAACACTTCATGCCATTCGCGCAACACTTGATCCATTGGCTCAACACTTACTCTTGTTTCCGCAACACTTCGAGTGTTTTGCGCAACTCTTTTTTTATCAGCAACACTTCATGTCATTTGCGCAATACTTGAACCATTTGGCGCAACACTTACCCTTGTTTCCGCAACACTTACCCTTGTTTTCGCAACACTTCGAGTGTTTTGCGCAACTCTTTTTTTATCTGCAGCACTCCATACCATTTGTGCAACGCTTTATTCTCTCTAAACCCTTCCCCAAAACCAAAAACCCCTCCAACAAAAAAATCTGGAGGGGCATACATATTGGGCACTATATTAATCTATTATAGTATTATCGAACTTCAACCCAACCGTTTTTGATGCCGGTTACTACGGCTTGGGTACGGTCGTTTACGTTCATTTTTTGAAGAATGCTGGATACATGGTTTTTAACTGTTTTTTCGGAGATGAATAGTGTTTCTCCAATTGTACGGTTGCTTTGTCCGTCAGTTAGTAATTGTAGTACTTCGCATTCGCGCTTCGTTAGTAAGTGGAATGGGCGACGGATTTCCGTTTGGTGGAAGTTTCCTTTGTTTTCGCGTTCACTTAGACGACGGAATTCTGATACTAGATTACGAGTTACTTTTGGGTGTAAGTAAGAGCCACCTTTAGCTACTACTTTGATTGCTGAAACGATTGCCACAGCATCCATTTCTTTTAACATATAGCCTAATGCACCAGTTTTCAATGCGTGAGATACGTAAGATTCATCATCATGGATAGAAAGCATGATTACTTTTGCATCTGGGAATTTTTCAATTAGTTCTTCTGTAGCGTCTACGCCATTTTTGGTTGGCATGTTGATGTCCATTAACACTACGTCTGGTAAGTTTTGCTCATATAAACGTAGAACATCGTTGCCGTCGCTACCTTCTGCCACTACTTCAAATGAATCTTCAAAGTCTAGTATTCTCTTTACTCCCTCACGGAAAAGTTGGTGATCATCTATAATGATAATTTTTGTCATTGGTCATTTCCTCCTATTAAAAAACAGCTATAGTTTCTATTCCTCATTTATTGGAATACTAAACAAAATAGTAGTTCCATTTCCCGGGGTTGATAAAATTTTCATCGAACCCTCTAGTAAATCGACTCTCTCTTGCATTCCGATTAAGCCGAATGATTTTTCTTTTACCACTTTTGGATCAAAACCGATTCCATTATCCTTCACGATAATGTTCATCTTATGTTTCACCCATTCTACCTTCACCCATGCCTCTGAAAACTGACCGTGTTTTAGTCCGTTCGTCAGACATTCTTGGATTAAACGGAAAATGGCTACTTCAAATTTAGGCTGAATTCGTATTTCTTCTCCATATGTTTGAAAATGTACTTTCTTTGTGGGATTATATTCTCCCGTAGTGGCGATGTATTTTCGAAGCGTCGGGATTAATCCTAGGTCATCTAGCGCCATTGGGCGTAAGTCATAGATAATGCGACGTACCTCCGAAAGTGCTTCGCGCACAGTACTCTTCAATTCGATAATTTCCTTCATGGCCTCTTCTCCACCACGCTGCTGATACGTAAGATTGATTAAATCCGTTCTTAGTAACACGTTTGCTAGCATTTGGGCAGGACCATCATGGATTTCTCGTGAAAGGCGTTTTCTTTCTTCTTCTTGTGCTTCAATAATTTTCAGTGTAAAATCCTGTTTAATTTTTGCGTTTTCAAGTGCTTCTCCTACTTCCTTTAAATCTGAAGTAAGATAGTTGATGACAATGTTGACTTGATTGACAAGCTGATCTGCACGTTCTATCATTTCTAATAGTCCCTGCAACCTTCGTTCCAGTTCATCTCTACGCTGTCTCAGTTGTTTTTCTTCATTACGTTTGATTAAAAGATTAATTTGAAGCTCATTTGCATTTTCATAAGCGCTACGTACTTGCGGTTCATCGTATGAGTTAAAATTCTTCGAAACCTCTGCTAATCTATTACGAGCAAGTCTCGACTTTGCCTCAAGCGAGTCTCCTTCCAGAATGACAGCCTCAATGCTTCCGCGAATTATTTCTAACTCAACTTTCATTTCCTCGAAGCTTTGACGACTTTGTTCGCTTATAATAAATATATCCTTTTTAGAATGATCCATTACTTCGACCATTCGATCGAAAATAACATCTAACGATTGTAATTCAAGATTCTTGTTCGTCATCTGTTTTTTCTCCTTTAAACATTTAACATGAGTCTTCATTCATTTTTACTGACAAATTCTATTATAGCACTAATTAACTAAAATTAAATTAAAATTAGTTTACAAGTATGTTTCAAAGCATTTAGGAGGGAAATTTATTATGAGAAACAATTATCAAACAATTAAGGGATACGCACAAAGTGAAATTATTATTCAAAAGTCCCGATTTATAACTTATATTCAACGTGCAGAAACAGAAGAAGAAGCACAAGATTTTATTAATAGTATCAAACAAAAGCATAAAGATGCTAATCATAACTGTTCTGCATACATAATTGGCGAGCATGATCACATTCAAAAAGCGAATGACGATGGCGAACCAAGTGGTACTGCTGGGTTTCCGATGCTTGAAGTCCTTAAGAAAAGAGCACTTAAAGATACTGTCGTAGTAGTGACACGGTACTTTGGGGGCATTAAGCTTGGGGGCGGTGGCCTAATTCGGGCTTATAGTAAAGCGACTACGGAAGGCATCGAGGCAGCAGGCGAAGTAGAATGTCAGCTCCATCATTTGATGAAGATTTCTATTGACTATACATGGCTAGGTAAAGTTGAAAACGAAATTAGAAACTCCGTTTATCCTCTAAAAGAGATTGCTTACGCAGATTTAGTGGAAATTTTTGTATACACTAGAGCAGAAGATGAGTTAAAATTTTTAGAGTGGGTGACAGAAATAACAAACGGCCAAGCAATAATCGACAGTGTGGAGAAAGTATTTTTGGAGTTTGATGTCGTTTGATTTATAATTAGGTAGAGGAGTGATGGAAAAAGATGAAAAAATTCTCAATTTTACTTGTGTTACTATTCGGCTTAAGTATTGCTCCTGCAATTACTTTTGCAGCTGATTGTCCAGATAAAGTTACTTGGGATGGCGTTGAGCTGAAAAAAGGACAGATTGGTAGAGTGCTTATCCAACAGCCAACGACGATTTATAAAAACAATAATGGCAACTTTGAACCATTTCGAACAGTAAAGCCTGGAGATAATTATCGAGTCTATGCTAACAAGTCCACATATTACCACCTTGGTGGCGGATTAGTGATTAAGGACGATGCATCTATTATTTATCAAACACCATCTAAATCTAAACTTAGCCAATTAAATTGCACACCTGCTCCGACAACTTCTTTTATGATTGGCGATTCCATTTCAACAGTCACTAATAAGCTCGGTGCTGCGAAGAAAACAGTCGCTAACGAATTTGGAGCAATTACTGGGATTTACCATAACAATTACGACAAGTTTTATGCGATCAGTACTCTTAGTAATAAAATATCTTCTTTATATACAAAGGATAAAAGCTTTCAAGTTAACGGAATTTCCGTATCCAATACAATCAATCAGCTCGAGAACAAATTTGGTAAAAGCTATGAAACAAGTGGTAATACGTACCCAGTAGAGATTATTACTTACTCGACACCAAAATATGAAGCAAACTTCTTCATAGATGTCCATAACGACAACAAAATCTCAGCTATTTACTTAGTAGACTACCAACTAATAAATAATAATCCAAATTTATATCCAAAAAAGTCTACAACATTAGAAACAGGTTACGAGAATCTTTTATTTGATTTAATCAATGCAGAAAGAAAAGCTCATGGTGTTCAAGTTTTACAATCGGCTCCAAAGGCAGCGAATGTAGCGCGCAAGCATAGTGCGGATATGGGCAAGAACGATTATTTCAATCATAATAATCTTAAAGGTGAGTCACCTTTTGACCGTTTAGAAAAAGGAGGCGTACAATTTAGAAATGCCGGAGAAAATATTGCAATGGGATACACGGATCCATACTTTGCCCATGAAGCATTAATGAATTCACTAGGACATCGGAAAAATGTAATAAACTCTGCCTACACTCATGTAGGAGTGGGTGTCTACTTTGTGAAATGGACACATGGCTCGATTCCTTATTACACTCAAAATTTTATAAAACCTTAATACCTAGTAGAGTGTAGACAAAGTCTCGTATTTTGGCTTTGTCTGCACTCTTTTTAAATGACATCACGAATAACGAGGGAATTATATGAAAAAAAATTTAGTAACCGTATTTGGTATATTAATAGTAATTGCTAGTGTTCTTGGCACACTTATAGTCTCCATGGCAGCAGAAATTGGAGTCCTATTGCTAGTTGGCATTGAATATGATCATTGGTCGAATCTAATTTGGTTTATTATTATTTATGGAGTTATTGAGTTCATCATAATTTTGGTAGTTGATGCATTGATTGAAGGTAAGTCGGATAATCATCAGAAGTTCCATAAGTTTTTTAGTTATATGATTGTATCATTTATACTCATTATGACCGTTTCGTTTTACCTAGATTCCATCTACTTGCCGGTAACGGGAGCTGTTATTTTTGCTATCGCCTCAGCTGCAATATATTTATTGTTTAGCTTGTGGGGTAAAAAAGATATAAGCGAAGACTAGTAAAATACTGTTTCCATTGAAGCTATAAACCGGTTGACAGAGACTTCACGACATTTTTAATTGCTTTAACAAAAGCATATTACTCACCCTGTTGTATCAACATCATGTCTTCATAAAAATTTTTAGCATAGAGGTATATGGTAAACTAGTTTAATGTTATAGTTACATCTGAAATAGTAACTTTACTCTATACATCTCTACTCGAAAGCATCCCATTTTAAGGTCCTACTTTCCCTGTGATTGTAGCGGCAGGCGGCGACTCCAACGGGATGAGTGGGACAGATAAGACATCACAACCACGCGCGTTAGCGATGGGTGATGGCTTATCGCTCACCCCGTGGAAAGCGTCCGCCTAAAGCGTAAATCGGCGATTTTGTATTTACCTATATTCCATTATGTGATCAGCAATTATTTATATATAAAAAAGCAAGAACATTGATTCCTCAACGTTCTTGCTTTTTGCTTTATTAATATTTTTCAATCGTTACACCCTGATAGTAATGCTTGAGTATGCGATCGTATGTCCACCCAGCTTCTGCTCGTGCTTTGGCACCATATTGACTCATACCGATACGATGTCCGTAGCCTTTCCCGTTGACTGTCACAGATTGAATACCTGTTTGAACAGTATCAGTGTTCACAGCACCGCTGCTAGTTTGGATGCTTACTGATCCTTCTGGAATCGTTACAATACCATTAGCTGTTTGAACGGAAACACCAGTTAGTGAATCCACAGGAACTGTACCTTTAGCCTGTTGAACAGTAATATCATTTACTCCCCCACCAGTTGGTTTTGTAAATGCAACGTCAAACCAGCTTGACTTCAAGGATTTGTTGCTTGCATCTAAGAAAACATTACGCATTACTGTTTCATTGCCTGTAATAGTTTTCTCTCCTGCCGAGGTTACAGCTGTTACGGCTGTTACTTCACCATTTGCTCCACCTTTTGTCAGCTTAATATCCAATAGCTGATCAGTAGGGCTAAAACCAAACTTCGTCAAAATATTAGATACTGGAATTTGAACAGACCAGTTCTTGTAAGGAGATTGTTCAATCGAATCATCGACTGATACAAACTGTGGTACCTGCGTTGAATCCCATACATCACCAATATTCGCTGTTCTTCCACCACTAGTAGAATAATAGTAAGCCTGTACAAGCTTACCTTTATATTTAACTACTAAATCCTTTGTAGCATCTATTGCTGCATTTGAGTTTTTATGCTCTGATGAATATCCTTTATACATTTGATCCTTAGTCGTGCTACTTAAGATACCTGATTTACTTAGTGTATAGCTACGAGCTGCAATAGTTTGAGCCTTCAGTGCTTCTATATGCCAGGAAGCAAAAGATTCATTTGGAATAACTCCCTTTAAGTAGTTTTCTAAATCCAGTCTATTCACAATTTGTACATTGGATCCAGATTTAACTACATTGAAGCTTCCTCTATATTGCGTGCCGTTTGGTGTCTTTCCAAGTGGCTGCGAGACGACTGATGACAAAGTTGCGTCTTTAGCAGGGACCCAAGAGGATACCCCTTGTTCGTCCGTAATGGAGTACCAAAGCTCTCCATTCCCATTTGTAAACTCCGTTACATATTTTGCCCCTTGGAACGGTTGATAGGATTTTACAACCCCATAATCAGCGGTTGCACCCTTTCTGCCTTCAACAGGAGCTCTAAAAACAACTATTTTTTCATTTCCTGTCACAGCATGTAAGGCATAGCCTTGGGAAGAGTACATAGATGCCCCCATTTGATAAATGGAAACCTCTCCATTCACCTGAGAAAACGTTATAGGTGTATCAGGCATTGCAAAGAACATTTCTTTAGTTGTAAGATTTTCTAATTTATATACACCATTTAAAGTTAAAGAAGTTGTAAAGGTATTGTGTACCTCGACTTGTATTTGCTTCGAATAGGTCTCCTGCTTGTACGCAAGTGCTGTATTGGCTGACGCAAAGCTTAATGAAACAGCCGCTAATACTGCTACAAATTTTTTATTCAATTATCTCACCTCAGTTAACGTACTTAGTACCCAACCTTTGTTTCCTTTTGGGGATTGAACATTGTACCACGTTTCACCTTTTGCATTTTTAAAAGAACTTATGTATTTTAAAGAAGTTCCTTTTGCTACTAGTTCGATAGAAGCATAGCTAGTTGTAGCACCTTTACGGATGTTCACTGCTTCTTTTGCACTAACAGAGCTTGGTGTTACATTACTTGGCTTTGTTGTTGTAACGTCTCCAGAGTTAACCCACCCTTTTACAGTTGAAGATACTTCTACTCGGTACCATAGATTTGAGCCCGTACCGTGCTGATCAATTACATTTAAGGCTTTGTTTGCTGTAAATGTTGCAAGCACCTTATAATTACGTGTAGCTCCGCTATGAGCCTTCACGCTGCTAGCATTTGTATATACTACTGAAGGTAACGTACCAGGAGTAGGTGTGTCAGGTGTTGATGGGATAGGCGGAATTACTGTGCCACCCTCTGAAACTGCTTTTTGCAGTTGCTTAATCATAGCGTCCTGCTCAGCAACTTTCTTTTCTAAAGTTGTTACTTTTGAATTTAATGGATTCAATTGAGATTGCACCCAATCAACCGAAGCTAATAGTAGATTAGAATTTGCCTTTGTAGAGGCTGGTGTATTAATTGCAATTAGAAAGCTTAAGGCTAAAACAACACCAATCGTTGTAAGTATTTTCTTTTTCATTTTTTGTCTTCCTTCCTATCTTTTATTGTTTTATCGCTAGAAATGACTAATGACTAATGACCCAATATTTCGACAAAGAATTTACCCAAAAAAATGGCCGATATGTCCTAGGAATCATTCCTAGGAGTATTATCGGCATTATTTCCTATTACTTAACAATTATTGATTAAAGAAGTCTTGTAATCCTTTACGAATACCGACCGCAGCTTTTTTACGGAAAGCATCTGATGCTAATAATGCTTCTTCAGAAGGATTAGAAAGGAAGGCAAGTTCTACTAAAACCGAAGGAATTTCATTCATACGGTTTACATAGAATGATTGTTGTTTTACTCCTCGATTGTACGTACCAACCTCTTTCACAAGATTTGCTTGAACGCTCTTCGCTAACGTAAAGCTTTTAGGTCCATTAAAGTTTACAGATGTATTATAAAAAGTAGTTGTTCCTCTAGATGTTGAGGTATATGAATCTGCATGTATACTGATAAATGCATCATAATCAGAAGCATTAGCAATATCAGTTCTTTCTTTTAGCTCTAAAAATACATCGGTACTACGTGTCAAGGTTACAATTGCTCCAGCAGCCTCTAGCTCTGCCTTCAAGAATTTAGCAGTGCCAAGGTTGACATCCTTCTCTCGAGTGCCTTTAGGGCCAACTGCCCCTGGATCCTTCGCTCCATGACCTGCATCAATAATTATTTTCTTTCCAGCTAATCCTTTGGCAACAACCTTGATCGTTAACTCTTTATCGTAATCTCTTATTGTATAAGTATAGTTAGGATCAAATGTAACAGTTAATACAGAGGTGCAGCCAGATACTTGATCTACCTTCATACTTTTTACTCCCTTTAATCCGGAAGCAATTGTATTAATACTAGATAGATTGCCGTTAATTTTTAATACATTTGCAGACGGCATTGTATAAGTTATCTTAAAATTAGTAGGTTTAGTCCATACTAAATAATTTTGTCCGTTACGTACTTCAGTTCTTCCATTAATAAGAGAGACTGGTGATGCATCTGATACTAGGGATGCTTGAATCCAACCACGTTTTCCACTTTGTGTTTCTACATTTAACCAGCTGTTTAAAGTACGTAAGATTCTTAAAGGAGAGCTAGCTGTGACAGACTCTACCTTTTTGGATGTGGCACTTGCACTGCTGAATACAGTAGACGCTTTGGTTGCATATTTTGTAGGTATGTTATCACTTACCTCAAAGTCAGGAATCCAGCCTTCGACTGCCCCTGCTTTAATATGTAACCAGTTAGTTCCATCTGTACCATTTATCTTATTTAATACCGTGAATGCTGTATCTTTAGGAAGCCCCTGTAAAACTGCAGAGTTAAACTTACTATCTGCGTATACCAAAGCATTAAATCTTTTAATAGTTCCAGTTTCACCATTGCCTGGAGTAACTACTGGTGGTTCTACTGTACTATCTACTACATTTACTACAGATTCATGAAGCCAAGCTTCACCACTAGTTGTACCAACCTTGTACCATTTTTCATTGTTTGTATCTAATGCATAATGGGTAGAGATAAAAGAATCATTTAATCTAGATTGAGTAACAACATCGTAGGACATATTAGGGCCTGAACGCATATTAGCGACAGAAACAGAAACTACTAGATTTGTATTCTGTTCTATAACTTGTCCACTCTCTGGTGTTTCAGTTGGTGGCACTTCTGGTGAAGTAGAAACACTATCGAATGCTTCCCCAGATATCCAACCTTTTTTGCCTGTTGCATAAGTTACTTGATACCATTTTTCTTTTGCAGCATTTGTAAATTCCTGATGAACTGCTAACTTTGTTCCTACGTTAATAGTTGCAACAACTTTATAGCTTTTAGTTGCACCTGAATGTACCGTAGAAGCTTTTACAACTGTCTTAGAATCACTTGCTGCTTCTTCAAAAGCAGTAGCTTGGATCCAACCTTTTTTACCAGTTGCGTAGGTTACTTGCATCCACTTTTCTTTTGCAGCATTTGTAAACTCTTGATGAACAGTTAATGTAGTGCCAGCTTTGACAGTAGCAACTGTGGCATAGCTTTTAGTTGCCCCTTTATGGACTGTCGATTGATTTACTACCTTCATAGAGGTGCCAGTTTCTCCATTAGTGGCACTAAGTAAAAATAATTCTGAAAGAACCCAGCCTTTTTTCCCTTGATATTCTACGTTAAACCAAACCTCTTTTTGAGCATTTGTAAAACTGCCCAAAATCTTCAAAGAAGTTCCAGCTGGAATCGTAGATAATAGTTTATAAGAAGTAGTTGCTCCACTTCTCATATTAGCTGCAGATTTCCCTATTTTTTGTGAAGAACCGACATAAGAATTTCCATTAACAGTCGAATTCCCTCCTACTGCACTTGAAACCTCTTTTACATAATCACTAATAACCCACCCCGTCATAGAATCGGCTTTAACTTTATACCATAATTCACCGCTAGCATTTGTAAAGCGGTCAATTATAGTAACTAGCTGTCCATTTTGGACTTTTCCAATGCTATTGTAGCTAGTAGTAGCTCCTTTTCTAATATTGACATTGTTATTTGTAATTAAAGCTTTAGTAGATTGTTGAGTAGACGCAATTGCTGTGTTCGAGGCAGCATACGTGTGAACTGTATCACTTGTCAGAAGATTAATGGGCAAAAGGACAGAAGTTGCTAAAACAGATGATGCGATTACTTTTTTCATTTTTTCCTCCCTGAAAACGTGTATTTTCTACATTTTAATGCAGATTTTACTATAAAACAATCCAACAAATGTATTAATAGACATGAAATATACTCGAGGAATAGAAAAAAGAGTAAAATGAGGAGTCCATATGGACTCCTCATTTTACTCTCCAATTGTTAAGTCAGTTACTTTAGTTGATTTTTTTGAATCAGTCTGAGCATTATTACCGAAATCTTTCAAGTTTAGTTTTAGTTGCTCACTAAGTTCCTCTAAACCTTGTTCATCTGGTATGAAATAATAGACGCCTCTACGTGTATCATCTACCCCTTTAAGCTGAAGCTGCTCGATTGGTGATGACTTAATCTTTTGGTATGTCTTAATTAGACCAAGATATTCGGAAGAAGGAATATTAGTTTTTACATTATTTCCTATATCTTCAATCATATCATCTATTTTAGTGATGTTTGATATGCTCGTTCCTCTATCAATTATTTCTTTAATTACTTGCTTTTGTCTATTATTACGACCAATGTCACCTTGCGGATCACTTTTTCTCATACGTACATAAGCAAGAGCTTCATTACCGTTAAGTTCCATAGGGCCTTCCGTATACGTTTTCCACTTTAAGCTACCTGTTAGCTGTGCTTTAAATGTAAATGGCACTTCTACATCAATTCCGCCTACCGTATCAACAATATCTTCAAAGCCTTGGAAGTCTGTCGAAACATAGTAATCTATCGGAATATCTAACATTTCTTCAATTGTATTGATCGTATAGTTAATACCACCATTTGCGTAGGAATGGTTTATCTTATCGTTATACCCTAGGTCAGGAATATAAACTCTTGTATCACGTGGAATACTTACCATGGATATCTTATTTGTCTTAGGATTTACTGTTGCAACTAAAAGCACATCTGAACGGCCGTATTTAGCTTTTTCTTCATTCTCAATACCGGCCAATAAAATAGTAAACGCTGAATCTTCTGCCTTCGCATTGTCGAACTTCTCTATTGCCTCGTTTTGTTCTTCCTTTTCACGATCTAGTGGCTCATAGATTTTGTTAACAGCGTTCTTTGTCTGAAACGACAAATTAGTAGCAAATACGATAACTCCAGACAATAACACCATCGCAACGATCAGTACAGTATATAAAATTTTTCTTCTCGTCTTGTTTTTTCTCTTGTTTTGACGTGAAGTAGTCATAATAATTCCCTACTTTACTTTTAAATTTTATCTTACCAATTATACATAATTTAAAGGATGGTGTATATCGTAAAGAATATTACTTTTGAGTAATATTTTGTAACAAGTCATTTACAATTGTAGTCCAGCTATATTCGTCCTCTGCCAATCGTCTACCGTTTTCTTCCATAGCTTTTCTATCATTTACCTTCATTTCTACAAATTCAAACATTTTTTCAGACATTGAGTCAACATTTTCTGGTTGAGCTACTAATCCTATATTATTTTCAGTAATAATTTTTGCACTTTCCCCTTTACCACAATATAGTACTGGTACTCCAGATGCTGCTGCAGGGAAAATTTTCGATGGACGTGCGCCCTCAAATAATTGTATGTCACGAAGTGGAACTATACTTACATCTGTTACTGAAAATAATTTTGGCATTTCCTTCAAAGGAAGATGTCCTAAAAATGTAGTGTTTTGTAAACCAAGCTCATCCTTCAGCTTATGAAGCTTTTCTTCTTCCGGTCCTGCTCCCGCAATAAGAAAATGAGCATGTGGAACAGTTTCCTGCATTTTTTTCGCTGCATACAAAATAAACTCAAGCCCTTGAGCGTATCCAAGGTTTCCTCCGTAGGCAAAAACAAACTTACCCTGTAGGCCAAACTTTTCTACATACTCTTCATTTTTTTCCTGAGGATAGAAGAATTTTGTATTAACTCCATTAGGTAATACAAAAACTTTTTCCTCTGGCTGAGAGTGGTTAATGATGTAAGACTTAATACCATCCGTGGCAGTTGCGATTTTCCAAGAATGCTTATAAAGAAAGGATTCCAGAATTTCTGCAAGCTTAATAAACATTTTATTTTTCACAAGTCCAAGCTTTACAGCCGACTCTGGCCAAACATCCGCTACGTTAAAAACGAATTTGGCTCCTTTTAGTTTTGCCCCAATTAACCCAGTCAATCCTAAGAAGATCGGAGGAGAATTGACAATAATAACGTCCACTTCCCCAGTTTTCATTAACCCAAAGAACGAACTAAAGGTAAATGAAAAATAGGAAACAAGGCGTTTCCAAAACGAGCCTTTTTTAGATGGATAAATCCAAGTTCGGTGAACCGGGATGTCATCCCATTTTTCAAACTCATATTTTTTCCCTTTATATTCATCTGGAATAATTCCATGTGGATGATGAGGAAACGCGGTAACTACCTGAATATCATGTCCTTGAGCAAGTAATTCCTTACTAACTTCATACACACGAATTTGAGGTGCACCTGTTTCAGGTGGAAAATGTTGACATAAATATACAATACGCATCGCAATCACCGTTTAATCTTTCAATTTATTCTTCAAATAAGCAAGTAATGGTTCTTTTAAATCGTCACGCTTTAATGCAAAGTCAAATGTTGCCTGCAAAAACCCAAACTTATCTCCAACATCATAACGCTTGCCTTCGAACATGTAAGAATAGATGGATTCTTTTTTCAGTAAGGCATCAATAGCATCTGTAAGCTGAATTTCACCTTTTGCATCCGGCTGTACTTTTTCAAGTTCTTCAAATATGCCAGGAGTCAAAATATAGCGTCCAACAATAGCTTGATTGGACGGAGCATCTTCAATAGCAGGTTTCTCTACTAGTCGTTTAACTGAGTATAAGTCGTTTTCCGCTGCACTATAATCGACAATCCCATATTTGTTTACATCTTCACTAGGAACTTCATTTACGCCTAAAATACTGCTATGTACTTCCTCATACTTGGCAATCATTTGTTGAAGTGCTGGGACTTCTGAATCGATGATGTCATCTGGAAGCAATACTGCAAATGGTTCGTTACCAATAAACTTTTTGGTACAAAGAATCGCATGTCCTAATCCAAGTGGCTCTTTTTGTCTCATGTAATGAATATCCACTAAGTTAGAGATGTTTTCTACTTGTTCTAATAGCTCTAGCTTACCCGTATTTTTAAGCAATAACTCCAGCTCAATAGATTTATCAAAATGATCTTCCATTGATTTTTTGTTTCGTCCAGTAACGATGATAATATCTTCAATTCCAGAAGCTATAGCCTCTTCGATAATATATTGTAAATTTGGTTTGTCTACAATTGGAAGCATTTCTTTTGGCAATGCTTTTGTAGCTGGTAAAAACCGAGTACCAAAGCCTGCTGCCGGAATGACTGCTTTCTTAATCATATAATTCACCTTTTCTTCCTAAGTGGCCACTTTAACTATTAAGCCTCTGTATATTTTTCGTATAATGACAACATGTAATTAGCGTTATCAATCCAACTATAATTGTCCTTTACATGAGCTACGCCTGCTTTACCCATTCCAGCTCTTAAATCATTGTTCCCGGCCAGCTTTATAAATGCAGCTGCCAGCTGATCTGGACTTTCCTTATCAGTGACAATACCCGTGACATCCTTCACTACTACTTCCGGTAATCCCCCGACATTCGACACAACTACCGGAACACCACAAGCCATCGCTTCTACTGCGGCTACTCCAAAGCTTTCACTATCCTCTGTGGAAGGAACTGCGAAAATAGACATACTACGAATAATAGCTGGAACCTCTGTATTCGGAACCTTTCCAGTAAATGTAGTAACGCTGGAGATACCAAGCTCATCTGCTAGCTGCTCATATTCTAGTCGTTGAGGGCCATCTCCCGTAATGAGTAGCTCAGAATTTGGATACTCTATATGAAACTTAGCAAAGCCTTTTACTAAATCAGCAATCCCATACTTATCCTCTAATGCTTTTACCGTTCCAACAATGATCTTATCATTACTTTCATTCGTGTCTTGCGGATAGAATTTCTCTAAATCCACTCCAAACGGTGTCACATATACAGGACGATTCGTATAAAGATTCGTTTCCTTAGCCATGATATGACTTGTCGAGCAAATAGCCGTTGCTTTACTTAACGTAAATCTCACAAGCTTCTCATTTAGCTTGTTCTTCTTTGGAAAATCAAATATATCCTTGCCCCATACGGAAACAAAATGTACTTTATAATCCACAATCGCTCCTAGCAATCCATAGCTAGAGATAAAGTGGGAATGCAAAATATCTGGATTCCACTCTTTTAGCATTTTCTTTAAAGCAGGTGCTGCTGCAATATAAGATGCTTTACCAGGTAACACTTTTGGCAATATTTCCGTTGGCACTTGATTTGCATTGTCTTCAGAATAATGGTCCTTAAACGTAAAGACCTTCACATCTATACCTTTTGATTGGTAAAATAATGCCCATTTATGTGTATGAATAGACTTACTTGGAGCTAATACAGCTATTTTCATTTTTTATTACCTCCTATAAGCGCTTGTGCAGCCTGCTCGGCACGTGCATTCCAAGAATGTTGCTGTAAAAAGCTTTTTTTAATATTTTGTTTGAACTGTAAATATTCTGGTTGAATAGCTAGCATACCTTTCACAAGTCCCTCAGCATCATCCTCGGCTATTACGCCGTATGGTCCCGACAATATAAAGTCTTCTTGTGCAGAGCAATTCGTTGCAACAATAGGCAAGCTCGCTGTTAAGTATTCTACTAATTTAATCGGTACTGCAAAGTCGTTGTAGGTGGATCTTTTACGAGGGATAAAAGCAAAGTCTACTTCCTCATATAATGACTGAAGCTCAGCTCCACTCACGTGCTTTAGCTCAATATAAGGCTGTTTAATCTTATCTTTTTCCTCGTCACTAAGCTGAGTGTACTCTTCCTCCCGACATACAATAACCAACTTACCTAGCACCTCGTTTTTATTTAGCAGGGCATAAGCATCCACGAGTGTCGGCAAGCCGTAGTCCTCGTTATTAATGCCTCCTACATAAATACCTTTAAACGGTTTTTGCATTTCCCGGTTGTTGTCATTCAACTCAGTAAAACGACCTCCCGGTGGAAGAGCCATTTTGCTAGTATTGATAGCTACGTATTTTCCCATAGCATCACTTGGAAGAAATAGTGTATGAACATACTTCTCATAGAATCTTTCTTCCATCCTATAAATAGTCTTCATAACCGTTTTTTTGATACCCTTCAAAGGATATAATTCATCGAATTTCCAATACACATCTCGGTAAAAAACACCTATCGGCACTTGAAGTCTCTTTAATGTTTTAAAAACATCCTTGTCAATAATCCAGTCTTTTGGAATATGTCCCGGATCTGTTAACCATAAAGGAATCGTTTGGTTTTCTGAATAACAAAACAATGTTTGCTCTTGTTTCTTTTCAGCAAGCATCTTATTCCATAATTGACGTCTCTCTGTAGAAGTACCTGAGATAACAATCGTTTCTAAATTATTTTCAGTCGCATATTTTTCTATTGCCTTAATCATTTCAACGGGGCGAATTGCTGAACCACTCTTCGGATTAGTAGCAAGAGTAAAAGGATAATAAATTAAAATATTTTTCATTGTGGTGCTCCTTTTTTTCGTACTTTGCTTAATAGGAACGTCCATATAACATGGAAATACTGCTCCAGAATAAACAATCCACCCAATACTACGGTCATTAATATCCACACTGGGTTAAAGAAAAAGTCAGCTACTCCTCCAACAAGTGTTCTTGGAAGATTAATCGTAAAGTAGACAAACAATGCTATAACCACTGGTGTTTTCGGTAAGCGTAAAAAGATGATATATAGCACTTGTATAACGGTTGCTATATAAATAATAGAAATAATAACACCTAGATATCCAAATGAAGCAAAGGCTTCACCAAGGAAAATGGTATTAAGAACACCACCAGTGCCCTTATCTACGTTTTCAGGAAATACATTCTCCATTACCATTCGTGCTGATCGTACTTGCTCGATATCAAAAATTCCAGCAATAAAGGAAGGCAAGCCTTTTGCTTCTAAGAAGCTTAGAGAATGTGAGTACGTATCCAAATGTAAAAAGAATGGTGAAATTTGCGCCAGTATAATCCTGCCAATTGGGCCAGAGTTATGAGACAAGAAGCTTTCAATCTCTGTAACCCCTTGAATAGCCACATACATAACGATTAATAAGGCACTTCCCGCCAAAATATAACCGCTGATTCTCTTCCAATTGAGCTTTAACTTTTGTGTATATACACCAGCTAGAAGCAGCATGATGATATAAAAGAAAATTGGAGACTTAGCTAAGTCATAGGTAGAGATTAAAACAGATGAAATGAATAAAACAAAGAACAATACTTTCCAATATAATGCTCTCGATTTCGTAGTATATACAAATGCAATAATAGAAAGGACTGGAGTCAATGCGATACCGAATATATTCCGAATATACACATTCCCGCTGAAGCCTCTACTCGCATCAATTCTAAGCTTTGCAAGCTCTGATGTATTCCCCTTTAAAAGCTCCATTAAAGGAACATTCGCTGTCTTCAATAAGGTATAAGCAACTGCTAAAACAGATATAGCGGATAAAGCACCAAAAGCCAATCTAAAGATACGCTCATTCTTATCTACACTTGTACGAACGGGTTTTTGTAGATAGTTATTAAATTCTAGCTCCCCATTAAACCCAAAAATTCTACCTACAACTAACTGAGTTAGTGGGAATAAAATCATTAATAGCGTCAATAAAATAAAACCAATTATTCGATATTCCTCATGGTCCATTCTTTTGATCATATAATAATCATCTATTCCTAAAGCTATTAACAATCCGCCAATATAACTGGAGATAAGGAAAGAATAATAATAAACAATAGAAATCATATTTGGCTTTACAAGAGAAAGGCTTCCAGAAACCTTTTTAAAAAGGTATGTGGAAGCCACCACAGTAAAGAGCCATATGCTAAATATTAACAATGCTCACACCTACTTTATTTACTTGAATATTCCTTTAGTAAAGCTAACACTTTTTCCGATGTTTTTCCATCACCGAAAACAGGAGTATAAGAAGGAGTTACTTCTTTTTTAACTGCGTCTACGATTTTGTTTGTATCTGTTCCAGTTAAGATATTTGCATCCTCTATTAATGTCTCTACCCATTCCGTTTGATCACGAACAGTAACACAAGGTACTTCTGCAAAGTATGCTTCTTTTTGAACGCCACCAGAATCTGTTACGATTTTTTTTGCGTTTGTTTCTAAGGAAAGCATATCTAAATAACCAACTGGATCTATAACTTGTAAATTAGGAATTTCATCTAGCTTAAAGCCATAATCCTCTAATTTTTTCTTAGTTCTTGGATGGATTGGCCAAACCTTTTTATCTTCGATTTGACGGAATGCATCTAAAATGGACTTCATACGGTCCACATCATCTGTATTTTCCGCACGGTGAATCGTTATTAGTAAGTAATCCTTTGGAGCGATCTTTTCAGTCTCTAAAATAGTAGATGTAGACTTAGCTAGTTCCTTATTGTATAGAACTGCATCATACATTACGTCTCCAATATTATACACGCCTGCGCTAATATTTTCGTTCGTTAAATTCTGGATAGCTGTCTCCGTTGGACATAGTAACAACGTGGAAACATGGTCCGTTAAAATACGGTTAACTTCTTCAGGCATTCTCATATTGAAGCTGCGAAGACCTGCTTCGATATGAACAATAGGAATATGCAGTTTAGCAGCTGCAAGTGCTCCTGCTAATGTTGAGTTTGTATCACCATACACTAATAAGAAATCAGGATTTTCTTTTAAAATTATTTCTTCGATCTTAGCTAGCATTTCACCAGTTTGTTTACCATGGTTTCCTGAACCGATTCCTAAATGATAGTCAGGCTTTGGAATGTTTAATTCCTCGAAAAATATATCAGACATATTGGCATCATAATGCTGTCCAGTATGAACGATAAGCTCTGTTACTTCTTCACGAATTACACGTGAAACTGCTGCTGCTTTAATAAACTGAGGTCTTGCTCCTAAAATAGTTAGAACCTTCATTTTGTAATCTCCTTCATCATTTCAATCATGTCTTTTACGATAAACGAATTGATATTGTACGGATGCTCATACTTTTGTCCATTTCTTTTAAAAGTAAGAGACTGTACATACTGCTTGTAAGTCGGATAGATTCCGTACCACTCCATTGGCTCATCAAAATATTTACGATATAGATTTTTCTTTCTATATATTTTGCGTAGTAAAGGATAGAGAATACCATATTTATTTTTAAGTGAATTTTCTGGTCCTGGCTTTTGAGGCAATGGATAGAATTCCGGATACATTTGATGCAATGTATAATCATATAAATATTTTTTATATTTTAAATCCGCAGGGATTTTACTGAAAAAGTGTATTAATCGATCGTCCCATAATGGAATGGACCAGCCTTGTCCAAAATATTCGTATACACGAACAGAATTAATGATAAATTTCGCTTGTCGTTCTCGCCAATTCCATTCATCAATTAAAGAAGTGACACGTTCATTTGTATAATTGGAATACGCTTCAATATCCTGATACAATCCTTTACCGATGTCTGTTTCTGCATAGCTGTCTTTACCGGCTAGCTCCCATAATCGAAAATGCTTGTTCATTATAAAGGTTTGAATTTCACTCTTTTCAAATTGCTTGTCAACAATAGATTCATAAGGTAAATGTCCACCTGCCAGATAATCTAAGGAATGACCTGGTAAAAACACTGCGTCTTGTAACCCTTCTTCCTCAACCAGCAGCTTGGTGCTTGGGAAATCTTGAAGATGTGCTACCGAAACAGCATTACTAGAATACACGACATAGTCCTTCCATTCGTCAGACTTGTACATATCCTCCCACATCTTTTTATCATAGGCAAAGTATTTCCATTTTAAGCCCAGCTTATCAGCAATCTGTTTACTAACAGTTGACTCTCCGTTCCCTGGTCTTCCGTATGTAAATGCAATAATATTATCCTTCAACCCACGTTCTACCAATGCTAATGCGATTAATCGAGAGTCATACCCACCACTAAGTGGAATGACGATTTGACGATCCTTTAAACGACTTGCAAGATCATCAAATAAGTCATGAAATACTGTCTTTAACTCGGCTGCAAATGTATCGATTGGCTCTGTTTCTTTTGGAAGAACATACGAATAGTAGTAGGCCTGGACAGCCTTTTCCTGCAATGTAACATAAGAAACTGCAGGAACCTGGCTCCATTCCTTAAATAACGTCTTCTCTCTAAAAACAAATCCTGTGATTAGGAACTCTTCCTCTGCCTCTGGATTCATATTTAAGCCTTCCTGAGGCTGTATATAATCTTGGACAAGCCAGTTTCCTGACTGATCCTCCATATAAAATAATGGAATAGAACGCTTCATATCAGTTACCAGTTTTGTTTCTACTGGAGTTGTATAGATTAACGCATATTCCCCATTCCATTTGGCAAAGTCATTAGATGTTAAAATTTCTTCATTTATAATGCTAGCGAAGTTTTCATGGGTGACATATTGATTTTCATAATAGAAGTATCCTCTGAAAAACCCTTCATACCCGACACCTTTTATAGTATGAAAATCTTTATGCCTAAGGTTTGTTATACATTTTTTTGACATGCCTATCCCCCATTACTTTCTTTTTACAAAATACTTATCCATACGAACTAGTAGGACTAGAAGAATGAAAACAAGCCATACTCCTAAGATTAGCCAGCTATTTAAATCGTGTAATTGAATATATACAATTCCAAGAGTTGCAGCTATTAGCCATAAGATTGTCCAACCCATTTTTATACCTGAGAAGGGTACATAATATAGCTTTTGACTTTTACGGAATACCATAAATAAAGCGATACAATAGGCTGCTATATACGAAATAACTGTTCCCCATATATTGAGGTACGGCACAAAAACAAAATTCAATGCAACTGATACAATTGCAGCTATCCCAAATGCTATAGAAATATGTTTTGTTTGTTTAGAATAAAATATTCCAGTAGAAACAATCATATAGTAAAAGCTTAAAAATGTTGCGATTGAAATGGGTGCAACATATTGAAATGCAATTCTAAAGTTATCTGGCATTACTAAAATAATCCATGGCATAAATGTCGCTAAAGCTAAAACTCCAAAGCTGCCAATGATTAAAAATGCCGCATATAATGTTGCAAATAATTGGGGACTATCTTTTTTGTCCTTTAAAGACATAGAAAATGGTCTCCATGCTAGTTGTATACCGCTCGTCAATAGAGTTATAAAGGTTGCAAACTTAATAGCGGTCCCATAAATACCTACATCATCTAATGTCCCATATGCCCGTATAAAAAAGTTATTGGCATTCGCTATGATCCAAAAAGCTAAAGAGGCAGGCACTAGGGGAGCAGCGTAAACCAAGATTTTCTTTAAAATAGCTTTATCGTACAGTGGCTTTAAATACACTCGAACAGGCTTTATTAACACTAAGACGATAATAGCCACGCTGACTAAGCGAGCTACTAGTATCCCTTCTAATGAAGTCCATACAAACATTAAGAAAAGGACAGAAACTACTGCTATTAATAGCATTTTACCTATCGTCGTAAAGACTACTCTCTTCGTATGGAACTCATATCTTAAAATAGTTAAAACTAGTGTAATAATGGTATCTAAGCATAACGTACCTAATGCAATATAAAATAGCTGAGAATAGCCCGCTGATTCTAATATAAGAGCAGACAGCCAATCTCCCCCGATTAAAAATACTGCAAATAACAAGACAACTATTGATAAACGGAACGTCATAACCGAGCGAACGTACTTTTCCCGTGTGTCTTTATCTTTATACTCAAAGTAATAATAAGCTAACGCGGAGTCAGTACCAAATATTACTAGGAAAGTAAGCATAGATACCGTAGTATCTACCATCTGTAGCATTCCCACTAGCGATTCTTTTTCAAGATAATGTGCATATAAAGGGAATAGTATAAATGCGATTAGTTTAGTACCTACGTTCATAAATGCATAAAGGAGCGAATCCGCTCCTAAACGTTTTAACTGAGAGAACACTTAAAGAAGCTCCTCCTCAGGTACATTTTTCAAGAATTTTGCTGGGAAACCTTTTATAACAGTTTTCTCTTCTGTATCCTTTGTTACTATTGCTCCAGCTGCTACAAATGTTTCTTCTGCTATTGTTATACCAGGTAGAATAATAGACGCTCCACCTACACGAGCTCCACGTTTAACAATAGCTCCTTTAATCTTGTCGAAGCGTGCTTCCGTTCTTCCCATATAGTTATCATTTGTAGTTGTCACACATGGTGCGATAAATACATGATCTTCTAGAGTAGAATGAGCGGTGATATATGAATTCGATTGGATTTTAGTACGGTTACCAATCGTTACAAAGTTCTCAACTGTAACATTGCGACCAATGATAACAAAAGAACCAATTTCAACATCTTCTCGAACCGTTGCTAAATCAGCAATTAACGTACTCTCTCCGACTTTTGCTCCTCTATACACAATTGTATTAGCTCCAATTGTACATTCCTTGCCAAGCTCTAAAGGAGGAATTTCTTTCGTAATTTGCATTGTGCTTGTTTTGGCAGGCTTAGGCTGTTTGCCTACTACGGCACCATCATCGATGGTGGTACCATCACCAATGATGGTACCAGCGTGAATTGTTACACGATTGCCTATGCGAACGTTATCGCCAATCTTTGCTCCTTCTTCTATAACAGAAAAGTGTCCAACTGTCGTATTCTCGCCTAACTCAGCAGCTTCATGTATAAAATTCATCTTGTATCCCGCCCTTATAATTTAATATAGCGATTTGGAGTGTCAATTCCTTTAAACGCGTTACGAGTATCAAAAATAACTTTTGATTTTTGTGCAATATGAGCATAGTCAAAGCCAGTATGATCAGTAGCTAGGATAACTAGGTCAGCTGAATCTAACAACTCGTCTGTTAATTCCACAGTTTCATGTGTTTCTCCAGCAACTCTAAATGTAGTTACATGAGGATCAACTGTTTTGAAGTTAGCCCCTTGTTGTATTAATAGTTCTACTAATTTTAAAGATGGAGATTCGCGCATATCATCGATATCTTTTTTGTAAGCTACACCTAAAAGTACAACATTTGCATTTCTTAACGCTTTACCTTCATCATTTAAAATTTGCATTGCACGAGTAATTACATACTCAGGCATCGTATTGTTAATCTCACCAGCAAGCTCGATTAAGCGAGTGTGGTAATTGTATTCTCTAGCTTTCCAAGTTAAGTAAAATGGGTCGATTGGAATACAGTGACCGCCTAATCCTGGGCCTGGGTAGAATGCCATAAAGCCGTATGGTTTTGTTTTAGCAGCATCGATTACTTCCCACACGTCAATTCCCATTTTCTCACAAAGAATAGCCATTTCGTTAGCTAGAGCGATGTTAATGTGACGGAATGTGTTTTCGAAAATTTTCTCCATCTCAGCGATAGCCGGACTAGAAACCTTATGCACGTCACCCTCTAATACATTGCTGTACATTGCAGCAGCTACTGTTGTACATTTTTCCGTAATACCACCAACTACCTTTGGTGTATTTTTTGTATTGAAGCTTTTATTACCTGGATCAATTCGTTCAGGTGAGTAAGCGATGAAAATATCTTCTCCTGTTACAAATCCTTTATCTTCTAATGCTTTTTTAATAATTTCTTCTGTTGTACCTGGATAAGTTGTTGACTCAAGAACTACTAGTGTACCTTTTTTAGCATATTTAGCAATTTCATTTACTGAGCTTTCAACATAAGAAGTATCAGGCTGTTGATAAATGTCTAATGGAGTCGGTACACAGATAGCAACTGCATCTACTGCACTAATTGAACCATAATCTGTAGAGGCAGTTAAATGTCCTGACTCAACCATTTGTTTTAAGTCAACATCTACTACGTCACCAATATAGTTAATTCCTTCATTTACTTGTTGAACTTTAGATTCTTGTACATCAAATCCAATTACTTTATAGCCAGCTTTAGCTTTTTCAACCGCAAGTGGTAAACCAACATAACCTAAACCAACTACCCCAATAACTGCAGTGTGGTTTTCAATTTTTGCTAATAATTCTTCATAATATGTAGACATTTTATACTCTCCTTTTAATTGGTGCTGTTTTACTCTAGTAAAGACACCATCTTATCAATAAATGTTTCATGTTTTGGTACTTCAATTTTCTTTCCCCCGAGCGCAAATGGGACAAGCAGTATCTGTGGAGCTGCCTCCTCGCTTTTCTCCATTTGCCTGTCGGGGCAGAGATAGGTGCTTACGCTTTTCTTGTCTAGCTCCTGCACCTTGCCCCTCGGGTCAAATGGATAAAAGCTCCGGTGGCTGAAGAACTGCCTCCTCGCTTTTCTCCATTTGCCTGTCGGGGCAGAGATAGGTGCTTACGCTTTTCTATAGTTTCTTGCATCGATTAGATACTTCCACATAGATAGCGAAAGGATTGCTAATAAGATTCCTAAGATGAACCCTGCAATAGCACCTTCTGTTCCATATGTTTCTGTTTGTCCTACTCTGGTTTCTCCAGCAATGCTTGGTTTTTCATAAGCAATGACGTCATTTCTTACTCTTTGTTCCGTAGCTAAAGCATTTGTTAAATCCATTTCAGCTGCAGATAATAAGGTAGTAAAGTTGTTAATTACCGTTACATTATCAGATTCAATTAATAATTTTTTATAATCTTCTATTGTGGTTTTTAATGTTTCAATACGCTCTGCTTGAATGCTCGCATATGTTTCAGTGCCACCAATTACTTTGTCATGTTGGTTCATTAATCCAGCTAATAATTGCTCATTAAACTGATTTAATTCGTTCTTTACTTGTTCTTCAGTATCTCCATAGGTCTCTGTTTTTATGTAACTTCTAGTTGGGACAAAGACTTCTGTTTTCCCTGTAAAATGTTTACCATACTGAGTCATGATATGATCAGGATTAGTTAATGCCTCTAACTTTACAGATCCAGTGAAGACTGTACTTTTTCCTACATACTTACCGTTGGATGGTACTAGGAAAGACGCACCGTAGCCTATTAATGCAGCGATGACTGGTATGATGATGAACCAAATCTTTTTCCTCCAGAAAAATTCTAGAGAATCATATAATCGAAACGATTTATTTTCTGACATATCTATTCTCCTTTAAACCCATTCATAAGGTAGTTAAAGGGAAACGTAACAAAACGTCTCCCTTTACTTTTTAATCATTATTTTCCAGAAAAGAAAGCAGCAATCTTTTCAACAACAAATTGCTGTTGCTCTTCTTTTAACTCAGGGAACATTGGTAAAGAAAGTGCCTCGTTTGCAGCTTTTTCTGCATTCGGGAAATCTCCTAGTTTATACCCTAAGCTTTCAAATACCGGTTGGATATGTAATGGTAGTGGATAATAAATCATTGTATCTACTCCATTTTCTTTTAAATAAGCTTGAAGCTCATCTCGACGCTCTGTCAAAATAGTATATTGGTGGAATACATGATGGAAACCTTCTACCTTTACAGGTGTCTTAATGTATTCTCCAACCTTTTCATTCAACAATTGAGTGTAAAAATCTGCATGAGCTCTACGTTGCTCACTCCAAGTGTCTAAATGAGGGAACTTAACATTTAATACTGCTGCTTGAAGCTCGTCCAGACGGCTATTATAACCAAGCACAGCATGATAATATTTTGGTTTACTACCGTGTACACGAATAACACGAGATTTCTCTGCGATATCATCATTATTGGTAACAACCATACCGCCATCACCGTAAGCTCCAAGATTTTTAGTCGGGAAGAAGCTATAAGTTGCTGCATCTCCTAATTCACCAACAGTAAAGTCACCTTGTTTAGCTCCAATTGCTTGTGCAGCATCCTCAATCACAATTAGGTTATGCTTGTCTGCAATTTTACGAATGCTCACCATATCAGCCATTTGACCATATAAGTGAACCGGAATAATAGCCTTCGTTTTGTCCGTAATATGCTTTTCTATCTCAGCTGGATCTATATTGAAAGAAACAGGGTCGATATCACAATAAACAGGTGTTGCACCGGCTCTGACGATTGCTCCACCAGTAGCAAAGAATGTAAATGGAGTTGTAATTACTTCATCTCCAGCACCTATACCTGCTGCTTGTAATGCAATATGAATTGCATCACTACCATTCCCACAACCAATCCCATGTGCCACATGGCTATATTCGGCAATATCCGCTTCTAGTTTTTTAACATTGCTTCCTAGAATGAAAACAGAGCTACTCATAACTCCGTCTAACGCTTCTAAAACTTCTGTTTTTAGCGATGCATATTGTTCCGATAAATCTAACATTGGTACTTTCATTTGTTTACACCAACCCTATATGAATTATTTAATATATGAAAAGCGCAACCCACCTTTTAAAGTGGTCTAGATAGTTTTTATCTGTCTACTAGAGGGCTAATTACGCTTATACCCAACAACTTTTTGAAAAACAGAAATAATTGGTCGATATTCATCATTCACTAACCCAATTTTCTCTGCAACAATTTCAAATGCAATTAATATAAATAAAATAATAAAAATTGCCCAACGTAAAGTTAGTGTCTCAAATGTAATCGCTGATATACTAAATATCAAACCGAAACCATATATTACTAATACGGTATCACGATGAGACAAGCCAAGTGCAAGCAATCTATGATGCAAATGAGACTTATCTGCCACCGATATCGGCTTACGATTAACTAACCGTCGAATTATAGCGAAGGAAGTATCAAAAATTGGTACTCCTAAGATTAAAATAGGAACAACAAAACTAAATAATGTAACGCTTTTGAAAAGTCCTAATAACGAAAGGACAGCAATAGCGTATCCAAGAAACATGGACCCTGTATCACCCATAAAGATTTTTGCTGGGTGGAAATTATGAAATAAAAACCCAAGCGTACTCCCTAGTAAGATAAGAGACAATGTAAGTATTAACATTTTATCAGCAGAAAATGCTAAAAATGCGATACTTGCAAATACGATTGAAGATATTCCAGCTGATAAGCCATCTAATCCATCAATTAAGTTGATAGCGTTCGTAATAGCAAGAATCCAGAACAGTGTTACTATATAAGAGAAAATACCAAGTTCAAATACACCTAAAAAAGGAATATTTAAAACTTCAATTGTTAACCCGCTACCCATAACAGCGCAAGCTGCTAATATTTGACCTAATAACTTAATTTTTGCAGAAATCTCATATTTATCGTCTATAATACCAAGCACGATAATAATCAGAGCACCTACAATAATTCCAGTAATCTTTGCTTCATACAATCCCGCAACGAAATAACCAACTGTTACTGCTATAAAAATTGCAAGTCCGCCTAAGCGAGGCATCACTTTTTGATGAACTTTTCTTTCAGAAGGTTTATCCACAGCCCCAATTATATGTGCAAACTTAATTACTAAAGGGGTAACTGCGATTGCCGTGGCCATAGATATGATAAAAGCAAGAAGTAATTTTATATCCAAAAATATCATCCTTGTTTTTTTATTTTCTTTTTAGCCGCTAGGTTCTACAAAATAGACGAACTAACGACATGAAAGTTTCTTCAATTAATGATTATACTATAAAACTAGCTTAGTAACCAAATTTAATATAAAGAAAGAAAAGACTGACTTTTCGCTTTAGTATGAGCAAAAATCAGTCCTTTCTATTCTTGTAAAAAGCTTTATTTTTTCTAGTACTATATTAGGAGAACTCAGGCCAGTTGACTTGTAAACTGTCTCCCTCAATCTTTTCTAAAGTACGGTACTTAAAGGGAAGCATTTCTTGCATTTCTGGTTCCTCTAACAAGATCTCTAAAGGTAATAGGCTAAAGCTATCTTCTTCCTCTTGAATCATATAAGCCCCTACTACCTTACCATTTTCCTTCATGTTAATTCGCATAAAAGCCGGAAAATATAAGTTATTATTTGATTGAATAATAGAGGATGCAAGCACTATATCTTTACCGTCTTGAACTATGGAATCCTGTTCAATTTTCTCAAAAACCTTTGCTGCCCAAGCCTGTCTTTTATAGAATCCTACTATTTTCTGAGCATTTCCTACTAGATTGTTTTCTTTCTCTTTTTCTTCCGAAGCCATGTATTTCCCTCCAAAGTTTACCAAAATCCATACTTATTACGTTATCATACATTAAATCGCTTCGCAACACCTACTACTATATACTCATTTTAGTCTTTATAAATAGCTTGAATGTCATCAATGATGATTTCACCATTTGCTTTTTTAGCATTTTCTGTTTGCATATAACGGACAGGAAGATCCATTTTCAATGGATAAGAAAGTCCAGCAGGAACATTCGCTGTAACAAATCTCCAATCGGTCCAAGTTACATTTTTATCAAAGTCCAATTGAACCGTTTTACCAGTAGCATCAACTACTTGAGATCTTAACCAGTTACCTTTACCGTCACCTTTAACCCACATTCCTATTTTCTTTAACGGTGTGCTAATTGTAAGGTTCGTTTTAGCATTAATATAAGCTCCTGAAGTACCAGTCGTGTCTTTAAAATCATAGGTTAACTTGATAGCCTTTGACCCATCTCTATCATTAGCAACGGACGTCACGGAAACACTTTTAGCTTTGTCACTAGTAGCCTCATAGTTAAAGATACCTTTGTTAAATGACTCTAAAATAGTTGGTGCGACCTCACCTACAATGACAGGAATAGTTAAAGACTTATTTCCGTATTTTACATTAATCGTTCCAATTCCATCTTTGTTTGGTGCTGTGTACTTACCATTCGCTTGAACAGTACCTACAGTACTACTAAATGTAAATGCACTAGCATCCGTTAAAACTGCTTGTCCATTTTTAATCCCACTTACGGAAAGCTGAACGGCTTGCCCTTTCGCTAATTGCAAATAATTTTCAGATGCTTTAATACTGTCTATCGTGTTTGTTACTCTCAACTGTATATTAGTAGTCTTACCTTCATAAGTAACCATTCCTGCATAAGTCCCTGGTTTTGCATTGACAACCTGCTTACCATTTACAGTAGACAATATAGTAGAAGTAACTTTTCCATTTCCTGAAATTGCAACTGGGTTCATATACTGGTCAATCCCTTTTACAGGAACTGATAGATTCGTATAGGTCGCCCCTTGAAATACTTCAAGTACGTTAGATGCTGGAGAAATAGTTACCGCAGGACCTGTTTTATACGTACTCACAAAGAGTAGTGAGTTGGCTACCGAGCGCTCGTATCCATCGGAAGGAGTATTGGCTACCGTCACTTTTGTGTTACCAAGCTCTCTTACTACTACCGTAGAGGAACCACCACCATCAAAGGTCATCGCATAGTTAGCTCCAAGATCTTTCATCAGCTTTGCAGTATTTTGTAAGGAAAGCCCCTTACTTTGAGTAGTTCTTCCATCAATTACAGCAGTGAATAGACTACCATCTTTTCGAACTCCAACAGCTGTTCTTGGTGCAACACCTGCTACTTTAATCGTTTGTAGTACTCCGTTTTTTACTAAATGATATCTACCACTTACAGCCTCTCGAACATCATTCCATTCGGCTGGAGTAAATTTAGTAGATATTTCAATTTGGTCACCTACATTAATTCCCTTTAGGAAATCGCTAGCAAAATGATGACCTGACAAAATAATTTCATTCGTATTTAAAGCAGCATTTCCAACACCAGATATCACTTCGGTAACCGTACCAGCAAGTGTTTCACCACCGTTTAGCTTACCTGAGTCGATTTTCACACGTACTTCTGTGCCAAGCTCGTTAGTGCTTGTTGTTGGAGCAAAGTCTCTAGTATAGACAACTAGATGATCTGCTAATCTTTTTCTATTAACCGAATTAATAGGATAGGATGTCCCATTTACAGAAAGGTTCATAGAAACTTGAGGTGCACCAATGATAGCTTTCTTATTAGAAGTAATCCCAAGTACAGCTAAGTCGCTTAACGCAGTTTGCGGTGTAGCTACAATAGATCCATCAATCATCATTAAATCTACTGGCTGACCTGTTTTATCAAAATAATCGCCGTTAACGCCTGCTACGACATGATAAGAATCATTTTGCGGAACACTATTTGCTTGTGAGGAAGTTGTTTCAAACCCAACTACTTGATCCTTCGCAAGCTCTGCCTTCATTTGAATATTGGAAGTTTTTCCATCATAGTCAATGACAAAAAGCTTTTGAGCCCCTAGTGCCCCATCAATGTCTATCAGTTTTTTTCTTACTCCGGGAGCAATTTGAGTAATAGCCTGAGCAGCTACTTTACCAATGGATAGAGTAGGGATAGCTTCTTTTGGAAATAAGTTAGAAGCAGGAGTACCTACAGGGGGGGTAACTGTTGACCCACCCTGAGCATTCTCCAATTCTCGAAGCTTAGCTTTAGACGGTGTTTTATAATCGACATACCCCGCCATTTTAGTAATATACATTCCGCCACCAAGCCCATATTGTCCACCATAAAGATTGTCATAGCGATAGACACGGTATTGCTCTCCTGGTTTTAGAATTCTCTCAAATACTAAACCATCTGATGTTCGTTTCCATAGGTTGATCGGTTTTACTACTTTAATTTTTCCCACTTGACCTGGAACCATTAAAATACCGTCCCAATACACTTTCGTTGCTTGCGCTTCTACTTGACTTGGTTGGAATAGTGAACTCGTGACCACTGCAAAAACGACAACAAGGTATAGCAATTTTCGTTTCATTTAATTAAATCTCCTTCATTTCCCAGCTGATTCAGCTTGTTTTCCACGATTTTTCTCAATCGTGTATCTCCATAGATTACTTCCATCGTAGTAATAGAGGTTACCGTTTAAGTCCTGTTCTAGTCCATAAACTCCTTTATCTTTTAACCATTCAACTTTTAAACTATCTTTTGTTACACGGAACAACTTACCTTCAACACTTCCATAAATGTAACCATCTACACCCTCTAATATTTGTGCATTACGGAATCGACCTGATATTAATGGTAATAACTCAACTGTCTCGATATCAGTCCATTCATCCTTGTATTTAAAGAGCTTTCCATCAGCCATTCCCCACACATAATTCTCTTTATCTACTATTAAACTAGTAATCATACTTGAACTAAATGGTAGGTGAATATATTTTTTTGCCTCTGGATTAAAACGATCAAAATAGAACAGTCTTGCTCCTCTAGGATTTACTTGTTGGTTGGCATGGATCGATGTACCACCGAATACTTGAGTTCCTCTGCTTACTAAAGAAACAATGCTTTGGTTATAAATATAATCCTCATAAATCTCTGTTTTTTTAGTAGAAGTATCATAAAAAACTAATGCCCCTCCACCAACGCTAGTATCAGGTAGAGTACCAAGAATAATCTCTTTTCCTTTATTATAAGGTGCAACTGCTGTAGAACGTTCTTGCCCATGTGAGCTCATTCTAATTACTTCAGCAGGATTTCCAACTCCCCACGGAATCGAACGATCATATACTAATAATCTAGCTAGAGGATAGGCTCCAATATAAAGCTTGTTATTTATCTCAAACATAGACTCCACTTGGCTTATATTACGATATAATTCCTTGTTCCCCGTTGCTACGTTGTATACGCCAAGGCCACCTGACATATAACCATTTGCATAAATATGTTTACCATCTGAGCTAGATGCTAAAGTGTAAAGCTCAACCGGCTGCTCCGGCAAGTTAAAGTTATGATATTGTAACTCTCCTGTTTGTGGATTGTATTCAAAAATTTGACCTAGGTTATCAACCATACCTGATAAAATCCATTCCTTTGGCTCCTCCAAAGTTTCTTCTGAAGGATCATTACCATTAGGATTTTCTTTCAAAGGCGGTACTATTATTGGCGAGGCAGGGTTTGGAACGATAATCTCTGTATTTTTTACACCAGATTCTACTTTAGGTGCAGTAACTGCGCCTGGAACAGTATTTTCACTTTCATCCCCTGTTCCTTCCTCGTTCGGAAGCTTAGGATTCTTTACGATAAAGTCTAGATTAATAGCTTCCGTTCCTTTAGGCAGATAAACACCAAGTTCGGTATGCATCTTTGTCTCGAACTCATATTTAATCAATTGTTGCCCTTTTGTATAGTAAATCCCCTCTCCATTTGGAGAAACTGCTGATACAGTTTTAGAGCTCAATTCAAATTCATCCACTATTTTAAGTGTTTTACGGTCAAAAATAACAGCCATATTTGAAGGATGTAATCTAGCAATAATATAATTATCCGTTAAAACTAAGTCCTGTGCATATTTTTCAGACATGTATTTTGCTGGCAAAAATGAAGTGAAATTTTTTGTGTTCGGCTTTTTTACTAATAAATCCATTGGAGAACCAATAGAAACGTAAATTTCATCTTTATCTTCATCAGCAACGATAGCTTTCACGAATTCTTTTCGTTTTCGAATTTGACCAAATTCCTCTATTTCTTTTGTTTCTGTATCAAATGCTACTAACGAACCACCATAAGCCGAACCTGCATACACTTTATTGCCGGATACGATTAAATCTTGAATAGATGTATCACTCTTATTGGAAAAAATCGCTCCATGCTTTTCAAATACTTCCTCGTTCGGATCATAGCTATAAAGTACGCTCGATACTGATCCACCAACCCATAGCTTCCCATTTTCATCTACATCCAAGCCCCATGCACTTTTCGAATCTTCTAACGTAAACGTATGTAAGATTTCTTTAGACGTATAATCCACGACAACAAGTGCCGCTGGAGAGCCATGCATGATGTAGTAAATAAAATAGTCGCCCTCGTTATTTGCTGCAATTTTAGAGGATACAGCGGAAGCTTTAAAAATCATTGGTCCTAAATTTTCGTAGCCTTCCTCAATTACTTCTTCTACTGGCTTTTCTTCTATTATATCGTCCAGCCATTCCTCCGAGTTATCGACCTCTAGATTTTCTTCGACAACATCTTTAATACCTTCTATTCCTTGTTGCTCTTTTACTTCTACCATTGGCTTTTTGACTATCTCTTCTGCATGAACACTACTCATCGGCGCTGCTAAAACCATAGCAAGCATTGCTGTACTAATTTTTTTCAACATTCTAACCCCTTTCATATCTATACTAACTTTAACATGATATGGAAACTTTTTAAATATAATCATGTAACTAAATTGTAATCATAGCTATTTATATAGTAAATGCTACCACTTATGTTTCATGATATAATAGTATTGGAAATAAAAGATAGGAGATTAGACATGTTACAATCTATTAAAAAAATGATTTCAGGAGAAGTCATAGAGCTAAACCAGCTAAAAAAAATTGTAAATAAAATAAATGCCCTAGAAGATTCATTCACTCAAAAAAATGATGCAGAGCTACAAGCATATACAAATACTTTTCGTGAGAAGCTTAACGAGGGAATATCACCAGAGGAGTTAATTATTGAAGCATTTGCTGTCGTTCGAGAAGCCTCTAAACGTGTGCTTGGAATGAGACATTATGATTCTCAGTTGATGGGAGGGGCTGTTCTAACACAATCTCAAATTGCACAAATGCAAACGGGAGAAGGTAAAACGTTAGTGGCTACCCTACCAGCTTACGTGATGGCTGCTTACGGAAAAGGAACACATATCATTACCGCGAACGAATACTTGGCTACTCGAGATTATGAACAAATGAAGCCCCTTTTTGAATTTCTTGGTCTTTCCGTTGGACTTAATGTAGCTGGACTGGAAAAAGAGGAAAAGCAAGCTGCTTACCTTTGTGATATTACATACGGAACAGGGACAGAGTTTGGTTTCGACTATTTAAGAGACCATATGATCCAACGAGAAGATGAGCTCGTACAAAGACCGCTTTTCTACGCATTAATCGATGAAGTAGATAGCATTTTAATAGACGAAGCAAGGACACCTTTAATCATTGCAGGTAAGTCTAACGCAAGCTTAAATCTCTTCCCTGTGATGCAGATGGTAGTAGAATCGTTTGAGGATAAAAGAGAATACGATTATTACCCAGAAACAAAACAAATTGTATTGTTAGATGAAGGTGCAGATCGTCTAGAAGAGGCCTTTGGAATCGATAATGTATATGATCGCGAACATAGAGAGTTTCTTCATATAGCAATGCAGACGCTTCGCGCAAAAGTAGTTATGAGAAAAGATGTCGACTATATTGTGAAGGACGATAAAATACAAATCGTTGATCAGTATACAGGACGTATAATGGAAGGCAGAACATATAGCGATGGCCTTCATCAAGCAATAGAGGCTAAAGAGAAGGTTTCGATCAAAGAAGAGAACAATACACAGGCATCTGTTACCATTCAACATTATTTCCGTTTGTATAGTCATATCTCTGGAATGACTGGCAGTGCTATGCCTTCACGCGATGAATTTTGGGAGACTTATAATTTAAGAGTCACAGAGATTCCTACGAACAAACCAAACAAGCGAATTGATATGGAGACTGTTGTCTATTTATCTTCTGAAGATAAAATGAAGAAAATTGTTGCTGAAACTAAAAAGCACCACGAAGTTGGGCGTCCTGTTTTAATTGGGACAACCTCTATAGAGCAATCAGAGAAGCTATCCAATTTCTTTAAAGAGGAAGGCTTGAAACACAATATTTTAAATGCTAAAACAGAGGAAGATGAAGCAGAGCTTATTTCTAATGCAGGTCAAATGCATAAAATTATGCTAGCTACTAATATGGCAGGCCGAGGAACGGATATCCTTTTAGGCGAAGGTGTAGCAGAGCTTGGTGGTTTGCATATTATCGGGACCGAGCTTCACAGTAGTGCTCGTATTGATATGCAATTACGGGGACGTAGTGGTCGCCAAGGTGACCCAGGCAGCACACAGTTTATCGTCTCCTTAGACGATGAACTATTCTACTACTATGATGAAGAAGAATTCGCTAAGTATAAAAAGAAAGTAAAAACAGATGAGAGTGGTTTAATAATTTCCCCTAACCCAACTAAATTTGTTTACAATGTACAAAAGGTTATTGAAGGAATGCATTTCTCAAGTAGATCACACTTATTAAAATTAGATGATGTAAACAATGATCAACAAAAAGTGATTTATAATTATCGTGAAAAAGCATTGAAACTGGAAAACATGCAATCACTCATTCAAATTGCTATACAGGAACGCTTAAATTACTTCTTAAAGGATATGTTAGAAATGGATGCTGCGGGAGAAGCTGCTTTGCACCAGGAAGTGATTGATGAAATTAAAATAATCGGCACGCTTACTACCACGGAGCCAATCGATTACTCTAACTTCACTGCGGAAAGTAAGGAACAATTACAAAAGGAACTAAATGTTGTTTACCGAATGGCACTAGATGAACTAGAGAATGATGTAGATGAAGATACTTGGAAGGACATCCAAAGCATTTACATTGAAACGCTAGATAGATACTGGATTTCTCATTTAGGAAACTTACACCACTTGAGAGAAGGTATTTCCGTTCGCGGCTACGGACAAGAAGATCCTTATAGACTATATTCATTTGATGCATTAGACATGTTCAATAACATGCTTAACGCCTTTTTCCGAGATATCAGCCGCTACTTTCTACAGGTTAATAGCTCTAAAGCGGAAGAATAATAAAGACAGATTTCAACTAAAGACTGCAGCTATTGCTCAGGTTATTTCCCCTGAGCTTGCTGCAGTTTTTTTATTGTTCTTTTATCCCATCATTTACCTAGTAATAAAACTAGAAAAAGATAAAGGTGTTATTCCCGCTTTCTTACGATAAAAAACAAGGGTAACAGGTACTGTTATCCTTGTTTATTTTGAATAAATACTATTCGAACACATTTATCTCTTATTTGAACCTCGATACCAAGTCATGCATGTTTTCAGCTTCCTGTTGAAGTTGAAGGGCTGAATTCATAATAGAATTAATAGCATTGTTCTGCTCTTCAATTGAGGCATTCATTTGCTCTGTTGCTGCTGCAGACTCCTCTGCAACGGCTGCAATATTAGATATCGCCCCTACAACCACTTCTCTATTAGAATACATGATATTCATCTCTTCATTTAAATAAATAAGTTCTTCTTTTATTTGTTGAATGGATTTAGTCAACTCCATGAATGATTGTTTAGTATATTCAACTGAATCCATTTGTTCATTTGAAATCGATTGAGTTTCCGTCATTTGAATTTCTGCTAAACGTGTGTCCTGCTCAATTTGCTTTAAAAGATTACGTACACTATCTGTAGCTACCTGAGTACCTTCTGATAGCTTCCTTACCTCCTCTGCTACTACCGCAAATCCTTTTCCATGCTCTCCTGCCCTTGCAGCTTCGATACTTGCATTTAAAGCAAGTAAATTGGTTTGGGCAGATATATCATTAATGGTCTGAACAATTTGAGATATCTGTCCCATTCGATTAGTAAGTTGAGTAAAAGTAGCCTGTAGGACATCCATCACTGCTTGCAATCTATCAGTATTTGTAGTTAAGGTATTTATGTTAGATAAACCATTTTCTTGTACGCTTGTCATTTGACTAACCCCTACAATAATTTCATTATATTGCTTAAGTGTTTTCTCAATAACTGTAGACAAATCATTTACTTTATCAGAAGCTACCTCTGCTTCCTCTGCTTGTATAACTGCACCTTTAGAGATTTCTGTAATAACATGTGAAATTTCATCAGCAGCTGCCGTAGTTTCTTCTATTACAGCACTCAGCACCTCGGAGGAGCCTCTCATATGGTCTGAAGATACTTTTGTTTGACTCACCATTTCCTCTAAACTATTCTTCATAGTATTCACATTTAATGCAAGCTGACCTAACTCATCCCTTGTTTCTATTGGTATCTCATTTCCACTAAGCTTTCCATCTGCTATATCCGAGGTTAAAACCATAATCTTCTTTAAATAAGTTGTCATTTTTCTAGCAAAGTACCAAAACAGTACTAATCCTAACAGGAGCGCTATTAAAATCGTCACAATGGTTGTAAATAACATAGTATGTGCGCCTTTATTAAAGTCCCTTTCGTATGTAGCTGCTACAATTATCCACCCCCAATTGGGATCCTCTATACTATATGCAATTTTTGGTTCCACTTGAGCTTCGTCACTAGGAAGTGGCCAGTTATAAGACACGTACCCCCCACCATTTAATGCTTTTTCTATACTATCTCTTATAAAATACTGACCATCCTCCGACTGATTATCATATAAGTTTTCCCCTTCTAGACTAGGGTGTACTAATAAGTTGCCTTTATCATCCATAACATAATAATAGAAATTCTTCCCGTAGGATGCCGGATTAGTGATTGAACGTTTATTGTCCTCCTTTAAAGGACCGATAATTTTATCTGCAACTCGTGCTTTTGCTTCTTCCATTGTTATAACGCCTTTTTCTACCTCTTTATTCAATTCATCAATTAAATCCAATATTGCATAGGTACCATTTTGAATCCCCATTTTCCCTAATTCATCTAATTCTTTTTTAGCTAACAAATAATTATTTAGGCCTAGTATTGATAAAGGTAGTAATATAACGATTAAAGCCAGAACTAAAAGTTTACTTTTTAAAGAACCACGCATATAAATAACACTCCCTTTTTGATTAATTATACCTACAATATTTGTACAAAAATGTGATAATTATCACATTTAAGCATATAAATATCATTAATAATTTATAAAATAATAAAAAGGGAATGAACAAAGTCTTATTTCGTAGACTTTGTAGGTGGAGTAAATGTTGTAAAAGAAACGACCTTTGAAGTGTTTGGCTATACCTTTCTTGAGGAAAAAATTAGATTACAGGGACAGCAGGCGCTAGATTATGTAAGAATGCGCAAAGATGATCCACTAGGAGATTTTGGAAGACAACATCGTCAAAAACAAGTAATTCAATCTCTACTTAAAAAGGGGGCAAACTTCAATCTACTCCTGAGGAAAAGGAACGGAACTACTTCTAATTATTGAAGAAAACCTACAAACAAATATGACCTTCGAGCAGATGCTAAATATACAAAAAGATTATAAAAAAAGTATAAATACGATTGAAACTCTGACCTTTGAAGAAGGTGCTGGAGAATTAAAGGATGGAATTTGGTATTATATGATGAACGAGAATGAATTTTAAAAAATTTCCGAGGAAATAAAGCTACATTTAGAAAAGCATTAAAAATTCTATAAACAACATATATGCATGCTCAAAAAGGATTGTCATAAAACACACAACTGCTAGGTGTATTTTATGACAATCCTTATCACTCTCTCCATTGAAAACGAATCTTTCCACCACTCCTCAATTGGGAGATCTTCCATAAATCTTCGTCTACTATTTTCCCCATGGTAGCATATCCACCAACCGTATGTGCATCTGCCATTAAAACAACCGGCTGACCATTATTAGTAATTTGAATAGTACCAAACTGGGTTGCCTCCGATAGAATATCGCCCTTAGAGACGAACTTTAGCTCAGGGCCATCTAAATAATATCCCATCCGATTCCCAGCCTTATATGTATAAATCGAATTAAAAAAAGTATCAATACTGCTCGTTTCAAATAAAGCCAAATGTGGACTTCCCCAAACATTAACAGTTACATCATTTTCATAAGTAGGAATAAGAGACGGTATTAATCGAGAGCGTTTGTTTGTATACGAAGTATCCCTCCCATATAAAATCATGTTTGGCTTCAGTACATATCCAATATCTGCTCTTGGATATGCTGAACTACTGTTCATCACCTCGTCCGCACAAAATCCTCCTTGTGGAATTATGTAAGCAATACTTCCTTTACTCGGACTATTAAAGGATAGGATTTGACCTTTGATGACTAGAAATGATGTCCATAGCTCCACGGGGTTTCTTCCATCTAGCGTAGCTTCCAGATTCGCCCCACTGATAACTAATTTATGAGTATCTAAAACTTCCAGTGATAAGCCACCTAAAAATAGTTCTAATGCTAAGGAGTTTGGAGAGTTGGATACAATTTTATTCCCCATTTGAAAAGCATATTTATCCATCGGTCCAGCAACAGGCATCCCAAATTTCCGATACCCTGGTCTGCCTAAATCCTGATAGGATGCGTAAACCCCCTCTTTTATAACTTTAAAAAGCGCCTTCATATTCCCAACTCCAAAGGTGCAATCCTCACATTGTTTTCCTCTAGGACTTTTCTAACTTTCCTAACGACTGCCGAGACATTTTTGCCATCGCCATGAAAGCACAAGGTATTAGCATGGATTCTTATACTATCCCCAGACTTGGTCTTTACTTGTCGATCTTTTACGATTCGTAAAACCTGCGTAACGATATCTTCATCAGTAGTCAAAATAGCATTTGGCTCTGTTCGGTTAACTAGCTGCCCATCCTCATCATAAAGGCGATCGGCAAAAGCCTCCTGTGCAGTTTGAAGACCTATCATTTTTCCCGCATCTATTAGTTCACTGTTGCATAACCCATATAAAATCAAGTCTGGTTCCATATCAAACGTCGCCTGCGCAATTGCTTTAGCAACAGAGGAATCTTTTGCAGCCATATTGTAAAGAGCACCATGTGGCTTTACATGCCTAAGTCGTACATGATGAAGCTGACAGAAAGCCTTTAAGGCCCCAACTTGATAGATAACCATCTCATAGATTTCTTCGGGTGACATTATCATATTCCTACGTCCAAATCCTTGCAGGTCTGGAAAACCTGGGTGAGCACCAATGGATAAATTATTTTTCTTAGCTTCCTTTACTGTTCGGTTCATTACCGAAAAATCTCCCGCGTGGAATCCACAAGCAATATTAGCTGAAGTAATCACTTTAAATAATTCCTGGTCTTCCCCTACGCTAAAGGCTCCAAAGCTTTCCCCTACATCCGCATTTATATCAATTGTTATCATTTAGACAACTCCTCTACAAAACGTTTCATAGCAAGAGAATCTTGTTTTAACTCACTAGCTATCTCTTCATATTCATGTATTGAAATGGGAAAAAATCTAATTAAATCTCTTGCTCTTAATAGAAAATGGTCATTTCTAAAAGCCGAATAGAGCTCCAAAGGTGTTCTTCCAATAATGTTCCATCCTCCTGGTGATTCTAAGGGATAAATGCCTGTTTGATTTCCTCCAATTCCAACAGAGCCTTTTGGTACTATACTTCTAGGCTTGTCTAGGCGAGAAATGCAAAGGCTTTTATGTAACTCTCCTAAATAAGGAAAACCGGGTAAAAATCCAATCATATATACGGTATATAATGGTTGTGTGTGAAGCTGAATAATCTGTTTGGAAGAAAGACCATTTAAAGAAGCTATTCTATCCATATCTAACGAATACGGCTCCTCGTAACAAACGGGAATATGTACTAATCTAGTTGGCATTTTTTCTAAAGCTAAATTTTTATGCTGCCATTGGAATAAGAATCCCTTAATATCGACTTTGTCTAATGCCGACGAATCAATAAAAAACACCGTAATTGTATGATAGCTTGGCACCACTTCCTCTATAAGATGATTCCATTCTAATGAAACCATTTCAGCAAAGAAATGTACTTGTCTCCATACTTCTTGACTTATAGTCTCTTTAAAACTAAAACGTAAAGTCCTCTCCCCTGTTCTAAAAAAAGTTGGCATTTCAATTGTCATGATGTTCTAACGCACCAATACAAGTGATAATACTATTTTTCAAGTCCTCATGAGACCAGCTCGGAATTTTCCCATGTGCAATCGCTAGTTCATGAGATGCCGGAATATGGATGAACCCCGAAATCAGTTTATTATTGGACTTCTGTGCATAATGTAGTGCTTCATACATGACATTATTACAAAGGTAGGTTCCTGCTGTATTAGAAATTTCAGCAGGAAAACCATTTTGGATTAGCTTTTCCACCATTTTTCGAATTGGCAACGTAGAGAAATAACCCGGTTCTCCGTTTGCCTGGATCACTTCATCAACGGGCCTATTTCCTTTGTTGTCTACATCCCCATCTTGTACATTGATAGCAACTCTCTCAGGAGTAATTTTATACCTGCCAGCTGCTAAGCCTAAAGATATGTGTACGTCTGGCTTTTCTGCTTCCAGTAATTGAAGTAGCTCCTTACCAGAGGCACGAAAATCTACCGGTAGGATCTTACCAACAATCCTATGACCATTAATCTCTAAACCATTTAACTGTTCCACAATTTTCATAGTTGGATTGACAGTAAGCTGTAAAAACGGTTCAAATCCTGTTAATAACAATGTTTTCATTCTACTCCTCCTATTGACTCTATTAATTTAATTGAATTTTCATATCATTTAGTTTAACATTCTTGGAGCAAAAAATAACAACCAACAAGTTTTCTCTCGTTGGTTGTTTGAAGAAAATAGTTAGTAAGGAGTAAAAATATCGACAATTTTCCATTCCTTATTTTCTTTTTTCAATAGATATACATTTAAAATAGATTCCTTCTTATTTCCTGTAGTAGCAAGGTCCTCAACTTCCACATAGGCATAGCCACTAATGATGGAGTAGACATAAACGTTTACCAGTTCGAACTTTGTATCATTTTCATTGAAGGAAGTTTGAATATCCTCTTTTAAAAATTCATAGTCAGGAAAATCCTTACCGTATAACGAGAAAACTCCCGTTACATCTTTTTTATTGATCAGTTGGTTCATTTGACCAAAATAAATGTTGAAGTCTTTTTCTTGTGCAACAAAATTTATGTCCTTTCGCATGACCTTGCTGTATTCTTCAAATAGTCGATAATACATCGTATCATCTTTTATGGATTCTAAAGTTAAAAACAATTCGTTTAGAATGGAGTCTTGCTTGGTTTTCTTTTGGATAGCCTGGTCCAGCTTAGTTATTAAGCCTTTCGCTAGCTTTGCAGATTTTACATTAAGTAGCATCTGTTCGGCAGGACTCTTATATTGAGTAATAAAAGCGTCGCGTGTTGACTTACCATAAACTCTATATAAAAGCTTTCCTTGCTTTCTAATTTCCTCGGATAAAGCATGATAAGCAGTTTCCGTAAGCTTAGAGCTTGGATCCTTTCTATACTCTTGTTGAAGAGTGTTAGCCAGCTTTTGAATTTTATTGCCAGACGTAATAGCATCCACATATCCCATGGAGCGTTTATAATGAATCCCGGCTGTTTCCTCTAATTTTTTTTCTAATTCTGCCCTTTTAGCTGGATCACTTATCGAGGAAATCTCTTTTTGTGCCGTTAGATAAGCAGATTTAGTCGAATTGAATACCTTCATATCTGGAGTTTTAATAGACTGGGTATGTTCAATAGAAATTTGCCATTTTAAAGCCGTTGCTTCTTTCTCCGCTCTCTGAACTAGTGCTTCCGCTTTTGTTAATGACGCTGCCTGTACATTCGCTACGGGAGCGAGTATAACACTACTAAAAATTCCAAGTGCAAGTGAATACGTAATTACTTTTTTCATTGTATTCTCCATTTCGTCATGTAATAGAATTCATTGGGACTGAATTTTTTCTATAAAACGTTCTAAACGATTTAAACCCTCTTCTAATACGGCCATGGAATAAGCATAGGAAATTCGAATATAGCCCTCTCCATAAGGTGTAAAGGTACTGCCAGGAACTACTGCTACTCCACCTTCATGTAGTAGCTTCGTTGCAAAATCAAAAGACTTCATACCTAAACGTTCTATGGAAGGAAAAATATAAAATGCACCATTCGGCTTAATGACAGGAAGACCCATCTTTAACAAGCGATCATATACATAGTCACGTCTTGTTACATACTCAATATTCATTGCGCTTGGGATGTCCTTGGAATTGGTTAATGCCTCTAGTGCACCGTACTGTGATGGCAAAGAAGCACAAATAGAATTGTAAAGATGTACTTTTAACACATGCTCCATAATTTTCTCAGGACCTAATATGAATCCAATCCTCCAGCCAGTCATCGAATGCGACTTAGAAACCCCATGGATATAAAATAATTTGTCTCGCAGCTCCGGATAGGAAGCAAACGAAACATGCTCTCCTAAAAATGTATTCTCACTATAAATTTCATCGGAGACAATATAAACCTCTTTATCCTTTAACATTTCCACTAGCTGATCCATTACCTGCTTTTCAATAACCATGCCAGTAGGGTTTGAAGGATTATTAAACAAAATAGCCTTCGTTTTATCTGTAATAAGCTTCTCTAATTCATCTGCTGAAGGCTGTAGACCAGTATTAGTTGTATCTAAATAAACGATCTTAGCGCCACAAAATTTAATAACAGGTTCATAGCCTGAGTATATCGGAGCCGGCAATATAACCTCGTCGCCTTCTTCTAAAATAGTTCGAAAAACTGTATCGATAGCTTCACTCGCACCGTTTGTGATGACAATTTCTTTAGTTGGGTTGTAGGAAAAACCATATTTATCTGTAAAAAAATTATTAACAGCTTCTCTTAACTCTATTAACCCAGCATTGTGAGAATAACCAGTTAAATCATTTTGAATAGCGTGTATTCCCGCATCCTTCACTGCCTGCGGAGTAGGGAAATCTGGTTGTCCTATTGTTAGATTAACTGCATTTGGGAAATTAACGAGCTGATTCGAGAACTGACGAATACCAGGTTGTTCAAGTGCTATCGCACGTGGGTTAAGTTGTAAAGACATATAATTATCCTTCTTTCACAATTATTTATTGCTTAGAATACTTGGAAGCCATAAAGATAAACTCGGTAAGAATGTGATGAGGATTAAGCAAACAATCATGCTGAACAAAAATGGGATAATGGCCATTATGATTCTTTCAAACTTCACATTACCAACACTAGAAGCTACAAATAGGTTTACTCCAAGAGGTGGTGTGATAAAACCAATAGCTAAGTTAGTAACTAATATTACCCCAAAATGAATGGGATCGACACCGACTGCAATAACAATCGGCAAAAGAATCGGTGTTAGAATGACTAACGCAGATATTGTATCGATAAACATTCCTACTATTAATAGTATGACATTAATAGCTAGTAAAATGACAATTGGATTGGTAGATAATTCAGTCAAGAAAGAAGAAATATCATTGGGCACCTGTTCTAAAGTCATGAAATATGCAAAAGAAACGGAAAGACCGATAATAATCATCGTAGTAGCATTAATAACAACCGCTTCGCGGAAGCATTCAAATACGGATTTCCATGTAAGCTCCTTATAAACAAACAAGCCGATAATTAAAGCATAGACCACTGCTACGACAGCAGCTTCCGTTGGCGAAAAGAAGCCTCCATAAATCCCACCCAAAATAATAACTGGGATAAGCAATGCCCACTTGGCATCGTATATAGCTTTTAACACATCCTTAAATGAAAAGCGGGCAGTTCCCTCGGACTTATAGCCTCGTTTTTTAGCAATAAAATACGCGGTGATCATCAGACCAATACCAATGATAATACCTGGTAATATCCCTGCTAGGAACATGCTTCCTACAGATACGCTTCCTATTACCCCATACAACACAAATGGAATACTAGGTGGAATAATTACGCCTATAGATCCTGCTGAAGCGGATACAGCCGCTGCATATCCTCCGTCATACTTTTTGTTTTTCATTTCTGGAATCATAAAACCGCCAATTGCAGCTACAGTTGCAGGTCCTGATCCCGAAATAGCCGCAAAAAACATGGATGCTACTATGGTTACTAGAGACAATCCCCCTACTATCCAACCTACTAAAGCAGTAGCTACGTCCAGCAATCTTTTAGAAACTCCGCCTTTACTCATTAGTACTCCAGCCAGCATAAAGAAAGGAATTGCTAATAGCGGGAATGAATCCAAGGATGTAAATGCTTTTTGGGCTATAATACCCAGTGGAAGATTAGAACCAAAATAAATGGCAACTAGTGCGGAAACACCTAAAGAGATAGCAATAGGAACTCCAATTAAAAGGCAAATAAACAGTGTACCGAACAAAAGAGCTACTGTCATAGCATAATCTCCTCTTCCTTAGGTTTTTCGTAATTGCCACGTATCACTTCTTTTACTTGAATGACTAACCGAATAGCCATCCCAATCCCACCAAGTGGTATAGCTAAATACGGAATCCAAATTGGTATTTGCATAGCTGGAGCCAGTTGTCCATGATTAATACTACTTAAAACAAGCTCTGTACCAAACACAGCTAAAAACAGTGCCATTACAAACCAAATTACTATGGATAAAATCTCAAGCACCTGACGAAACACCCCGTGGAAGCGGGTGATAAATGCTTCCACGCGAATGTGCTGTCTTAATTTAACTGCATAGCTTGCCCCAATCCATACTTGGAAAATATGAATATATCTCGCCATTTCCTCTGTCCAGCTTGGTGCAGAGGAAAAAACATATCTGCCTATTACTTGACCAAAAATAAGTGCAACCATTAAACCAAGGGAAAGTACTAGCAATATCTCTTCGAACCTTGCAAATTTCTTTAGCATATACGTTTCACCCCTGCTCTATTATTGATTGTTTGCTTCTTCTGCCATATTAACTAAATCTTCTCCTATTTCAGCCACGTATTTGTCATATACGGATTGAGTTGCGGCCTTGAACTCGTCCCGTTGCTCATCAGTCAGCTCATTTACTTGCATGCCCTCTTCTTTTAATTTCTCAAGAAATTCTACATCTTGCTTTTGAGCAATTTCACGTTGCTCTGTTCGATACTCTTCAGATGCAGTTTGCACTAACTCCTGCAAATCGTCTGGTAAACTATTAAAGAAGTCATTGTTCATCAACAAAATAGTTGCAGCATAGACGTGGCTAGTTAAAGTTAGATATTCCTGAACCTCGTAAAACTTGTTTGTATAATATAAAGAAATGGGTGATTCCATTGCTTCATATGTATTTTGTTGCAGTGCCGTGTATAATTCCCCAAAAGCAAAAGGTGAGGCATTGGCACCAAAAGCTTTAAATGTGTCTGTATGTACTGGGTTTTCTAATGTTCGATATTTTAAGCCCTTTAAATCTTCTATTCCCTCTATTGGTCCCTCGTTATTAGACATATGACGGAATCCATTCTCCGCAAAAACAAGTCCCTTCATATCATTGCTCTCTAATTCAGCAAGCAGCTTATCTCCTAATTCTCCATCGAGCGCACGATATGCTGCATCATGGTCATTAAACAAAAATGGTAAGTCAAAAACCATAAACTTTTTATTGAAAGAAGCTAATGGTGCTACTGCTGGAATAGTCATTTCAATATTACCTAACTGTACAGCTTCAATTCCTTCACGATCGGATGCATATAATTGTCCATTTGGATATAGTTCAACTTTTAAACGTCCATCCGATTCTTCCTCTAACTTTTCTTTAAAAGACTTAGCTGCTAGATGAGTAGATTGCTCTTCAGATACTAAGTATGCAATTCGAAGTGTATATTGCTCTTGTTCCTCCCCTGAGCTAGATGTTGACGTACTTGTTGATGGCCTTCCACATGCGCTTAACGTAAGTAAAGTGATCAGTAGTATAGCTAATAATTTTTTCATTTCTTTTCCTCCTCATTGAAATATAATAAAAATCTTCTTTCTACATTATCTAGGTGAATTGCCATAAGTTGTTTAGCCAAATCGTTATCTTGTACCCGCAGGGCACGTACTATCTCTTCATGCTCATAATAAGCCTCCTCTACGCTGACCTCTAATGTATTGGAAAGAATCAGAAAAGCACGATTACTTCCAGCGTTAGCATCATTTATCAGTTCACCCAGCTTTCTGTTGGGTCCTATACTTCCAATCAGCAAATGAAACTGTTGATCTAAGTCGTTAAACGTGTTGTATCTTTCTTCTTTAATGGAAGTTAATTGCTCCACAAGATTTTCTTCTAGTGCACACAATACTTCCTCGGAAATATAATTTGCATTTTGGTCAATATTATATATTTCTAATAATCTACGTATTTCCATATAGTGTAGCCCGTCTTCTTTTGTAAAAGTTGCTACAATTGCCGGTTTAGCCTTATTTACTTCAACTAGACCCTCAGCTGCTAATCTTTTTAAAGCTTCACGCAGGGGAGTTCGACTAATCCCTAAATCTAACGCTAGCTTTTCTTCCGGTAATTCTTCCTGCTGTGCTAGTTTTCCACTAATGATAGCGTCCTTTAAAGCATTAAACGCTTGATCAGCTAAAGATTCTTTTGGAGAAAGCTTTTTCAAAATAATTTCTCCTTCCTGTATACTGTATACATGAATAATATATTATGTTAATATTATTGTAAATAAATATTTTGAATTTTTAGATATACAGGAGGATTGTCATTTATGGAAGCACATCTATTTGACCAATTTGAAGAAGTACTAGGAAAAGAGAAAATAAGTAAAAGTGAATCAGAATTATATAGACATAGTCGAGATGAATCCTCCCACCCTTTTGTGGAGCCAGATTTTGTATTGTTCCCGGATAGTGTAGAGGACATTGTGACCGTTCTTAAAATAGCTAATGAACATAAAGTACCTGTTACTCCATATGGCGCTGGTTCTGGCCTTGAAGGTCAAGCTATTCCAATTCACAAGGGGATTTCTATTAGTTTTGATAATATGAAAAAAATAATAGAATTTAATCCTGAGGATATGATGGTTACTGTGGAGCCAGGTATCACTCGTCTACAGCTAAACCATTTTGTTAATAAGCACGGTCTATACTTTCCAATTGATCCTGGTGCTGATGCCTCCATTGGAGGAATGGTTGCAAATAATGCAAGTGGAACGACCGCTGTACGATACGGCTCAATGAGAGATCAAATTTTAGATTTAGAAGTTGTTTTAGCAAACGGTACCGTTATCCATACAGGATCCAAGGCAAAAAAATCTTCCTCGGGCTATAACTTGAATGGAATTATGGCTGGATCAGAAGGAACGTTAGGAGTAATTACAAAGGTTACTTTAAAGCTTCATGGCATTCCAGAAAAAGTGATAGCTGCTCGTTGTACGTTTGAGTCACCTGGAAAATGTGCTGAAGCTGCTCAAGCAGTTTTATCGTGTGGGATTCCGGTACTTAGAATGGAATTAGTAGATGCTGAAAGTATAAAACAAGTAAATGTATATGGGGATTATGGATTCCCAGAAGAGCACTCTCTATTCTTTGAATTTGCAGGTACTCCGAATATCGTGGAAGAAGAAGCAACAGTAGTTGAAGAGTTAATGAAGGATTTAGGATGCAGCAATTGGGAGCGCGCCAATTCCCCAAAAGACCGAGCTGACATTTGGAAGGCTCGTCATGAGCTCTCTTATGCCTATAAGCATATTAAAGGAAAAGATAACACTGGAGCTGACGCATGTGTGCCTATCTCTAAGCTAGCAGAAATGGTCGTATTTGGTCGCACGCTAATAGAAGAAAGTGGTCTCCTAGGTGGCGTCTTCGGACATGTTGGTGATGGTAATTTCCACACGATGGTCATGTACGACCCTAACGATCCAACAGAAGTAGCAAAAGCCAAGTATACAAATGATCAGATTGCTTTAAAAGCAATAGACTTAGGTGGCAGTTGTACAGGGGAGCACGGAGTTGGAGTCGGTAAAATGAAATACCAGCTTAAGGAGCATGGTGAGGCAGTGGAACTAATGAAGTCTATTAAATTATTATTTGATCCAAATGGAATTTTAAACCCTGGGAAAATATTTATTTAGTTCTTCGTATTTTTATGTAATAACACGAATAATTAGTAGAAAGTAGTAATATATGCTTTCGAGAAAATTTAAAAGGACTGCTCAGTTTAATTCACTGTGCAGTCCTTTTTTTAAAATTAATATACCTTATCTCCATTAAAAATGGAGTTTTTCACAACGACATAATCTACATTACGAATAGCGTCCAATTTGTTTCCGCCTGCATACGAAATGGAAGATTGTAAATCCTGCTCCATTTCTCTTAAAGTATCCTCAAGATGTCCTTTATGCTCGACGAACATTTTTTTACCTTCGACGTTTTTCTTCTCGCCTTTTTGAAATTCAGAAGCAGATCCGAAGTATTCTTTAAAACGTTTTCCATCTTTTTCAATCGTAACTCCAGGAGATTCCTCATGACCAGCAAAAAGTGAACCGACCATTACCATGGATGCACCAAATCGAACAGATTTAGCTATATCGCCATGTGTACGAATACCGCCATCCGCTATGATTGGTTTACTAGCAGCTTTTGCACACCAGCGTAATGCAGCTAACTGCCATCCACCAGTTCCAAAGCCTGTTTTAATCTTTGTAATACAAACCTTACCTGGTCCAATCCCAACTTTAGTAGCGTCTGCTCCAGCATTTTCTAACTCCCGTACAGCCTCTGGAGTTCCTACATTTCCTGCAATCACAAAGCTTTTTGGCAAATATCTTTTAATATGCTTAATCATATTAATCACGGCATTAGAATGACCATGTGCAATATCTATTGTAATAAATTCAGGCACTAATGACTTGTTCGCTAATTCCTCTATGAAATGATATTCTTCCTCTTTGACACCGACACTTATCGAAGCAATCAAGCCTTTAGATTGCATATCCTTAATAAAATCTATACGCTTTTCTGGCTGAAATCGGTGCATGATATAAAAGTATCCTTTTTCAGCTAAATACAAAGCTATTTTTTCGTCTATAATTGTTTGCATGTTTGCAGGGACTACCGGTAATTTAAATTTATACCCACCTAACGAAACTGTCGTATCACATTCCGAACGACTGTTAACCACACATTTCGCAGGAATTAATTGAATATCCTCATAATCAAATACGTTTTCCACGCCTCAACACTCCCAAACACGAATATTTATATTAAAAACTAAGGTAATTGTTCGCCCATTTGATAATTTACATGATTTCTCCACTCTTGTCAAAGACTTTTAGAGAAAAACATGAATATTAGGAACGAAGACATAGGAGCATTTGTATGAAAGGGCATGAAAATAACGTGAAGGAGCGATATATAGTAAATAAAAAGGTTTATAACTAACCCGTAAATCAAATAGTGCCTACTCGTGTGAATTAAGAAATTATTTTGTAGACAGGCACGAGCGGAATCCATTACTAATCTATTTCATATGTTAAGAGAGAGGAGGTTTTTATTATGTTGCCAGCTATACTATTACAGTTTGCTTACCTATTTATTTTTATATGGTCAGTAGCTATGCTAGTACAAGACTTTCAAGGGACACAAAAAAACTGGTTAACGGTTTTATTGCACATATCTGTAGCAATCGTTTCCCTCAACTATTTACTTGTGTCACTCGGCGTAAGTATTTAGCAATTGTAAAGAATCCTGTTTACCTAAGCGTAAACAGGATTCTTTTTTTCTTCATCAATAAAACTTAGCTCCTGTGTGTTATTAAAAGAACTTTAGTCATTTTATTTTCTATTAAAGTTTCGCTTTATTTACATAGAAAAATCATGAAAGTGATGCCACTAAAATTCAGCTATACTAGAGATATTTTCAAGAAATAAAGAGTAACTAATTAGCAGTAAGGGTAAAGTGTTTAATAACATTTAAAGACAGAAAGTGGGATGTTCATGTCGTCACAATGTCACAATAGATTATCCAAAGAAAAATCTCCCTATTTACTTCAGCATGCCAATAATCCTGTTGATTGGTTTCCATGGGGAGAGGAAGCTTTTGAAAAAGCACACAAGGAAAACAAACCTCTGTTTGTAAGCATTGGCTATAGTACATGCCACTGGTGTCACGTAATGGAAAGAGAATCGTTCGAGGATCAAGAGGTCGCTAACATATTAAATAAGCATTTCATATCGATTAAAGTAGATCGTGAAGAAAGACCGGATATTGACTCGATATATATGACTATTTGTCAAATGCTAACTGGAGAAAGCGGCTGGCCACTCCATGTTTTTCTAACGCCTGACCAAAAACCTTTTTACGCGGGAACCTATTTTCCAAAGGAACAAAAATATGGGAAACCTGGACTGTTAGATTTATTGCCTCGCTTACATAAAGCATATGAAAATGAATTTGATCAACTAGAAGAAGTAAGTGAAAAATTAATAGAAGCCTTTCAAGTAACTACTACAACTAACAACCATACAGCTATAGAGCCAAATATAATAGAAACTGCCTTTCATCAGTTAGCTGGTATGTTCGATTCTCAGCACGGAGGCTTCGGTAAAGAACCTAAGTTTCCCTCCCCTCTACAGTTGCTCTTTTTAATGAGGTATTATCATGAAACTAATGAGGATGATGCCCTTCATATGGTTGAAATTACATTAGACGGTATTGCTCGTGGTGGAATTTCAGATCATCTTGGTGGTGGATTTGCTAGATACTCAACGGATGAAATGTGGCTTACTCCACATTTTGAGAAAATGCTCTATGACCAGGCATTACTTTTAATGGCATATACGGAGGCTTATCAAATTACTAGAATCCCTCAGTATGAAGAAGTTGTATACAACACTGTTAAATTTGTTGAACGAGAAATGACTCATCCCGAAGGTCCATTCTATTCAGCAATTGATGCGGACAGTGAAGGTGAAGAAGGAACTTATTATGTTTGGTCTTTTCAGGAAGTAATACAAGTCTTGGGTGAGGATGAGGGTACACTTTTTGCAAGATCCTATGATATTACAGAAGAAGGTAATTTTGATGGAAGAAATATACCTAATTTAATCTATACTGATATTGCTTCTATTCTAGAGGAATTTAATATATCGGAGGATGAATTGGAAGAACGATTAGATGCTTCTAAAGCTATTCTATTAGAGCATCGTCAGAATAGGGCTTACCCACATATTGACGACAAAATAATTACCTCATGGAATGCTTTAATGATTGCCGCTCTTGCCAAAGCTGGAGCCGCTTTTACGAATCCTCACTTTATAAGCTCTGCAAAAAGAGCTGTGCAATTTATTGAAAATCATCTTATTAAGGAAAATGTTTTATACGCAACTTATAGAGATGGTGAAGCGAAGAACGTTGCTTATTTGGATGATTATGCAAATTTGTTGTGGGCATTTGTTGAGCTTTATGAAGCAACGGATGAGGAAGAGTATTTAGAGAAGGCAAAACAGATAGCCTCAGAGATCATGGACAACTTTAAAGATGAAGTAAATGGTGGATTTTATTTTACGAGTACACGTGGAGAAAAACTAATTGTTCGAGAAAAAATAATTATGGATCAAATTATTCCTGCTGGGAACGGGACAATCGCTTGGCAGTTTTGGAGGTTAGCTAAAATTACCGACAATCCAGATATGCTTCAACTAGCTGAAAATACTATTTCCACTTTTGCTGAGGAAATTACACTTTATCCTACCTCTCTATTGTCTTCGCTAATGGCATTCCAATCGTTAAATAGCAAAGGAAGAGAAATTAAGTTAATTGGTAACCCAATAAGCGATATCTTAAAGGTGCTTCAGACAACATATAGACCGTTTGATATTTGGTCAACCACAGCGCCTTTAGAAGCCTTGTCGGTAGAAATTTGTCAAAATAATAGTTGCCATGCACCACTTAAAGATATAGAAAAAGTCATTAAAGAAATAACTTAAATAAATTCCATGGAGAAGACATCAAGAGTGGTCTTCTTTTTTTGGTATGTGAATATACATCTCAATCAGCTTTACTTTTTCACTCAATTCAATTAAAGCTCGCATTATTTGTTGCTGGTCGATTTTTGTCATGCTAGTTTGATGCACCATTTGTTCTACTGACTTTTCCACATGAATTATACTTTTATTCATTCCATCTACAAAATGTTGAACCGACATTAATAGACCTCCTTCTTTTTTATTATTTTACTCTATCTACTTTTTTCTGCAATTTTCAGAATTAAATATATATCGTGATTATGACATAATGCGATGATATACGCATAAATAATAGAATTTTAGCCTCAATTTACAGAACGAAATTTTTTTTTTGGACTTTTTTCTTTTCCGCTAGAATATATTGAAGTAAAAGTTGAGAGGGGATATTGGTTGAGCTCAAATTCAAATCCTGTTGATTCTAATGAAATGAAAAGAAGGCAAGATCTAGATGAAATTGCCTCCCTTAATATGATTGGAGAAGGCTGTCCATTTTTTGACGAAGAAGAAAAAATAGTTCAGGAGAAAAAAGAGAATAAATAACTATCCCCCACCATACGTGGGGTTTTTTATTGGGTTGCGCGAAAATGCAGTTATGAAATTTTTATGAACTTGATTGGATTAGCTAAAACCGTTGACCTAAAACATAAATCAATTAACTTTCACCTATAAATAAGAACATTCTGTACCTTATTGTTTGTGTCCTTTATAAAAAAAGGATTTTATATATATACATTGATATATACTATTTAAAACCCCTATCTAAAAAAAGTAATTGTAATGAATGGAATATTATGATAAATTAAGCATTATCAGAAATTGAAGCTTAACCTTCAAACGACATAAAAAATAACGCCTTAACTTCAAAAGGAGAACCCCGTGCAATTACAAAATCTTATTCGTGAAAATTTTGTTACTATGTCTAAAAGCCAAAAAAAAATGGCTACTTATGTATTAGATCATCCTCGGGATATAGCGCTTTGTTCAGCTGCCGAATTAGGAGGAAGAATAGGAATTAGTGAATCCACTGTTATTCGATTTTCCTATACACTTGGCTTTTCCGGCTATGTAGAACTTCAAAAGCTTATGCGTGAACATTATTTTATCAACGAATCCTCAACAAGTCCTTACCAATACACAGAAATTGAATTATCTAAGGAAGAAAGCTTTCATAGACAAGTCATGGAAAAAGATATTCAATCTATTCAAGCTACTATGGATCAAATCGATGCCGCATCTTATTACGCAGCCGTACAAAGACTTTCAAAGGCAAAATCAATATATGTATTAGGCCTTCGTACCTCCTACCCTGCCGCCAATTGGCTTTCCTTTTCAATTGGTTTAGTAAAAGAAAATGTTCACTTTATAAGACCGGACACAGAAGATGTGATTAGGACCATTGCTAGCATGAATTCAAATTCGGTAGTAATTATTATATCGTTTCACCGTTATTTGAAAGAAACGCTTCAAATTGCAGAATTAGTTAGAAAACAAAAGGCTTATATTATTGGCATAAGTGATTCTATGCTTGCCCCTATACATGAATATAGCGACGTGTTATTCCCTGTATCTACACAAAACAAGTCAACCTTTGATGCCGTTGCACCTTTGTTTTCTTTTATGAATGCCATTGTTTCAGGGTTAATAGTGGAACAAAAGGATGCCTTTAAAAATAGACAGCTGATGTATCAAAGTATCCCAAGTCATTTTCTTTTTGAAGGTGCCGATGAAAATTCTTAATTTTAGTAGGATATCAATGAAATTAAGTATAAAAAGTGGTAGATTAAGAGTAAGAAAGCGGAGGATAATCGATGCCGGAGAATACAAAGTTTACACAGCCTTTTCACATTGACTTTACAGAAAATAATTATCCTGTCTTAATCGAGCCACGCATATTTGTACCGACTGAGGAAGCTTATGAAGTGCCAATTCCTCAACTGATTCAAGAAATGCGGGTCACAGAGCCTGATTTAGCATTAAAATGGGACCTTCAGATTAGAAAAATCATACAAACTCTATTCATTGAAAATTATTCCATAATTGCTGTTCGTAAAACTAAGGAACCGGTGAATTATTATCAGTTTATAAAAAAGATGAAATAACCTCCCAATTAAGGAGCTCTATAAAAATGATTATTAAAAAAGTAAAATTACATCATCTAAATATGACGATGAAAAATTCGTTTGTAACAAGCTTTGGCAGTGTACAGGAGAAGCCTTTTTTATTAGTCGAAGTTATGGACGAAAGTGGAAATACCGGCTGGGGTGAGTCTACCGCCTTTCATGCCCCTTGGTATAACGAGGAAACCTTTCAAACTAATTTACATATTATAAAGGATTTCTTAATCCCGTTACTATTAAATAGGAATATAAATCACCCAGATGAAGTGTCTGCTATATTTTCCCCTATTCGTAAAAACAATATGGCTAAGGCTGCGATAGAAGGTGCTGTTTGGGATCTTTACGCAAAAAGAAATAGTCTTCCTTTATCTCAAGCACTTGGTGGGACCTTCAAAAATATCGAAGTGGGAGTCAGCATTGGCTTACAAAAGAGTTCTGATGAACTTATAAGTGTCGTAAAGAATTACGTACAGGAAGGGTATAAACGTATTAAAGTGAAAATCAAACCCGGTAGCGATATTTCTTTAATCTCTGCTCTAAGAGAAACGTTTCCCGAATTACCTTTAATGGCAGATGCTAATTCAGCCTATACCTTAGATGACATAGAAATATTTAGGCAGCTTGATCAATATAATCTTTTAATGATTGAGCAGCCTTTAGGTTACGATGATATAGTTGACCACTCAAAACTTCAACGAGAAATTAAAACACCTATTTGCTTAGATGAAAGTATCCTGTCACTTGAAGATGTAAAAAAAGCCATAGAATTAGGTAGCGCTAAAGTTATTAATATAAAAATAAGTCGCGTCGGGGGACTTACAGTAGCAAAAAAAATTCATGACTATTGCTTAGAAAAAAATATACCAGTTTGGTGTGGTGGAATGCTGGAGGCTGGTATTGGCCGTGCACATAATATTGCACTTGCCTCGTTACCTAACTTTACGTTTCCGGGAGACACATCAAGTTCATCCCGATATTGGGAGGAGGATATTATTACTCCTGAAGTCGTTGCCAAGGATGGATATATTACAGTGCCGACAGGCTATGGGATAGGCTATGAGCCGAATTTAGAATCAATTAAAAAATTCACGGAGAATCTGTGGGAATTTAAAGCCTAGAAAATATCTTCATTTAAAAAAGGGCTGTAAGTGCAAACTACACTTACAGCCCTATTGTCATGTGTCAATCCTTTTTAAAGAATATTACGTATACTTGTTCCCTCCTACTTATTCTCATCTAAAAAGAGGGTGGGACAAAACTCTACTCAAAAATAAAAAGCCTCGAAAATTTTACGACCTTGTAAATTTTTCGAGGCTTCTATTCAAATATACCTGTAGTTGTTTTCCGTTACAGTGGACGCTTTCCGGGGGCACGGCTTCAATCTCCTCGTCGCTTCGCTCCTGCAGGGCTTTCAGCTCGTGCTGTTCCCCCAGGAGTCGCCACCTCCACTTCAAACAACTAAAATTGAAAGGTTTCTTACAAGAAATTGTGCGGACCTTTAAAATGAAGTAAAAACATGAAATCGAGTTTCCGTTTCATGTTTTTTAATTTATAGACTAGTTACGTCCCAGCCTCCTGAAAAAAGTTAAGACTATTTTTTTACATCTACAATTCTACCTTCTATTTCTGTAGGTATTTTATCAAGGGATTCAAACTGTTCTCTTAAATTCTCCCAATCAGAAAGACCTAAGTCAGTTACTTTACCAGCTTTATAAATTTTCTCGAAAACATCGTAGCTGTCTCCACCCTTAGCTGTAAACGCATTGGTAGCAATTACATAAGTCTCTGTATCCTTCACGTCTACTAATTTACCATCAGCACCAAAGTATTTAATAGAAACAACTCTTTCACCCGCTGGCTTCGATGAGTCAAATTCTACCTTACCTCCAGCAACGTGTAAGAATCCTCCATTTTCCTTTGGATATGATTTAAAGCTAATCTCAAATGCAGCCTTCAGGTCAGCACCACTGATTTCCATTGTCGCTAATGTATTACCGAAAGGAAGTACCGTAATTACGTCACCAACCGTGATTGGTCCTGCTTTAATATCTGAACGAATTCCTCCACCATTTTGAAGTGCCATGATTACTTTGGCATCATACTTTTTAGCTTTTGCTAACATTCCATCTGTAATTATATTGCCGAGGATCGTTTCATTTTTACGTACGCTTGACTGTGAATCATCACCACTTAGGCGAGGATTTTCTAAATCTTTATCTGTAGTTACTCCAATTTCTTTTGATTCAACTTCTTTAACTTTCGTGGAGTACTTTTCGATAAGCTTAAGGGCTTCCTCATCATCTTTTTGATCTTTTATCGGTATTAAAGCACCTTCATGAGCTATTACTTTACCATCTTTATCGAAGTCTACCTCTAAAGTGCCTAGGAATTCGCTATATTGATATGCTTGCACAATCACGGTAGGATCTTTCTCAACACCCTTACTGTCTTTATTAACAATCACAGGCTTGTCCAGCTGTGTATGACTGTGTCCACCAACAATTACATCGATTCCTGTGACAGCGGCTGCTAGCATCAAATCATTATCTACTGCGGGGTTGTCATCGTAACCAATATGAGTAACTGCCATTACTTTGTTAATTCCTTGTTTTTCAAACTCATCTACCATCGTTTGAGCTGCTTTAATGTAGTCTGTAAATTTCACTTTTTCTGGACTTGAAATTCCTTCTGTTTCAGCAGTCGTTAAACCAAAGATACCAACTTTTTGACCGTTAATTTCCTTTACGATACCGCTGTAGATTTGTCCATTTTTAGGGTCCGATGATACTTTTACATTAAATAGCCCATTGAATAAATCATCTTGAGAGAAGTCTACGTTGGAGCTAACAAATGGGAAATTGGATTTCTCGATAAACTCTTTTAAAGCTTTATGTCCCTCAGGAGAAGACCCTAAATCAAATTCGTGGTTACCAAACGTCATCACATCATAGTTCATGAGATTCATCATTTCTACGTCTGCTTGTCCCTTGAATTCGTTAAAGTACAGTGTACCAGTCAATACATCTCCTGCATCTACAAGTAGGGCATCTGGATGCAACGTTCTATATTCTTTCACTGCCGTGACACGTTTTGGCCCTTTTTCTACGTGGCCATGTGTATCATTGACATGCATAACAGATAGAGTGAAGTCTGCATCTACATGATCAGCTAATGCATGAACCATCTCTAAAAGCTGTTTAACTGCAGGAAGATCCTTGTCACTTGGTAGTCTGTCAAGAAGTGGCTGGATTGTTTCAATTACTTTATTTGCTTCCTCTGTTTTATCTGCAGTCAGTAATGCCTGCGCTTGCTTAACCTTCATATAAACGGTCACCGGAACCATCAATTCGTTTCTTACTTCATTAGCTGGATCCTTGTATTGAGTTAGCAATAGATGACGAGCATCTCTTCCAGTAAAACGATAAAGTATTGCAGTTCTTGTTTTTAATTGGGCAGAAAGCTTATGATAGCCTTTCTCAATTTTTTCCCAGTCGTTACCCGCTTCAGCAGCTTCAATTTCTTTCATAATTGGTGTTAAATATTTGTCTGCATAGTTATAAGCATCGATATAAGGAATAAGTCCTTTTGTCACTCGTTCAGCATATAATTCATCTAAGCTTTTTAAAAGGGCAGATTTATTTTTTACATTCGATTTATTAATTTCATTTCTTGCTTTTTGATAATTGGCTTTAGCTTTGTTTAAAATAGGATACAACTCTTTGCTCGTTGCCAGTTTTCCAGCTTGAGCAGGTGTGTTATAAGAATAGGATGCTTGTTTGATGTCTTTTCTGGCATTATCTACTACCTGTTGAAAAGATGTACTTGCGAAGGAAATGCTTGAAGCTGAGAATAATGATGTAGCTACGATTGCGGCTACTGCAGTCTGTTTAATTTTTTTGTTTCTCATGTCTTACCTCCTAATATGATATGTATAAATGCCCCTACTAATAGATTCATATACTACTAAAAGTTATCTCAATTCGACTATTTACGCAAGACATTTTCTAATTATTTAAAAAAAGGTAAAAATAGTGATTATTTGCATTCTGTGTATGAGGTTATTTGTCCTACTTGCACGAAAAAAGATGTTATATGCTATAATTAATTATCACAATAGAGATAGGAGTATCATCATGTTAAAAGATATTTTTATGACATTATCAGAAAACCAAGTATTAAATGGGGCCGCTAAAAAGTATGGTTTAAAAATGGGTGCCCAACATGTTGTAGCTGGGACTAATATCGAAGAAACGATGGAAAGTATTAAAAAGCTTAATGCTCAAGGTATCTCTTGTACGGTAGATAATTTAGGGGAATTTGTCTTTGAAAAAGAAGAGGCTTTAGAAGCCAAAGCTCAAATTATCGCAGTGATTGAAGCAATAGAGGAACATCAGGTTGATGCTCATATCTCATTAAAACCATCCCAATTAGGATTGGATATAGATTATGATTTTGCTTTACAAAATTTAAAAGATATTATTGCAGTCGCAAAAAAATATAATACATTCATTAATATTGATATGGAATCTAACAAACATTTACAGCCTTCCTTTGACATATTGGACGAGCTATCTAAGGAATACGACCAAGTTGGAACAGTTATCCAAGCATACTTCTTTAGAGCAGCTGAAGATATTCAAAAGTATAAAAACTTCCGTCTACGTATTGTAAAAGGAGCTTACAAAGAACCTGCAGACGTAGCTTATCAAACAAAAGAGGAAATTGACCAAAATTATATAGAGCTAATTGAATGGCACTTATTAAATGGTAAATTTACTTCTATCGCAACACATGATCATAATGTCATCAATCATATCAAGCAATTTATAATTGATAATAATATTTCACATGATAAATTTGAATTCCAAATGCTATATGGTTTCCGTACTGATATGCAGTTACAGCTAGCAAAAGAAGGCTTTAACTTCTGCACATATGTACCATTCGGAAAAGACTGGTACGGTTACTTCATGAGACGTCTTGCTGAACGCCCTGCAAACATGAATCTTGTCGTAAAACAAGTGTTTAACAAAAAAACGAACACTATGATCGGTCTTGCAGCAGGTGCATTTGCCCTAGGAAGATTGACAAAAAGAAAGAAATAATACTGCATAAGGCATACTATTCAATGAATAAAAGCTTTGTTGTAGTGACTATAAACATAAACAAAGGAACTTTCGAATGGCTATTAAGAACATAAATAGATGACGAAATTGGGTTGGTGTCATTTTTTAGCTTTGTTTATGCGAGTAAATGTTTTTAATGCTTTATCGATGCTAAAGCAGTTTCATTTATTGATTAGAGCACCAGACGGCGACTCCTACGGGATGAGTGAGACAGATCAGACATCACAACCACGCGCGTAAGCGATGGGTGATGGCTTATCGCTCACCCCGAGGAAAGCGTCTGGCTGGGGCGAAAATCAATTCTACTCTCTGATCTTTGCATCATAAATCAACCCTACCCTTCAACATAGCCTAAATAATAAACCGTGAAATCAGTAACTTGATTTCACGGTTTTTTATTCATAGCCACTATTAGACTTCGTTACGGCTGTCCTCCTGCAATTGACAAATACCCTTTAATGTAGGAAGAGCAGGTATTCCGCCTCTTTTTGTAGCAGCTAATGCTCCTGCCGCATTAGCAAAGAGCACACTAGATTTTAGCTTGTCTATATTCAAATTCTCCATATTAGACTCTGCTAAAATTTTGAATAGTAAAGCCCCACAGAAAGCATCTCCTGATCCGGTTGTATCAATTGCTTCTACTACATATGGTGGAATCATTTCTGTTTTATCCTTATATCTAAAAAAGCATCCTTTCTCGCCCAAAGTCACCAAAATCAATGGAATTCCATAGTTTCTACTTAATAGTTCAGTTCCATTTTCATAGTCCATTGTGGTAGTTAAAAAGTGAAGCTCTTCTTCAGATACCTTTAGTATGTCTGCAAAGTGCATGCTATCAGAGATGACTTTCTTCGCTTCACTTAGATCGTCCCATAGACTTTCACGCAAATTTGGGTCGAAAGAAATAAGCAAGCCCTTTTCTTTAGCATATTTCAGTGCACTAATAGTAGCTTGTCTCGAAGGTTCACTAGTCATGGAAACGGAGCCAAAATGAAATAACTTTGCATTGTCAATTAATTCATAGTTCACTTCTTTTTCCTCTAAAGTAATATCAGCACCTGGTTTACGGTAAAAACTAAAAGAACGGTCTCCATCCGGATGGAGATGAATAAAGGCCAAGGTCGTGTTGACTTGTCCAGTTGTCACTACACCAGTCGTATCTACATGATTAGATATTAAAGTTTCCTTAAGAAACGTCCCAAAGTCATCTGCCCCTATTTTACCGATAAAGGATGTTTTCATCCCTAGTTTACTAAGCATAACCAATACGTTCGCTGGGGCTCCACCCGGATTTCTTTCAAATAATGTATTTTTATTGTCGGATTGCCCATAGGGTGTAAAGTCGATTAATATCTCACCTAATGCTACCACGTCATACATATGTGTAATCACCTCTATTAGAGTATTGTAAACTATGAAATATAGCTCTGTTTCATCGATTAAATAAAGGATATACTATTTTCCAAAAAAGTTAAAATGTAAATAAAAACACCTCATTCTACGGGGATGGTAGAATGAGGTGTTTTTTCCTTGTTATCGCTCAAGGTATATTTAATACGCCGTAAATTTTTTGCCTTCGTACTTCCACATCGTTTTATCGCTCGTGTGTTAGATATCCCCGATTATACTAAGTTGGAGAAAGAGCTCCTTCAAAACTCGTTCAACAACATTAAAGATAATTTTTCTATATATTCATCATATCTGAACTAAATGAGAATACACAGAGAGTTTTATTAGAAATTGATGAGAATTTTTATTCCCATGTTACTGATAATATTTTTCCAGAGATTGCATGTACCTGGATCGTCGCTTTTGTTTTTTTATCCTTACTATCCTTCGAGTTACCATCTGCGGTTTGCATCACTATTAAATAGTAGCCACCTTCATTTGTTTTTATAAAGGAATTACTATCTACGGTTCCCTTGTATTGTTGTTGGGCTATTTTAGTTGCTTGCTCCGGAGTAATTAACACGGTAGCAGTACTTTCCTGCTTTGCTTCTTCAGGTTTTTTGGTTTCAGTTTGTGTTTTATTGGTACTAGTAGAGCTAGCGTCTGGCTCTTCCTTTTTAGCTTCCTCTTTTTTCGGTTCTTCTGTCTTGCTAGTCTCTACCTTAGTAGATTCTACCTTTACAGACTCCACTTTGGAGGTTTCATTTTTAGTAGTTTCCGTCTTGCTTATATCTGTTTTGGTTGGTTCTGTTTTAGAAGAGTCTGTTTTAATACCTTCTATAGAATCAGTTGCAGCCTCTGCCTTAGCATCAGCCTTGCCCTCATCGGACTTGGCAACCTCCACTTTGACTGGTTCCTTTTTAACTTCCTCTGTTTTCACAGGCTCAGTTTTCAAGACATCCTTTATTGCATTTTTAATTACTTCTGTAATTGGCTTGTCTACTTTAGAATCACTTAACTTTTCTTGGATTGAAGAAGTGGCTGAAATACTAGACTTAATCAACTTCATTTCAGTCGCTTGAGCGGTTTCTACTTTATTAACCATGCTCATTGTGTCCTCTTTTACCTGTATTTGCGTAATGGGACTCATTTCTACTACAATGTTATTGTTTGTTTCTTTCTTACGTATATTACTAGTTAATGGATATTCCCTAACTTCAAAAGTATCACTATATGTGGCGAATTCCGATTGCTCAACAGGCTGAGAAATACCTGTTAACATATATTCATTCGTCTGCTCCATTGTGTAAATATCTCCATTTGTAGAGTTAACCTCTACTAAATAAACAGAGCCACCTTTTGTAATAACAGCCTTGTATACATTTTCTTTTAACGTTATATCAGTTACTTCTGCATCATACAATTGCTCTAGCTGGGAACGAACATCATTCTCTGACATAAATTGCCTGTTCGTTTGGGTAACATTAAACAAAAACCCAGTGCCTACAATGACGATCACTGACACAAAAATCAATGTATATTTTTTGATTTTAGTAAATTTCATTCATGCTTCCCTCCCCCAATTCTATTTTAAAAGATAAACATTAAAAATTGATGAGAATTGGAGTTTTTGGAATAAAAATATAAATAGTAGTACCAAACCCAATTGTGCTATCTATTTCCATTTCGAGAGATAAACGGTTGGCAATCTCTTTTGCAATGGACAATCCAAGACCAGTTCCACCTGTTTTCCTATTTCGATCCTCGTCGACACGATAAAATCGGTCAAAGATATGATCAATATCTTTTTTAGGAATACCGTTCCCATAGTCTAAAATTGCGACTACTGTATGATTTTCTTCCTCGGTAATCGTCGTCTTAATTTCTTTTTCGCTGTATTTCCTCGCATTATCTAGAATAATAAAAAGAAGCTGTGTTAGCTGCTCCATATCTGTATTCACGTAGACAGGGCCATCACCTTTTAATATAAATTTACGATTATAAGCAGTGCGCATAGATTGCAAGGTATTTTCCACCAGCTCATACAATTCAATTGTTTCCGACTTTTGAGTGTGCTGTCCATTCCCTTTGGCCAGTAACAACATTTGAGAAATCATCTCTTTCATTCTTGCCGTCTCATGAATGATTGCATTTACTGATTCCTCTGCTATTGCTTTATCTTTGAAGCCATGACGAGACAATAGCTTTGCATAGCTTTCGATGACAGTGAGTGGCGTTTTTAATTCATGTGAAGCATCAGAAACAAACTGTTCCTGCTTATTGTAGTTTTCCTCTAGCTGCTCCATCATTTCATTAAACGCTATTCCCATCTGAGTCATTTCATCTTTACGATTTTTACTTAACTCTATTTTTTGATATTTTCCTGACATCCTGCTTTGGGACATGGTTTTAATTAATTTATTTATAGGTTTAGTAATGATATTACCTAAAGTGACACTTGAAATTGTCATAAGGAGCATCCCTATTATAGTTACCCCTATTAAGGTCCAACGAAGGAATTTTAAATTTTTATCTACCTCAACAAGCTGTTTAAGCGTATGGATTTCAACAACTTCGCCATTTTGCCATATGACTGGCTTTGTTATAGTTAGGACGGGGACACCTCGAAAATAACCTGAGGTATATCGCTCTCCATTCTCTAACTCCGGTTTATAATCTTTCATCTCTTCGATTGACTCTACAAAGACGATAGATTCACCCTTGGCGTTGATCACTCTAATTCCTCCATTAGGAGGGATAAAAGCACGTAAAATAGTAGCTGGATCGTCATCCGCTCCCATTTTACTGAGAGCGCCAACCAGCTCATCCACTTCATTATTCAACTGATTATACTCGGTATCGAAAGCCATTGACTCAAATATAAAATAGATACCTATATTCATTAACCCTAAAATTACTAGCGTTAAAAATGTAGAGAAAAGATGAATTTTTGCTTTAAGCTTCATTTTTTAGCTCCTTCAAAACATATCCAACGCCTCTTACGGTTTGAATGAAAGAAGAACAATTTTTCTCCTCTAATTTTTTTCGTACATATCTTATGTAAACGTCCACAATATTTGTATCCCCATAATAATCAAAGCCCCACACAGCGTCTAAAAGTTGTTCCCTTGATAACACTTGGTTAGGATGCTTTATTAAGTAAAGTAGTAAATCATACTCTCGTGGCGTCAAATTGACTTGTTCCCCATCATTAGTAATCTCTCTCGTTTGCTCATTTAAAGTAATAGAATGGAAAACATGAACATGAATATTGTCTACTTGATCTGGTGCAGAAGCAGAGGATTTATTGAAACGAATGGCTGAACGTACACGAGCAAGAAGCTCTTCAATTTCAAACGGCTTCGTCACATAATCGTTTGCCCCTAAATCCAAACCCTTCACCTTATCCTCCAGCCCGCTCTTTGCAGTCAATAAAATAACTGGAGTTTTAGCCTCTGTTGCTCTAATTCTCCTTAATACATCTAACCCATTTAACCCTGGCAGCATCAAATCTAGCAGCACCAGATCCCAGGGCTTTTCTCTATATTTAATAAGGCCATCTGTACCTGTATAAGCAATCTCGACAGAATACCCCTCGAATTCCAGCTCTAATTGTAGAACACGAGCAATATTTTCCTCATCCTCTATAATTAATATCTGCTCTTTCATACGGAATCCCCCTCTTTATGGCTATTTTAACACAATATACCGACCAAATTATACACATTACAGAATCATTACAGGTGCCTGGCACCTGTAATGAACCGATAACAAAGCGCTATAATTTTATTTCCGATACGATTTTAAGCGATAAAACAAGAATTTAATCGAATATTATCTATAAAAATCAAATTATTGTGAATATTGCATAATTTCCATTATTGTACATTTTATAGGTTTATAGTATGTTTGTTAAAAGAATAGATGGAGGTTAGAAAAATGGGGAGAATGCGGAGGATTTGGCAGCCAGAGATTTATTATCACGTGACAATGAGAGGCAATAATCGACAGAATATTTTCTTGAACGAAGGAGATGTTTCTCTCTTTTTCCGTGCTTTACAACGTACATATAAAAAATCGAATTTCATAATTATTGCTTACTGTATTATGAATAATCATTACCACCTTTTGATCCGCTCCCCTGAGACACCACTTTCGGAAGTGATGTTATCCATCAACAAGACTTACTCAGAATACTTCAAACGTAAATATAATTATTTTGGACAACTCTATGAAACCAGATTTTTTTCCAGTATGGTTTCCGACCCTATAGGCTTATTAAATGTCAGTAGTTACATTCATCAAAACCCTTTAACGACTTCCAAGGCTATGACCAATAAAATGGAATACTATCCTTATAGTTCGTTTCAATATTATTTTTTTGATAAGAAATGTGACTATCCTTTTGTAAACACCGAGCTACTTCCCAATTTAATAAAAAACTACCCTGATATTAAAGAAAGAACCTACGTAGCTTATTGTGAAAATTTTCGGATTAAACAAGATTTACATTTTGACTACGAGATTCCTACTAATTAAATTAATTGGATGTACAACATGTGAATAATGGAGACAGTGGTACCAACCTGCAAAGACATGCTTTCCTACCAGAACCATCTCATGTCCTTCATTAAACGAGCTGTAAATTGCAACAAATTTATAACATCAGTTCATTTTTCAAAGAAAAGAATCGCTCCTATTCTTAGCCTAGGAGCGATTCACACTTTTATTTTAGTTCTGTAACCCAGCCAAAAGGATCTTCCACTGTGCCACTTTGGATGCCAGTCAATGTATCATATAATTTCTTAGATAACTCACCAGTTTCTCCGTTATTTACATAGAATAGCTCGCCTTTCCAGCGAAGCTCACCAATTGGAGAAATAACTGCAGCAGTCCCTGTTCCAAACGCTTCTTCTAGCTTACCGTTTAAATAAGCTTCTCTAACTTCCTCCATTGACACCTTGCGTTCCGCTACCGGCACACCCCAATATTTTAATAGCTCGATAATGGATTTTCTAGTAATGCCATCTAGAATAGAACCGTTTAAGGCTGGAGTAACAACCTCTCCATCTATTTTAAAGAAAACATTCATGCTTCCTACTTCTTCAATATACTTTCGTTCAATTCCATCTAGCCATAATACTTGCGAGTAACCCTCTCTATCAGCCACTTCCTGTGCCTTTAAGCTAGAAGCATAATTACCAGCTGTTTTAGCCATTCCTGTACCACCCGCCACTGCACGAACGTATTCACTTTCTACTAATATTTTCACAGGATGGATACCTTCTTTATAATAAGAGCCAACGGGCGACATAATAATCATAAAGCTATAAGTCTTAGATGGAGAAACACCTAAATGTGCTTCAGTCCCAATCATAAATGGTCGGATATATAGAGATGTTCCTGGTTCATTTGGAATCCATTCCTTATCAATCTCAAGCAGCTCTTTTAATGCTTCCATAGCAAACTCTTCATCTATTTGAGGCATACTAAGTCGATCGCAGGAAATATTCATACGTTTCATGTTTTGTTCTGGTCGAAATAAACGAACTACACCATCCTTAGACAAATACGCTTTCATGCCTTCAAATACCGTTTGCCCATAATGTAATATAGTTGCAGAAGGGTCTAACGTAATCGGTTGATAAGGGACAATCCGATGATCATGCCATCCAATGCCTGTTGTATAGTCTGCAATAAACATATGATCTGTAAATTTAGTACCAAAGGCAAGTTGGCCGGCAGGTGTTTTCTCATTTTTTATTTCATTTTCTGTAAACTTGATTTTTACACTGTTCATGTTGTATTACCCCTATCAATTTAATTATTTAGTAAATTGCAACTTTTATAACTGTGCAATATATTATATGCAATTATACTCCTTTTCTCAAAATTGAAAACACCTTTTTTAGAAAATTTTCTAAAAATTTTGTGTATTTTTAACTCTACTTTTCATTTTTGTAAATTTAAAGGAATTATATCTTAATATCCCTTTAAATAAACCGATAAATAAGTATAGTAAAATACCAAAAGATAGGAGGTTTATATGTGTTTAGAAACGCTCTATACATATTAAGCTTATTACTAATCATAAGCACCATTTTTTCTTCTGTTCCTGCGAATGCTTCTTCCACGGTTAACGGACTTTTCTTAAAACCATATATGAAGAAGTAACCCTTGAGGACAAGACAACCGAGAAAAGACTCTCACAAGTAATATTAATCAATGAACAAGGAAAAGAAGTAAGGCTAACCATTGATAAATATACCCCTTTGTACATCAACTCGACGCCTACTACAATTGGTGCATTTAAGGAAGGCTTGTGGGTGGAAGCGATTGTGGATGGCCAATCAGTTCAAGAGCTTAACGGATTCACATACATCGAGCAAGGATCTCTTGAGAACAATAAATCTGAAGCAATCGGACAAAGCCTTACAGGAACTGTCAATGAAATTGATAAAGGTGCTAAGTATATCGCTATCAATCTCAAAGATAAAAAATCAACGAGATTTTATTTAGACGAGGACACAGAAATATATAAAGATAATAAAATCGTAGACTTAAGCGTTTTATATGTGGGAGACCGCATAAAACTGAAAACATCAGAGCATGACACGAATACTTTGTCCTCCATCGAAATAACTACAGACGGTATCAAAGTAGAAAATATATACAAAGGTGTTATTCAGCAAATTGATTCAAAACAAAATAAGTTAGTTATTAAAAATGAAAAGGCATTTATTAATTGGAACTGGAGAAACTCAACTAATACTGCCATGAATTCCAAGAGCTTTACAGATAAGACACCTATTTTCCTCGGCACTAAAAAGATTGATAAAAGTCAGCTTCGTAATTATCGAAACAACGAGATTTACTACGTAACGGTAAAGCAGTCTGGGAAAGAAATCATTCAGAAAATGATTATAAAAAAGACAAATGAACGGACGCTACATGAAAGCCTATACGGTCTAGATACAAAGAATAAAAATATCAAATTAACTAATTACGGAACCATTCCATATCATAGCGGAACTATTATTATTAGAAACGGACGATTAGTAGATCCGACAGCACTTCAGCAGAGCGGTAAAGCATTTGTTATTGCAAACGGTGCTTCGTCTAACCAATATGCAAATGTCATCCATATTACTAACGATGGATTTCAAAGCGCTAACTTAGCTGATTATCAATTATACTTTGGTCAAATAAATTACACGAATCAGTATCAGCTTTCACTATCCATTCCTCAGGTTTTGTCTAATAACTATTGGTACTCCACTGGGAATGCTAGCTTCAGCTTTAGCAATGATACGGTAGTTACAGAGGATTATAATAACTTAACAAAGGATTTCACTTATAGTAATGGAAAATATGGTTACTTCTATGTAAAAGATAACCACATAATTGCATCTAAAATAGTCGGCTATTCCACACCGGACTATTCTGTTTCCATCGGTCGATATAATCCAATCCATTGGAATCCTAATACATTAAGTATAAAAGACGTTAGTGAGCACTATAATAGCGACTGGCTAGCAGCTTATCAGCGTAACTATGTAGATTTATCGAATACAATGCTCATCAAAGAAGGAAGAATAATTAAATCCAGCGATTTGAAGAAGAACGATCGACTCTACATGATTCATAATGGTTACTATCAAGCAAAAATAATTTTAGTAGATTAACTGCTCAGGGTATGTACATGCATACCCTCCATTACATAGAGAAAGAGGTAAATAGGATACATATGAAAAATCAACTTATGAAAAAGCCGATTGTTACCCTGATGGCTTTATTCCTTATACTAAGCTTAGGGACAAATGAAGCTAGCGCGAAGGTTCCAGATTTTAATGGTGGCATTTTAGACGAGTATTCTTATGAAGAGGTATTTTTTCTAAGCGGCTCACCAATTACATTCACAGGGAAAGCAACTGTCACTGAAAAAGAAAGTAAAAACCAATTAACTTCTACTTATAAATTCAATTTAAGTAATCAATATGGAGATAAATTAACAAGAAGCGTGGTCTATATCACTGATTTGACAACTCATGTTAAGAAAAATCAAACTACGGCTCAAACTACAGTTAAAAGCTACTCCGAAAAAGTAACTTTAGCTGATAAAACGACATTTACCTTGGATGATTATCAGTTTTCTCAAGGTTCGGTTATTGATAACCGCCCAGCAACTGATTATTATTCGGGGAATATAATTGCAAGAAAGATTTATAAGCGTAGTCAAAAAATCGGAAGAGAAACAATTAATGATTTAATTACTGTTTATATGGAAGGAAATAATGTTGGCTACAAAAATTTCTGGGGCTCCACTGACACTCAGTTGATTGACTATGAAATAGATTCCCCGCAAGGGACTTCATTTGTATCTAGCAAGGTTTCTGACAGTAAATCTAGAGTATTAGAATACGAAAAGCATATTCCCTCTCTATCAAGCTTTGTAGGTGGACACTCAGTTGTAAGCAAGTCAAACATGGTAGCAGAATATGATTATCAGATTCCATTTAATCCATACAACACAACAGGGACTGCATACATTAATAAAGATAAAACACCAACAATTGAAAGACTTATCGTCCCTAAGTTTCGTGATATTGAAAAGCATTGGTCCAAGCCAAATATTGAAAAACTATATTCTTTAGGTATTTTTGATGAAACAAGTAACTTCTTCTCTCCTGATGCAGCAATGAAAAAAGACCTTTTCACTGTAGCTGTGGCTAAAGCTGTAGACTTGCGTGTACTAGAAGAAAAACCAAAAAACAAGAAGAATATACGAAAAGCATTATTTTCAGATTTAGATATTAATGATCCGAACTATGTATATATTGAAAGCGCACTAAATAAAGAAATTGTAACTCCAGTGAATGCTGACATATTTGGAGCAAATAAATCTATCACTAGAGCAGAGGCAGTAACTATTATTATTCGCTCTCTTGGATTAGAGGGACGTGCACCAACCCCTGGTTACACCACGAAGTTTATTGACGACAACAAAATACCAAAATCAGCTAAGGATAGTATCTATGTCGCAAGTGAACTAGGTCTAATTGATCCAGATAGAAAAAATCGCATCAACCCTAACGAAGTCCTTACAAGAGGAAAAGCATCACAGCTACTTGTTAGATATATGAACTTCCTTGAATCTGACCTAAAACAAAACTATCGCGATGACATGATTAATTTCAACTAAACTCAAAACCCCATCTAAACACCGGCGAATGCACCGGTTCTAGATGGGGTTTTTCACTTGATTGCAGATAATGTTACAGGTGCCTGGCACCTGTAACATAGGTGGCCTAGACATACCTGTAACATATTATACAAATATAAACCAAAGGATTGCTGTAACGATGATTGTTGTAATACCTTGGAGTAGAGTTGCCATTGTTTGTGCTTTGTACGCATCGGTAACCTTCATGCCGCTAAATTGGGTCACTACCCAGAAATAGCTGTCATTTACATGGCTCACTGTCATCGCTCCTGCTCCTACCGCCATAACAACTAGCGCTAACGGTAATGCACCCTCTATACCTAGAGTTGGTAACATTGGTGCTACTAGTGATGAAGTAATAACTAGAGCAGCTGTTGAGGAGCCTTGTGCTGTTTTGAGAGCTGCCGCAATAAGGAATGGCACTAGTAGGAATAATGCTCCATTAGCCAATACCCCTAAATCCATTTCCTGTAGAAGCTCTGCTACACCAGAGTTTTTAATAACTGTCCCAAACGCGCCTCCAGCACCGGTGATTAATAAAATTGGTGCTGCTTCCTTAAGGCTTTCACCAATCCAACCAGACAGCGTTTTTTCACTAATTTCAGGTAGCAATAAGAAGGAAGCTAATACACCGAACAATAGTGCCACAGTTGGAGAACCAAGGAATCTCAAGAAATTCGTTAATCCTGATTCATCGCCAACTAACGCTGCAACTGAGCCCGTGCCGATTAATAAAATTGGTAGTACGATTGGTAAAAAAGCTTTAAAGGTAGATGGCATTTTCCCAAAAGATTTAATAACCTCTTCGTAATCCAGTGCATCTTCCTGATCCGCTGGGACGTCGATTTTCGTCCCAACCTTCACGGCCCATAAATAACCTACGATAGTGGCAGGAATTGCTACAAACAAACCGACCAAAATTATAGTACCAAGATAATCTGTTGCCCCAATATTCCCTGCTGCTGCGATTGGTCCAGGAGTTGGAGGCACTAATGTGTGCGTTGCATAAAGCCCTGTAGACAAAGCTACTGCCATAGATGCTACCTTGACCTTCGCACGTTTTGCTAATGACTTTTGTAAACTTGATAAAATAATAAATCCAGAATCACAAAATACAGGTATTGATACGATAAACCCTATGATGGACATGGCAAGCTGCGGTCTTTTTTCACCTAGAATACGAAGGACAACCTCTGCCATTCGGTAAGCTGCACCAGACTTCTCAAGAATAACCCCTATGATTGTTCCCGCAACAATTACAATTCCGATACTCGCCATTAAACCGCCAAAACCAGAGTTAACATTCTCTACAACAGTAAGCAGCGGCATACCAGAAGCAATACCTACAAAGAAGGCACTGATTAATAGAGCCAAAAAGGGATGTAGCTTGAACACTGCAGTTGCCACTACAACAAAAACAACTCCTAACAAAATAACTAAAAACAACATGACCTCACACCTCTTCCTTTAGAATGGCTTGCATTGTTTCCTTAGTCCTTACAGTTAAATAATGAACCGGGTCTTTCAAGGATTCTTCCATACTCACTGAATGATCTACTATACTAACAAGCTTAGAGAAATAGGTAGACAAGTCTACTTTACTTTCTTTCTCTATAAAGCCAGAGAGCAATATAACGGGAATCCCTCTTTTATTTGCAGCAACAGCAACTCCCATCGGAGCCTTACCAGAGAGAGTTTGTCTGTCCGTTTTACCTTCTCCTGTAATGACGAGGTCTGTATCCTCTAAGTGCTTTTCAAATTGAATGGCCTCCATGACAACTTCTATACCTGGCTTTAATTGGACAGGAAATAAAGCAAGAAAAGCACCTCCAAGTCCTCCAGCTGCACCCGCACCTGGCATCTGATGCACCCTAATACCTTTCACTTCTGCTATTTTATTTGCAAGGTTCTTTAAACCATTCTCTAGCTGGTCCTCCATTTGTGGAGTTACCCCTTTTTGTGGACCAAACACAGCCGTAGCTCCATTTTTGCCTAATAAAGGATTATCCACATCACAAGCTAGTATGAACTGTGAACGTTGAATTCGCTTATCCATTTGACTAATATCTATCTCTTCCAGATTTACAAGAGAGCCTCCCCCAGCTTGTATTTCTTCTTTTACTTTATTCCTAAATTCAACCCCTAATGCACGTAGCATCCCTGCCCCGCCATCATTCGTTGCACTCCCCCCTATTCCAACAATAAACTTCCGGAATCCTTGATCGAGCGCGTGACGAATCAGTTCACCTGTTCCAAACGTTGATGTCTTTAGCGGATTTCTTTCATCTTGCGACAATAGAGTCAAACCAGAAGCTCTCGCCATCTCAATGACACAAGTCTCTTTGTCTCCTAACACCCCATAAACCGCCTCTATTTGTTTTCCTAACGGGTCTTGAACGGTTGCAGTTACAAATGTTCCACCAGTTGCAATGACAAGGGGTTCCAACGTTCCTTCCCCACCATCTGCTACAGGTAGTAATACAGTTTCAATAGATGGATCAACCTCATGAATCGCGTTGGAAACAGCCCTAGCAACCTCAGTTGCTGACAATGAACCCTTGTAAGAGTCAGGACTAATAACAATTTTCATATATTCTCTCCTCCGATTAAAGCGCTTACAAAGATTATATTGCAAAGAAAAAACGATTACATTATACTAAATGTATAATTCAACTGTATTATAACAGCTAGTTTTTTATACATTGAGGTGATTCAATTGATAACCAAGCAATTAGCCGAACAAATAGTACAGCAAACTATGCTTCGTCTTCATCGAAATATTAACGTTATGCAGACAAACGGAGTCATACTTGCCTCTGGCGACGAGCTAAGAGTAAATCATATACATGAAGGTGCTATTGAAGTAGCTAAAACTAAGTCCCCACTAAGGATTACAAAGGATAATAATCACCTTTTTCCCCGAACAAAGTGTGGCATTAATTTACCTATATTCTATCAAAATGAAATAGTCGGGATCATTGGAGTAACGGGAGAACCTGCCGACTTGGAGGAGATAGCAACACTTCTCCAGTTAACAACTGAAATGATGGTCCATCAAGCATTAATAGTCTCTGAGAGAGAATGGAAGCGGAAAATACAAGAGCTCGTCTTCGAAGAATTAATGAGTGGACAGCCAATCCAGAAATATTTACAGGAAAGGCTCCACAAAATAGGCTTTCAAAACAAAGCCCCATTTTATGCAATGATGCTTGAGGTAGATCCAGAGTCTTCCTCTTATCAAAATATTATTCAGGAAATAGAATACTATCTAGAAACAGATTCTATATTAGTCGGTCATTACCAAGCAAGCGAGCATTTTATTTTAATTTCTGGCTTGGATAAAACAACATTCACTCGCAAAGTTACCTTATTAGCAGAAAAACTAAAGAAATATTATTCTCTTTCCATTGGGCTAGGGAGAGAAGTGCAATTATTAGAGCAAGTCCATTATGCCTACCGAACAGCCAAGCTCGCGCTTCAATACGGGAATCCTAACAAGCCAGTCATTTCCTTCGAGGAGGTAGAAATTTACTCTCTGTTTAAAAACAAAGATTCCTTTGAGGTTCAAACCTATACAAAAAAAATGCTAGAGCCACTGGATATTAAACTACAAAATACCTTGCAGAAATATTTTGATTGCAGTCTTCAGCTCTCTATTTGTGCTGAGGAACTCGGGATTCATCGCCATACCCTCACCTACCGTTTAAACAAAATAGCACAAGTAACAGGTTATAATCCTACTAACTTTCAGGATGCATTAGCACTTCAGTTAGCTTTGTTATTAAAAAATAGAAATTTACATTTCAACGAAAAAACCGTTTCAGCTCATTAGCCGAAACGGTTACATTATTTATATTTTATTATTTTTTAGCTACTTGAACGTTAGCAACTTTTTTAGCGCCTACGTATTTTTTACCCCAGTAATAAGGATCATTAATTTTATCGATTCTTACACCTTTTGATGATGAAGCATGAATGAATTGGCCATTCCCGATAAACATTCCAACATGTGAAACACCTTTTCCAGTCGTATTGAAGAATACTAAATCCCCAACTGCTAGTTTAGCTTTTTTTACTGGCGTTCCTTTACTGTACATTCCAGCAGCAGTTCTCGGAAGAGAGACACCTTTACCTTTGTACACGTACCCAATAAATCCAGAGCAATCAAATCCTGCCTTCGTTGTGCCACCATAACGATATTTAGTTCCAATTAGACTTTTCGCACTTGATACTATTTCGTTGGATTTTACAGAGCTAGCTGCTTCTGTATTTCCCGCAAATGTTCCCATGGCTAAAACTAGAGTTAGTGTTAAGATCGTGATTAGTTTTTTAAACAAAGAAGTCAATTTTGATGTTCCCCCAAAGAAGTATTGAAAAATTTCTCTATTTTTTCTCGTTAAAAATTTCTCTATACCCATACTAACACGGTTTAAACATTAGTGATTTTACAGTTGTGTAACAATAAGATTACAAGCCGAAAAATATACTAAGACTCTCCTCCCGTTTTAAATTTGAATAAATAAGTACAATATGCCTAATTTATTAGCATGAATTATAATATTTTTATTATTTTCCTCTATCTATCCATAGGATATATGTGTTATAAATAGAGGGTTAACTATTATTTGCCAAAAAAGAATAGGAGATTACTATTGTGAAACTGAAATGGAAAAATACACTTACTCTACATCTCGGGACAATTATCGTCGGGGTAATGATTGTTATGCTTACGATTACTTCTGTAGCTACTTATAAAACTGCCTATGGCGAACTTTACAAAGCAGCTGGGATTGAAGCATATGGTTGTGCTAATATTACTACTGGTTTAATTACACCTGAAGATATTAATAAAATACTTGCTGGAGACACTGCTGCCGTTAAAAGCGTAGGTGAGCAGCTAAACTGGACTACTGCTCATAAAGATATTTTTGAGACACAATATATAATTGACTTAGAAGGAAACCTATTAGCTACTGATGATAACTTAAAAGAAACTGGTTTTAATGCAGGAGATCAATTTTACATAGATCAAGAAGCGATTGATATGCTTGTCAAGATGGGACACCCTACCTACTCAGAAAGCTATGAGTACGCTGGGATGAATCGTTTGTCTGGCTATGCTCCAATTTTCGAGGATCATGACCCCTCGAAAAAAATTGTTGCTATTAGTGTAATAGATTTTAATGCGGACATCGTCTCTGAAAGAACATGGGATGTAGTTAGTAAAGGATTACTATTAAGTATTATTCCTTTATTGTTAGCATCTATAGTTACTCTTCTTTTAATTAGAAGAAAAACAAAGCCTTTATCTGTTTTGATTGCTCATGCTGAAGAGATTGCTAAAGGAAACTTATCCGTTAAAGACACAAATTTTTCAAGCAAGGATGAGGTTGGAAACTTAAGTAGGACGCTTGATACACTTGCTGGTAACTTACGTACGATGATTGGAACGATTCAAAACACTTCCTCCCAATTAATGAAAAATGCAGAAGAAACTACAGCCTCTTTGATTGAAATGAAGGAAGCAGCGCATCAGATCGCCAATAATATGAGCGAAAATGTTGCATCTATATCAACGGGTACTGCATCTGCTGAAAGCTCAACCGTTATCTTAAACAATTTAGCTACCGGCTTACAACATTCAAAGGAAACTGCGGACCAGTGCTCGGTACAATCGATGACCACTATGCAGATTGCTCAAGAAGGCCTCAAGAAAGCCGAAGAAACTAGTCGAGACATGAACAAAATAAGAAACGCTTCCATTGAAACTAGCGCAATGATTGTGAAGCTTGATGAAGCAACTAATAAAATACAGCAAATTACTGGGTCCATCGCGGGCATAGCAGCTCAAACAAATCTACTGGCACTTAATGCCTCTATAGAAGCAGCTCGTGCTGGTGAGCATGGTAAAGGATTTGCAGTTGTAGCAGAAGAAGTTCGCAAGCTAGCAGAACAGTCTAACCTAGAGGTTAAACAAGTAGAAGAAATCGTAAAAGAGATAACAGAAAACATCTCACACGTAGTAACCTCTACGGACACCAGCACCAAACTAATCGAAACTGGAAATGCAACCGTTCAGCAAACTTCTCAATCCTTGCAGAATATCTCTACAGCTGTCGGTAAGACAGTAGAGGAAATCTCAAGGATATCTAAGATGACAACCGAGGAAGCTGCTAACTCGAAGCAAGTAGTAGATCTTATCGAAAATCTAACTGAATCTATAAGAGAAATTGAACAAGTGACTACAACCATTTCAGCCGTAACAGAAGAAACCTCTGCCTCTATAGACGAGATTTCACAGCATTCCGCTGAAACATCCGAAGTAGCACAACAACTTCACAACCTCATAAACAAATTTAAACTCTAACGATTACTTACATTATATTATTACAAGTGCCTGGCACCTGTAATATATTTCAAGAAGACACAAAAATAGACGCCCACGTTAGAGGGGGCGTCTATTTTTTATGTGCGCCCGGCATGCGCATGAACTATAGGGTGCAAGTCCCGAACCCCGAAGACAGAAGTAGAGGTTAGCCGAGAGCAAGGGTGTCCGTGGTGACGCGGAATCTGAAGGAAGCTGGAGGCAAATCACCGGTCCGAGGAACACGAATCTCATAGAAGGCTAGGTATGATTGAGTGAGTTTGCATAACAAAACAAAGCTCTTTCTGTCGAAGGTCATACCAAGTAAATGAGGCGGATAGATGGTGTGAAAGTGCATGCGCTTACCCGGGGAGGTCTGATGGAAACGTGAAGTACCCTTCATAACCCACTCCATGAGGAGTGGCTGAACCATCAGAAGTCAGCAGAGGTCATAGTACGAATGGGTCTAGAACCACTCGGAAGGACCGAACAATTAAGAGAGAATAGCCCTTGGCTTTCCAACTTGGATGTTTGAACACAGAAAACTAGTGCCTCACGCTTAGAAAGTAGTGGTGAATCCCACGAGGGTATTTGCGGAGGGTGTAGTCCAGTTGGGCAAAAGAAGATAAGCTATTCACGGAAAGGAACGAAATGGTGATGTTGAATCAGATACTTGAACGGAAAAACATGATGCAAGCGTTAAAGCGAGTGGAAGCGAATAAAGGAAGCCATGGAGTAGACATGATGCCCGTACAAACCTTACGACAGCACATCCTCGAAAATTGGAAAACTATTAAATCGCAGATTTTAAATGGAACCTATGAACCACAGCCAGTACGTCGAATCGAAATCCCGAAACCAGACGGTGGTGTGCGTCTATTAGGTATTCCAACCGTGACAGATCGTTTGATTCAACAAGCTATATCGCAGATACTATCTGAGGAATATGATAAAACATTTTCGGATTACAGTTATGGATTCCGACCAAATCGGAGTGCCCATGATGCCATTCGAAAAGCAAAGGGTTATATAAAAGAGGGTTATCGATGGGTTGTGGATATGGATTTAGAGAAATTCTTTGATAAGGTCAATCATGACCGACTAATGGCAACGTTAGCGAAACGAATTTCAGATAAACCTTTACTAAAACTCATTCGTAAATATCTCCAATCCGGTGTCATGATAAATGGCGTAGTTTCCAGTACAGAAGAAGGAACCCCGCAAGGTGGACCTCTAAGTCCACTCTTATCAAACATCGTATTAGACGAACTTGATAAAGAGTTAGAGAAACGTGGACATAAATTCGTACGGTACGCAGATGATTGCAATATCTATGTGAAGAGTGAACGGGCAGGGGTACGAACAATGGCGAGTGTACAACGATTTATTGAAGGAAAACTTCGACTGAAAGTTAACGAAAAGAAATCGGCAGTGGACCGCCCTTGGAATCGGAAATTCTTGGCGTTTAGCTTTACTGCTCATAAAGAACCGAAGGTTCGTATTGCAAAAACAAGCCTACAACGAATGAAGAAGAAAATACGAGAAATTACCTCTAGAAAGATGCCATATTCCATGGAATATAGAATCGAAAAGTTGAACCAATATCTAGTGGGATGGTGTGGATATTTCGCCTTAGCAGATACACCTACCACATTTAAAACACTGGATAGCTGGATTAAACGAAGGTTACGTATGTGCCTGTGGAAGGATTGGAAGAAACCTCGAACAAGAGTTAGAAATCTTACTCGATTAAAAGTTCCTTATGGGAAAGCTTACGAGTGGGGAAATACTCGAAAAGGGTACTGGCGCATTTCTAAAAGCCCCATATTACACAGAACCCTCGGCAAATCCTTTTGGGAAAGCCAAGGGCTGAAAAGTCTGCAAGTTCGTTACGAAACTTTGCGTTATTCATCTTAATTGAACCGCCGTATACGGAACCGTACGTACGGTGGTGTGAGAGGTCGGGAGTTAATCACTCCCTCCTACTCGATTTGTATAAGCTTTTAATAAGGGTTTCTAGCATTACTGGCATTTCAACAAAAGCACTGTCTATATGTAGTCTTTCTGTTTTTTGATGAGCATCCTTGCCGAATGGTCCTACGTTCAGTACAGGTCCCTTTAATTTAGCCATATCATCAAATGGGATATCATAGGTATCTCCCCATACTGGTGTATTGCTTTCAAATGCTGTCCAGCCGTTTCCATCGTCTTCATAATTTACATAGCTCAAATCGCATATCCCATTAAAATAATGTATTTGTTTTACTGTATTATTAAAGGATTGTGCAGATTGCTTCATTAACTCAACCGCTTCTATAATCAGTGGATCCTTGGATGTGTTAACCGCTGGATAATATGGTGGAGCAAAGAGCAACACGGTAGCTGGTGAAAGCTCCTGGCATTGAATCATGAGATTATCTACTATTCGAAGTGATTTTTCACGATCGTCCCATTCCTCTTCCGCAAGTACTTCTTGCTTAAGTCTTTGAACTTCCTCTATGCCTAATTTTTTATTCGCATACGCAAGCAGCTCGTCATATTTCAAAACTCTGACCTGTCCAATTCCTTGGACCTGCTCTCTATCACAAATTTGTTGATAGGTTTTATTCAAAGCGTCCATTGCCTCATTCGCAACCTGTTCAAACAGTTCCATAATGTCAGAAGCAGTTCTTCTTAATAAAAACACGTTGTACAAAGCAACTGCTCGGTACGGTGTCTGCGTTGAATAAGACATTTTCAAATCCTTTTGCTGTAAAGAAACTGGCAACGGAGTACTTTCTCCAAGGTCATGCTCTGTAAATATAGGATTATATTCCATTCGCTGTGTTAAGAAAGAAGCAATATAGTTAGCCGTCATCCCTTTCATCGGCTCTCCTACATGAGTTTCCTTTCCGTAAAACAGCGCAGCGGGCATAATTTTACCGATCGTACCAGAGTAGATATACTCGTCAATATCCTTTGGCACCTGTGAAAACGAAGGTTCACTATTTAAAAATAGCTTATATGATAAATTAAACTCTTCACGTATTCGAACTAGCTGAGTAACAGCCGCACGCATACCAGCAGAATTTACCTCTTCATCAGGTACACTTGTGAGAATTAAATTAATTGGCCATTCTTCCACAGTAGCTTTTTCAATCAACTGCATATGTAAGGCTAATCCCATCTTCATATCCATCGTTCCACGACCAAACAAATACTTCCCGGTTGCCAAATCTTCTTGAGCATCCTCCGGTAGCTCACTAGGATTTTCCATTAACTTTCTAGTTAACTCCTCCGGAAAATAAGCTAAAGGCTCCAAAGTACCATATTCTTCTGTCTGCACAGTATCGAAATGACTAATAAGCACAACTGTTTCTGTTGCAGAAGGATGCTTATATAATGCCGTCACTACCTGTCTTCCCAAGCCTGCATCGTGAAGCTGGAGCTGACTCGGATGAGTTTGAAAATACTCAAGCTCTCGAATCTTTTCTATTAACTTAGGAGCAAACTCCCTTTCTCCATCCGTTAACGTAATACTGTTCCAGCTCACAAGCTCACACAATAATTCACGCAGTCGATCTGGCGTATCCCATAAAAGCTTATTCATACTAATCCTCCTAACAAAATATTTTTTATATTTATATAGTTTATTTTACATTATTTCAAGTGCCTAGCACCTGTAATATTTCATCCATAAATATACAAAAAAAGGTCAATGCAAATTGACCTTTTCCAGAATTCCTTATAATTTTTTCCATTCTTCTTCTAGCCATTCTAAGCCTTTTTCGCCTTCATATGCATCATATACATCGATACGCATTCTTTTTAGCTTAGTTAAGTAGTCGTCAATCGTATGATCTTTTGGTAAGCTCTTTTTCACACGAACAAATACTTTATTTGCTCCTTTTACCAATTCGAATTTTTTACGCTTTGGTAATACGACATCTTCCCCTAACTCAAGCAATGAGCGATATGCTTCTTCTTGAATTTGAAAAACTGGGTCATGGTCTAATCTTACTTTTAGTATATCAATCACTTGGCTTGTATTATAATTTCCCAACTCTTCAACAGCACTTAAACGAGTTCTCCAGCTTCCAGTACGGTTAGCTGCTTTTTTAAGATCCTCATAGTTTTCTGGTAACTCATTTTTTATAGACTTTTTACTCAATCAATTCATACTCCTTTAAATTTCATCTTAAACACATTATGTTTGTCCATTAATTATATACTATGTGCTCATTAAAACCTATTTTTTATATTTCCCTTAAAAAAGCAATTAAATAATACTGTATAATTCCCAATTATATTGTAATTAATACATATAAATGATACAATTTACAAAAGGAGGTGATTGGTTGAAAAACGTCGATGAAATAAAAAAATATAAATTTTTATTGTCCTTTCACGATGGCCATCAACTATTATTTGAAACAAACACAGACATTAGAACAGCAGAGCGCGAATACATAAATGGTGGAATGTTCGTGGAAACTGAAAATAAATACACTATCAATTTAAACCAAGTAGCAAGAATTCAAGTCAAAAAACAACGATAATGAAGCACCGTTCCTCTGTCCTAATAATTATGAGTTTTTAAAATCAACCCTCAAAATAAAATACATTTCCCTTAAAAGCAAAACGCACCCCTATTTAAAAACGGATGCGTTTTTTATATGCTTTTTTATGATATGTTACAGGTGCCAGGCACCTGTAACATAGTGTTATGCCTCTATCCTTGGTTTTCTTCTTCGCTCAGTTTTTTGTTCTCCTATGGAGTAAAGGTAACCTCGCTCACTAAAGTTAAAACTCTTATACTTACACTTACAATATAAAATGATTAGCTGCTCCGGTAAGACTGCTATCATTGCGTAAAATACAATCATGCCCAAAACAAGGATACCCGGAGTACTGCTGTCGTAGTAATTAGAGTTATGAGAGATCCACTTCGTTATAAGTAAAAATAGAGCTCCCCCTATTAATACGACTTTTGGAACAAACGACATATTTGCTAGTTCGTTTCTTTGCTCTTCTTTTTTGGAGCCTTTTCGATAGTGCCCTTTTTTAAGCAAGATATAATAACGGACCATTATGATAATAAATAATAAGAGTGCTACAGCTAAAATAACGTAGGCAATTTGCATTAAGGTATCCGCATCATTTGTCATGCCCTCATCCTCTAAACCTATTGTAAATAGGGAAATAATCAGGAATGAAATGGAACCGACATTATGGGAAACCAAAATGGAAAGTGCGTACTGTATCCTTTCACTTCTTTTATAAACAAACGGGATAGAATACACAATACTCAACCCTATTAAACCAACAGTAAGCCAAAAATGTATGTTAATTATCTCCTCTTTAAACGGAAAAAGAGAGTAAGGTGCTGCTAAATAATAATTTAAGGCAAACATTAATGCTTGTAAAAAAATACCTAGTATTAATACAACACTAATACTTTCTCTACTTTGGCGACCAGATTCTAACGGTTCCCTTAATACTTCAAAATCTTCCTCCCTTAATTGGCCCCTCATTTACTAGTCAACTCCTAATCTCTTTGCTAAGCTTCTTCCCTCGTTTTCTCTTAAGCATTTGATCTCCTACAGAATACAAGTAGCCTCGCTCATTAAAATTGAAGCTTTTGTATTTATACTTACAATATAAGATGACTAACTGCTCAGGTAGGACAAACAGCATGACAAAAAAGAGACCGATACCAATCGTAATGATTAAAACAGAGTCTATATTAAACTCAGGCATTACTCTTACAACATATTGCATAATGAGCACTATAATTAAACCAAAGACAACAGCAGGAAAAATTAGAAGAGTAGTATTTTTTTCTAGTTGACCTCTAATCTGATCCTTCTTGCTTCCCTTTCTATAATGTCCTTTTTTCAATAAAATATAAAATCTTATACATGTAGCGAAGAAGACCAAGAAACCACAGCTAAGGATAAGATATGTAACCTTGAGCAATTTCTCTGCACTTACCACTTCTCCCCCTGTATCCTCTCCAATTAAAAATAGGGCACAGATAAACAAAGAGAAGGATAATAAATTTTGCGAAACTAATATAGAGACTAAATACTGAATTCTATCAAACTTTCTATAAACTATTGGTATAGCAAAAACAAGCGACAGTATAATTAAAGCAACTGTAAAATATAAATGAATCTCTATAATTTTCTCTTTATAAGGAAACACTGTATTTGGACCAACCATGAAATATTCTAATAAAAATACTAAGGCTTGTAGAAAAACTGTTATAAATAATATTGCCCCTAAACTTCCTGGACTTTGTCTACCAGATTCTAACGGTCCCCTTAATACTTCAAAATCTTCCTCCCTTAATCTACCCATTAGTCTTTCTAAACTCCCCATTCATTTTTAAGCCTCTATCCCTCGTTTTCTTTTAACCTTTTGATCCTCACTAGAATACAAATAGCCTCGTTCATTAAAATTAAAGCTCTTATATTTATACTTACAATATAAGATGACTAGCTGCTCGGGTAATATGAACATCATTACGAAAAATGCAAGGATTCCCCCAATAATGATAGCAATAGTGTTACTGTCATCGTAATTGGAGTTTTTGGAGATGTACTGAATTACAAATACTAGTCCAATTCCACCTACTATTGCGCCTGGAAGAAAGGACATAGATTCTAATTTACTTCTTTGTTCATCTTTTTTAGAGCCTTTTCGATAATGACCTTTCTTTAGCAAAATATAAAAACGGATAAACGTAACTATAAATATTAAAATTCCTATAGCCAAAATAATATAGGTGATTTGCAATAAAGAGTCTTTATTCGTGTTTATGCCCCCATTTTCCATCCCTATTAAAAACAAGGATACAAGTAAAAAAGGAATGGATGACATATTTTGTGTAACAATAATTGAAATTAGATATTGTATTCTTCCGCTTCTGTTATAAACATAGGGAATGGAATAAAGCACACATAATCCAATTAAGACGGCAGTAAGCCAAAAATAAAAATTCATTATCTCTTCCTTATTTGGAAATGTGGTAACGTCCTTCACCATAAAATAGAGTAAAGCAAACATTAATGCTTGTATAAAAATACCTAGTATTAATGCAAATCCAAGACTTCCTGGACTCTGTCTGCCAGATTCTAACGGTCCTCTTAAAACTGCAAAATCTTCCTCCCTTAATCTACCCATTATTTTAATGAGTCAACTCCATTCATTTATTAAGCTTCTATCCCTCGTTTTCTTTTAACCTTTTGATCCTCACTGGAATACAAATAGCCTCGCTCATTAAAATTAAAACTCTTATATCTATACTTACAATATAAGATGACTAGTTGTTCTGGTAAAATGAACATCATCACAAAAAAGGTGAGGATGCCCCCTACAATGAGAATAGCAAAATTAGAATCATCGAAAGCTGAATTTTTAGCAAGATACTGTATAACAAATACTACTCCAACTCCACCTGCAATAGCACCTGGAAGAAATGACATAGATTCTAATTTACTTCTTTGTTCATCCTTTTTAGAGCCCTTACGATATTGGCCTTTTTTAAGCAAAATATAAAAACGTATAAATGTGGAGATTAGAATAAATAAACCTAGGGATAAAATAACATACGTAACCATTAACAAAGATTTTGTACTAGTTATTGCCCCCCCGTATGTAGACCCTAATAAAAACAGGGACAATAGTAAAAAAGGGAATGTAGACATATTATGCGTAACAAGGATACTCAGTAAATATTGGATTCTACTACTTTTTCTATATACTGCAGGTATGGAGTAAATAATAGAAAATACACTTAGAATTATAGTCAACCATAAATGAACACTTAAAATTTTCTCATGATTAGGGAATAAAGTCTCTCCCTTTGTCAAATATGAGAGGACTCCATACAGTAGTGATTGTAAAAATATACTTATTATTAAAACAAAACTAATATTGCTTGGACTCTGTCTGCCCGATTCCAACGGTCCCCTCAATACTGAAAAATCTTCTTCTACTAATCTCATCTTAAACCCACACTTTCTTTAGCGGAACCATCCTTTAATATGATCCATAGCAGATTTTCCGCCCTCTTTCTTACTAGTCAATGCTATATTAGCAAGTATCCCTAAACCTACACCAATAGCAGTTCCAACACCTGGAATAGGAATCGCAACTGTGAAACCTACGGTAAATGCAGTCTGGACTGCTCCACCAACCGCAGTCTCTACAGCTGTGTCAACTGTTGCTCTGGCGGCTGCTTTCCCACCACTAAGCCCTTCACTTTTAGCTGTATTATAATTACTAAAATAATTGGCTGCTGCTCCTATTGGTCCTAATGCTTTGGTTACGCCTTTAAGTCCAGGTTGAGCCATTCCTTTAATGTCTACAATATCCTTAAAAGACTTTCCTATTCCTTTTGCTGTAGCGGTACCAACAGTTTTAGCTTTTTCAACGCTAGTAGCCTTGTCATTCCAATATGCAAGATTAGGATGTTTTTTTAATACCTCATCCCCGGTAGTTGACCACCCACTAGAATTTGGTTTTTGTGTGGCATACTTTAAATCCGTAGTATTATTTATTGCTTTTTCGTGATGTTTTTTACTCCATTTTTTATCTCCCTTAGGAAGACCTTTGTTAAAGTCTCTAAGTGCTTCAGCATCAGGAACTACTTTTAAATGCTTCAATGCTTCACCGTTTGCCTGAATCTTATGTGTATACTTTCCTGTTTTCGAGTCATATACACGTGAAGTTCTTAACACTCCTTTTTTACCGGCTTGATACATACCATAACTTGATACTAGACCAGTAGTAGCAGTATTAATACGTTTTAGGAGCCCTACTTCCTCTTTAATCTTATCCACATCACTTTTGGTATTAGCCACGTCATTTGGGTCACTGGACTGATCCTTATCCTCTACATGTTCTAAGGATGGGTCTTGGGTATCTAGTTCGGTTTTAAGGGGGTGTTCCGCCGTATAGTCCTTCCATACATCCGCCTGGAAATCTATGTCTGATAGTCCATCATTCATCATGCCCTCAATGTCTAATAACCATTGTTCCATACTTAATAAATCCTTTTCAACAAAAAGGAGATTATTCGTTTGAGTCATATCAAATTCACATAAATCCGAAACCGTTAGATCTCTCTTTTTTCGAGAATCATTAACGCCTTGCTGTACTTCACTATCGTTTAAATGTGGGAGCGCAACAATATCAGATACCTGATCCATAATAGAATTAGACTCGTCTGTAAGTGATTCTGTAATTTTAGAAATGGCGGTTAGTCCCTCTTCCACTTCTCCCTCTAAAAATGTTTGCTTAATATAACCATTTGGATCTGGCTCTAACCCCTCTAAAGCTAGCTTCATCTGAGAAAGCCTTTCCTTAAATCCTGTTTGAAATATCGTAAAAAACTGAAGGAAAGGGATGTGACAATCGTTGTAAAATGCACGAATGGTATTTCCACCTTGACCCTTTAAATGATCCTCCATTGCGACGAGACCGCTGATTGTCTTTTGAATTTGCTGCATTTCCTGTTCTACCCGTGTGAGCATATCTGTGTTTCGCTGTATACCGTCTTGAAAAGGACGAACATCAAGGACTTTCATAAGGATACCTCCACTAATCAGTGTTATATTTTCTATCCAAAACATCGATAGTCATTACGCTTAGATTTTAGTTGGTATGTTACAGGTGCCTGGCACCTGTAACATACCAACTAAAAAAATAATGATTATAGTACACCTAGACTCATTTCTACGAAGCTTTTTTCGGAGTTATGCATTTGTTTCATTTGGACAAAAATGGGTGTTTTTTGTGTTAGCTGCTTCTGCTCTGCATAGCCAAATAGCTCCCAGTATTTTTCCTGTGATTTTATGTCGAAGTCATGCATAATTCTAGTCATTAGCAGATTGTCTACAAGAAAATAGCTGCTAAACAAGACCGCCTCTTCCTCAGGCACAGAGAAGTATTTTTCTTCAATAGGCAGGAAGATTTGTGCAGTCATTACCTCTGCGGTAGGGTCACTAATGATTGAGAAGAACATAGTTCCTGTAGGCGTGTAATTATACTTCTCTAAAATTTGGATAAAATCGGCAATAGCTAAGTCAATTTCTTCAGGGAGAAAATTATAAAGCTTAGAAGCTACATTCCGATAGGCAATTTGATGGTTCGCTACTATCATTTTTCAGCCCCCTGCCCTATTACAGGTACATATAAATCAATAATAAATTCACCGTAAACATCTAACAGGACACAATAATAGTTATCTTCTAGCTCTATGTCATTTTCTATTGCATAGGATTTTACTTTGTCATAGGCTGCCGTGAAATCTACTTCCTGCTCTGCTTGTCTTAATAGCAGGGCCTTTTCAACCTCTAAGTGCTCGATAAATGAAAAATGAGCATCTTCATTTAATACGACTGCTGTACTTATTGGTAAATAGTAATTAAATAAACCAGTTTCTGCATCGTTATCGTCCTCTTTATAGGAAAAAAAGATAGGCCCATTTTTGTACACTTCATTATTTAGCGTAAAGTTTTCCAACTCGAATATTCCTTCTTGCCAATTTTCTTTTTTATCTTTTACTTGAAAGGAAAGCACATTGTCAAATAGCAAAGAACATAATTCAATTCCCATGGATGATCACTCTTTCGTCTGATTATTTTAAAGCTTTCTCGAATTTCAAACGTATATTAAGATACTAAATCTCATATTTTTTCTGGAGGTACCGTAATAATGAAATTAACTAAAATATGTAAATGTATCAAAAGAAATGAAAAATAGACTTAGCATATTTAAAATTTCTAACCGCTCTTTTTCTAAAAAAGAGACACTCTTCTGCTTATAGAAGAGCCTCTCCTATTGTCAATGTTAATTCGCTAGCATCTTGTGTCCACCTGACCCATTTATACCAGTAGAAATTGTCTCATCGGTCTCTTTCATAAACTCAACCGAACTAGTAGTAGTAAGGATATTTTCACCTAATAGCTGTTGATATTTTATTAACAAAGTTTCTAGATTTACGGAGAGCTCATTTAACTTAGTAGCCACATCTAGCACATTTCCTTCAATTGGCGCCTCTTTTGTAGGATTTAACGCTTCATTTGAGGCTGTCATTTGCTCTAATTGGTTCTCTACATCCGCATAAACAATTTTTATTTCCTCTGACATATACATACACCCCCGCTATTATTTCATATTGTTAGCCGCTTCCTCAGCTAAAAGCCGATCAATAGTCGCTTGGATACTAACTATCTCTGCTTGAAGTTCAGCAATTTTTGCGGCAATTGCATCAAATACAGCACTAAATTGAGTTCCTATAATCTCTAAATACGGTTGACGTATTCCCGATTCACGAATATCATCAAAGGCTGTCGCAAGCGTCCCATGCCAAGTAGTAGGAGTAAGCTCCGGTTCCTTACATTTAGGTTCATTGGACTGGAATTCTCCCTGCTTCCCTGTGAGAGAAGCTTGACACGCATTTAACCTAGCTATCTTCGCTTTAACTTCTGCTAGCTTCATATACCAATACATAATCAAATTAATTCACCCTCCCTTATACCCTTCTTCTTTTTTGGAGTACCGTTTGACGTTTGTGCGAGCTTTGGCAAAAATACTACAAAGAGAATAATAATCCCACTGGCTATCATCAATAGGAAAACAAGTGTAAGCAGGTTGCCATTTGAACTTCCTTCTTGCTGTTGCTGTGAGAAGTTCCCTTTTGTTCTTGTCTCTTTCTCCCCAGAAGTGAAAAGCTTTAATTCTAAGGAGCGTGCTGCCACCGTACTATTCTCACCTCTTTCATCACTTAGGAAAAGGAAAGATGAGTCAGTACGATTAGGCAGCTTCTTCCTACCATCAAAATATATATCAAACTGCTTAATAGGAATCGTGTTTTTCATTTCTGTTTTCTTCACATCATGCAGATAATCCGTATTTTTCTTAAATTCAAGCTTTTCATATAACAAAGGCTCTAATTCATCGATTGTTTTATTTTCATCTGCTAGCACTACCCCACTTTTAGGAAAACAAAGTAGCGCTGTACAGAGGACAATTAAAATGATTTTATTAGCCTTCATACGCTTCATCTACTGTCGTAGCGTTTTGGCCATTGTTCTTGCTTACAAAATAGGATACTACTAGCATTATGATTGCTATAACGCCTGTAATGATTACTCCCATTATAAAGTTTGTTTCCGCCTCATATTTTATTGAAAGATACACGTTTGATAAAATATCAGGTACGTTCACATCTGGCACCGCTAAAATCAGCAGTGGAATAATGTAAATACACATAAGTACTATTCCAGCTAGCCAGCCGGCTGCCTGACCAAACTCTAATGCTGCTCGAACAATGGATGCACTTGCTAATAGTAATAGCACCGTAAATATCGTCCATTGAATGGCACGATCGTCGTTTAAGATGTACATATTAATACTGTATAGGCTAATAATAATCCCAACTAAAAGAGATAAGATGATGGTCATTGCTATACGAAGTCCAACTGCCCCATCCTTTAATTGATACGTAAAGTAACCTATTAGTAGACTACTAATCAGTAGGACGATAAATAAGATAACTGGTGGAACCTTTTGGCCCTCCTCTGAGACAGCAGCTGCTCCTTTTACTCCTAGTGGATTCACAAAATGGTTAAATGCATAACCATTTTCCTGTCCATCTACATAAGTGTTTGCTAGGAAGCTTTGTATGTCCCCATCAAAATCAGACATAGCATCCACGTTTGTCTCCCATTTGTTACTAAACTCATCAGATGTAGTTTTAATGTTATCTGCTTTTGCGTGTAATTCATTTGCGTAATTTACCAAGTTATTCTGACGGTCCGATAACGTATTCATCATTTGACTAAGAGAAACTAGCTGATTACTTACATTTTGTTGACTGGATGCAACTTCTCCCTCACCTACTGTTTGCTGAGGTTCTGCACCTAACATAGTAGCTGGGTTTTGAATTTGCTGCAGCAATAAATTCGCCTGCTTATCAATCGTATCTAAATCATTTAGTAACGATAAATGCTGCCCTTCCACTGTTTCTCTTTGACCGGACATAATAGCAGCAAAGGTTGTGCTTAAATCGGTCATTCCTAATTGAGTTTCCGGTATACTTTCTTCTACTGCAGTCCAGCCTTCTAATTCTAATTCATTAACATCTACCACATTTTTAAGTAAGGCTGTTAAAATTTCGTCTTCTAGCAGGGCATCCTTGTTGGTGCTTTCCCCTCCTTCATTCAACGTATATTCAAACTGCTCTAAAGTTGCATAATAGGACAATAAAGAGCTTAGCTCTGTATTGGTAACTCTTTTACTAAATAACTCTTGTAATCTAGTTTTCTGTTCGGCTGTTAGATTAGCATGAGTCAATAATGCTTCTTCTTTTTGACTAATCTCCAACCCTATCCTTACCGTATCAGCCGGGTAGGTGTCTATAATTTGCTGCACGGATTGATATTCCCTGTATACGGCCTGATAATCTGTTAAAAGACTTGTATATTCCTTAGCAGCAGTAGCATAATCATTTGTTCCTTCTTGATTGGAACTGCTCCACACGTTTTCTTTTTGAGAAATAAGCGCGGTGACATTTGTCAATTCACCTTGTAGCTGATCCAAATCAGTTAACAATGTAGACTCTGGATCTGTTTCAGCTATTTTTGTTTTTAAAGACTGTAGAGCTGTAAGGATTTCATTAACCTTTGTACGCTCCTCCTCTAAAGTAGGAAGAAGTGTCCCTGTTTTTGCTGCAGCCTTTTGTTCCATTTCTGTACCGATTGGAACTAGTTGCTGTGGATCAGTTCCAACATCCATTATCCCTAGTACAGCAGTACCGTTCTTTCTTGCCTCAATTCCTTTTTCTAAGCTTGCAAGCACCGAGTAGTTATAGCGATCGATTGCAGTTTTTTGAACGACAAGTAAGTCATTAAGCTGGCGATCTACCTCACTTTTTCGGAGCTCAGACAATGCATTGAACTTCTCCTGGTTGGCATCTATAATATTGTTCACTTTGTAAATTTCATCATTTAACTTTTCGTTGCTATCTTCTAGCTGCTGGACGGTTTTATTGAAATGCTCTGCTTGAGAAGCGGCAGCAACCTTTATCTTTGCAAGACTGTCATCTTGGACTTGTCTTAAAATTTCTTTTTGACTATCCTGGAACGTTTTATATTGCTGGACGTAGCTGATAAATCCAGTCATTTGGTTCCCGAAGGTTTCTGCATTTTCAATCCTTGCAGCGTGAGAATTATTAGCTGAACTCATTGTTGAAAGCAATCCAGCCATCTGTTCCTTTTGTCGTTTCATTTCTTCAGCAAGTGTTTCAGATTCCGGCTTATAGTAAGCTGACATCGTCGATAGAAACTCAGTTTCCTTACCTAATATATTCGCAAATTCCTTTTTAATATGATCCATTTCCTGTGCTACGTATGTCCAATAAAGAGTAGACACCTTTTCATTTACACGATTGGTAGCTGACTCGATCTCATGCAGCACTCTCTCTTTTCGTAGCCCAGCCTTTTGTGAATGCACCTTATAAGAGAATTCTGCTCTTTCCGGATTTTGCTGATCATAAGACATTACATTGGAAGAAAAGTTAGAAGGGATATAAACGATTGCCTCATACTGATTTGACTTCAACCCATTTTCAGCTGCCCCTCGGCCGACTACCTTCCATTCATATGGTGAATCGGTAGCTAGTATCGTCACTACCTCTACCCCCATGTCAATACTTTCCTGACCTTTTGTGATTCCCTGATCCTCATTGACAATAGCAATAACTCTTTTATTTGGATTGTCTAAATCTAATATGCTGACCCCCATCAGCTGGAAGAACAAAATAGGGAGAGCTAATATTAGAACAATCCCAGCAACTATTTTCCATAATCCCGTTCCCTTTAAATTTTTCATTGGGTGATCTTCCTCTCCATCTTACATAACGGAATTAACACCTTTGTGGCGTTTCCGTTGAATACGTAATGCGCATAGCCTAACGGCAGTTCTGCCTCTTTTCTTTCATAAGGTACTGTATACAGCGTTTGCTCTGATTTTTTCATAAATACTAATCCTTGTCTTACGAGCTTCAATTCATTCGTAAATGCATCGAAGCCTTTTGTAATTTCTGAGTTGTTAGCCGATATAATCACATTAAAGCCTAGATGAGTATATTTTTTCATTAGCTTAGATAGACGATCCTGAATGCCTACATCTGCGAGCTGTAAAAATCTTGTATAGCCATCAATGATGAAATAGGCAGGGACGATTGTTGGTGATTGTCCGTTTTGCAAGCTTTCTAGATAGCTACTTTCCACTTCTACATAATGTTGCTCCACGTTGGTAATCCAATCTACCAATCGATCTTTCGTTTCTAAGTAGTCTACTTTTGGTTCGTCTGAGAATGCTGCAAGACCTCGATCAAATGAATCAAAGATAGCAATAAAGCCATTCTCCATTTCTAATAATTGATGTAATAACCACTTAATCGTATTCGTTTTACCTCTTTGAACCGGACCAATCAGCATTAGATGACGATTTTTATTAAAGTTAATCGGAATCGTTCTAACTGTTTCTTCATCTAAGCCAAGCTGTACTATTCCAGGCATTACGTCATCCTCTAAATAGTTTTGGAAGTTGTCGCTGTTTAACTCAAGCGGCAGCATTGGAATTGGCTTTGGTGCAGGCATATCTGCATAAGCACTCTTCAATGCTTGCACTTTTGACTTAATAGATTCTAAAATTTCGAAATCGTCTACTCCATGTGCTGGGAGGAATAATTGTGCAAACTTCGCTTCTTCTTTTTTAATAATCGCTCTACCTGGGAAAGGCTCTAAGTCAAATGGAACTCTTCCAATTACGCCATACGACTCTGTGCTATCCATTAAATAATGGACTATTTTAGTTTTTAAATTGTTCATGAGTGATTGTCTAATGGACTGTACTCTTGTTGCAGATACAAGCAGATGAATACCTAATGATTGTCCATCTCGGCCAAACTGGATGAGCTGTGCCTCTAGCTCTTCCATTTCCTCACGTACAATATCATAGTTATCCACTACTATGTAAATAAGAGGTAATGGAGATTCTGATACTTTATTGTACATATGGATATTACTCACTTCTGCCAATTGGAAAGCTATCTTTCTGTTGGATATCTCATCCTTTATTAGCTTTATAAGCTTATCTCGTTTTAACTCCTCATCCATCGTAAAGTAATCAGCTGTATGTGGCAGCTGCCTCATAGGAAGAAGAGATCCATTTCCATAATCTAAAATGTAAAGGTGAGCCTCGGCAGGGCTTAGATTGTCTGCTATACCTAGTAAGAGTCTTAATAATGTATAAGATTTCCCATAACCTGAGGAACCAAAGATTCCTACATTCCCGTCCTTCTTCCATTCGTAATAAATTGGATTTTGCGCCTGTTTTTCTGGTTCATCTATCATTCCAAGTAGGAAGGCATCCTCAATTTCTTCTATATGCTTGGACTGAGTAATCCTTAAAGCCAAAGGTGGCAGCCATGGACTTTGGAGCTTTTGGATAGCCATTTCTTCTTGAGTTTGAGCAATTTTAGCAGTCACTGCCTCAATTTCTGTCATTTTACTCTTTTTCTTACTTACCTTCGTTTCAATGCCCGTTAGTGGAATTAGCCCTAAATCAGTGACAATTGCAATGTCCTCTTCTCCTTCTAACGTTTCTTCCATGTATGGCGCACCACTCCAAGCAGATTGGAACAGCTCGTAGACCTCATTATTTCCTACCTGCAAATATCCTCTACCTGTCACGGTAATGGAAGCTGCATCACTATTTTTTAGGATTTCCTTACTATCGTTTGCATCCTGAACCTTCAGCGCTACTCGGAAGCGAGCATTACTCCAAATTTGTTCATCGATGATTCCGCCGGGTTTTTGAGTAGCAAGGATTAGATGTACTCCTAAGCTACGTCCAATACGAGCAGTACTTACTAGCTCCCGTATAAATTCTGGCTCCTCACTCTTTAACTCTGCGAACTCATCAGAGATAAGAAAAAGATGTGGAAGTGGTTCAAGAGAAAGACCGTTTTTATACAGCGTTGTATAGTCATCGATATGAGCAACCTCATACCGATCAAATAAGCGCTGTCTACGTTTAAGCTCACTATTGATAGATGTTAAGGCACGCATACTAAAGTTTTTACTACCTTCAATATTCGTTATTGTTCCTAACAGATGAGGGATTTTCTTGAACGGCTGTGCCATTCCCCCTCCTTTATAATCGATAAGTAAAAACGCAACCTCATGCGGATGAAAATGAACCGCAAGTGATAAAATATATGTTTGAAGAAATTCACTTTTCCCTGATCCAGTTGTACCAGCCAGCAATCCATGAGGGCCATGTGCTTTTTCATGTAGATTTAAGTGAACAAGCTCTTTTTTCCCTTTGAGCCCTATCGGAACTGCAAGAGATTTAGCTGATTCATTTGTCTTCCAATATTGTTGAACAGGAACGTCTTCTACGTCCTTTACCTCAAACATTTCTAAAAAGCTAACTGAATTGGGAATCGAATTTTTCATACCTATTTGGTGATTCAATGTTCGCAGCATACGAGAGAATCGCTCATTAGTTGTAGCGTCGTAGTCATCCAAATAGAAGGGTCTGTTTACAGCCTTACCTTCCTCTATTAAAATATCTCCTTCACGATCATTTACATATCGAACGAGTGTATGAACATTCTCGGTCATCCGTTCCTCAGCCGATTCAGCAAAAATTACCGAGAAACCTAATTCCTTTGTATTCTTTTTCTCTAAGTATTCCATGATGACATGTTCTGCTATTAAAGATGTATCCGAAATGATAAATACTAGATGAGGGGCAAATCTTACTTTCCCTTTCATCTCATCCACATCTCTTTCCCGAATTATTTCGTAAAGTGAGGACAACAACTGATCACGAGTTTCCTCATTGTGGATTAAGCCTTTCGCATGCATGTTTGGAAGTGTGGAGTGAGGGAGCCACTTCATCCATTCATAATCCTTGTATTCTTTGTGATTAAAAATATTAATCACACGAATATCATGATAGCTATGAGCAAAGGCTAGCTGTCCAATTATTTGTTGAAGCTCCCGTTTGACCACATTTTCCTTACCAATCAATCCTAAAATACCTTGATGTAAATCGGTTGTTATTGGTGCAGATTGGATGGTTTGATATACTTTTTCCATTCTTTGCGCCTCTTCAAGTAGGTCATCCACTTCTCTGTTTGCTAAATCCCCAGAGCTAAGCTTTATTTCATAGCTTGATGGGACATCCCCAATGCCTAATCTAAATTGCAGAAAGTCATGGCTTTCTAAACTTTTCTCCCAAATTCGTCCCGATAACTCCTCTGTCATTATCTTCATTTTTTCAAAGGATGGATAATGATACTCGAGCACAAACTTTTGCTTTTCCGATAAGCCATCCAGCTCTTCTCGTAAATTTGCCATATAGGCCGCATAAACTCTTCTTCGCTTCGCTTCGTTTTCTTTTCTCTTTTTACGTTCCTTAAAGAAATTAATCGTAGATGTAACAAGGACAGCCATGAACATCGTGATCGATATGATGACAAATACCCCTCGTGGAACAAAAATGGTAATCGTTCCAATCGCAATTAGCATGACAAGCGGTAGTGCAATCGTCATCAATAATCCTCGACCTGCTGCATCACTTTCCTGAGCCGGAAAGGAGATAGATACTTTATCCTCTGGTAAGTCATAAATCATCCGAGGTGTTCTTCTATATTCAGGGTACATAGCATATCTTTCCGTTTTAGGTAATTCTATTTCAGGTAGCGTGCTTATATATTCCTTACTTGTCACTATTTCGATTAAATCTCTTTGAACCAGTTTAATCTCCATAAAAGCCCATTGTAGTACATCGCCGAGCTGAATAATTTGGTTAGTACCGCAACGTTTTCCGTTTAGATATAAAGGACATGCAAAATCCTTTTTGATAATCCAGCCATCATTGATTTTATTGAAAGAGAAATGACCAGTCTCCACTTCAGGGAACATAATATTCGTGCGATGAAAGGTTGCTTGTTCCTCATGACTGTCGAATGACACTTCGTTTGTATAATCAATAAAATAAGTTTTTGTCTGAACCGGTAAAGAAGATACGAACACTTTTAAGATCTTATCTCTCTGCTCAATTGCAAGACCACTTTCTTCTGTCAACACTCCCAATTCTTGTGCCCCGTCGTGAAGGACTAATTGATTTTCCTTATTTTCAATCCTTATTTCTCCAAAAAGAAAAGGGAAACTTTGGACGGTCACATCATGCTCTATAGCAGGGCCAATGGTTAGTGTTGTAAACTCTCTTTGTTTTATCTCTAATCGTTGATAATCTTCTCCATAAAATACCCATAGCTGTAACAACCTGAACACCCTCTTTCGTACCCTGATAGTTTATTAAAATAGCCAAATAATAAGTGAGTAGTTTCTAACATCAATTAGCTGCGTTTTCTTCAGCTGCTGGTGTTTCTGGTGCAGCTGGTGGTGCTTCGGTTGCAGTTGGTGTTTCCGGAGTCGCAGGTGCTGGTGTTTCTGCTGGTGCGGTTTCTGATACTGGTGCAGCCTCCGGTTCTGCTGTTTCATTTTTTGCTTCTTTTTCTTTTTCTATTTTCTGTGCTTCTTCCTCTGCCTCTTTTTCAGCTTCCTCAGCTTCTAGCATTAGCTTTTCAAATTCCTCTACCTCTTGGTCAATTTCATTCAGAAGAATTTGCATTTCTTCACCAGTAAGGTCTTTGTCTGCTTTAACTTCCTCGCGTCTTTTTAGTAACCCAAAGGTAATTAGCTCTCCGTCCTCCATCGCTCTTGCTATATCCACTGCATCTTCTGCCTCACCTCGACCTAGGTGAATCCAATATTTCAAGTACTCTGCATCTGTTTGAAGGGTTATATTAGATAACACATTTTTCTTTTGTTCTTCGTCTAATCTTTCATTAGTAACCGATGCGTACGCTAACTCATACAGAACAATGTAGGGCATCCCTTTTATCGAATAAGGTTCTAATAAGGTCACTACCTGACTATAATTTTGTCCTAGAAAGTATTCATGGCTAAGTGTATAAGCTTCGTTCTTTGGCTTTTCATGTACAAAATAAATGATAGTAAAAATGATTGCAGGAAGAATTAGAATGCCAAGTCCGATTGCTAAGTATTTAGTCCACTTCCATTTCTTTCTTGGTAGCTTGATATTGCCCATTTCTACGATTTCAAGCTGTTCCATTTTTTCTGTAATATAGTCCAATAGAGCTTGGTTATCCTTCATACCCATGATGGTAGCTCCAACTTCCTTGAGCTCTAATATTTCGGAGTACTTTAAGTACTCTTCAAAGGTGAATGAATTGTCTATGGCTGCTGCTACCACTGCTTTTGTTTCAAGCCAGAGCCTATCTTCATCTGTTTCATACGGAGGTAAACTTCCTAATACACCATAGTAAAGAAACATTGGATCCAAAGCCTTGCTAAAGATTATATTTTCCGGGCATACTATTAGGTTTAGTCGGGGATAAGGGTGAGAGTAAACCTTTTCTACTAGCTGATAACCTAGCATCCACCTAGATTTTTCTTCTTCTCGATGAATGTCTCTAAAACGCATATGGTCTTTTGGAATCTCGGCTTGAACGATTAATTCGTCGTCAGTAATAACAATCTCCTTAGAGATCTTTGGGTTAACTTCTTTTAGGAAGATTATTTCCTCGGTACGCTTAAAAGCAACTCTTTCCTTTTGAAATACAAAGGTGGTTTTATTGGCTTCCTCATTAATTTCCGCACCCGTACGATTTTTCAAATATGTATATGGTCTATCTTTAAGTTTGGTTTTTGTTTTGCTCATATCTTTCTGTTTAGGGGCCATGTCCATTTCTCCTTCAAATGATTTCAATTCGGTCGCCGGTCGTAATGCCGCATTCAGACATTGTTAAATGCCCAGGGAATAATTTATCCTTGTTTACCACGCGTATCCAATGACCCTCACGCTTTGGGTTGGAAATGGAAGCGGCCTGCCACGCAATATCAATCATCTTTTTCATCGTGTAGTAATCAGATAGTCGGAGGTCAATAACTTTCCCGTTATACTTTGAAAGGTCAACTGTAATTTCTATATACAAAATGTAACACCTCTCCTAAAGAGTGTAAGCTTGCTTAAAATAGTTGAAAATGAAGGAAAAGCGCCTTCCAATATGGAATGACGCTCTATATATTGCATCCTGAACAATACTCCAAGTTACCCTCTGATTTGGCTTGCAATTTGTTGATCTGCATCTTGTAGAGCTTGACCAGTGCGGCTTAACTGTACGCTAACTTCGCTTAATAGCTCACGCATATCATTGAAATGTGGCTTAAGTCTTTCATATTGTTCAGCAAAGGCTGCACTAGAAGCACCTTCCCACATAGATTGCAATTCACCGATCATACCGTCCAAACGACCGATTTGAGAAGCAACCTCACTTGACTCATGACTGTAACGTGATGCCATTGCATCCAACTCAGCTGGTGTTACGCGAATAATTCCTGACATTTCATACATCTCCCTTTTGTTTAGTATTTTGATGAATTTATAAAATAACTGTGAGAGCTAACTACAAGATGAACTTGCCGTTCCTTCACAGATACTTCCAATACACTTTACTTCTTTTACCAAATACATTACAAATATTTTACAGAAAATATTTGTTAATGGATATTTTTTACTTTTAATATACTTCTAACTATTTAATTTACTAAAAAAACCATTTACTATAGCCATATCCCCCTATTTGGTAATCTCTAAACCTCTTACCTTATATTTTTTTTAGAGATTAAAAGGAGTTTAAGTCCATTGCCTAATATAATAAATAACATTCTCAAACTAAGTAGTCAAAGCATCCAAAAAAATCAAAAAATAACCTTAGAACTAAACGCTCATAGACTTTTGTCCCGTTAATTTAATATTTTAAATTTAATAATATATTTTTACTCTAGATAATTTATTATTCAAACTAAAATATCAATAATTTATCATTCTTAACATAAACCAATTATTTTGACCCATTTTTTGTAACATAGCATCTATCAAATATCTTAGTTCGAAGATACTTGAACTCATAATAACTTCCATCAAAAATTTTCTCCAACTCTCCATTCCATTACAAAAACATTACAGAAAACATTAAAAACATCATTATAAATACCATTTTTATTTGTTCAGATGCTGTGTTATATGGGCCCAGTTTGTTACAGGTGCCAAGTATGTTACAGGTGCCTGGCACCTGTAACATACTTGGCATCCGAAACATTTTTTCGCACAAAAATATAAAAACAACAATCAAAATAAGTTAAATATAACAAGATGTAATGGAGCAGAAGGAATAATATAATTTCTTGTTGAATACATTGTTATCCAACAAGAAGCGAGTAGAAAGCTTTTTACAAAAGGGGAATACGGTATGAACGTTTACTGTAAAGGTGTTTTTAAAGAGATGGATTTGGCGGTTAACTCTATTATTAAGTTGATAGAGACTTTGAGCGATGAAGATTTAAATATTAAACCAACTGAAGGAAAATGGTCGATTGGAGAGCTACTATCGCACATGTCAGTTATATGTAAAGCCGACTATCTGATTGGAGCTGGAGCTTCGGAGGAGGAGATGGACCGTTTCTATGAGGAAGCTGAGCCGGAAACGAATCGGAAGGCAATAGCTGATGCTCTAATTAACAATTATAACTATCTAAAAAACGGCATAGCAGGATTACGGGAAGATGAGCTGTTACAGGAAACGACTTCATTTTTTGGAGTAGTTCATTCACGTTATGAATGGCTATTAGATACTCAAGCTCACCTGTTTCATCACCGTGGGCAGCTGCACTCAATGATTGTTCATGTTCTAAAACAAGAACCGAATATCCAATTGTTTGAGTAAGCCCAAAATAGGTATTTTAAAAATTTCATTTTGTGGTGCTAACGGAGTCGCTATTTAAGGAAGGTAGAAAAGGCTTAGAGTTGTAAATAACTCTAAGCCTTTTTATCCGTGAAATATACACGGTGGATTTACGTTTTGCACATAAAAAAACCACAATCCATGGTGGATGTGGTTTTGTATTTTAATACGTATAGAAGCCTCTGCCCGTTTTTCGACCTAGCTTACCGGCTCTAACATATTTTCTTAATAGGGGGGCAACTCGATATTTGGTGTCTCCAGTTTCTTCAAATAATGTCTCTGCTACTGATAAAAGTGTGTCCAATCCGATAAGATCCGCTAGCGCTAGTGGACCAATTGGTTGGTTTGTTCCTAACACCATCCCTTTATCTATATCTTCAGCAGAAGCGATGCCTTCTCCTAGAACGAAGATAGCTTCATTGATCATTGGAACTAATATACGATTTACGACGAATAACGGAGCATCTAATATAGTAATGCTTTCTTTTCCGCTGTCTTCTACTAGTTTTTTTACGGTATCATATGTTTCATCACTAGTTTCAGAGCCTTTTATGATTTCTACTAATTTCATGACTGGCACAGGATTAAAGAAATGCATCCCAATGACACGGTCAGGTCTCCCAGTTGCGGATCCTATTTCCGTAATACTTAAACCAGAGGTATTGGAAGCTAAAATGGTTTTTGGGTCACAAATTGCATCCAGTTCAGCAAAGACTCTTTTCTTAATATCACGATTTTCTAATATAGCCTCTATTACTATATCAAGTCCTGCTAGTTTGGTTTTATCAGTAGTGAGCGTAATTCTGCTTAGTACCCGCCCAATCTCACTAAACTCTTTATTTTCCTTTTTATAAAGCCTCCATAAATTAGCATCGATTGTAGATGCCGCTGTTCTTAGTATCTCGTTATCAATATCACAAAGCGTGACCTCATGTCCCGCTGAAGCCATTACTTGTGCAATGCCATTTCCCATGGTACCTGCACCTAATACACCAATTTTCATCATGATAACCTCCTAAAAACTCTTAGATGTTCTTTGTAATCCTTATTCCCTCATTATTCTTTTTGACACATATCTAGCTTCAATTATCAGAATATTATCTAATAATAACATTATACTTCCTATTCCATTAGTTATCTAGAGAAACATGTAAATTATGGTTTAAAAGTAAAATTGATTGCTCCCGAGTATAAATAACTACTTAAATAATAGACGAACACTATCCATCAATAAAATCATATGTAAAACGTCTACCTCTAATAATCCAATTAAATAGCTCTAAAAAAGACTTCTACTTTAAAAAAAGTAAAAGTCCTATACTAAATTAATTTACATTCTCTATAATGACGGCAATTCCCTGGCCACCACCAATACAAAGACTTGCGACTCCATATTTTAACCCTCTTCTCTTAAGCTCATATGCTAAAGAAAGGAAGACACGAGTACCACTTGCCCCAACTGGGTGACCTAGTGCAATTGCTCCTCCATTGACATTTGTTTTGTCTCTATCTAATCCTAACTCCTTTTCTACCGCTAAATACTGAGAGGCAAAGGCTTCATTTACTTCTATTAAATCTATTTCCTCTAACGTCATTTCTGCACGAGCAAGTGCTTGTTTAATTGCCGGTACGGGACCAATCCCCATAATGGACGGATCAACGCCCGCTATCCCCCACGAGATAATCTTAGCTAAAGGCTTAAGCTCATGCTTCTCCACGGCCTCACCGCTTGCTATAATAACCGAAGCCGCTCCATCATTAATACCACTAGCATTACCCGCCGTCACGGTTCCATTTTGCATAAAGGAAGGCTTAAGGGATGCCAGTTTTTCCTGAGTAACTTCACCCTTAATATGCTCATCCTGATCCACCATTATAGTTCCCTTCCTAGAAGGAACCTCTACAGCTACTATTTCCTCTGCAAATCTGCCCGATTCCTGTGCATGAGCTGCTCGTTTTTGGCTAAGTAAGGCAAACTCGTCCTGCTCTTCTCGAGATGAGCTATATTGCTCTGCTAGCTTCTCAGCAGTCATCCCCATGCCACTTCCTATATACTCATCCGTTAACGTGCTAAGCACCATATCCTCATACTTCATTGTCCCCATCTTACTACCACCAAATCTAGCAGTAAAATTTGCATAGGGAGACATCGACATATTTTCAGCACCACCTGCGAGAACAATATTCGCTTCGCCTAACAAGATCATTTGAGCACCCGATACAATTGATTGACAGCCGGAGCCACATAAGCGATTCACATTCATCGCTGGAACCTCTACTGGTATACCCGCCTTTAATCCGATATGACGTGAAAGGAAAGCTGCGTTCGTACTAGAATGAATGACGTTTCCATATATGACATGATCGATTTGATCCGGCCCGACTCCAGATCGTTTCATTGCTTCTCTTGCTGTTGCTGCACCTAAGTCATCTGCTTTAACTTGAGCAAAGGATCCTCCAAAGCTCGTAAATGCTGTCCTTGCTCCGTCTATTAAATAAACTGTTTTCATCCACTATTCCTCCTAACTGTTTCGAAGAGAATTCTTTAAAACCTTTCCACTCGCATTTCTAGGAAGGCTTTCCATAAAGTCGACCTCTACTGGCATTTTAAATTTTGCCAAGCGTTTAGAACAAAATGCCAATATTTCTTCCTCCGTTATCTCATTTCCATCTTTTAAAACAACAAACGCCTTAGGCACTTCCCCATACACTGTGTGAGGGACTCCAACAACTGCCGCCTCTAGCAGCTCGGGAACTTGATAGAGAACTTCTTCCACCTCCACGGGATAAACATTCTCTCCGCCTCGGATAATCATATCCTTCTTTCGATCAACAATATAAAGCAGGCCATCTTCATCAAACCTACCTAAATCCCCGCTATATAACCAACCATTTTGGATTGCCCGATTCGTTTCCTCCTCGTTCTTTAAATAACCTTTCATCACCTGAGGACCCTTCACGACAATTTCTCCTACCTGGCCATGTGGTAACGGATCTCCAAACTCATCAACCACTTGAACTTCTGTCTTCGGTAGTGCTTCTCCTACAGACCCGACCTTATCCAGTGCAAAATGGTCCTTTAAGGTTGTTGCTGCCGGAGAATTCTCTGTTTGCCCGTAGAGATTTTGAACCTTTACATTTGGCAATAAAGATTTCACCTTTCGAACGAGCTCATAAGGCATTGGAGCAGCACCATAAGTCAATAGTCTCAAACTTGGAAGCTCTATTTGTTTAATTTTTGACGTGTTCAGTAAAATACTGTACATCGCAGGTACTCCAAAAAATATAGTAACTTTCTCTTGCTCCATTGTAGTCAACGCCTGCTCCGGAGAAAATGCCTCCTCTATGACAATTGTCCCTCCCGCATAAATTACTGGAATGCTAAAGACATGACTCGCTGCGCAATGAAATAGCGGTGCAACAATCTGCATTCGATCCCTTTCATTCAGATCCATTGCTTCTCCCCATATTTGTGCGGTCGCATATACATTTTGAGCAGAAAGCATGACCCCTTTTGGCTTCCCAGTTGTGCCAGACGTATAAAAAATGACACTTGTCTGTTGTTCATTTATAGCGACTTCATTCATAACTAAGCTTGAATCTGCAAATATAGCCTCTAGTGTATTATCCCCACCAACCTGTATGGTGTGTAAAAATCCTTCAAATGTCTCCGGTATTTCATGCAATACAGGTTCCAATCGAACATCATAAACGAGTGTCTTCGCCTCCGAATGCTTGAATATATATTCAATTTCAGGTGCAGCAAGCTTTGTATTAACCGGCATAACTGTAAAACCACCGAGCTGACATGCATAATAACAGATTAAAAAGTAATCCGAGTTATTTAAATATAGGGCGATAACATCCTCTTGTTTATAGCCCTTTGCTTGAAAAAAGCCAGCAAGCCGTTTTGCTTTTTCATAAAATGCGGAATAAGTAATCTCTCTTCCATTGAATTGCGTAATAATGTGATTAGGTCGCTCTTTTACATGTGATGCCAATTGTTCAGTAATTAACATAATAACCAATCTCCTTTTTAATTGATTAAACTCACTTCATTACCTTCAATAAATAATCACTATAAATTTGTTGCAATTCTTCTAGAGATTTATCTCCAGCCTTCTTATACCATTGCTGAATCCAATTTAGAGCACCCAATAGCATCATTCGTACAATTTTAGGTTCATTAATATTGAAATCTCCACATTCTATACCAGCAAGAATTACTCGGTCGAACCAGCCCTCGTACTCATTTCTTTTCTTTAAGATGGGATGAAGGTGATCCGTTGAAAATGTTTCATCCGGCTTAATAATCATGTTAAAGGATTCCTTTTCCTTTACTGCATATTTCACATGAATAGCAATCATTTGGCGAAGCCTTACTTCGTTGGAAACGTTGGAATGAAAAGCCTCGCGAAGCTCGTCAATTGCCTGCTCAAGTACAAGCTCATGACATCGGAAGATCAAATCCTCCTTATTCCTAAAATAATAGTAGAGTGACCCCTTCGTCATTTGAAGCTCTGCTGCGATTTCTTCCATCGTCGCTCGCTGATGTCCCTTTTCATTCATGATCCTCACTGCAGAAAGTATAATTTCCTCTTTCTTTTTCCTAATTTTATTTGGTGAGATTGCCAAAAGGATTACCTCCTTGCGCATTTACAAATCTAGCTTTTTAGCAATAATCATCTTCATAATCTCAGTGGTACCTGCGTAAATACTAGCTACGGGAATATCCCGATATCTTCTAGCAATCTCGTACTCTTCCATATACCCATATCCTCCATGCAAATGTAAGCATTCTGCAGCCACTCGCTTCGCCATTTCACTAATCCACCATTTGGCCATCGCCACTTCCTTCACTAAATCCTCTCCAGCGATGTGACGAGCAGTTAATGAGTTAATATAAGTTCTCCCGATATCAATTTCCGTTGCCATTTCAGCTATTTTAAACTGGGTATTTTGAAACTTACTGATAGACTGACCAAATGCTTTTCTATTCTTTATGTAATCTAGTGTGATTCGAAGCATTTCCTCCGCTTCTACCTGACATTGAATAGCTACAATTAGTCGTTCCTGCTGAAGGTTTTGCATTAAATAATAAAAACCTTTGCCTTCCTCCCCTAATAAATTGTCTACTGGGACTCGAACGTCCTCAAATATCAACTCACCAGTATCACCGCTATGAATACCGATTTTATCGAGCTTCTTCCCATGCTTGAATCCTTCCATGTCTTTTTCCACGACAAGCAAGCTGATGCCTCTATGCGCGGGCTGTGCGGAAGGGTCCGTCTTACAAACGATAATTGCAAAGTCAGCAATCGTCCCATTCGTTATAAACGTCTTTTCTCCATTTAAAATATAATAGTCACCATCGCGACGAGCTGTTGTTTTAATACCCGCCAAATCAGATCCTGCACCCGGTTCCGTCATTCCAATAGCATTGATAAGCTCCCCAGTAACGCAACGTGGCAGCCACCTTTGCTTTTGTTCCTCTGTCCCAAGCTCCGCAATGTAAGGGCTTACAATATCCGAGTGAAGACACATACCACTTGCCAACCCTTGACCAACACGCTCCAACTCCTCCGTTAGAACCATAGAATACGAGAAATCTAACCCTAAACCTCCATACGCCTCATCAACCCATGGACACAAAAAGCCGTTCTCCCCCATCTTCAACCAAAACGAACGAGGAATCTCCCGCTTCGTCTCCCACTCCTCGTAAAAAGGATATGCCTCCTTATCTAGCATTCTCCTTAAAGACTTCCGAAATAGCTCATGCTCCTCTGTCAAAAACGCAGCCTTCACCAACATCCCCTCCTTACTTAATTCAGAAAATTGTTACTATTAACAATTATACAATCCAAACAAACAAAATAAAACTAAAAATTGAACGCCGTTTAAATTTTTTAAAATTACAGAAAGATTGCAGGTGCCTGGCACCTGCAATCTTTCTGTAATCAATTCTCTTACCTTAGTAACGTAAAAACACCCTAGCAATTGCATGCTAGGGTGTCTGTGTATTATTTATTTCTGTTATCGTCGTCATTTGAAGGAAGATCATCATATGGATGTAAATCATCTGTTGACGGGATGTTATATCCAGTGCTCGGTGAATCCTCTTCATGAGCTGCATCCATAGGGTTTTCTGTAGGAGTATCTACACCATTTTGTGGTTCGAAGTCTCCGACTGGTTTAACCTCATCGATATGTGGCCCTTTTCCTCTTCTTAAACTTTTTTCTGCTTCTGAAGGATCACGGAAATTTTCTTTAAATGATTCTTTCATTCCCTTAGCTTCCGCTTTATATCTTTCCTTTGAAACGTCTGCATCCTCAATACTTTTTTCCATTTTACTTAAATAACGAGCTGCGTGCTCACGTCCACCTAAACCAAACGCTAGACCGAACGCTAAAGCAACTCCACCTAAGATTAGGATAAATGCAGAGTTAATGATTGCTGCTGCAATACCTAACTGACTTAATGCCATGAAAAATGCAAAGGCTAAGATAGCGTACTTAGCAACGTAACGTAGGAAATGCGGAGTACCTGATGAATGCTTCATAACGCTTCCTACTAATTTCTCTACTAAACTTGCTAACCAAAATCCTACTGCCAATATAACAACTGCCGCAAGGACATGTGGTAAATAAGCAAATATCGCTGTTCCAAGAGTAACCATAAACTCTAGTTCTAACACTTGTAGAGCTTCCACTACAAACAATAAAATAATAAACACTTGAACGATAGTACCAATTATTGCTGCAAAGGAAGGAGCGGATCCTCCAGTGGAAGCGAAGCCCATTTTACCAAATATCGAGTTGATGCCAAGGTTTTGTAGTAAAGTAACAACCACATCTTTGACCCACTTAGCAACAACAATACCTACAAGCACTAGTACTATTGCTACGAAAATCTTAGGCAGCATTGCTAGAATATTATTTAACATTGCAATTGCTGGTTGTGAAATGCCTTGTAAATCTAAAATTTCCAATGCAGTAATGGAAACCGGAATAATGATTAATACAAATACAACGATTCCTACAATCTTAGAAAGACTCGTACCTTCGATGAAACTAGAAAGCTTCATTTTATCTGCAAGCTTATCTGCTCCTGCAGCCTGTAGAAACTTCTCTACTAATGTACGTACAAGCTTAGCTACAAACCAACCGATTGCAAACACGATTGCAGCTGACACTAGCTTAGGTATGAAATTAAAGAAGCTAGCAAGCATAACTTCCAAAGGTCCACTTAATCCATCAATTCCAAGCGCGTTTAGTACTGCCGGAATGAACAAAAGGAAGATTAAATAATATGCCACATTTGCAGCAGTATCTGTCCATTTAACTTGGTCTACCTTGGAAGGGTCTCCTCCGGTTTTCATAATGTATTTATTTAGACTAAATCTATTTCCAGTCATCTTAATAACTTTTTTAACAAGCGTAGCTAGAACCCATGCAAACAATAAGATGAGACCAGCTTTCAAAATGTTTAGCACACCACCTGTAATCCCTGAATACATAGAGACAAATGGAGATACTAAATTACCCATATTTAAAATAGAAAAGAACAGGATAAATGCAAAGATTAATACAATAAAGAAAACTACCTTACTAAGAATTTTCTCTACTGACCACTCACCCTTAATATTGCCAAGTCTTTCATTGACACGGTACTTCCTTAAAAGCTTAAAGGTAGCATTTTCTAGTAGCTTAGCTACAAAAAAACCTATTAATAAGACCAATAATGCTAATAAAAGCTCTGGTAAAAAGTGAAGGGTGTTCCTCCAATATAATTCATCAAACATTCCATGTCCTCCTTTGTTTTATAAATGTTCCCAACCTCCATCTACCCCTCCTACGATTCTTCTAAACTAAAGAATTTATCAAAAGGGGAATAATCAGCCTGACACATGCAAATCAAATATCCTATATACTTCCTATTTTTAGGTCCTCTGATTTATGAAATTTCACTTGCACTTTTACTAATGAAAGAAAAAATAGCTATTCTAATCATCATTAAGCTCGCGAAGATTCCATTTCGCTCGCTATGCGCTATTTTATTTGAGAAATTCCTTTGTACTTTTTTCTACAATCCTATTTTTGCATAAATAAAAACTGTAGTAGCTCTATGCCACCACAGCTCTATGAAAGAAGCTAAAGTTATAGTACGACTTACTTATTATTTATACTTTCTATCGCTTGCTTTACACTACCAAAGGTTTGGAAGGAACTAAAATCGATTCCTGCTTTGACAATAACCATGGAAAGATTAGGTCGGATGCCGGTGAACAACACATGAATGCCAAGCAGCTCTAATACATTATGAATGGTGAAAATATGCTGAGCAATTTCCTCGTCAATTGTTAGAATACCTGAAAAATCAATGATTAAAAAATCAATGTCCATGTCAGGAATGGTAGGCAATACATAGGTCAACAAATGCTGTACTCTAATATAATCTATAGACCCAACAAGAGGAAGAACTGCTACTCCATGTTGAATTGGTACGATCGGAGCGCTCAAATCGTTGATTGCTCTTTGATGCTCTATGATCATTTGCTCCCTATGGTCCTCATAGACATGCATTTTATTAACCATCCATACATCAAACAAGTAACTAATTTGACTGTTGATGCTTACAATGCTTTCTGAGGTTACATGTAACGACAAACAAATTTCATTCAGATATTCTAAAAAAATGGTTCTACTTTTAACAGTAGTCGCGATATGGGCAGAAAAGCTTGAAAAATTAGCGATTTCATCACTTCGTACTTCATTGATCCAATGAGCTAATTCCTCTTCAGCGATATTTTTAGGTTTATTAAGCGCTGCTCCTAAAATGGATATAAGTTCTTGATTTCTTTTTTTTGTTGTTATATATGGTTCAATATTTATATTTTCATCCATGCTTTGTGCTTCCGCAACAACACGTTTGGTTAGCTCTTCTCCAATTGTTTCTGCATTTTTTACAAGGTACTCACTCACAGTTAAAATTTCATTCATTTAATTACACACCTTTTAAGAAGATTTAGTGGCGATTGCTAGCTCTGTTCGATTGATCTGATGATGAGATGCATTCCAAACAGCTTTCCCGTCTCCGACTAAAAAGACCTGTGGCGACTCATGCTTAACGCCCAAATCACTCTCCATTTCATTTGAAACCGGTCTGCTCTCCCTCACCTTAACTAAATACTTCTCTAATGGCGTGTCAAATGATTCAAATTCTCGAAAAGCCCTCGCACTAATTGGGCAAGTAGTACTGTGTTTTAAAACCAAAATCTTCTGGGCATCAGAAAGCTTTAATACATCTTTCCATTCATCAACACTCGTAATTTCCTTATAACTCGTCACAAAAATCACCCTACCCTTTCATCATTCTCCATACCCTATAAGCTACCCATTAAACCACTATTACACATCAACATCATTATTACAGGTGTTCATTATTACAGGTGCCAGGCACCTGTAATAATGATAATGATAATAATCTATTGGTTCCATCCTAGCTATTAAAAGTAGTATTATCCCACTTTTAGGAAAATATTTGTTTAACGTATATTATATTTGGATATTAAAAGAGTAAGTACGAGAACATCAAGGAAGGAGCAACATGATGATAAATAAAAAAAGAGCGTTAATAATTACATCCATTCTTTCAACTACATTCTTATTAGGAGCTTGCAATGATAATAACGATGAGAATGATGAAAATGTATTGAAATCCGACGTAGTTGAGCCAAACCCAGTTGATGATTCTGCACAAGTTGTTACTAATCCTGAAACAGACTATGGCTTCCAGGAATTCACTTTAATTATCGATACTCCAGACAACGAAGATGCTGTCATTGTAGAGTATAAATTGGACTCATCTTCAGCAGTTTATAAAAATATGCACACGGCTGTAAACGCAGAAGGTGAAGGAGCAGCTGAAACACTTGATCCTATCTTTAAAGACCTAAATTTAACGAAAGAAATGAATACGGAGGATGTAGTAGAAGAGGTTTCAAAAGCATTTGAAGTAGAAGACTTCACTGCGTTTAACCTAGACATCCAATATGATGATGGTGAAACAAAAAATTACGCAGTCAACTAAAACACTAAAGGCCAAAGCGATTTAACTGATCGCCATGGCCTTTTTTATTTCCTCTGAAATAACATCTCATCCACACTCGTCCCACGTTATCGATCTTCAAGTCTGGCGCAAAGTATTCCAAACACTGTGCCTAGTGCTGCTCCAGCTAGTACCTCTACTGGTTGGTGGCCTAGTAATTCCTTTAGTTCCTCTTCTCTTTTTACAACCTCAAAGCTAGGGAAATTTCCAGATAGAGCTACAACGTTTTCCTCTAAATCGTTCACTAGCTGAGCGATTTCTCCAGTATGTCGTCTAATACCTTGTGCATCGTACATAACAATTGCTCCAAACACAACTGCTAATGCTGTTTCCGTGTGGCGTGTGCCTCTGTTTGCTGCTACATATGAAGCTAGAGCTGCTACACCTGCTGAATGAGAGCTTGGCATTCCACCAGTTGTAAATGCTTGTTTTAAATCCCATTCGCCAGTAATTTTTTTATGGGTAAACACCTTTAATCCTTGAGCCAATCCAATTGCTGATAACGCCGTTATAATTCCTTTATTCATCTTCGCCATCTTCTGCCTCCATTGTTCTATGTATTTTGTCCAATTAAATATACCTTATTAAAATACCCAATAACTAGCATAATAACCTTACTTTCTTTAAGTAACTAACACTTCTTCCATTAATGAAGCTTCCCTATTCTAATAAAATCACTCCTTTACCTCCAAATAATAAAAAATCTCTTTAAGACCACGTGGCCCTAAAGAGATTCTTTCATTCAAATTATATTATAGTTCCTCTTCCTCTACTGCGTCAGGTGCATCCGGTGCCGCGAAAACCACTTGCAAGCCTACCTCTAAGCGTTGGGCTGGAGTGCTGTTAGACACTTCAATTGGCAGCTTAAAGAACTGGCTAGTTAACGAAACGGTTCCAGGCTTTTTGTAGCTAGTGAACTGGAATGGACGCACATCCCATGTAATCGCTACTGTATGCACTTCCCCATCCGAATCAATAATAGTTGTTTGCTTCGGCAATTGAGCTAGGAAATCATCATACGTAATATCTGCAGGAACGGTTAAAGTCTCTAATGGACTAATGGTTTCGAGAGTTACCTCAGACGATACAACAATTTTCACATATGCAGTTTTCCCTTTCGTAATCACCAATGGATTAGTATCTGCGTTGTAAATTGTTTCTTTATAGGCTTCCCCAAGCTCAATATGACTTACACTCATCGAATCCGATGTATCAAAATGAATAGTATAAGAACCTTCAGGAATATCCTTCATTTGATACACATGTTTTTGATTACTCGGTGTAGTGCCTACTTGATACACTTTATTTGTCTTTTTGTTTTTCAAGCTAAAATTACTAATGTTTGTAAAATCAATTTTATTCATAGAGGATGTACTATCTTTGTATAAGCTAATATGCGAGTTGCTTTTTTCTGGCTCTGGAAATATGACTTGAATAGTCATTTCCAGACGTTGTGCTGGCGTACTATTAGATACCTCTAAAGGTAAATTAAAGAATTCACTAGATAAAGTTCTAGTTCCTGGCTTCGTGTAATTTTCAAACTGGAATGGGCGCACATCCCATTTCAATGGAACGGTGTGCTCCTGTCCTCTTGAATCTACAATTTTACCTTGCTTTGGTAGTGCAGCTACAAAATCATCATAAGAAATATCGTAAGGTACTGTTAAGTTTTCCAACGGTTTAATTTCCTGTAAAGTGATTTCCGACTTTAAAATGATTTTCACATAGGTTGTTTTATCCTTCGTAATGACTAGAGGATTACTAGCAGGATCATAAATCGTTTCCTTATATGAATCCCCAAGTTGAATGCTATGGACTTGGAACACATCTGGTGCGTTAAACTCAATCGTATACGATCCAGTCGGAAGATCCTTCATCTGATACACATTCTTTTGGTTGTTCGGTGTAGTTCCTACGTTATAAACTTTGTTCGTTTCTTTATTTTTTAAAGCAAAATTCGAAATGGTCGTAAAGTCAATCTTAGATGAGGTACTGTCCTTGAATAAGCTAATTTGTGAAAGTCCTTTGTCCAAATTGACTTTAGCTTTAACCGTAAGCTCTATAGAATGCTCTACCTTTGTTCCGTCTGTTCTTGTAAGTAGCATTACCACTGTCCCTGACTTATCCGCTTGCCCAATTTCAGGCTGTACAATTTTCCCATCTACAACCATTCCTTCAGGTGTAGACAATAAAGTCACCGTATAATCCTCGCCAATTAAAGCAGAAATTTTATTAACTAAAATATCTCCTTCAACTAGTTCTCCAATTGCTGACGGTGTAATTTTTGCAGCCTCTTGTTCAGCAGCTTTTAAATCAGCTGCTTCTTTCGTCAGCTTAGCCGAATTAGTAACCAATGCCTTCTGCTTGTCCGTTAGTTTATTATATTCAGTTAGTGCAACGGTAACTGCTTGTTTATACTGTTTTGCACTAGACTCTTTATTAATTTGATCGATTAGCTCTACAACTTTTGCAGCAATTTTCTTATCTTCCTTAGCTGCTTTTAATGCGATTAAAGCATTCTCTGCATCCACTAATCTAGTTATATCTACTAGCTTCTTCTGTTTTGCTGTTAGCTTTTCATAAGTGGCACGAACCACCTTGATCACTTTTTCATCACTTTCCTTCACCTTTGAAGCGGGCGGCACTACATAAAGCATCGCCATAAATAATTTAGCGACAGTTTGATCAATGATTGAACTTAAAAAAGGAGATTTAATAGAAGTCTTTTTCGCATTTTCTATTTGGATCTGAGCCTTTTCAACCGTTTCAAGTGGAGATGCATAAGCTGCCCCCACAAACGAATTCGAAAGAAGTGATATTACTAATACGATTGCCACAACTAATTTTTTCATAAGCTTCCGATTCCCCCTATTTTTATATAAATCTTTTTAAAATATTTTGCTGCTAAACCATTTCATTCAGCCACAATATTTTCCAAAGATATACATATTATTTTCAATTCTATCTATCAGTCTATTTAATTTCAAGAAAATTTAGTTTATTGAATATCAGTTTATGATTCTATAGTCCTTCTATTTTATTTGCTAATTCTACAAGAAATAACAAATTATTATTTTATAAGTCATATTTTTAATTTTTTATTTTTTAAAATAGTTAACATTATTTGTATTTCTTAAATTTTATTCCATAAAAAGGGTTAATAAGATTCGAACGTCCTCATACTGATATCAGTTAACTAAAGAAAGGAAGCTGGTCTTATGGACACAAAAATTAAAAGTAAAGCTACAGAACAAAATAGATGGCATTACACAGCCATACTTCTTTTATTGTTAGCTATTTGTGATAGCTTTATCACCCATTTTGGTTTAAGCAACGGATATATAGAAGAAGCCAATCCACTGATGCGTTATATGTATGAAACGAGCATCCTTGGTTTTTTTTCGATTAAAATTATCTTACCGATTTTATTCATATTGATAATTACAAAATTAAAGCCAAATGCCTTTTTACAGTTACTTATAGCGGGAGCACTATTCCTATATGCCTTCGTCTTGTTCAAGCATATTTATTGGATATATGTACTCTTCATTGCATAAAAAAATCCAGCAACTACCTAGCTGCTGGATTTAACTTATAGCGAGTTTTCTCTTCCCTTTCCCATTTTTGTAACAAAGGAAAAGGATCATATGCCCATTCCGTGCGACCATTGTATTTGTACATTCCATAATGAAGATGTGGAGCAAACTTACCAGCAGTCCCTTTTTTTCCATATCCAGAGCTGCCTACGTAACCAATGACTGTACCAGGTTCAACAATTTTCCCTTCCTCAATTCCTTTAGCAAACCCTGAAAGATGAGCATAATAATGATACGTATTATTCACATCTCTAATACCAATTCGCCAGCCACCGTAGTCATTCCAGCCCTTGGTTTCCACTATACCGTATGTTGCCGATTTTACTGGAACACCGCTATAGGCAAAAAGATCAGTGCCCTCATGCATTCGTCGTCCACCCCAGCCGCGCTTATCTCCCCAAGTACTGCGATAACTATAATTGTGGCTGATGGCAAGCACAAACGCCCGCTTATCCAGATTTAATACCTCATAGGTCTTATAAATCTTTGCATTCGTCAATATTTGTTTCACCGTTAGATCTTTGTCATAATATCGCTTTAAAGCCTTTTCAAAATCCTTCTCTGAATGAACTTGGGGGCTTAAATATTGGACAAGCGTGAACATGACATCCTCATCATTTTGGCGATCCGCAATTCCATCATTATCGCCATCTCTTCCTTGACCTTCAAAATAAGAAATGGTTGTCAGATTAGTGTCGTCTCCAAGCGGATTAAGCGGCCCTACCCAAAAATCATCCGTAAATTGTACGGCAACAACACCATCTCGCCCAGGCAAATCTTTCCTTACCTCCTGTATATTCCGCTCATATTGGTCCACTGCAGCCAAGTAATACCATGGTAATGTATCCGTGGAGTACTTTATATAGTATTCCATCCGCTTATCTAGAATTTGCTCGCGCGTAAGCTCTTCGGCAGCCGAAGCCTCGGAGGCAAAAAATAGACATAGAAAGCCGACAGACATTATTTTAATAAGCAAGCGCATGAATGTTTTACCTCCTTTTTAATTCTTTCATTAGTTTTCCCAAACGAATCAAAATCATGAATGAGATTTAAGCTTTTGAGCAAAATAAAAACGACCGCCTATTGAAAAGACAGTCGTTTACTTGAATTTTTACATGCTTCAATAAATCCTTTAAATATTGCCTCGGATGAATCATCTCCGGTTGTGACTAAGCACTCTGGATGCCATTGAATACCAATAACAAAGGAATGATGTTGACTTTCAAATGCTTCAATTATTCCATCACTTGCAATACCCGAAATTTGATAGCCCTGTGGAATTTTGCGCACCGCCTGGTGATGAAAGCTATTTACTTTAATGCGGTCCTTTCCAATAATATGCTTTAACACAGTTCCTTCTACTAGCTGCACAAAATGAGAAGCATGAGTACGCGGAGCTTTTTGATCATGCTGAAGTAAGGTTGTTTCGATTTGACCATAAATATCCTGATACATATCTCCACCAGCTGCAATACTCATAATTTGAGCACCTCGGCATAGTCCTAAAATTGGTTTATTTTGCTCCAGCATTTTTTTAATAAGCTCAACTTCAAATTCATCTCGTTCTGGGACAATACTTCCGAGACTTCTATGTGGTTCTTCGCCGAAAAGTGTCGGGTCAATATCTCCTCCACCTGTTAAAAGTAAACCATCTATTAAGTTTGCAATAGAATCTATCAATTCAGTCTCCATATTCGGCAATACGATTGGAACACCTCCAAATCTTGTTACCGCATGAATGTTATCTGTAGGGACGGAAAGTACAAGCTCCGTTAAATTAGATGAAACACCGATAATTGGTTTCATAGAAACCTCCTTAATATTTTCCTGTATTATACAATTAATTTTGAATTTAGTAAATAATATGAAAGTTAAATTTCATTGGATTGCTCGCATATTTAAGAAGTTTTGGTAAGCGAACCCTTTCACCTCATCCTCTGAAAAGCTTTTTAATAGCTCATTGATCAAGACTGGAAAATCGGAGGAATTATAAAGGCCATTTGTGTAAAAGTCCATTCCATCAAAATCAGACCCAAGCCCAATTTGCTTTACGCCACCTAAAGAACAAAGATGATCTATATGCTTAATAAGCTCTGGAATTTCAGCAGTCTGGTTCCCGTTAATAAAAGGAGGGTAAAAAACTACATGGATATGCCCACCACGTGCAAACATCGCTTTAACTTGGTCATCATTCAAATTCCTTGGGTGCTCACATATAGCAGCAGCATTGGAATGCGAAGCAAAAGGATACTCCGCAAGATTCATCACATCCCAAAATCCTTTCTCACTTAAATGAGAGACATCCGTCAAAACACCATACTCATTATTTAAAAGCACTACCTCCTTACCAAAAAGCGTAAGCCCTCCACCTCTCGGCTCACCTGCTCCGTCTGCACATAAATTAGCATTATTCCATGTGAGTCCTATTGATAGTACACCTAACCTGTAAAGCTGACGAAGCTTCATCAAATCATTTCCAAATGCATCAGCACCCTCCAATGCCAAAACCGCCCCAATTTCTCCATCCTTTAAATTCTTTAAATCCTCCCATTTCTTTATATGCTTCATTCTCGGATTTTTTCCCAACACCTCTGTATAAAACAAGTCTATTTGCTCCAAGGCATATAACCATTTCTGGTCATCCGGCACATTCGGAAATATAAAAACTGCAAAAAACTGCACAAGAACATCGCCCTCTATCAACCGCACCATATTCGTTTCCAACTCCGGTGCATCAGCAAAGCTTAATGGATTTACCTTGTATATTCTTCCTTGCTTAGCCAGCTGTAGCTTCAAAAGCGCATCACAATGCGTATCTACTATTTTCAATTAATTTTCACTCCTTCTTATCGTAATCACGTTGGTCTGTTTCTAATTGGAAAGATAAACTTTGCTAGTGTTTGGCCCAATTGTCGGTTCATTTAGCTAATCGGTCGGTTTTGTGCCATAATCGGTCGGTCATCCCGAATAATCGGTCGGTTCTTCCACATAATCGGTCGGTCACCCCGAATTATCAGTCGGTTCTTCCACATAATCGGTCGGTCACCCCCGAATAATGGGCTGCTATGCACTACACCTGATCCGAGCTTTTTAATATTTGACGGGAGCTATAGAAAATACGATTTATGTTTCCGTCTGCTCCACTTAGAAACTCAATTAGATTTTCTTGATCCTCTAAAGTTCCGATAAACAAATTGCCTTCTACACATTTTAAGGGATTGGGACCACTTGCCGTTAGAATGGCTAGGCATCCATCCACTATATCCACTCTTACCTTCATACCCTCTCCAGAAATAAAGGTTCCTTTATATTTGGAGAGCTTCTCTACTGGCACATCGTGTGTTTGAAAATGCATATGCTTGGTAGCCGGCTCCCGACCCTCTATGCCATTAAGTGCTCCAAGGAACAGCTTGTCGGATGGAACATCTGCTAGACTGCTTAGTAGCACTCCAGAAATTCCTTTCTCAGGTAAAATTCCCATAAACGAAGAAACTCCCTTCAAGCCCCCACCATGGTTAATAAAGGTAGTCCCAAAGTAATTGGGAATGATTCGTAGACCGTACCCGTAAAAGCGCCCCTTTTCGAACTCTACATGGGGATAGACCATCTGCTGTACACTTTCTGGTTGTAGAATTCTATTCTCGCCAGCCATTCCTTCATTTAAAAACATAGCCAGATACTTCAGAATGTCATTTATAGTGGATTTTAAATAACCTGCTGCTCTCATGGAAGGTGCATCCCACCAAAGCGGAGCCTCATATACGTCCACCCCCTCTGCAGAGTAGCGTGACATATAAAGTGTAGTCGCATTTTCTTTCTTCTTTAATTCATCCAAATCAAAAAAGCTATTATTCATTTGGATTGGCTTTAAAATATGATCCATTACGTAATCTTCATAGGATTGACCACTCACTCGATCAATAATTATTCCTAGAATTCCGTAGCAGTCATTGGAATAGCTGAACTCCTCCCCTGGTTCACCAAGCAGGTCGAAGTCTTGTTTTGCAATGTAATGAAGCAACTCCTCATACGTGTCAATAGCAGGTTCTGGATTATTCACTAGGTCTAGACCATAATCCTTTGCGGATGGATCCTGATCGATACTACGCTTCCTTGCATAGACATGAGTTGCAATTGGCGGAAGACCTGATGTATGAGTCATCAAATGATGTATTGTAATTCTCTTGGATTTTTCTTCGTCCTGCGTTCGAAAATCTGGTAAATACTTAACCACCTCGTCATGGACAGACAGTTTACCAAGCTCCTGAAGCTGCATAATGGCTACACACGTAAAGGACTTCGTCATGGAGGCTATGCCGAAAATCGTGTCTGCATCGATGGGAAGCTGTTTTTCCACATTTCGATACCCGAAGGCTTTTTCATAAATTCGTTCATTGTTTTGATTAAAAGCAATACCTACCCCAGGGATTTTGTGTTCTTTTATGAGATCCTTTGCATATTGCTCGAATTGCCCCATCATCTCTATTTTATTTACCATTTCTTATCCCCCTCGTATATTAGTAATAAGAGCTCTTTCCGATAGAATTTCCAGTTGATCCGGACAGCTGGAGGATCTGTTGGATTTCCTATAGGAAGTGGTCGCCTCTTGGCTCCCTCACCCTTTTTATGTTTTACCTGTTTGACCCCTGCTTTACCGAGGGAGCCAAAAAGGAAAAGTCTATTTTTAACATGACTAAATAAAGCTGACAGGTGCTTACCTGCTTATTTGAGTTGCCTAACTTCATATCGTTTGGACGAAGATTGGAGGATGCTCCATTTCAGTACTTCGTCCTTTTTTATTTCAATCTACTTTTCTCTCAGACCGTGCCCATGAGACAATGGAACGGACAAGGTTGACACAGGAAATAGCTTTTCCCCCTTGCGGGCACTTAGTGCACTGCTTAATAAGCCTGCTACCCATCGTTCATTATGGAAGGTCTAACCACTGGCTGCGACGCTGAGGAAGAAGAGAGTGTAGCGCTCATTTTGGTCTTCTTTCACTTTGATTGCTAATAACGAGGCAGACATCGATGATTCTGATGGGCACCCAGGTCTGAGACAATCTTGATTAATCCCACCTTAGGAGGTGATTGGCATGTCACAAATGCTAGTCGGTATCGACGTGAGTTTGCGCTCCCATCATGTCCATTTCATGCATGGAGAGGGACATACGCTCGCTGATTTTTCTGTTTCCAATGATACAGAAGGTGCGAACACCTTAATTCAAAAGCTTTTAGGAACAGCGGAAAAAAATCAGTGCGAACATATTAAAATTGGATTAGAAGCGACAGACCAGTATAGCTGGCACGTTGCTCATTATTTAAAGAATCAATTGCACAATTATGAACCAACGTTTCAAACAGCGGTTTATATGTTAAATGCACGTAAAGTATCTCGCTTTAAAAAGGGGTACGATACGTTACCGAAAAACGATCGAATTGACGCCTGGGTAATTGCGGATCATTTACGCTTTGGACGTCTGCCACATGAAATGCAAGAAACCTTACAATATGAAGCACTTCGTCGTTTAACACGTACCCGATTCCATCTAATGCATGAAGTTGCACGTAATAAAACCTACATGATGAACCAACTGTTTTTAAAGTTTAGTGGCCTACGCCAAGATAACCCGTTCTCGAATACATTCGGTACGACCAGTCTCGCTGTCATTGAAGAGCTAGATCCGGAAACCATTGCCGAGATGCCTTTAGAAGAACTGGTTGAGTTCTTACAGGAGAAAGGCAAAAAACGTTTTGCCGAGCCAGAAGAAATCGCTAAATATCTTCAAAAGCTTGCACGTAATTCCTTTCGATTAGACAAGGCCATGGCTGATCCCGTTAACATCTCACTATCCGTGATTTTAAGTACGATTCGCCATATGGAATCCCAAGTCAAACGTTTGGATAAGGAAATCGAGCGTATGATGAAAGGTTTCACCCAAACATTAACTTCCGTAAAAGGCATTGGACCCGTGTACGCAGCCGGCTTGCTCGCCGAAATTGGAGATATCAAGCGTTTTGATGACCACCACGCATTAGCGAAATATGCTGGACTCGTTTGGACACAGTATCAATCTGGCGAATTTGAAGCCGAAAATACTAGCCGGATGCGAACCGGCAATAAATACCTACGGTATTATCTTGTACAAGCAGCAGATGCGGTACGTAAATATGACACTGAATATAAAGCCTTTTATCAAAAGAAATACCAAGAAGTAACCAAGCACCAACATAAACGCGCTCTCGTCTTAACCGCTAGAAAACTAGTACGCCTCGTGCATTCGCTACTACGCACGAATCAGCTGTACATACCACCAGAAAGGAGAGACTGAGTTAACCAACTCACAACCTTTCACCCGTTAAATAACTTCCATTTTTTTCTTTTTTAAAAGCAGAAAAATGAGAGGTTTATTTGGTATGCGCAAAAAGTGTTCATTTGGAAAGTATCACTTAAGTAATTTCCAATTCATTTCTTTTTTTCGCTTGACATATTACCACTGGGCTTTATTATTATGAAAATATTTTAGCATAATTGAACTGTCAAAAGTCGTAATTATTTAAAAATAAAAATAATTACATTTTTCTGTAGTAATGTTCAATAAAGGAGTTAAACAAGGAAGCAAGAACTTGTTGAAAGAGCATGCCAAGCACAACAGGAATAGCAACAGCTGCTGGAAAATAGGCCGTAGCTAGAACTACTCCCGCACTTATGTTGCGCATCCCTCCAGTAAAGACCATTGCAATTACCGTTTCCTTCCCCTGTTTCAACAATCTCCCCGCTGAAAAAGAAAGAACATAGCCTAGAAAAGCGATGATGATTACAACAATTCCAAGCCCTACTAAAGCAAACCCTCTTTCCAATAAAAACGGAGCAACTACTGCCCCATTTAGCATTACTACTATTCCCATGCCTACCTTAGAAAACGGAGAAAGCCTAGCACTTAAAATATCGACTACCTTGCCCTTCGTTACCTGATTTAAAATCATTCCTACAATGGAAGGAATAACAATCGTCCAAAGAAGTCCGATCATCATACCGAGTGCATCAATCTCTACTGTTTCACCTACTAGAAGATGAAGTGTTAAAGGAACAATTACGGGTGAAAGAAGCGCTCCTAATAAAATAATCGTAAGTGCCAGCACATTATTTCCTTTTGCCACTGCAACCCATACAAAGCTAGTAATCCCTGTAGGTATAGACATTGCAAGTACTAGCCCTGTAATCGTCAGCATTTCTCCTGGAAACACGAGATGACCGATTCCAAGCGACAGCAAGGGCATAATAATATGCAAAATGGTGAATGTCACGAAGATTGGAAGTGGATGTAAAACAGCATCCTTGAAGGAAGCGAAATTTGAATTTAGGCTACCCGCAAAGGTCATAAATGCAAAAATCCATGGTATTAGCCATGCAAAGTCAACAATATAATCGGATACTAATACCCCGATTACTACACTGACTGGAATAAAATAAGCCATCGTTTTTTCCAAAAATTTATTTATGCTGAGCATCATGGTCTATCAGTCTCCAATCCTAACTGTCACTAAAGAATAACCTTATGTATTTCCTCATATATTGATATATCGGATAATATAGGAGGGCTTATATGGGATATTATGTAAAGGTTGAAAAAGGTGTGAATATATACATAGAGGATATTAACCCATCAGCCGACAAGACGATTTTATTTATTCATGGCTGGCCAGCTAACCACCAAATGTTTGAGTATCAATTCAACCAGCTGCCCGCACTTGGCTACCGCTGTATAGGTCTTGATTTGCGTGGCTTTGGAAAATCCTCTAACCCCTGGGAAAGCTACTCCTACAACAGAATGGCTGACGATATCCGAGTTATTATAGACACGCTACAGCTGGAGAACATTACGCTTTTAGGTCACTCGATGGGTGGGGCAGTTGCCATCCGATATATGTCTCGTTACAAAGGTCATCAGGTCGATAAGCTGGCCTTAGCTGGTGCAGCTGCTCCAATGTTTACGATGCAGCCCGATTTTCCTTATGGCACCCCTATAACTGTAGTAAACGAATTAATAAGCGATACGTATAATGACCGACCAAAAATGGTGCAGGATTTCGGCAATCTGTTCTATCACCGTCACTTAAGCGAAAGTTTTCAGCACTGGTTCCAAAATCTTTGTCTTACTGCGTCTGGCCATGCAACTGCGCAATGCTTAGAAACACTGCGTGATGAAGACCTCCGAAGTGATCTTACCCGCATTCATACTCCTACACTTATCCTCCACGGCAAATGGGATTTAATCTGTCCCTATGAACTAGGGGAGCTGATGTACGTGCAAATTCAAAATTCTATGTTAGTCCCTTTTGAATATAGTGGGCATGGTTTGTTTTATGAAGAAAAGGAAAAGTTTAATGAAGAGCTTGCTAGATTTATAGGCTAGAACAAAAAAGGAGGAAGAAACATGCAATGTCCAAATTGCAATCATGATCAAGTATCAGGAAATTATTGCTCAGATTGTGGAAACTATTTACTGAGGCATCAAAGAGAGATTATTAAGGAAGCTGCTATTGCAACAGAGGCGCCCATTGCAGTAAAAGACCACCTGGCAACTTTGAAAAACCACACAAAGCAGTATTCCAATTATTTTATGCGCCAGCTTAAAAGTCCCTCGTTAACATATAGCAAAGGAGAAAGCGAATTCCCGAATGCTACTGTAAGTATTCTTCTATTTACAGCTCTTTTCTCCTTCTCGATTTATCTTTTTGCAGTTAACCAGTACTGGAGCAATCCACCCAGCTTTTTATCAACATTTATGGAAGTTTTCTTCGTCACGTTTGTTTTAACATTAATCGCAATCCTATCCATCTTTTTTATAAACACTATTTTTGGACCACAGCACTCTTTTAAAAGCATTATTAGCTTCTATGCAGGACAGCTACCAATTGTGATCATTGGCACTGCTCTTTCCGTGATCCTTATGTCTTTAAAATCTTTCGCCTTCGGGAACGGAATGCTAACCGTGTGTTTGTTATTAGCTGTTTTCTTCATCCCGCTTTATGTCATCAGTGCTATACTTACGAGCAAACAAGAAAACTTCGAGCCATTATATGGCTTCCTCTTATACATCGTTCTATACTTTGCACTCTTACTCATGATTACAATGATGATCGGCAACCTAACGATTAACAGTTATGTACAAAATCTAACTTATTTGTTTAAGTGAATATAAAATCGTGGACCGTCATGTTGATGACGGTTCTTTTTTTGTGCTTTTCCTAGGTTTGCTAGTTTCCGCAAGGTTCTTGTTAATCTCTGCAAGGTTTTGATTCGTTTCCGCAAGGTTCTTTTTAATCTCTGCAAGGTTTTGATTCGTTTCCGCAAGGTTCTGATTCGTTTCCGCAAGGTTTATGCGCGTCTGTGCAAGGTTTTTTGCTCTCTGCAAGGTTCTCACTCGTTTCCGCAAGGTTCTGCTTCTTCTCTGCAAGGTTTTGATTCGTTTCCGCAAGGTTTACGTCCTTCTCTGCAAGGTTTTTTGCTCTCTGCAAGGTTCTCACTCATTTCCGCAAGGTTCTGCTTCTTCTTTTGCTAGGTTGTCCCCCGTCTCTGCAAAATTCTATGAAACTAAAAAAAGAAACCCCGAAGGATTTCTCTTTTTGAATTAGCCAATTGGTGGATGGATTGGAATAGTGTTTGTGCTTGAGCCAATCGGTGGGTGGATCGGGATAGAGTTTACTTCGCCGCTCGCACTAGATCCGATTGGTGGATGGATAGGAATAAAAGCGATTGCAACACCTGCTAATGTAGTTAAAATTAGAGCTTTTGTAGATTTTTTCATATGGACACTCTCCTCTATTGATTAGTTAGTAGAACGACTTTCTCAAATTTACCTTCTTGTCGGTAATAATCCGTTAAGATAACAAGGAATTGATGGTGAATCTCTTTAAGGTTTTCTCCTCTTGCTGTATAGGGAACTAATTTTTCCTCTAAAAAGGTCATCGCCTTTTCCCTCTCACCCTCCAACAAAAATAAATAAAAGCTGGAAAACAATCGATAATGCATGATTTGCTGCTTTTTAGCCTCGGACTTCAACAAAGTAAAGCTTTCCTTACATGCTTCCCATTGCTCTAAGCGGAACTGGGTTTGCGCCAAATTATATAGGCACAAGAGATAATTATCGGAATTCGCAGGGATAATGGCTTTACTTTTTTGAAAGTACTCTAAAGCTTGCAAATAATCTCCCATCCGCAGATGTAAGTCACCTATATTGTGATAGATTTTTGGAAGGAGATGTTGCTGGTTAAGCAATTCTATGCTTCTTAACAAATGGGTATACGTATTTAATGCTTCATTGAAAATTTTGGCCCGTGAGTAGTTTAAAGCAAGCGACATAAGTGTATGAAGGATTCGTTTGAAGTTGTATTGGTTACTATAAAATTGCAAGGCCTGCTTACCGTATATGATCGCTAGGCTGGACTCTTCTAAATGTCCCTTTACAACTGCTAGATGATAGTGAAGCTCTCCGGTAAACGATCCTAACTCAGCTTGATCATGAATAATTCGAGTAAGTTGCTTATCTGCTTCTTCAAATCTCCCCCTTAACATTAAAATTAAAGCACCCATGTATAAAAGTAAATACTTCTCATATTGGGAAAAATTTTGTTTCTGGGCATGTAGCCATTTTAGCTGATATTCTGCAGCGTCTCTATTATTTATTAATAGGTAATAGCGTAGTTTATAAAGTTCGTATAGATAAATATGATCCGTAAACACAATAAGCTCATGATAGCCCTCTAAAGTTTTGAATACTTCTGTTGCCTTTTCCTCTTCTAAATAATGAATATGACATAAGAAATCCTTTATTAAATCGAAAATTTGTTTTTCATTTGCCTGTACATCCTGCAAATCAATTTTTAAACGCTCCAGCAACAAACGGATTGTCTCAACATTTGCTTCCTTACTGTTATTTTCTATTTTGCTGAGATGAGGCACAGAACATATTCCATTAGCAAGACTTGTTTGCGTTAATCCTCTCTTTGTTCGATAAAATTTTATTAGCGAGCCAATCCTCATAGTACCCCTCCTAATTATTGTAAGATATTTTTTCCCAATAAACATAATTTTCAAAATGTGTTAGTTTTAATATTGTACTACAAAACTAAACCGAAAAGGAGTTTTCACAGATGAGCAAATTTAAAATCGCACTAGCAAGCCTCTTAATTGCAGGTTCACTTGCAGCACCGGTCCAAGCAAGCTCACCGGAAGAAACACCATCCTCAGTAGAGGACAGAAATTCTAATGCTGGGGTAGAAAAGTTTCGGGTGTATGTAGAAGCCAATAACAAGGCGAACAAAGCGTCCTTGGCAAATCAGTACGAAGTAAGATGGGAGCTTTCGGAAAATGGGTTCTCTACGGATATGAATGAAAAGCAGTTCCAAGCTCTTCAAAAAAACAAAAACATTACCGTAACAAAGGTTCCAACGGTTACGCTTGATCTGCCAGCAGAAGATTCTACTACTCAACCAGCAGATTTCGAGACTGCAGCAAACGCATCTCAGAAGACTCCTTGGGGCATTAAAGCAATTTACAATAATAGTAGTTTAACCTCCACTTCAGGTGGAAATGGCATTAATATCGCGGTATTAGATACGGGAGTAAATAGAAATCATACGGATTTAGTAAATAGAGTAGAACAGTGTAAAGACTTTACAGGTTCTACTACGGTGATCAACAATAGCTGTTCTGATGGTAATGGACATGGTACTCACGTTGCTGGGACAGCCCTTGCAGATGGCGGCAGTGACAAATCAGGAGTTTACGGTGTAGCGCCTGCAGCAGATCTATGGGCATACAAAGTGTTAAGCAATAGTGGCTCAGGTAGCTCGGATGATATTGCAGCAGCTATCAGACACGCTGCTGATCAAGCGGTTTCTACAGGAACAAAAACAGTTATCAATATGTCATTAGGATCTTCTGCAAATAATAGTTTAATATCAAGTGCAGTGAACTATGCGTATAGTAAAGGTGTATTAATAGTTGCAGCGGCTGGAAACTCCGGTTACGCGCAAGGAACAATCGGATATCCAGGAGCATTAGTAAACGCTGTTGCTGTAGCGGCACTTGAAAATGTACAAGAAAATGGGACTTATCGTGTAGCAAACTTCTCTTCTCGTGGCTATGCTTCTACAGACGGTGATTATGTAATTCAACAAGGGGATGTAGAAATCTCTGCACCTGGAGCTTCTATCTACTCTACTTGGTACAATGGTGGATACAACACAATTAGCGGAACATCTATGGCATCTCCACACGTTGCTGGACTAGCTGCTAAAATTTGGGCACAAAACCCATCTTGGTCTCATACTCAACTTCGCACAAACTTACAAAATAGAGCAAAAGCAGTAGATATTAAAGGCGGTTACGGAGCAGCAACTGGAGACGACTACGCTTCAGGATTCGGTTTCGCTCGAGTACAATAATCTAATCGACAAATTTTACTAAACGTAATCATAAGTAAAATTATTATAGTAAATATAACTACCATAAATAATCTATATAACAACAAAACTGCACCCCGCCAACGCTGGGGGTGCAGTTTTGTCTATTAAACAACGTTATTAAATCGAGTGCATTACGAGAGCATTACAGGTGCCAGGCACCTGCAATGCTCTCGTAATAATATTGGTATAGTTTTCACTTTGTTTTAATCGGTGTGAATTGTTATACTGAGATATTTTACAAGTGCCAGGCACCTGTAATAATGTTAGTAGTTTTTGATTTGGTTTGTTGGTTTTGTTTGGATTTGTAGGCCGTATTCGTTTGTTATTCCTTCTATCGAGACGATGGTAAGTGGACCTGTTAGCTTGTGGTCTTTTCCTTGGTCTATGAGTTGGCCATCGCTTTTTCTTGTGCTGAGTAGACCGAAGTCTATTGAGAAGGCACCTTTAGTTTGGGAGAAGATGGTTTTGTTTTGGTTGTTGGTGTATTTAACCTTCGTGCCATCTCCATCTACTACTATAATAGAGGCTTGTTTAGTAATGATTGCTTGGTCTTGTGCGATTACTGCGCCATTGGCGTATTGGACTGGCGAAATGGTGAAGGTGATTTTTTCGTTGGATAGGTCATCGTCCTTGCTCGTTCCTTCTGTTATACTCCCCACTGCAAATGGTCCTTCGACTACCCTCAAGGTTGTTTCTCCCCATCCTACGTAAGCCGGTATAGCTTTACCTGCAGTTTGCTGAAAGATAGAGAAATCAATTACGGCATTTGTATCTACTTCAGCTACAAAGGTCCAGCTCCCTTTACTATCGGCCTTTGCCTTACCGAGGGATGTGCCATTGTTCTTGAAGAAAAACAATTCATAGTTAGGTTCTGCTGTGCCTTTTAGCTCCACTTTGTTCCCATGGATGCGATAACCGGAAGTGCCTGCCTTGACCGCAAATTTTGTGTCTAGCTTGACTGCTGCTATTGATGCATTCTTTGATATATTAAATAAGGAGGTGGAAACTTGGTGGTATTCACCATTAATAGTGTCGCCAATATCCAGCCCACTCTTAAAGCTGTCCAGCGACACATTTATTCCTTCATTTTGAAAGATGTCATTATATATCTTCCAGCTATACTTAACTCCCTCTGTGGTCACAAAATAATTGTTTTTACTGTCGATAAATCTCACTGCTTTATTCCCAATCGCACCTTCTTTTGGCGGAGCATAAAGATTAAACACTCCAGAAGTCTGCGTTTCTACAGCCTTATTTTTAACAATTTTATGAATAGCAATAGTTTTATCTAACGCAGCTTGATTGGAATTATTGGCTGTGAAAACAATTTGTATTGCTCCATTCTTATCCGTCTGAGCATTAACCGACTTAGCACCTGCATTATTGTTAGCTGCTCCATTTACAGAGATTAGCTTGACGCCAGCTGGTATATCAATTCGAACTGCTTGATTACTCGTGTTTTTAAAGACAGTCGAGAGTGACAAAACCTCTGTGGTTTCTTTATGCTGAATGTTTTTATCGCCTATATAAACAGGTGATATATTTCCTGGAACTGCAAAGCTCACCGAACCATTTTTATATTTAATCGTATAGGTAGTTCCAGGTACCTGAACTGATGTTTTTAATGTAACGTTAAATCCATCACTGCTTAGAGATGCACTACTAATAGTCATCCCATTATTGGCTGTGAAATCGGATGCCTTTACAGAAGAAATAAATCTATTTAACTTAACGAGTACTGTCGTGTTATCGACACGAGTGACAGCTACTGCATTCATCGGCAATGTATTGTTAATATTATTAATTGTTGCTTGTAGGCTTTTTTCCCACTTTAATGTTTCAGCAGTTAAAATTGCCTGTGCCTCATATACTTTAGCCGAAGCCTCTGTGTATCGTCCTCTGTTTAAGTCCTCTTGTGCACCCTTAGCAAGCATATGAACCGTCACATCATTTTTTAGCTCTGATATTAGCTTTTCAGCCGGGCCTTTTACTGCTCCTCTAATTCGATCACGTGTCGATTGACCATATACACGGTCTAACAGAATCGTCTGCTTTCGGAATTCCGCTGTCATTTCATGATAAGCCTTTTCCACTTGATCTAAATTATTTGCCTTTACCGCTAAGGATAGCGCATTTGTCTTTGCATGTATTTTACTGCTTGCTGTAATAGCATCTAAATAGCCCTGTGCACGCTGTAGCTGAGTTTTGGGCTCTATCAATAAAGACTCGTACTTTAATTTCTCCGAAAAGCTAGCCTTTGCAAGGGCAGCCTCCACTTTTCCAATTGCTTGCTTCGCATTATTAAATTGTTTCCACGGCTGAGTGACCCCATCTGCCGACCCCTCCACCGAAATAGCCCACTTCAATACATTTCCTGCATTTTGTGCATCCACAACTAACTGGTTTAAGTTTGATGTGGCTTCAACCTGAGACCCTGGAGTCACGGCAATTATTGCTGAAGTAGCTACCAATGTAGATAAAATCAGCTTTCCGCTTTTATTCCTCATATTACTCTCCCTCCTATCGTTTATCGCTCAAGCCAATATATGTTCAAGACATATAAACTTATGAGAATAAGAGAGATTTGTACACCGATGCAACAAGAAAAGCGCAACCGCCTATGTCTGCCCTGACAGGCAAATGGGGAAAAGCGAGGAGGCTTCTCCTCAGCCACCGGAGCTTTTAACCATTTGATCCCGAGGGGCAAGGCGGTGGAGCTAGACAACAAGAAAAGCGCAACCGCCTATCTCTGCCCCGACAGGCAAATGGAGAAAAGCGAGGAGGCTTCTCCTCAGCCACCGGAGCTTTTAACCATTTGATCCCGAGGGGCAAGGCGGTGGAGCTAGACAACAAGAAAAGCGCAACCGCCTATCTCTGCCCCGACAGGCAAATGGAGAAAAGCGAGGAGGCAGCTCCTCAGCCACCGGAGCTTTTATACATTTGACCCCGAGGGGCAAGGCGGTGGAGCTGGACAACAAGAAAAGCGCAACCGCCTATTCCTGCCCCGACAGGCAAATGGAGTAAAGCGAGAAGGCAGTTCCTCAGCCACCGGAGCTTCAGAACTTTATAGTTTCCTAAACAACAAAAAAACTCTGCCCAAGCTTAATAGCTTTAGACAGAGTGATAGATTTACAATTTTTTTAGCAGTTTTGGCAAGTAGTCATGCAAGTCTTGAAAAGAATATCCTAAGCTTTTAGCACGTTCATTACTCATCAGCCAAGTTTTTGATAGATTGTAAGGAGAATCTTCTCCCTCAATGGGTTTTAGACTAATTCTCGCCTCTTTATCCGCCTCAGCTTCGATTAATTGAACTAAATCCTTCAGCTTAATCTTACCGTTGCTGGTCGCATTCACAGCTCCGGTAAATGTAGAGAGTCCAATCCACGCAAGGAACTGTCCAATCTCTTCCTCCGAGATAAAATCTATATAAGCATCCGAGTTTACTAGATGAAATTCATCTCCGCTCATAATTTTCCCAACATAATATTTCAATCGGTTGGTGTAATCATGTTCACCAATGACGATTGGTGGTCGAACAGCGGCTACTGGAAACTCCGCGTGCTGAAAAAAGACAGCCTCCGCTTGGCGTTTTCCTTCCGCATAGGTAAAGTTCTCTTTCGTTCCCATGACTATGGAATGCTTTTCTGGAATAAAATCTTCCTCTTTAGATAGCTCTTTTCCCTCATAAACAGACTTTGAAGAAGTAAGAACATACTTTTTCGTATGTCCATTAAACACTTCTACCGCGTCCAACGCATCTCTAGAGGCATAACAGATTTGATCAAAAACAACATCCCATTTCTCGGATTGAAGCTTCTCTTTGTCAGCCAACAAACTGGATCGATCTATAACCATATGATTTACTTTTTTAGAAAAAACATGTGCTGTATTTCCTCTAGTTGCGACAGTTACTTCTATTCCTTCATTTAAAAGTGCCTCCACTAAATGAACACCAAAAAAACGAGTTCCACCTAAAACCAATACCTTCTTCAAACTTCCACCCCTCTACTGGATATTCATACCATTATAACCGATTAAAAATATGTAGTGAAAGCCCCGTATCCAAAATAAACGGTAAGAACTGATAATATACCAAACACGATACTCTCCACTGTTCCCCCAGTTCTCGTAGTTATAGGAAAACGAACTGTCACAGGTATTGGAAAAAATAATTTAACCCCATTTTTCGTAGCCATATCTAAAAGAAGATGACTTGCTACCCCAACTGAAACTCCCATCATAATTGACTTGTCCCAGCTAAAATAATTCATCAATGCAACTAATAGAAGAATGAACAATAGACTATGTGTAAAGGATCTATGACCAAACACCTTGTTAATAATTTTGGATATGAGTGGAAAGCGTCTTCCTATCATACTTCCACCGTGGCAAATATCCGGTAGAATCGCACCTGCCACACCCCCTACGACCAGCAATACCGGGTCATAATCTGTCATCTGTGAGATAGCAAGACTTGCTGCAAGACCGCCTATAATATGTGTGTTTCCTGTCATGCTATTAATTCTCCTTTTCTTATGTATCGAGAAAGCATGAAACATTTTACACTATTTGGTTTTATATCTAAATAGGTGAAATATCGTAACCTACCCATTTAGTTAGGCAAAAAGACACTGTTTCCACTAACAAAGAGACTTCTTGTTCACTGGACAGGAAGTCTGCAAGAACCATCTATTGATTTAAGGGAAAAAACGGGGCTAGGACAAAACGCTCCTCAACAATAAAAAGCCTCGAAAATTTTACGACCTTGTAATTTTTCGAGGCTTCTATTCAAATATACCTGTAGTTGTTTTCCGTTACAGTGGACGCTTTCCGGGGGCACGGCTTCAATCTCCTCGTCGCTTCGTTGAGGGCACTGAAAAACTTACGTTTTTATAATAATTTTGTTTTTGAAAATTAAAAAAGGGTACTTTTTGTTCAAACTGAACAGAAAGTACCCTTTTTCATTGCCTTATTCTTGCTCTCATTCGTTAAGTAACTTTAGGATTCGCTTCAAGTTGACCGCAAATATGGTTGTGGCTCCTTGTATTTCCATGCCAAAAAGACCCGTGCTAATCGCTGTATCGTAGCCGTGTCCACTCTTTAATTCACTATTCTTTGCCTCGATTTTATATCGCTCTTTGGCAAGCTGTTTAAATTCTTCGGTATTCTGAAATGCCTCTTGTTCAAGGTGCTCTGTCGATTTGATTGTGACACAATATGTTTTAGATTTCGATCCTTCTTTGTAACACCCAACTCTGAAAGGGCATATTTTACATTTTTCAACATCAAAATTATATTTGATTTGAGGGTTACGGTTGTCATCTGTATTTCTTTTTTTTATAGTTTTTCCTTTTGCTAAATGACCCGCTGGACAAACATATAAATTAGCGTCTTTATTAAATTCAAATAAATCTTCTTTTCTACGGTGGCCATTTGTAATCAGCGGATGTAATTTTGAAATGAGTTGGACCTTATTTGTCTTGGTATATATTAAATTGTCTTTACTAGAATATGCTGTATCTCCAAGCACCTTCTCTATTTTCATACCTGTACGTTGGCTTTTTTCAATTAAATCTATTAAATGTTGTCCATCACCTTGTTCACCAGTTGTTACAATCGCTGCTGTAATAATTCGTTCATCGCTCATCGCTATATGAGTTTTATAACCAAAGAAAGATGTATCTGCTGATTTATGTCCGACACGTGCATCGGTATCGCTTGAATAATTCAGATGAAATAGTGTGTCTTCTACGATTTCTTTTAATGTATTTAAACGTTCTTTCACGGCAGGCACTTGCGCTATTTGTGGCTCTTTCTCTATCACTTCAATGACTTTTTTACAGTAAGTCACTTCATCTGACACTTCGTTAGAAGTCGGTTTTTCTGGAAACTTCTCTTTCATAGATTCATCTATTTTATAGACCGCTTTTCGGGCATTCTTTGATTTTTCTTGTAAGAATTCTTTGGGCGATTTTTGATTGTAACGTGCTTTCGTATGCGTTGCGTCCACAATGATTGTTTTACTTTTGATGATTTCTTTTTCAAGTGCGATTTCAACGGTTTTCCCAATTAACATATCTAACAAATCTACATCTTGTAAACGAAGTCGACGAAATTTTGTAAGTGAACTTGGTTCAATGACCTCATCCTCTGGAGCCATTCCTAAGAAGTATTTAAATGACATATCATATTTTGAACGTTCCACTAAATCCACATCGGACACATCATGAATTGCTTTTAATAATAAATACTTAAACATACGAATGGGTGAAATCGCTTTACGACCATGATCCAAACAATATTTTGATTGAAGTTCTTCTAAAATAAACGAAAAATCAACAAGTTCATTGATTTGACGAAGCATATTGTCTTTTGGAATTATTAAATCATATAACGCCATGTATGGACTTAAGTTCAGCGTTTCTTGGTTTGAAATCATTGTGAGCACCCCTGCATTTACTTTTCTTTAGTATAGCAAGAAAATAATTTTTCGGTCTGAGTACATTTTAAAAAATTCTATAACAGGTAGAAAAGTGGATTGGATTGGAGTGCAGAGCGGTGACTCCTAGGGGATTAGCGGCCACGGCGAGCACCCGGACTGAGCGCAGCGAGGGAGAAGGCTTGCCGGGCCGCCCCCTGGAAAGCATCCGCTCGGAACGGAAAGACATGGATTCAGAAAATAGTAGAAGATGAACAGAACCTGCATTCATACTCTACCTCTAAACGTTTTAAAGGCACTTTTTCAGTGCCCTCGTACCAAGTCTCCATAACCAACAGATAATAAGGTGACTCCGCTAAAATAGAGATAATCCCAGAAATTTTCTCCTCCCTCTTTCCCTTCTTCGGTGCTAATTCTTATTACCTCCCCATCCATGGCCAATAAATAATAAAGAATAGCAAATCCAACGGTAATGCCAAGCATAGCGAAAAATAGCTTTTGAAATAAAGTTGACTGAAAATAGCTCATCTTATATTTACGACCTGAAAAGAAATAGTACAAGGTTGTTACCATAAATAAAATAGTCAATCCCATTAGTATCGTGGAAAACATGCATCTATTCCTCTCTGTCTCACGAGTCCATCCAGTTTGAGTTTTTGTATGAATGTCGATATGACTATCTTGTCAATCGAATATAAAAATATACAAAAGGAATTAATATAGGAAACGAAAATATAGATACTCTTTCATTTCATGAATTAAGACGTAAGCATAGAAATGTACATATTTATTATTAAAGGAAAAAAAGATATTGAATGATTCTTAAGAGCTTTCTAATGCAATGTTTATTTTCATTAACAGAAGTCTTAACGCTTTTAGTGATTAACTATTACTTCATCTAGACATTCAGAATACCTTTATACATGGGATTACGTCCTTTTAGGAAACAACAAAAAAGACCTCTAACAAAGTAGTTAGAAGTCTTGATAGGTATGACTTTATGTCATGAATATGATACCGGTGGTCGGGGTCGAACCGACACATCCGAAGATACGGGATTTTGAGTCCCGCGCGTCTGCCAATTCCGCCACACCGGCATATTGAAGGCAGTAAATACTTTTTTAAAAATTGGAGGCGGCAACCGGATTTGAACCGGTGATAAAGGTGTTGCAGACCTGTGCCTTACCACTTGGCTATGCCGCCTTAATTTGGAGCGGAAGACGAGGTTCGAACTCGCGACCCCCACCTTGGCAAGGTGGTGTTCTACCACTGAACTACTTCCGCAAATAACTGGGGTACCTGGATTCGAACCAGGGCATGACGGAATCAAAATCCGTTGCCTTACCGCTTGGCTATACCCCAATGGGGCGACCGATGGGAATTGAACCCACGAATGCCGGAATCACAATCCGGTGCGTTAACCACTTCGCCACGACCGCCACAGAATAAAAAAAAGAGCTAACCAGATAGAATATGGGGCGACTGATGGGAATTGAACCCACGAATGCCGGAATCACAATCCGGTGCGTTAACCACTTCGCCACAACCGCCATTATTCAAAGTTAACTTATTATTTGGCAGGGGCAGTAGGAATCGAACCCACATCAAAGGTTTTGGAGACCTCTATTCTACCGTTAAACTATGCCCCTAATAACTGGTGGAGGGGGACGGATTCGAACCGCCGAACCCTAAGGAGCGGATTTACAGTCCGCCGCGTTTAGCCACTTCGCTACCCCTCCACTAGACAGTGGTGCCGGAAAGAGGACTTGAACCCCCAACCTACTGATTACAAGTCAGTTGCTCTACCAATTGAGCTATTCCGGCGTAATGGTGGCTCAGGACGGAATCGAACCGCCGACACAAGGATTTTCAGTCCTTTGCTCTACCGACTGAGCTACTGAGCCACATACGTACATTAAAGATAAATGGCGGTCCCGACCGGGATCGAACCGGCGATCTCCTGCGTGACAGGCAGGCATGTTAACCGCTACACCACGGGACCATTTGGTTGCGGGGACAGGATTTGAACCTGTGACCTTCGGGTTATGAGCCCGACGAGCTACCGAACTGCTCCACCCCGCGATAATATAAGTGTTGAAATTTAAATCAACTACGCATTTAGTGAGTTTTACGTCTTCCACGCTTTGCTTTCTTCGTGAAGCGATTTGCTCCACCCGCGACAATGCTAAGTGTGATTAAAATGGTGGAGGATGACGGGCTCGAACCGCCGACCCTCTGCTTGTAAGGCAGATGCTCTCCCAGCTGAGCTAATCCTCCGTAATGCTGGTTTAAAAATAAATGGTGACCCCTACGGGATTCGAACCCGTGTTACCGCCGTGAAAGGGCGGTGTCTTAACCGCTTGACCAAGGGGCCATTATGTATAAGAGAAATCTATCTGGCGGAGAGCAAGGGATTTGAACCCTTGAGACAGTGTTACCCGCCTACACGATTTCCAATCGTGCTCCTTCGGCCACTCGGACAGCTCTCCTAGAAATGGCTCCGAAGGTAGGACTCGAACCTACGACCAATCGGTTAACAGCCGATTGCTCTACCACTGAGCTACTTCGGAATAATATCCGCCTAGCGACGTCCTACTCTTGCAGGGGGAGACCCCCAACTACCATCGGCGCTGAAGAGCTTAACTTCCGTGTTCGGTATGGGAACGGGTGTGACCTCTTCGCCATCATCACTAGACCTGAATAATTACTGAAAGACATTTTCTATTATATCAACTATGTAGATTATTACAAGGGTTTTTTTAATAAAAAATTATTCTTTCAAAACTGAATAAACTGACATCTCAGAAACAAACAATTTGGTTAAGTCCTCGATCGATTAGTATTCGTCAGCTGCACGTGTCGCCACGCTTCCACCCCGAACCTATCTACCTCATCGTCTTTGAGGGATCTTACTTACTTGCGTAATGGGAAATCTCATCTTGAGGGGGGCTTCGTGCTTAGATGCTTTCAGCACTTATCCCGTCCACACATAGCTACCCAGCGATGCCCTTGGCAGAACAACTGGTACACCAGCGGTGTGTCCATCCCGGTCCTCTCGTACTAAGGACAGCTCCTCTCAAATTTCCTACGCCCACGACGGATAGGGACCGAACTGTCTCACGACGTTCTGAACCCAGCTCGCGTACCGCTTTAATGGGCGAACAGCCCAACCCTTGGGACCGACTACAGCCCCAGGATGCGATGAGCCGACATCGAGGTGCCAAACCTCCCCGTCGATGTGGACTCTTGGGGGAGATAAGCCTGTTATCCCCGGGGTAGCTTTTATCCGTTGAGCGATGGCCCTTCCATGCGGAACCACCGGATCACTAAGCCCGTCTTTCGACCCTGCTCGACTTGTAGGTCTCGCAGTCAAGCTCCCTTCTGCCTTTACACTCTTCGAATGATTTCCAACCATTCTGAGGGAACCTTTGGGCGCCTCCGTTACACTTTAGGAGGCGACCGCCCCAGTCAAACTGCCCGCCTGACACTGTCTCCTACCCGGGTTACGGGTATGGGTTAGAATTTCAATACAACCAGGGTAGTATCCCACCGACGCCTCCTCCGAAGCTGGCGCTCCGGGCTCTAAGGCTCCTACCTATCCTGTACAAGTTGCACCAAAATTCAATATCAAGCTACAGTAAAGCTCCACGGGGTCTTTCCGTCCTGTCGCGGGTAACCTGCATCTTCACAGGTACTATAATTTCACCGAGTCTCTCGTTGAGACAGTGCCCAGATCGTTACGCCTTTCGTGCGGGTCGGAACTTACCCGACAAGGAATTTCGCTACCTTAGGACCGTTATAGTTACGGCCGCCGTTTACTGGGGCTTCAATTCGCACCTTCGCTTGCGCTAAGCACTCCTCTTAACCTTCCAGCACCGGGCAGGCGTCAGCCCCTATACTTCACCTTACGGTTTTGCAGAGACCTGTGTTTTTGCTAAACAGTCGCCTGGGCCTATTCACTGCGGCTCTTCTAGGCTATTCACCCAAAAGAGCACCCCTTCTCCCGAAGTTACGGGGTCATTTTGCCGAGTTCCTTAACGAGAGTTCTCTCGCTCACCTTAGGATTCTCTCCTCGACTACCTGTGTCGGTTTGCGGTACGGGCACCTCCCACCTCGTTAGAGGCTTTTCTTGGCAGTGTGAAATCAGGAACTCCGGACATACGTCCTTGCCATCACAGCTCAATGTTACAGAGTGCGGATTTGCCTACACTCACACCTCACTGCTTGGACGTGCATAACCAACAGCACGCTTACCCTATCCTACTGCGTCCCCCCATCACTCAAACGGTGGGGTGGTGGTACAGGAATATCAACCTGTTGTCCATCGTCTACGCCTATCGGCCTCGACTTAGGTCCCGACTAACCCTGAGCGGACGAGCCTTCCTCAGGAAACCTTAGTCATACGGTGGATGGGATTCTCACCCATCTTTCGCTACTCATACCGGCATTCTCACTTCTAAGCGCTCCACCAGTCCTTCCGGTCTGACTTCAACGCCCTTAGAACGCTCTCCTACCACTGATACCAAAGGTATCAATCCACAGCTTCGGTGATTTGTTTAGCCCCGATACATTTTCGGCGCAGCGTCACTCGACCAGTGAGCTATTACGCACTCTTTAAATGATGGCTGCTTCTAAGCCAACATCCTGGTTGTCTAAGCAACGCCACATCCTTTTCCACTTAACAAATACTTTGGGACCTTAGCTGGTGGTCTGGGCTGTTTCCCTCTTGACTACGGATCTTATCACTCGCAGTCTGACTCCCAAACATAAATCATTGGCATTCGGAGTTTGTCTGAATTCGGTAACCCGGGATGGGCCCCTAGTCCAAACAGTGCTCTACCTCCAAGATTCTAACGTTTGAGGCTAGCCCTAAAGCTATTTCGGAGAGAACCAGCTATCTCCAGGTTCGATTGGAATTTCTCCGCTACCCACACCTCATCCCCGCACTTTTCAACGTGCGTGGGTTCGGACCTCCAGTAAGTGTTACCTCACCTTCATCCTGGACATGGGTAGATCACCTGGTTTCGGGTCTACGACCACATACTCATTCGCCCTATTCAGACTCGCTTTCGCTGCGGCTCCGTCTTCTCAACTTAACCTCGCATGTAATCGTAACTCGCCGGTTCATTCTACAAAAGGCACGCCATCACCCGTTAACGGGCTTTGACTATTTGTAGGCACACGGTTTCAGGGTCTATTTCACTCCCCTTCCGGGGTGCTTTTCACCTTTCCCTCACGGTACTGGTTCACTATCGGTCACTAGGTAGTATTTAGCCTTGGGAGATGGTCCTCCCGGATTCCGACGGAATTTCACGTGTTCCGCCGTACTCAGGATACACTCTGGAGGGAATGAACTTTTGACTACGGGGCTTTTACCCTATCCTGCGGACCTTTCCAGATCGCTTCGTCTAGCTCATTCTTTTGTAACTCCGTATAGAGTGTCCTACAACCCCAAGAGGCAAGCCTCTTGGTTTGGGCTCTTCCCGTTTCGCTCGCCGCTACTCAGGGAATCGAATTTTCTTTCTCTTCCTCCAGGTACTTAGATGTTTCAGTTCCCTGGGTGTGTCTCAGATGCGCTATGTATTCACGCAAATGTACTGCCCCATTACGGGCAGTGGGTTTCCCCATTCGGAAATCTTCGGATCGAAGCTCACTTACAGCTCCCCGAAGCATATCGGTGTTAGTGCCGTCCTTCATCGACTCCTAGTGCCAAGGCATCCACCGTGCGCCCTTATTAACTTAACCTAAAAGTTAAAAGTACTACACTTGCAATCACGTAAGTGATCACAATTTGAATATCTTGCGTTTGTTTCTTTTTCGATGTCATTTTATCCAGTTTTCAAAGAACAATTACATTTTAATGGTGGAGCCTAGCGGGATCGAACCGCTGACCTCCTGCGTGCAAGGCAGGCGCTCTCCCAGCTGAGCTAAGGCCCCGAAATTAAAAAGGTATGGTGGGCCTAAATGGACTCGAACCATCGACCTCACGCTTATCAGGCGTGCGCTCTAACCAGCTGAGCTATAGGCCCTCTTTGAATTTCCATATCTATTAAAAGTATTAATATACATGAACATTCAAAACTGAACTGCAAAACGTTAAGATACAGATAAAAATCTGTATTCCGAATATATCCTTAGAAAGGAGGTGATCCAGCCGCACCTTCCGATACGGCTACCTTGTTACGACTTCACCCCAATCATCTGTCCCACCTTCGGCGGCTGGCTCCCAAAAGGGTTACCCCACCGACTTCGGGTGTTACAAACTCTCGTGGTGTGACGGGCGGTGTGTACAAGGCCCGGGAACGTATTCACCGTGGCATGCTGATCCACGATTACTAGCGATTCCGGCTTCATGTAGGCGAGTTGCAGCCTACAATCCGAACTGAGAACGGTTTTATGGGATTTGCTCACCCTCGCGGGGTTGCGACCCTCTGTACCGTCCATTGTAGCACGTGTGTAGCCCAGGTCATAAGGGGCATGATGATTTGACGTCATCCCCACCTTCCTCCGGTTTATCACCGGCAGTCACCTTAGAGTGCCCAACTGAATGCTGGCAACTAAGATCAAGGGTTGCGCTCGTTGCGGGACTTAACCCAACATCTCACGACACGAGCTGACGACAACCATGCACCACCTGTCACCGCTGTCCCCGAAGGGAAAAGCCTATCTCTAGGCCGGTCAGCGGGATGTCAAGACCTGGTAAGGTTCTTCGCGTTGCTTCGAATTAAACCACATGCTCCACCGCTTGTGCGGGCCCCCGTCAATTCCTTTGAGTTTCAGTCTTGCGACCGTACTCCCCAGGCGGAGTGCTTAATGCGTTAGCTGCAGCACTAAGGGGCGGAAACCCCCTAACACTTAGCACTCATCGTTTACGGCGTGGACTACCAGGGTATCTAATCCTGTTTGCTCCCCACGCTTTCGCGCCTCAGCGTCAGTTACAGACCAGAAAGCCGCCTTCGCCACTGGTGTTCCTCCAAATCTCTACGCATTTCACCGCTACACTTGGAATTCCGCTTTCCTCTTCTGTACTCAAGTCCCCCAGTTTCCAATGACCCTCCACGGTTGAGCCGTGGGCTTTCACATCAGACTTAAAGGACCGCCTGCGCGCGCTTTACGCCCAATAATTCCGGACAACGCTTGCCACCTACGTATTACCGCGGCTGCTGGCACGTAGTTAGCCGTGGCTTTCTAATGAGGTACCGTCAAGGTACGAGCAGTTACTCTCGTACTTGTTCTTCCCTCACAACAGAGTTTTACGATCCGAAAACCTTCTTCACTCACGCGGCGTTGCTCCATCAGACTTTCGTCCATTGTGGAAGATTCCCTACTGCTGCCTCCCGTAGGAGTCTGGGCCGTGTCTCAGTCCCAGTGTGGCCGATCACCCTCTCAGGTCGGCTACGCATCGTCGCCTTGGTGAGCCGTTACCTCACCAACTAGCTAATGCGCCGCGGGCCCATCCTGTAGTGACAGCCGAAACCGTCTTTTAACATTTCCTCATGTGAGGTAATGGATTATTCGGTATTAGCCCCGGTTTCCCGGAGTTATCCCAATCTACAGGGCAGGTTGCCCACGTGTTACTCACCCGTCCGCCGCTAAATCAGAAGAAGCAAGCTTCTTCATCATCCGCTCGACTTGCATGTATTAGGCACGCCGCCAGCGTTCGTCCTGAGCCAGGATCAAACTCTCCATAATAGTCGGCTTCCGATACACGTCGCATTGCGTCGTCAACTTCAGTCGTTCAATCGGTCACGTACGTTAGTACGCTCCCTCACTCACTCCTTCGTTTCCTAGCACTGCTCGTGTCTCGAAACCCTCTAAATAGAACTAGTTTAAAAGCTCATTTTGTTTTGCTGGCATCATCATTAAATGATGTCAAAAATTGTTTTGCGTCAATCAAGCCGAAACTTGTTGATGCTGTATGTCTTAACGTTTTGCATGTTCAGTTTTCAATGTTCATTTTTGCGTTGTCGTTTTTTGCGACTTCTCTAATTTATCACCATTCAACCGGCTAGTCAAGAAGTTTTTTAAAAAACATTTTTTATTAAGTTTCTGCTGTTTTTTAATTCGTTTTTGACGACGCTTATTATAATACCGCACAATTAATACATATGTCAACAAAAAACGAGTATTTTTTTAAAACGTTTTTTGTTGACTCATTTTCACCCTTTAACTTTGTAGTATCTATGCTCGATATGGCTACTTTTCGTCGGTTGTTTTTCGACTATAATTAACCCTTTGTCCACTAAGAATTCTATAAATACTTCTAGGTCTACAGAATAGTTTTTCAATTCCTCTTGTTCATGAATCTCTTGAATGGTCCAATACTCTTTAGTAGAAAGTACTTCTACTATATGACGTGCCCCATCCTTTGTTCTAGAATGAATTAGAAAATCGCTAGCTAAAAATAATAGTTCTAATCTCTTCTCTAATGTTTCTCGACTTGATACTAGCTCATCGTACAATTTATATATAGAAGGATCTAATTGCTTTACTTGCTTCCACACCATAACCTCTGGGTGCATTCCCTTTTCAATAATAGCTAATCTCGCTAAATGATGAAGTGAGTTTACAATATGAGTATAAGCATCTAGATAATTTAGTTGCTCAAAGAACACCTTTGCTTGCATATAACTTCTACTTAACTTAGCAAATTCAATTCCCATCCTTACGTTCCGACCATTTATCGGAAACTCTTGTAGTTCCCTTTTTAGGTTTTCTACATATTCATTTCTATCAAAAACAACTCGGCCGTTGATCATCCAATCTACTAGCTTAGGGTTGGCTCCAACTATAAACCATTTTCGTATTTGTTTTTCTGTAATTATATGCAGGGCAGCTTTTTTGTCGCTATACGTATAATGCTTTGTAAAAACAGGATTAGAGGAATCTTTTGTTATTATAAATAGTATAGAGTCAAAGGTATCCGTAATTGGACTGACCTCTTCTATTTTTTCTATCAATATGATGCCTAAAGTATTTGAATCACTTGCTCTTTCTTGATAAATAGGTCTTAACAATGCTTCCAATGTGAAAGCCTCCTTTTTAAACTTATGTATTATTCTTCGACAATTATTTGATATTTCCTCTTTAAACTTTTAGGACATTCCTTTATATAAAAATATGTTATAGTGTATATACAATTAGGAGGTAAAAATATGAAACCCTATAAAAACAAAATAAATCGAATCCGTTCCTTTGCGCTTGGCTTAATTTTCTTTGGCTTTATCATTATGTACGGCGCTATATTTTTCAGAGAAAACCCAATCCTAGTAACTATTTTCATGACACTTGGGTTACTTTCTATTATAGGAAGTACAGTTGTTTATGGCTGGATAGGTTTACTATCTACTAGAGCCGTTCAAGTAGTCTGCCCCAATTGCGGAAAACATACGAAAGTTTTAGGTAGAGTAGATATGTGTATGTATTGTAAAGAACCACTTACATTAGATCCTACTCTTGAAGGCGAAGAATTTGATGTTAGCTACAATAGAAAGAAATAAATTTCTGCACTTTGCTTTTAGGCAAAGTGCTTTTTTATATTAACATAGTATACTAGTCAAGAAACTAAAAGGGAAAATATAAGAAAAACTTTTCTACCCCACCTCTTTGTAAACCTTAAGAAATGAGTTCTCTTCTTTCAAACAAATGAGACAATTGCATATGTAAGGCTTGCTTACAAATTTATCACGAATTTCTTATGTATTGAGTGCGGTCATAAACGCCCGCCCTATTTAACCATAAGAAAAACCGAGCGAATAAACGCTCGGTTTTTTATTGGACTTTAGTTGCTTGTTCTTTACAAGTAGGACACGTACCGTAGATCTCCATTCGGTGAGAGCTAACATCATATCCGGTCAAGTGAGAGGCAAGATGCTCTACTTCATCTAATCCTGGATAATGGAAGTCAACTATTTTACCACAAGAGTTACAAATCATATGGTAGTGATCATTTGTGATAAAATCAAAACGGCTTGAATTATCACCATATGTTAATTCCTTTACTAGGCCAGCTTCTCTAAACACACGTAAGTTGTTATAGACTGTGGCAACGCTCATGCTAGGAAATTTACTTTCAAGCGCTTTATATATATCGTCCGCTGTGGGATGGGACATAGATTGAATAATAAATTCCAGAATCGCATGGCGTTGAGGCGTTATACGTACACCGGTTGATTTCAATGTATCTAAAGCGTCTCTTAAATGTACTTCCGTCATCGCTATGCACCTCTCTTTATAATCATTATTAAATGATAAGTTTATAATTATTATAAAGAGGAACTGTACTTAATGTCAAATTTTTCGGCTATTAACATAGTATTATACCTTTTTAGTATCCTCGTGTAGCATCTATTACATTCTCCATATCATTCTCTTGTTTTAGAAACGCCACTAAATTTCTAGAGAAAATTTCAAGCGCTCTCACTACGTATTGTGAGGAATGACTAGAAATGTGTGGGGAAACAATCACGTTTGGCATACGCCAAAAAGGATGGTCACTTCCTAACGGTTCCTGCTCGAACACATCTAACACTGCGTAAGCAATGCATTTGTTTTCTAGTGCCTTTAATAGGTCCAGTTCTTTCACTAGATCTCCACGTCCATAATTCATAAAGATAGCACTCTCTTTCATAGACTGAAAATGCTTATATGTCAGCAGCCCTCTTGTTTCCTCCGTACTTGGCAGAATAGATACTACTATATCTGCTTGAGGTAGCACTTCTTTTAAAGACCCAAAAGATATCATCTCGTCCATGTAGGAAGCAGTATTTCCACTTCGATTACAACCGATTGTCCTAACCCCAAAGGCCTGCAATAATCTTCCCACTTCTCCACCTATTGCTCCTGGCCCTAATATTAAGGCAGTCGAGCCTAAAAGCTCCGAAGAAGGAACTCTTTTTGACCAATTTGCATTGCGTTGATTTTCTGCGACTACTGGCAACGACTTCTTTATAGAAAGAATATGAGCTAAAACCGATTCGGCCATCGGAGTCTTATGAATTCCTCTAACATTTGTTAGCAATATGTCGCGAGCTGCTATTTCTTGTAAAGGCATTTTTTCTAATCCAGCTGAGGCGACCATAATCCACTTCAGCTCTTTTGCACAGTTTATATGGAAGGCTTTAAGGTCTTCTCCATATGTGACAACAACATCGGCAGTTTCTAACTCTTTTTCATTTAATCCTTTTTGAAAGATAAAATCTATTTGTGGAAACTGATTGGTTAACCTTAACTGTTGCTCTTCCTTTGGTAAAAAAGAAAAAAGTACTTTCATCAATCATTCACCATCTTTGATTAAGGATTTTAATGTATGTAACACTTCTTCTACATGATCTTTTACTTTAACTTTTCTCCATTCCTTCACAACAGTTCCGGTTGGATCTATTAAAAAGGTTGTTCGTTCGATACCCATATATTCTTTTCCGAAGTTTTTCTTCAATTTCCAAACACCGTAAGCCTCAGAAATTTCATGAGTATCATCTATTAATAATGAAAACGGAAGTCCATGCTTCTCTATAAACTTAGTGTGCGCCTTCTCATCATCTGCACTTACTCCCAGAATAACTGCATTTAAATCCGAAAAATCAGCATTTGCGTCTCTGAATTCACAAGCCTCTGTCGTACACCCAGGTGTAGAGTCTTTAGGGTAAAAGTACAGAACAACATACTGTTTTCCAGCAAAGTCATCCAGCGATATAATTTCACCCTTTTCATTTTTTAATGAAAACTTGGGGGCAACCATTCCTTCTAATTTTTCCATCAATATCCCTCCTCGATTAATTAGTTATATCGTAACTAACTTTATAAGTATGTTCAATTTCTTTAGCCTTTTTCCTCTTTTTTGTCTAAAATATAAAAATACCCAACTATTACTAGAAGTTTTAGGATAGACAAGTTATAATTTTCATCTTACATACATTTATAATGGAGGTAAAAACATTTGAAACATACACAATCTGAACAAATTCAGTTACAAGCATTAGAACATATAGTTGGTGGGGTAAATAGTCCTTCACGTTCCTATAAAGCCGTTGGTGGCGGAGCACCCGTTGTCATGGAAAGAGCGGAAGGTGCATACTTCTATGATGTGGACGGCAATAAATATATCGATTACCTAGCAGCTTATGGCCCTATCATTACCGGGCATGCCCACCCGCACATAACTGAAGCTATTACAAAAGCAGCACAAACGGGTCTATTATATGGTACCCCTACAAAGCATGAAGTGGTTTTTGCTAAAATGCTGAAAGATGCAATCCCTTCAATGGATAAGGTTCGCTTCGTGAATTCAGGGACGGAAGCAGTGATGACTACTATACGTGTGGCTCGTGCATATACCGGAAGAACAAAGGTAATGAAATTTGCTGGCTGTTATCACGGGCACTCTGATTTAGTGTTAGTAGCTGCAGGTTCAGGTCCTGCTACTCTTGGAACTCCAGATTCTGCAGGGGTGCCACAATCTATCGCAAAAGAGGTTATCACGATTCCGTTCAATGATCCTCAAGCCTACAAGGATGCGATGGAAAAATGGGGAGAAGAACTAGCCTGTATATTAGTTGAACCGATCGTAGGAAACTTTGGAATGGTGGAGCCTAATGAAGGGTTTTTATCTTTAGTTCATGAAATCGCTAAAGATAAAGGAGCTCTTGTGATTTATGATGAGGTAATTACTGCGTTCCGATTCCACTATGGAGCGGCATCTACTTTGCTTGGTCACACACCAGACTTAACCGCATTAGGAAAAATTATTGGTGGAGGTCTTCCCATCGGTGCATATGGCGGCAAAAAAGAAGTTATGGAGCAGGTGGCACCACTTGGACCTGCCTATCAGGCTGGAACGATGGCAGGTAATCCGGCGTCCATGCAAGTAGGCATCGCTTGTTTAGAAGTACTTCAAGCTCCTGGTCTATACGAAGAACTAGATAGACTAGGTGCACTGTTAGAGGCAGGAATTTTGGATGCTGCTAAGGAAAATAATATTACGATTACAATCAATCGCATAAAAGGTGCACTTTCTGTTTATTTTACCGATGTTAAAGTAGAAAACTACGAGCAAGCAGAGGCTAGTGATGGTGAAATGTTCGCTAAATTCTTTAAGCTTATGCTTGAACAAGGCATTAACTTGGCTCCTTCTAAGTATGAAGCTTGGTTTATTACTACCGCTCATACAGAACATGATATAGTAGAGACAATTAAAGCGGTCAATAATGCTTTTGCCCAATTAAATAATTCAATGAAATAACCGTTAACGAAGGGATAGGATGGAATGAAATTAGGAGCACGTATATTTAAGACTGGAGTGGCTATAGTATTTGCCTTATTTATAGCTGAATTACTTCAGCTTCCTAATCCTGTCTTTGCAGGAATAGCCGCTATTTTTGCACTTCAACCATCTATCTATAGATCTTACTTAACTGTAATTGAACAAATACAGTCTAATCTAATTGGAGCAGCCATCGCCGTCTTGTTTGCATTAGTATTTGGTAACCATATTATTGCCGTTGGATTCGCAGCAATTGTGGCTATTTCTATCATGCTAAAGTTTAAATTAGAAAAAACGGTTTCCTTAGCATTAGTAACTGTAATAGCTATTATGGAGATACAAAGCGACGAATTTTTAACCTTTGCGTTAATTCGTTTTTGCACGATTCTTGTTGGTGTGATTTCTGCCTTTGTTGTAAACCTTGTATTTATCCCACCAAAGTTTGAGACAAAGCTTTTTAACTCCATCCATTATACACAGGATGAAATAATAAGATGGATTCGGATTGCCTCTAGAAATGCTGGTGACCATCAATCTACCAAACAAGCTATTACGCAGCTGAAGGATAGATTAGAACGTATTGACCAAATATACTCCTTTTTCAAAGAGGAAAGAGTTTATACCAAAAAGGCTACCCATTCAAAGGGCAGAAAAGCCGTCGTTTACCGCGAGCTTATCGAAATCTCCCATAATAGCCTAGAAGTATTGAATAGATTACACCTTCATGAAAATGAACTAAATGATCTTCCTGAGCATTTTAGAATGATGATCACGGAAAGACTTGACCTGCTTTTAACTTATCATGAACAGCTCCACCTCAAGTTTATCGGCAAGCTGAAAACAGACCATACAGAGTTGCATGGTCCCGATGCATTTATCCAGAGGCAAGAGGTTATGAATATTTTTGTTCAGCAGATTGCGATAACACAAATAGATGAGGAATTTTCTACCTATCACCTGCTTCATCTAGTATCTTCTATATTAAAGTATGAGGAACAGCTGGAGCATGTCGATAGACTAATTACCTCGTATCAGAACTTTCATAGCAATGAATTAACCGTTCAAATTGAAGAAACATACTAAATTTATCGATTAATACTCACAGAAAAAGTGAAACCCTGAACTTTTACATAATGTAAATGCTCAGGGTTTCATTCAGTAATAGGCTCTATGCAGATTTCTTTTTCTTTAGGTATACTCGCCATGTTCGTCAAAAAAAAGTGAAATCGCCTAAACGATTTCACTTTTTATTTTTGGAGCTTTGTTTCTATCTTAGTTTTTCATCCTTGGATCCAGTGCATCTCGAAGCCCATCACCCATCAGGTTAAAGCCTAAAACTGTCAGCATGATTGCAAGCCCAGGGAAAATCATTGTCCATGGAGCAGTTCTTAGGTGATTTCGAGCATCCGCCAGCATTTTACCCCATTCTGGAGTTGGAGCCTGTGCCCCTAGGCCAAGAAAACCTAGTGCTGCTGCTTCTATAATTGCAGAAGCTATAGCCAGAGTTCCCGCCACGATTACAGGTGCCATAGAGTTAGGTAAGATGTGCGAAAAAAGGATACGAACATCCTTCATACCAATTGCCTTGGCGGAGGTTATGTATTCCTCTTCTTTTATACTTAACACTTTCGACCTTATCAAACGCCCAAAGTTAGGGATGTTAATAATTGCTATTGCAATTAAAGCATTTTGCAGAGATGGACCTAGCACAGACACGACTGCAATTGCTAATAGAATACTTGGAAAAGCAAGAAGAATATCAAATAGGCGAGATATAATCATATCAACCCATTTTCCATAATAGCCTGCTATAATTCCCAATACACTCCCTACAATGACAGAACCAATTACAGAGAAAAAGCCTACCCATAAAGAAATTCTTGCCCCATGGACAATTCGTGAAAAAATATCTCTACCAAAATCATCTGTGCCAAACCAATATTGGCTAGACGGGGGTAGGAGTCGCTTATCTGAAATGGATTGTTCATCAATGCCCTGCGGGACCAGAAAAGGCCCTATTAACGCTACTACTATAAAGAACAATACGATAAAAGTGCCAATAAGCGCCACTTTGTTTTTACGGAAACCTCTCCACGCTTCTTTCCAAGGACCAGCTGATATGTCCTTTTCGGTAGCCAATAAATTATCCGGTGCTTTTGGAACCATTTGGGTCATCATCATCTCTCCTTTTAGTCATACTTGATGCGTGGATCAATTAATCCGTATAGAATATCAACCAATAAATTAATCATAACGAATATAAAAGCAACTACTAATATTCCAGATTGTATAACGGGATAGTCACGATACTGAATAGCATCATAAATGTATCGACCAATTCCTGGCCATCCAAAGATAGTTTCAGTTAAAATAGCGCCTCCTAAAAGTAATCCCATTTGAAGCCCCACTACTGTTAAAACTGGGATGATAGCATTCTTCAATGAATGCTTGTATACTACCCAAAACATTTTTTGTCCTTTAGCTCTTGCTGTTCGCACGTAATCTGCTCTCATAACTTCAAGCATACTAGATCTTGTCATACGAGCAATAATGGCCATTGGAATTGTTGCCAAAGCAATGCTAGGTAATATTAAATGTTTAAGCACGTCACCAAGCTGGTCAAAACGACCATTCATAATCGTATCAATCACATATAAATTTGTAACCGCTGTAACTGGATCTCTTGCATCGTCTCTTCCACCTGGTGGAAGCCACTGTAATTCTACAGAAAAAATCCATTGCTCCATCAGCCCTAACCAAAAGATTGGCATGGACACCCCTATCAAAGCTATTACCATCGCTAAATAATCAAACCATGAGTTTTGAAACCATGCAGATATAATTCCTGCATTCACTCCTATTACAACAGCTATTAGGATAGCGAAGAAAGCTAGCTCAAACGTAGCAGCAAGGTACGGCCATATTTCCGTAGCCACTGGTTTGACAGTTCGCATCGACTCCCCAAGATCTCCTTGTAATAGTCCAAATAAGTAATCAAAATATTGCACGTACCAAGGATTATCTAAGCCTAGGCTTGCTCTTAGTGACTCAATTGCCTCCTTAGAAGCTAATTGTCCTAAAATAACCTGTGCTGGATCACCAGGAATTGCACGTATAATCATAAAAACTAAAAAAGTCATACCAAGCAATACCGGTATAAGCTGTAGTAGCCTCTTTCCAATATAGTGAAGCATGTTTCTTCACCCTCTTTATTCTAAAATGTGAAACTACCTAATCTTTAAAAGAGGAGGGAATCCATAAGACCCCCTCCACTCTATTCCTTACTTAAAGTCAACGTTCCCTAGTTTGTCTGAACCTGTTGGATGTGGTGTAAATCCAGTCAATTCTGCTTTACCAGCTAATAATGGTGTTGAGTGAGCAAGTGGTACCCATGGTGCATCTTCAAATATTATTTCTTGTGCTTGTTTATATAATTCAATACGTTTGTTTTCATCTACTTCTGATTGTGCTTGGATAAGAATCTCATGTAATGGGTCGCTACTATAGTACGTATAGTTATTGCTTCCGATATTATCTTGGTCTAGTAAAACATAAAGGAAGTTATCTGCATCTCCATTATCACCAGTCCATCCAAGTAAGAAAGCGTCTGCTTCTCCTAAACGAGCTTTTTCTAAATAAGTAGCCCACTCATAAGAAACGATTTTAGCATTGATGCCTACTTTTTCTAAATTATTTTTAATTGCTTCTGCAACTTTAGCTCCATCTGGCATATATGGTCTTGGAACTGGCATTGCCCATAGCTCCATTTCAAAACCATCTGCAAATCCTGCTTCTGCTAAAAGTTCTTTTGCTTTTTCTGGATCATATTCATATCCAGGAATCTCATCATTGAATCCACTAATAGATGACGGAATTGGGTTTTTAGCTACCTCTGCTCCACCTTCGAAGAAAGCATCTACAATTGCTTGCTTATCGATTGCATAGTTCATTGCTTGACGTACTTTCACATTGTCAAACGGAGGTCTTGTAGTTGTTAAGCCTAAGTAACCAACATTCATAGAAGGACGCTCATACAATTGAAGAGCAGCCTCACCTTCTACTGTCGAACGATCGGACGGGTTCACACCATCAGCCAAGTCGATAGTTCCAGATAGTAGCTCATTAAGGCGACCTGCGTTGTCTGGTATCGCTTTGAATACGACTTTATCAAGCTTAGGCATACCATCTACCCAATAATCTTCATATTTTTCGATTGTAATAGTTGCATTACGTTTCCACTCTACGAATTTGAATGGACCAGTTCCTACTGGATTGTCACCAAATGCTTTTTCATCTTTTTCAAATGCAGTTGGACTTGCAATACCAAATGGACTCATAGCAATATTTTTTAAGAAAGGTGCTTGAGGGCGCTTAAGCTTAAACACTACTTTGTAATCACCGTCAGCTGTAACAGATTCAATTACATGGCCTTCGTCACCAGCATAACCTCCGAACATAGAACCGTAGTAATAGAATTTTTCCTCTGATCCATTAGCCCAGCGTTCAAAGTTTTTCACGACTGCCTCAGCATTAAAGTCTGTTCCGTCATGGAATTTAATTCCTTCTTCTAAAGTAAATGTATACGTTAATCCGTCATCAGACGGTTCCCACTCTTTAGCGAGTCCTGGCTGAATTGTAGTATCTTCCTCGCCAAAGTTTAATAGTGTCTCGAAAAGGTTTTGTGTTACCTTGAAAGATTCACCATCTGTAACTGTAGCTGGATCTAGAGAAACGGAGTCTCCTCCACGACCAAATACTAATGTTTTATTCTCTGATGATGACGATTCTCCTTTTTTATCTCCATCAGATTCATCACTTGAACAAGCAACGATTGTAAATGCAGCAAGTATCATTAAAAACATAAATGACAATAATTTCTTTTTTCTCACATGGACCCCTCCAAATTTATATTATCAATGCTGTACTGCCTCGTTATATAGATGGCAGGCAACAAAATGACTGTTCTTTACTTCCTCAAGCTTCGGTTTAACGGTTGTACATACATCCATTTTAAAAGGACAACGTGTATGGAATGTACAACCTGTAGGCGGGTTAGAAGGGCTTGGGATATCTCCCTCTAATATAATTTGCTCCCTTTGAAATTGTGGATCTGGTACTGGCACAGCAGAAAGAAGTGCTTTTGTATAAGGATGGAGCGGCTCCGCATATAAACTTTCACTAGGTGCAAGCTCAACCATTCTCCCTAAGTACATAACTCCAACCCGGTCGCTGATGTGGCGTACTACCCCCAGGTCATGAGCGATAAATATATAGGTTAGTTTCAATTCTTTTTGCAAGTCCTGCATCAGATTTAAAACTTGAGCTTGAATAGATACATCAAGTGCTGAAACTGGCTCGTCTGCTATAATCAGCTTTGGATTAGTCATAAGAGCTCTCGCAATACCAATACGCTGCCTTTGCCCTCCGCTGAACTGGTGAGGATATCGTTTTGCATGATAGCTGCTCAATCCTACAATCTCTAAAAAGTCATGAACCTTTTGTTTGCGAGTTTTTGGATCTCCAATTTGATGAACAATCAGTGGCTCCATCAAAATTTTCTCAACCGTGTGCCGAGGATTTAATGATGCATAAGGATCCTGAAACACCATTTGGATATCTCTTCTAACCTTACGCATAGCAGAGTCAGAGATTGACGTTAATTCTTTTCCTTCAAAGGTCACTTTACCTTCTGTAGGTTCTAGTAATCTCATAAGCATTCTTCCTGTAGTAGATTTACCACAGCCAGATTCTCCAACTATCCCTAGAGTTTCTCCCTCGTTTACAAAGAAAGAAATATCGTCTACTGCTTTAACATAGCCGACTTTTTTTGACAACAAACCGGAACGAATGGGAAAGTACTTTTTCAGTCCATCAACTTTTAACAGCGGCTCTGTCATAATCTGTTACCTCCTTTGAATCATATAAGAAACATCTAGTTTTATGTCCCTCCGATGTTTCATACAGAGGAGGATTTTCCTGAACACAGCGTTCGAATGCAAATTCACATCTAGCTGCAAAGCGGCAGCCTGTTGTTATAGTTCCTGGCTTCGGCACATTACCTGGGATGGAATATAATCGTTGCTTTTTATATCTCATGTCAGGAACTGATGCAAGCAGTCCTTTTGTATAGGGGTGTTGTGGATCTTTAAAGATGGTTTCCACTAGTCCTTCTTCTACTACTTTACCTGCATACATGACCACTACTCGTTCGCATGTCTCTGCTACTACTCCAAGATCATGAGTGATTAAGAGCACTGCTGTGTTTAATCTTTTATTCAAATCTCTCATTAGCTTTAGAATTTGAGCTTGAATGGTTACATCCAATGCCGTCGTTGGCTCATCAGCTATCAATACTTCTGGGTCACATACAAGGGCCATCGCAATCATGACTCTCTGACGCATCCCTCCAGAGAGCTGGTGTGGGTAATCCTTCATAAGTGCCTCTGCTCTCGGAAGTCCAACAAGCTTTAGCATCTCAATCGCTCTATCCTTAGCCTGCTTCTTGCTCCAATCCTTTTTATGTAGGGTTATTGCTTCTATCAGCTGATTACCAATTGTAAATAATGGATTTAAAGAGGTCATTGGCTCCTGAAAGATCATTGCAATCTCATTTCCTCTTATTTTCCGCATCTCTTTTTCCGAGAAGGTTGTTAAATCCTTACCTTTAAATAGGATTTCTCCATTGGTGATTTTTCCCGGTGGACTAGGAACTAGCCCCATGATAGATAGAGAGGTAACACTTTTACCACAGCCCGATTCGCCAACGATGCCTAAAATTTCCCCTTCTCTAACATGGAAATCTACATAATCGACAGATGGAATGACACCATCATCTGTAAAAAAGGAAGTTTGAAGCCCTTTTACTTCTAGCACTTTTTTTCCTTGTTCCATGATAATTCTCCTTTTTTACGAGATTATTTAAAATTTTCTTTATATTTGTTCATATTGATATTTTACACATACATACTTTTTATGCAATACTTTTTATATTTTTTGAAACATTTGTCATATTTCAACTTTTTGTAAAATAGGTAAATAAAAACACCCAATAAGAACAGAATCGCCTTATAGGGTGTGTGTGTTAGTCCACAGTATCTAGTTGTTGTATTTGAAATAAATTATAATATACACCTTTACTCTTCATGAGTTCAGAATGAGAACCTTCTTCTGCTAGCTCTCCATTTTCTATTACACATATTTTATCTGCATGCGTTATAGTGGAAAGTCTATGCGCTACAATAATCGTTGTCCGATTTTGAGCTAAACGCTCCAAGGAATCTTGGATTAATGATTCGCTTTCTAAATCTAATGCTGAAGTAGCCTCATCTAGAACTAATATTGTAGGATTTTTCAAAAATACACGTGCTATTGCTACACGTTGCTTTTGACCTCCAGAGAGCTTAACTCCCCGCTCCCCAACTTTTGTTTCATATCCTTCAGGTAACTCCATAATGAAATCGTGTGCATTAGCTGCTTTTGCAGCCTCTATTACTTCTTCATCACTAGCTCCTGGTTTTCCCATTAAAATATTCGATTTGACTGAGTCACTAAACAAAATATTATCCTGTAGGACAATTCCTATTTGTTGTCTCAGTGATTCAATCGTTACATCGCGAACATCTTTGCCGTCAATTTTCACACTGCCATCAGATACATCATAGAAGCGGGGAATCAAACTAATGATGGTGGATTTCCCTCCACCACTCATACCTACAAAAGCAACTGTTTCTCCACTATTGACTTGGAGATTTATATTGTTAAGGATTGTTTGTCCACCTTTTTCATATTGGAAGGAGACATTTGAAAAGGTAACTTCCCCAAAAGTATTTCCTAAATTTTTCGCACCAGGCTTATCGATAATATCGTATTTTTCATCCATCAGCTCAAATACTCTGTCCATCGACGCGAAAGATTGCGTTAATGTCGTGGATGAATTAACTAATCTTCTTAAAGGGCTATATAATCGCTCTATGTAGGCGATGAAAGCAGCCATTGTCCCAACAGATAGTCTTCCATGAATTGCTTCATATCCTGCGTAGGCAATAACTAACAGTGGTGCTATATCGGTAATTGTATTAACGACCGCAAACGCTTTTGCATTCCATATCGTTTGGTCCACGGCCTTATCCAGAAATTCTCCATTCGTCTCATTGAACAGCTTTTGTTCATGCTTTTCGAGCGTAAAGGTTTTAATAATACTCATGCCTTGTACACGTTCATGAAGATAGCTTTGTACTCCAGCTAATGCTTGCGATCTCTTTCTAGTTAAGTCTCGAAGCTTTCCGAAAAAGTACTTTACACTGAATGCGTAAAATGGGAACGCGATTAAAGTTACAAGTGTAAGTTTTACATTCATCGTAAGCATTATTCCAATAGCTATAAGAATTGTAGCTAAGTCGAGCCAAACATTCATCAAGCCAATCATGACAAAATTTTTCGTTTGCTCTACGTCATTGATGACTCGAGAAATGACCTCTCCAGCTCGCGTGTTTGAATAATACTTTAAGCTTAGCTTTTGAAGATGTATGTATAGCTTTTGACGGATATCATACAAAATTTTATTACTGACTAATTGTGCTAAATATTGTCGATAATACTCAATTGGCGGTCGAACGATTAGAAACACTAATGCGGTTCCACCTAACCAATAAACAAGTTGTTGAATTTTTTCATCTGTTGCCATATCCCCACCGATAATATCATCTACGACAATTTTAATCAGAATGGGTATAAACAATGGAATTGCGAATTTAATAACCCCTATAATAATCGTTAAAAAGATTTGCCAATTATAAGGTTTTACGAATTCCATATATCTTTTCATGGTGCTCATAAAACTACTTCCTTTCTTAAAACGGAAGAACCTGTTGCAAATTCAACAGGTTCTCCTACTACTCGTTCAGCTGTTTATAAAAATGATAACGACTTGTCCAAGCCTCGATAAAGTCCGGGGCAAATGGACCTCTTCTTTGTTTAATCCAAGAAATAAGTTTTTCTATATTTCGATCAAGAATAGAATCCATTTCATTTGGATAATTCATTTCCCTTTTGTGCTGTTCGTATTCATCTTCATCCAAAATTGTGTAGGTCATGTCTGGGAAAACCTTCACATCTAGATCATAATCAATATATTTCAGAATTTTATTGTTATAGACAAATGGCGAACTAATATTAATGTAATAATACACACCGTCTTCTCTTAGCATACAAATAATGTTAAACCAATGTTCAGCGTGAAAGTAACAGATTGACGGTTCTCTAGTAATCCAGGTTCTTCCATCTGATTCAATTACAAGAGTTCGTTCGTTCGCTCCTATTACAATATTCTTGGTCCCCTTTAAAACCATCGTTTCCTGCCAGACACGGTGGATACGGCCATTATGCTTGTAGCTGTGAATTTGAATAATTTCTCCTTCTGTTGGAATCGCCATGATTTAGCCACCTTTTCATCAAGCGCAAAATTGAATATTATACTTATTTTCATATTATAGCAATCCATAGGAAAAAACTGTAGTAAAAAAATCAGCGAGAGCAAAATGCTCTCGCTGATTTTTGGTGAATCCATGTTATTTTGATGGGTTATAAGAACTTTTTGAAAACTTCCCGCTTGCTTGTTGTTTTTTCATTTCAGCTTGACGGTTTTGCTCTTTAACTTGTCGAATTACAGTTTCTGAAGCAAATTCTTGACTTCTGTTTGATGATTGACTGTTATTCTTTTTCATGGATTTCACCTCCGTACAAAATATATCTTGTGCACTTTCGGAGATAATATTCATTTGAATTTTTAATTTGTTAAATTTAAAAATTAAGACCTTGTCTATCCGAATACGTAAAGATTAATGTTGCATAACTTCTACATTTTAATCGAACGGCCGCCATCTACAATGATAGTTTGTCCTCGGATCATGCTGGCATCATCTGAAAGCAGGAACATAGCTGTTTTTACCATATCCTCAATTTCAACCATTCGTCCTGCCGGAGTATTTACACGCGCATCCTCTAATAATTGTTCTCTATTTGGGAAATGCTTTAAAGCATCAGTATCTAATGCTCCACCAGAAACAGTATTAACGGCAATCCCTTTTTCTGCTAGCTCTACCGCCAAATATCTTGTAATGGATTCAATAGCAGCTTTAGAAACTCCTACTGTCGTATAGTTTTCCAAATATCGAATAGACCCTAATGAACTGATGCCTAATATCTTCCCGCCACTCGGCATTAGCTTTGCCGCTTCCTGTGCTCCAAAAAGCATTGCTTTTGCGTTAATGTTCATCGTCCAGTCCCAATGAGACTCCTCGAGCTCCATGATTGGTCGAAGAACACCGGATGCAGCATTACTCACGAAAATATCTAAACGACCGAACTCCTCTTTTATCGTTTGAAACATTGCCCGAAGCTTTTCTACATCACCAACATTTGCACGAACAAGTAAAGCTTTTTGTCCTAATGCCTCTATTTCTGAAACCGTTTCTAATGCAGCCGTTTTACTGCGAGCATAGTTCACTACAATATCATAACCACTTTTTGCAAGCTCAATGGCAATTGCTTTTCCTAGTCCTCTGCTACTGCCTGTTACTAATGCTACTGGATTTGTCATGTGATGTTCTTCCTTTCCTTCCACGCATTCCATATTTTTAATACTGGAATAGGCATAGGTTGATTGTTCACTTCTTCTATAGAATACCACTGGCTATTCAAGGATAATTTTTTTTCATTTATAAGCTTTGCTTCAAAACTTTCAACTTCCCATACTAGATGTGAAAAAACATGCTTAAAAGAAAGTAATTCATTTCCTTTTTGAATTTCTATTCCATAGTCCAACTCCACTACCTCTTCAACAGTGTGAGTCGCTGTTGGAAGCTCAACCATTGGAAATTGCCACATATTAGCAAGTAAACCTTTAGAAGGTCGCTTCTCTAAAAGAATCTTACCGTCATCTCGTTGGATCACTATTGCCTTCATTTTATGTAATTTTGTCTTTTTGTTAATTGTTTTAACCGGAAGCTCTTCTTGAACTCCTTCATAAAATGCTGAACAAAATTCTCTTACTGGACAAAGTAAACATTTCGGCTTTTTTGGAGTGCATATAATAGCACCAAGTTCCATTAAACCTTGGTTAAAGGCAGAGGGATTTTCCTCATACATCAAGCTCATCACGGCATCTTCAAATATCTTTTTCGTCTTTGGTTTAGCAATATCCTCTTTTATCAGTAAAATCCGAGATAATACTCTCATAACATTCCCGTCTACAGCATGCTCTGGAACACCATAAGCAATACTTAGCACCGCTCCAGCCGTATATGGTCCAACGCCTCTTAGCTTAGATATTTCCTTTCGGTTGTTCGGTATGATGCTATCGTATTGTTCTACAACTTCTTTTACTCCAGCTTGGAGATTGCGTGCTCTAGAATAATAGCCCAGACCTTCCCACTCTTTTAGCAATTCTCCCTCATTAGCTTCTGCAAGAGATTCAAGCGAGGGATATTTAGAGACAAATCTCTCATAATAAGGGATAACTGTATCAACTTTTGTTTGCTGTAACATTACTTCGGAAACCCAAATTTTATAGGGATCCGTGGTTTTTCTCCACGGTAAATCACGTTTTTCTTCTAAAAACCAGGAAACTAATGCCTCGCTCATTTGCTTATTGTATAATTCGTTCACAGTTAGAATCCTTTCTGGCGATTATTGTATGCGATAATAGGGTATAACACTAATAATTGCTTTGTTAATTTATATACTTTATCTTATGATTAAGATAACTTGTTTCCTTAAAAGGAGCTGGTCACACATGGATACAGGCACACATATAGTCATGGGTATTGCACTTGGTGGTTTGGCAATGGCAGATCCTGTCGTTACAAGTAGTTCTTTGACTACTACTGCTGTTATTGCAGGTACTATCATTGGTTCTCAAGCCCCTGATATAGATACTGTTCTAAAATTAAAAAATAATGCCATATACATACGTCATCATCGTGGTATAACTCATTCTATTCCAGCCGTTTTACTATGGCCGTTACTTATATCTGGAGTATTGTGGCTAATTATTCCAGAGGTGAACTGGCTTCATCTTTGGCTTTGGACATTTTTAGCAGTATTTCTTCATGTTTTCGTGGATATATTTAATTCCTATGGTACCCAGGCATTACGACCCTTTTCTAAGAAATGGGTTGCACTAGGTGTCATTAATACATTTGATCCGATTATCTTTGGCTTTCATGTATTAGGATTATTACTATGGATGTTTGGCTTTAACCCAGTACCTACATTCCTAACCATGTACGCTATTATCGCCATTTATTATATACTACGCTTTGCAGTCCAAAGTGCGGTTAAAAATAGCGTGAGAAAAACAATTCCGGATACCACAGAAATTATTGTGGCTCCAACTATTAAGTTTTTTCAATGGAGGATTGCCGCAAGCTCCGAGACGCATCATTACGTTGGCCGAGCATACGGGCGTTCCATAACGATATACGACAAGTTTGAACGAGAGGAAATTCCAGACTCTCCTTTAGTAAAAGCTGCCTTAAAGGATACAAATCTAAGTGCCTTTACTTCGTTCTCCCCTATTTACAGATGGGAAATAACTCAATTCGATCATATCCATGAGGTTCGGTTAATCGATCTGCGTTACAGAAGTAATGATTACTATCCTTTTGTAGCAGTTGTACATTTGGATGAAGACCTTAATATCATCAACTCTTACACTGGTTGGATTTTCAGCGAAGATAAGCTAAGAAAAAAATTAGACTTTTTACCACATTAAACAGAGACGCTAGGAATTTAAATTCCTAGCGTTTAGTCTGTTTCCAATAAATGCTTGTACTTTTCGTTAGTACCCGCAAACTCGTGTAGTTGTTCACCATATCCATCTATCCACTTTTTAATAACCATCTCTGTTACTGCAGCACCTTTATATTCATAGCCTGCACGTGCATAGGATGATTCAAAGTCAGACCAAAGTAATTCAATCCATGCTCTTGCCTTTTCAAAGGAAAGCTTGTCGTTTTTTTCAAGTAATAACTCTGTTAATTCATTTATTTTAGTTTCCATATTATTTTCCCTCCTCTAACGGCTGTAGTATAGAAATTGGTAATGCTTCCTCGTACTTGTCTCCACCTAAACGGTAGCCCCAAGCAAATTTTCCCTTTAAGTATTCGACTTGAAAAAACATCCCAGGATCACCGCTAATTCTATACATTTCACCAGGTTTTATAGAATTTACATCTGTTAGAAATGACTGAGCCATCATTGCTTTTCGTTCATATACTGCATACTCATTAACAATGCCTAGTTGCTCAGCCTTTCTTGCTTTTTCCTTTAGGTTAGCAATTTCAGTTCTAAGCTCTTGCTCCGTCATCTGACTATATTTTTTATTGCTCATTTTGTAATTCCAGCTCCTTATTTTCTATATACATATCTATGTGCTCTGACGGGAAACCTTTTATATAAAGGGCCTGTTTCACACGATTTTTCAGATCATAGCCGCTATATTTTGCAGAATACTTTCTCCAAATCTTTTCTCCTTGTGCAGCAATTATTTCAAGCCATTCGTCTTCCTTTTTCTCTAAATCAAAAGATTCGATTGCCTGAGAAATGATGCCAAAGTTATACCCTTTTCTTTGAAGATTCTCCTGGATCTTTTGTTTAATTTGGCGTGGAGTCTTATTTTGGTTTTGATTGATAATTTTTTCTGTAAGTGTTTTAGCAATAGAAACTTGTTCTTCCTCCGAGTAAGCGGCAAGTACTTCCTCTTGAAGCTCTTTTTCTATTCCCTTCTTTTTGAGCTCCTGTCTAATTGCAGCAGGGCCTTTTTTACTGCTATTCTTTTGAGTTTCTACTAAAGCCTTCGTAAAGCTAGCGTCATTCAAAAATCCGTGCTCATATAGCTTTCGAATTGCCTCTAAAATGACCGCTTCTCCAAACTCACTTTGTAGTAATTTTTGCTTTACCTCATGCTCACTTCTCATCCGAAAGCTCAAATAATTAATCGCCTTATTATATGCTTTTCTTACTTCATCATCAAAAACAATTTCATCTAAGGTAAAGGCCTCTATTACCTTACCCTTTGTAAGCTGATATTTTATCAGTACTGCCTCATCCACACTAAAGGCATACTTTTCATCTAAATATAAATTATACCGTTCATTATTTTTTTTTTGACGTCCTATTTTTGTAATAACCGGCATTTTGTTAATCTCTCCATTCGCTTTCCTTAATTATAGCGTAAAAATTAATATGTGATAAATGATTGAACTGGTATTATTGTGTTAAGGAGGCTGATTTCGATGAGAGTAGCAATTACTGGTGGAACTGGTTTTGTAGGTAGGGCTTTGACTGAGCTACTGCAGCAAAAGGGACATGAGGCTATTATTTTATCACGGTCGAGCTCGCACTCAGCAAACAATGTTACTTATATTAACTGGCTTACAAATAATTCTAAACCTGAGGTATATTTAGAAGGTATTGATGCAATAGTAAATCTTGCTGGAGAATCTATAAACAACGGTAGATGGACAGAAAAGCAAAAAGCAAAAATTTATGATAGTAGGATGGAAGCTACTGATGAAGTCATACGTATTATACAAGTATTAAAGAAAAAACCCGAAGTTTTGATCAATGCAAGTGCTATTGGAATTTATCCAGCTTCCAATACAGAAGTTTATAATGAACAATCAACACAACAGGGTCATGATATTCTAGCCAAAACAGTTGCAGATTGGGAGCAAAAGGCATTAACTGCAGAGCAGCTTGGAGTCCGCGTAGCTTTAGGTCGATTTGGGATTATATTAGATAGAAAAGAAGGAGCACTTCCCTTAATGGCATTACCTTATAAAATGTTTGTTGGTGGTCCAATTGGAAAGGGAGATAATTGGATGTCATGGGTTCATATCCAAGATGTTGCTAGTTCCCTGTTTTACGCTATTGAACATAATATTCAAGGACCTTTTAATATAGTTGCACCAGATCCTCGAAGGATGGATGAATTTAGTAAAACATTGGCTAAAGTATTAAATAAACCTCATTACTTCCCAGTACCTGCATTTGCTTTGAGGCTAGTGCTTGGTGAAAAAAGTCAGCTTGTCTTAGAAGGGCAAAAAGTAGTTCCAGACGTATTAATAGCTAATGGCTTTTCCTTTAAATACCCAGAACTTACGAGCGCATTGACTAATATATATAGTCAGTAATCGAGCCAATTTCCACAGACGATGGCTTATTGCTCACCCTATCCTTTAATATAACCTTTTCTTAAAAGGGAATTATGATATTGCTTCATATAGTAAAACTAACCAACGAGCAAAAATGAATAAATATCAAACCCAAGTGCAATCTACTTTTAAGTTGATTGCATTTTTTTATGCAAATATATATTAAAAAGGAGCAAAAATCATGTGGAAGCATCATGTAATAGGAATTATTATAGCAGCCTTTATTATAAGCCTCGGCTTTTCCTATGAGCCATTTACCGCGGAAGCAAAAGAAATTCACTGGGGTTTTAAAAAAGCCAGAGATGAGGTACCACCAGAGGCCGGAGCAGAGCTGGATGCATTATTAGAAAAGCATGGAGCCATTTATAAAGGACCAGCTAACAAAAAGGTTATTTACCTGACATTTGATAATGGCTATGAAAACGGCTATACCGAAAGCATTTTAGATACATTAAAGAAAGAGAACATTAGCGCCACCTTCTTTTTAACTGGTCATTACCTCGAAAGTGCCACACCACTAGTAAAACGGATGATTGAAGACGGACATCAAATAGGTAACCATTCCTATGGACATCCAAACCTAGCTAAGCTGTCAAAGGATGAAATAAAAAAGGAATTACAAAAATTTGATAACCGACTAAAGGAGCTCACTTCTTTAGAAAGAACAACTGTCACGAGACCACCGGAAGGAATCTTTGATGAAGATGTACTAGCAGCTGCAAACGAAATTGGTCACCAGCATTTTTTCTGGTCTGTTGCTTTTATCGACTGGCATAGGGATCAAAAAAAGGGTGGACAATATGCTTATAACGAGCTTATTACACAAATCCATCCTGGAGCTATTATTCTTATGCACACGGTTTCGCCTGACAATGCTGAGGGTCTTCCGGCATTTATCAAAGAAGCGAAAAAACGCGGATATTCCTTTGGAAAGATCAATGACCTCAATATATCCAAATTGGATATACCTGAGTATTCTCTTCCACAGTAATTTCCTTTATAATAGATATAATGTAACTAAGGTGCCAGTTTTTAACTGGCACCTTTTGCTTGCAACCAACCCCATAAAAAAGTTATACTGTTTTATTGGTTGATAAAGGACGTGAAGGAAATAATGAAAGAACAAACAGCAATACAGGTGGGACAACAATTTCCACTTACTATAAAAAGACTTGGTATTAATGGAGAAGGAGTTGGCTTCTTTAAACGAAATGTAGTTTTCGTTAAGGGAGCACTTCCTGGAGAGGTAGTAACTGCTGAAGTAACTACTGTAAATCCAAAGTATGCGGAAGCAACGATAAAAAAAATTCGTCAAGCTTCTCCAGACAGAGTAAAACCACCATGCCCTGTTTATGAGGCATGTGGAGGTTGCCAGCTTCAACATATGACCTATGAACGAGAGCTTATTGAAAAAAGAGACATAGTCATTCAAGCCCTTGAGCGTTATGTGAGAGACCTTGCTCCGTCAATTGAGGTAAAACCTACACTTGGAATGGAAAATCCTTGGCTGTATCGAAACAAAAGCCAATTCCAAACAAGACAGCTTGGTAATGATGTAATTGCTGGTTTATATGCAGAAGGATCTAACAAGTTAATTGATATTAATGAATGTATGGTTCAACATCCTGCTACCACTAAGATTACAAATGAAATTAAAGCCTACTTAAAAGAGCTTAAAATACCTATATATGACGAGAAAAATCCTCAAGGTATTGTTCGTACTATTGTTGTGAGAACTGGGATGAAAACTGGACAAATTCAAGTAACATTAGTTACAACACAAAAGAAAATGCCCAACAAAGAAGACCTTGTACAAATGATTCGTAAAATCGATTCTAATATCGTATCCATTAGCCAAAATATTAATCCTGGAAAAACATCGTTAGTATTCGGTGACACAACTTTTAATTTATTTGGTAAAGAAATTATTCATGAGAAGCTTGGAGAATTAGCTTTTGACCTATCGGCTCGCGCCTTCTTCCAGCTAAATCCGGAACAAACTGAGCATTTATATGATGAAATTGAAAAGGCAGCCGAATTAACTGGTAAGGAAACTGTCGTTGATGCTTATTGTGGTGTCGGGACAATCGGACTTTGGTTAGCTAAAAATGCTAAAGAGGTTCGTGGTATGGATATTATCGAAGAGTCCATTAAGGACGCTAAGAAAAATGCGAAACGCAACGGCTTTGATAACACAAAGTATGTTCATGGCACTGCAAAGAAATGGTTGAAGCAATGGCAGAGTGAAGGCTTTGTACCTGACGTGCTAACAGTAGATCCTCCTAGAACTGGTTTAGACGAGGAACTACTAAAAACAGTATTAGAGATAAAACCAAAACGCTTTGTTTATACTTCCTGTAACCCTTCAACTCTTGCAAAGGATCTGCAGGAGCTAACGAAGCTTTATGATGTTCAATATATGCAGCCCGTGGACATGTTCCCTCAAACAGCCCATATTGAAGTAGTTACACTACTTACACTTAAATAATTGCACATTATGTAAGAAGGATCCGAGAATCTGAATGATTTTCGGATTTTCTTCTAATCGTTTATCCCTTTACCGGGAAGGCTATTACATAACTGAGGATGTATTTTGATATTGCTAGGAGGATTCATATAAAATGGAAAATAACGACATATTAATACGTTTGCGATACGCTTTAGATATCAAGAACAAAGAAATGGTAGAAATCTTTAAGCTTGGTGGTATAGAAATTTCAAAAGAAGATGTGTTGAAGCTTTTAACTAAATCCAAGGATCACTTTGATAATGAATATGAAGATGATATTGAGGATGATGACAATCAAATCAAGTGCAACAATAAAACGTTAGAAGCCTTTTTAAATGGTCTTATTACTTTTAAAAGAGGACCCCAGGAGCCAAAGCCAGGACAACCAGTGGCCCCTCCCTCTACATCTGGTAGTACAGAAAGTGTTAATAACATGCTTCTAAAAAAAGTAAAGATTGCACTTGCTTTAACAAGTGAGGACATGATTGATATCTTGGAGGAAGCTAGAGTGGCTATCACGAAAAGCGAACTAAGTGCCATCCTACGCAAGGAAGGCCACCGTAACTATAAAGAATGTGGCGATAAATTTGCCCGGAATTTCTTAAAGGGATTAGCTATTAAATATAGAGGTTAACTATTGGGGTACGGACAACCAACACTCCGAAAAGAAACAGCCTCGAACATTTTACGACCTGGTAAAGTTTTCGGAGCTTCTATTCCAGTGATCTGTAATTGTTTTCGAGTTGCAGGGGGCGAAGCTTCAATCTCCTCGGCTTGCTCCTGCTTAGGCTTTTACGCTCACGCTATTCCTGCAGTAGTCTCCACCTCCTCTTCAAACAACTAAAGTAGAAAGTTTATGGACTTGCTCTATAAATGAAAACGTGAAATCGGAAATATTCGATTTCACGTTTTTTAAATTGTGAGACTAGTTATGTCTCTCACTTTTCAAAAGAATATTGCAAAATATTTGTGCCAAGGTGGCTGTTGTTGATCTTATGAAATGGGCGAACGCTCGACTAGGGGAAAAAACCTACTTTATGGAATGATTCATTGGCTGCTCATTAGAAACAGCATTAGGAATTAATTAAACTGTATAAAAATACATGTATATTCATTTTTCAACTGTTATAAAACACATATACTCTCCCTTATCTTATTAGCTTAATCTTGTTATAGACCAACTACTTATGGCAATTTGTAGTAATAAAACCAATTGTATATTTTCAATATTAAAAAGAAACTTTTATTTTAAAATGTGAATAAAAATTGAAAATTCATCTTGCATTCTTTTTTTAATTGGTGCATGATTTGATTATTGCTACAACGTCGTCTGACGTCTAGCAAATCGCACTATAAAAATTTGGGGGTAAGATATATGATTTATGCTAATCCTAATACTGCTGGTGCAGTAGTTGATTTTAAAGAACGTTATGATAACTTTATCGGTGGAGAATGGGTAGCTCCAGTTAATGGAGAGTACTTTGATGTAGTTTCACCACTTACCGGTAAAGTATTTACTCAAGCAGCTCGCTCCACTGAAGCTGACATTGAGCTTGCATTAGATGCTGCTCATGCTGCTAAAGGTGCTTGGGCTCAAACATCTGTAGCTTATCGCGCAATTATTTTAAACAAAATTGCAGATCGCATGGAACAAAACCTAGAAAAAATTGCAGTTGCTGAAACTTGGGACAATGGTAAAGCAGTTCGTGAAACATTGAATGCTGACATCCCACTAGCAATTGACCACTTCCGTTATTTTGCAGGAGCTATCCGTGCTCAAGAAGGTAGAATCAGCCAGATCGATAACGATACTGTAGCATACCACTTCCACGAGCCAATCGGTGTAGTTGGACAAATTATTCCTTGGAACTTCCCATTATTAATGGCTGTTTGGAAAATCGCTCCAGCTTTAGCTGCTGGTAATACAATCGTTATGAAGCCTGCTGAACAAACACCTGCTTCATTAATGGTCCTTTTAGAGCTTATTCAAGATATTTTACCAAAAGGCGTTTTAAACGTTGTAAACGGTTTCGGTGCAGAAGTTGGGAAACCACTTGCAACTAACCCACGTATTCAAAAAGTAGCATTCACTGGTTCTACTGGTGTTGGTCGTTTGATCATGCAATATGCAACTGAAAATATTATCCCTGTAACATTAGAGCTTGGTGGTAAATCACCTAACGTATTCTTCGAGGATGTTATGGATGCAGATGATGAGTACTTAGACAAAGCAATCGAAGGTTTAGTATTATTCGCACTTAACTCAGGTGAAATTTGTACTTGTCCATCTCGTGCACTTGTTCAAGAATCAATCTATGAAAAATTCATGGAGCGTGCATTAGAACGCATTAAAGCAATTAAAATTGGTAACCCACTTGATACAGAAGTTATGATGGGTGCTCAAGCTTCTAACCAACAATTACAAAAAATTCTTTCTTATATCGAAATAGGTAAAGAAGAAGGCGCTGAATTGTTAATCGGTGGAACTCAAAATAAATTAGAAGGTGACCACGAAGGCGGTTACTATATTGCTCCAACAGTATTTAAAGGCGACAACAAAATGCGTATTTTCCAAGAAGAAATCTTTGGACCAGTACTTTCTGTTACAACATTCAAAGACTTTGACGAAGCAATGGAAATTGCTAACGATTCTGAGTTTGGTTTAGGAGCTGGTGTTTGGTCTCGTAACATTGACACTGCTTACCGTGCAGGTCGTGCAATCCAAGCAGGTCGTGTTTGGACAAACACATATCACCAATACCCAGCACATGCTGCATTTGGCGGTTACAAACAATCAGGTATCGGTCGCGAAAACCACTTAATGATGCTTGAGCATTACCAACAAACAAAATGTATGTTAGTAAGCTACAATAAATCTGCAATGGGCTTCTTCTAAGAAGTTAGAAATGAGATGACAGAATGGTAGAACGCATCGTAGCAACGGATAAAGCTCTTGATCTAATTCAAGAGCTTGAGGCAAAGCATGGGGCAATTATGTTCGTACAGTCTGCTGGCTGCTGCGATGGTTCTGCTCCAATGTGCTATAAGCAAGGTGACTTCTATATAGGAAGTCGTGACTTGCTTCTTGGTACTGTTGGAAATGCACCATATTATATGCATCAGTCCCACTATACTTATTGGCAGCATACACAGCTAATATTAGATGTTGTTGATGGCATGGGAGCTGCCTTTTCTCTTGAAAGTACAGAAGGAATTTCATTTCATATTCATTCTCGTGTATTTACAGATAAGGAAAGAGCAGAGCTATCTCCTCTTTAACTAATTTATGGATAAAAAGAGCTATCTTTTTATCCATATTTTTTTATATCTCCTGCACATATAATATATTTACGCTTTCCTCTTTGATTTTTTTGTTATAAAATTATTAGTAATTGTAATATTTCAGTTAGTAAATAAAGAGTTGGTTTTTATAAACCAGCTCTATTTATTTATCCAGCACATTTCACTTTATTCTTGTGACGTGTTATAGAATAGCGTAATAAAAGCAATCTATATATGAAGATTACATAATAAGCGTTACCGATTTTTAGGAGGAATTAATAATGGATTTGTTTGAAAGTATGTTACAGGATGTGAATAATGCTTTATATTCCTACATCCTGATCGTACTCTTAGTAGGAGTGGGATTGTTTTTTACAATAAAAACTAGATTTATTCAGATTAGATTAATACCAGAAATGTTCCGTGTTGTTTCGGAAAAAGCCACGATCGATAGTACAGGAAAAAAAGGAGTTTCCTCCTTTCAGGCATTTACGATATCCGCTGCCTCTCGCATAGGGACTGGTAACATTGCTGGGGTTGCAACCGCTATTGCACTTGGTGGTCCTGGAGCTATTTTTTGGATGTGGATGATTGCTATTATCGGCGGAGCATCTTCTTTAATTGAAAGCACTTTAGCCCAAGTATATAAAGTTAAAGATGGTAGAATGTATCGCGGTGGTCCAGCCTATTACATGGAAAAAGGCTTAAACAAGCGGTGGATGGGAATTCTTTTTGCAGTTGTTATTTCCCTTACCTATGGGTTTGTGTTTAACGCGGTCCAAGCTAATACAATTACTATTGCATTTGAAGAAAGCTTCGGATCAAGCCGAGTAGTAGTTGGCGTTATTTTATCTATAATTACTGCTATCATAGTTTTTGGTGGTCTTAAACGTATAGTTAGCGTTACGCAAATTTTAGTACCAGTTATGGCAATAGCATATATTGCAGTTGCTCTCCTTGTAGTATTTTTGAATATCAGTGAGCTACCAAATGTATTCATCCTTATATTCAAATCTGCTTTTGGCTTCGAAGAGGCTTTTGCTGGTATGGTCGGAGCTGCTATCATGAATGGAATTAAACGAGGGTTATTCTCAAATGAAGCTGGTATGGGTTCTGCGCCAAACGCAGCTGCTACTGCGTCGGTAACTCACCCTGTAAAACAAGGGCTTATTCAAACACTTGGTGTATTTATTGATACAATCATTGTTTGTACATCAACCGCTGCTATTGTTTTAATGAGCGATGCTTACCTTCATTCAGAAGCTGCTTCGGTCAACCTGACACAAGTTTCTTTAGTTGATAATTTAGGTGGCTGGGCAAGTACATTTTTAGCTATAGCTATATTCATGTTTGCCTTCAGCTCAGTAATAGGGAATTACTACTACGGGGAAACGAACATCGGTTTTATCAAGGAATCTAAAACTATGCTGCTTATTTTCCGTGTGCTAGTAGTAGCTTTCGTTATGTTTGGTTCTGTTGCAAAAGTTCAGTTAGTTTGGGACTTAGCGGATCTCTTTATGGCTGTAATGGCAATCATTAACCTGTTAGCTATTTTAATGCTTTGGAAGATTGCTAAACGTGTTATTAATGATTATGTATCACAACGTAAAAAAGGTTTAGATCCTGTATTCTACAAGAAGAATGTTCCTGACATTGGAGAAGTAGAGTGCTGGGGCGATGAAGATAAAGATCGATAATATGGAATAACAAGAGCTTCGAAAATACTACGAACAGTAGAATTTTCGAAGCTCTTTTTCTCAAGTAAAACTAATTTTATCTTTTTCAAAGGCTATGTTATAGGGTTGGGCTTAGTGCTTATAAAATTACTCTCCTAAACTAAGCCAAAAACTGTCACTACCCCTAATTCATAACCTACTTACGTTCTTAATAGTCATTTGAATCATCACTTTTGTAATGTTTATAGTCACATAAAAAAGAATTCTTTAATCAAAATCAACCATTAACTTTAACAAAGCTTTTTCAAAAGGCTTCTTTCATATACACTTTAGACTATATATATATTGCTATTTTTCTGAATTTACCTTACAATAAAAATAGAATATACGTTCCCTTTTAGAAAGGTTGATGACATTGGTTACTAGATGTGCGTGGGTGGTTGGAAAAGATCCTTTATACTTAGACTATCATGACAATGAATGGGGCGTTCCTATTTATGAGGATAGGCTATTATTTGAGATGCTATGCTTAGAAGGAGCTCAAGCTGGTTTGAGTTGGTGGACAATTCTACAGAAACGAGATAATTATCGTCGAGCATTTGATCACTTTGATGCTCATAAAATCATTCAATACACTGAGGATAAAATTCAATCTCTCCGAGAAGACAGCGGGATCGTCCGAAATCGTGTAAAAATACTTAGTGTGTTGACAAATGCACATGCTTTTCTCCGAATTCAAAAAGAACATGGATCTTTTTCTAATTACATTTGGAGTTTTGTAAATGGAACCCCTATCCTCAATCATTGGACTTCTATAAATGAAGTCCCCATCTTCAATGAGCTAAGCGATACAATGAGTAAGCGTCTTAAAAAGGATGGCTTTGTATTTGTAGGAAGTAAAGTCTGTTATTCATATATGCAGGCAGTTGGAATGATCAATGACCATACAATTGACTGTCACTGTCATCCTTCTATGAAGTTGGAAAAAGATGAAGCGCTATAGAATTATTTATCCTCTAAAAAAGCTTACGAAAAATAGGTTAGCGAGCGTAGTTTTATTTGAAAAGGCTATGGTTGATTTTCTGTGAAGGAACTTTTTGGTGACATGATACAAACTATAAGTAACAAATTAATTGATTTAAGGGAGACAAACAATGAAAATCAAAATGCTCATTTTACTAACATCTTCGAAAGAACAAATAGAAAATAATAGGACTCAATTGGTAATGAAAACATTTGAATCAACGATTCGTCCTGTTAAAGGAGATATAATTGATGACCCCGGATTTGACGCAAGATTTCATAATGGATATGAGGTAGTGAAAGTTACTATAAATTATGAGACAAATGAATGCTATGTATCTCTATATCCACTTGCAAGTGAATTAGAGGAAATTTGTATCAATGACTATATAGACAAACTTGTAGCAAATGAATGGCGTATTGTTTCAAAAAAAGAATTATTAACCTACTAAAAGAGATAGACTTACCCCATTACCATTTCTGCCGTCGGGTGCGATTATTCAACTGAGTAAATTCATTTATATATTCTCTCTGTTTGGATTGTCGCGTTTTCAGTGAGTTTTAGGGGATGAGTGAAACAGCTAAGCCATCACAACAAGCGCATAAGCTATGTGTGATGGCTTATCGCTCCCCCCTCCCCGCGAAGAAGCGTCAGCCAGAGCGGAAATCAATTCTACTTATTCATATAAAACTCCAGTAATTGCGAAATTGACTCAATTAGTATTCTCTTATATATCATAGAAGTCATTCGTGAGCCTATTCATATATTCTACTTCGCTTTCCCCAACAGCCTGGGGATGCTTTTCCATTAGTATGGGAGTAAGCTTAGACCATAGCACGTCCATTATATAGATGTCCCTATCAAAAATGTTGTCTAGTTCCTCTAAAGTGACCCCTATACTATTTGCATATAGCTTCTTCTCTTCTGGCACTACAGCTTTTACATTATCATCTATAAAACTTGTTACCTCTGATTTAGTAACTTCAATATTATACTTTTTCTTAGCGATATCAATTGCTAATAAGTTCTCTTCCACATAGTATTCGGCATATGCCTTTAGTTCTTCACTATTATACTCCTGATTGCCTATAACACGCTCTACCTTTAAGCGAAACTCCATTTTATCTGCATTAAAATAGTTAACAAGATCTTCTTTTGTACCTCTCTCTATTTCACTTTGAACTGAGAAGCTCGGAATCTCATTTAGGACTTTTGCAATTGCTTCATCTAATTTTTTATAATCTAATTCAACACTATCTTCTTCGTGGTCATGTCCCTCGTGATCATCGTGATCGTGGTCTTGTTCCTCATTTACTTCCTCCGCTATATCAGTTTCAGTTGTTTTACTATTCTCTTTCTGACTACATGCCGCTAATATACAGGAAAGTATTAAAATTAACGAAAACATATATAATTTTTTCATGAATCCACTCCTATTCTTTAAGTTGTTAGCATTCTTCATGTTTTATTTATATAGATGGTGGTAAAGAAAAATAAACATTTTTAGGAGGCTAATAATTGTTTGATTTAAACTGGATGGAAATTGGACGAATATTCTTGTTAGGGATAATGGCTTATATTTTCTTGATTATCTTATTAAGGGTAGCTGGTAAACGGTCACTCGCTCAGCTAAATGCTTTTGATCTTGTTATTACTGTTTCTATTGGATCCGTATTAGCTACTATCATGCTCGATAGTAAGATTTCCATTTTTGATGGGATAGCTGCATTATTTGTATTGGTAGCTTTACAATGGATTTTTTCTTTTAGTAGTAGGAAAAGTAATACATTTGATGATGTAGTTACTAGCGATCCAGCATTACTCTTTTACAATGGTAATTTTTTCGTTAAAACGATGGAGAAGGAACGAATTCGTAAAGATGAAATGATTCAAGCTGTTCGTTTAGAAAGTAATTTATCTATGGAAGAAGTCCGTGCTGTCATTTTGGAGCCAAACGGTGAGTTATCCATTTTACCTAATAATGAGAATGGGAAAGAAGATACTCTTAACAAAATAATAAAAGACTGATTCTTTCAAAAAAGAGTTTTTTTTACCTTACTTAGGGTAATAATTATTATAGAAAAAGTACTTATTAATAGGAGGAGATCATTTGAAGGCTGTTACTTATCAAGGTGCAAAAGATGTTCAAGTAAAAGAAGTACCAGATGCAAAAATTGAAAAAAGCGATGATATTGTCGTGCGTATTACTACTACAGCTATTTGCGGGTCCGATTTACATATTTACAGAGGTGCAGTGCCAGCTCGTAAGGATTATGTAATTGGTCACGAACCAATGGGAATAGTTGAAGAAGTTGGCCCCTCTGTTACAAAAGTTAAAAAGGGTGACCGCGTTGTAATTCCTTTTAACATTTCCTGTGGTGAATGCTTTTATTGTCAAAATGAAATGGAAAGTCAGTGTGACAATTCCAATGAAAATCCGGTAATAGATTCCGGAGCATACTTTGGATTTACAGAACGATACGGTGACTATCCTGGAGGTCAAGCAGAGTATTTACGCGTACCATACGGAAATTATTTACCATTTAAAATACCTGAGTCTTGTGAGCTAGAGGATGAATCATTATTATTTCTCTCAGATGTTCTACCTACAGCTTACTGGAGCGTAGAGCATTCAGGTATGAAAGAAGGTGATACGGTCGCTGTTTTAGGATCAGGACCTATCGGATTAATGGTGCAGAAGTTTGCTTGGATGAAAGGTGCTAAGCGTGTTATAGCTGTCGATCATTTACCATATCGTTTGAATCATGCTGTAAAGATGAATAAAGTTGAAGCGTATAACTTTGAAGAGTATGATCACATGGGAAAATATATTCGAGAAATCACAAATGGTGGTGTAGATGTTGTAATCGACTGTGTAGGTATGGATGGTAAAATGTCTACATTAGAAAAAGTTGGGCAAAAACTAAAACTCCAAGGTGGTACTTTAAGTGCCCTTGATATTGGAATTGATGCTGTACGTAAATTTGGTACAATTCAATTAACCGGTGTATATGGATCGAATTACAATATGTTCCCTCTTGGAAATATTTTCGAGCGAAATATTAATATTAAAACAGGACAAGCGCCTGTAGTACACTATATGCCAAAGATATATGAAATGATTACAAAAGGTGACGTTGACCCTACACAAATCATTACACATAGCGTTCCACTTGAGCAGGCTAGTGAAGCATATAAAATATTCCATGACCATGAAGAAGAAAGCATTAAATTTGTTTTAAAACCGTAATACAAACAAACGAGGCTGGGACATAAGCGTAATTTTCAAAAACAAGTAGCTTTTATCCCTAGTAAGCATCTGATAATCTTTAAATTGATTGCAGTGAAGGGGCGACTCCTGGGGGAACAGCACGAGTGAGAGACTACAGACTCGAGCCGTGCCCCCGGAAAGCGTACCCGGAATGGAAATCAATTTTCTTTATGCAAAAAAACACTATTTTCTCGATGAGAAAAATAGTGTTTTTTTAGTCTTGTCCTAGCATCTTTTATAGTTCATCTGCAATTCCTAATAGTGCAATTCCGACAATCACTACAATAATTACAGCATATTGCTTTTTCGTGAGCTTCTCTTTCAAAAAGATTCTGGAGAGTAGTACTGAAAAAATACTATATGAAGCAATGATTGGTGCTGCAATAATTGCATTTGAAGACATAGCAAATACATAAAAGAATTGACCTATTGTTTCTAAAATGGCAGCGCTTGTTTTATCTCGCTCTTTAAATATATTAAAAGGAACCTTCTTAATAGCTTTTAGGTAAACAAAAGCAACTACAGCACAAATAAAGAATGTAAACTCATAAGCAAGTAGAGCTGCATCCTCTCCTATTAGACTAAGCTCATCTAAATACACAGCATCCGCAAAAGTACCTAGCCCATCAATCAAGGCATATAAAATTGGGAAAATAATAGCCATAAAACCAATCGTGTATTTCGTATCTATCGTCTTAGGGTTTGCTTGAAGCACTTGTTTTTCCATTTGTTTTTCAAAGACGGCAAGTCCAATTACTCCTAGAGTAATGATAATAATTGAAATTATTTCTAATGCACTTAACGAATGCGTAAAGAAGATAAATAATAGAATGGTTGTAATAGCTCCTGATGAGTTTTGAACAGGCGATGCTATTGATAATTCTAAATATCTCAACCCTATATAACCAATAGCCATTGACAATATGTAAAGGGCCGACACAGGTAAGTATAACAACATATCCATTGGATCAAATTGAATACCCTTTAAGAGCATATAAAATGTTCCGTGGATTCCCATAACCAAGCCTACCATTACAACTATTTTAAGATGACTAAATTTATCCTTAGGGTCTGTTCCCTTTTTATAAAATAAGTCTGCTCCTCCCCATGCAAGGGCAGTTACTAGAGCAAATATAAACCACATAAATTGTTCTCCTTTTCTTTAAAAATCAAATGTAAATGAAGCTTTACAATTATAATAAATGAAACTTGAATGTCAATAGAATTGAGAGAAGTTAGAATAATAAATAAAATTAGACCACCATAGCTCCGTGAACTTTGGTGGTCTGAATCCATTTTTTGAAATTGGTTATACTGTATTGGAACGATTAGTTTTAGTAAAAAATATTATGATAGCCATTACGCCTAATAGTGCGAAATAAGTAACAAAAAGCTGACTCCCTCAAATAATTGAATGAACAACCCACCAAAGAAAGGACCTGATAGACTTCCTAAGCTAAAAAATATACCACAAATTAAATTACCGGTTGGTAAAAGCTCTTTTGGTGTGAGGTCGGTCATATAAGCAATTCCAAGAGAAAATGTAGAACCTACAAAAGTTCCTGCTATGAAGAAAAATGTACCTACAATTATAGCAGAAGCCTCAAAAAAGCTGGCTAATCCGAATGTGATAGCACCCAATCCAAGCATACTATATAGCACCTGTCTTCTTCCAAGGCGGTCACTCAGCATACCAAGCGGTAATTGAGAGACTACACCACCAATAGAAAATGCAGCTAGAATATACGATAGATCACTAATTTCTATCGAATTTCGTAACGCATATACAGGATAGATCGCATTTAAAGATGATTCTAAAAAGCCATAGCTAAACGGAGGGATAAAAGCTATCCATGCTACTCCAAAGGCTGCACCAAATCGTTTCCAAGTTCCATTTGCGGAGTTTGATGAGGAAAAGGCTTCGGGCTTCTCATTCTTTATAAAAAACACCAATACCCATGCACACAAACATAAAAGTCCAGAAACGATAAAAGGAAGTCCTTCAAAAATTTCTACCAATTGAACGAACAAAGGACCAACTGCAAAGCCAACTCCAAAAGATAATCCATAGATGGCTATATTTCTTCCCAAACGATGCTGAGGAGAAAAACTTGTTATCCATGTTTGAGTAGAAAAATGAAGAGCATGATCACCAATTCCTATTAACAGCCGAAGGACAAACCAAAATGCAACACTTTTCCATAAAGGAAAAAGTAGAAGTGAAACGATAACTATAAGACCACCGACTACAATCATCGGCTTATATCCGTATTTCCGTAATGGAAGCTCAATGAAAGGTGATATTAATAAAGTACCTATGTATAAACCTGTAGCACTTAACCCATTTAATGTAGCGCTTACCCCATCCTGCTCAAAAATAACAGAGATTAGTGGTAAAAGCATTCCTTGAGAAAAACCTGAAATTGAAACAATAATAACTAAAATCTTAAATCGTCTGCTCTCTGTAGCTGTAAATTGTTGCATAAGATAACCTCTTCACTATTTAATTTTCATACAGGTTATCATAACAAAATTTAGCTTTTCTATAAACAACAAAAGGCCCAGTCAATATCGTTTAAGATTGACTGAGCCTTTATATATTACTTATATCCTTGTGAGTATTCATAACTGCATTTGCGGCTATTTTGCCGGTGAAATGTCTGAACCGCCTCCTTCAAATGGTTAATTGGTTTTCGACTCTTCACTACGGCCTCCTTTCGTATAACTTAATGTTACTTTATCATATAAACTGAATAGTGTAAATATTTTAAATACACTAATTTATAAAATAACTCTTTTTACCTATCTTTTAAGTTCATCTTGTTATATTCTTATCTTATAAAGTGAGGTGTTTTTCTGTGGGCAAACAAATATCAAATTCAGAACAACAAGTATCTTATTTAAAAGACCGACTTCAAATGTTTTTAGAAGTACTTGATTCTATTGAACCTGAGACGACTAATTTAGAAGATATAGACAGACTTATTCAAATGATGGATGACTTAGAACTAAAAATGGAACAATTTAAAGACTCTAAGGAGTAGTATTTAAAGGCATCGGAAAATTATATTTCTGATGCCTTTTATACTGCTCTTTTTTTCATTCTTGTAAAATAGTATACTTGTTAATGTTTGTAACTACATTTAAAGGGGCATAACTAAATGCAAATGAGACAATTAGAGAAAAGTATCTATGAACTGATTACCGAGACTTCTACCAACTTACCTAAGGATGTAAGAAGAGCCATTCAAAAAGCAAAGGCTGCTGAAAATGAAGGCACTCGCGCTGCAATGAGCTTAGATACCATTACAAATAATATTCAAATGGCAGATGAAAATATTTCTCCAATTTGCCAGGACACTGGACTACCTACCTTCAAGGTAAAAACTCCAGTTGGGGTGAACCAACTAGAAATTAAGGAAGCTATTAAACGAGCTATTGTTGCTGCTACAAAAGACGCTAAGCTACGTCCTAACTCTGTAGACTCTATAACTGGAAAAAACAGTGGAGATAACTTAGGAGAAGGTGTTCCAGTAGTTAAGTTTGAACAATGGGAAAAAGATTACATAGAAATGAAGCTGATCCTTAAGGGTGGCGGATGTGAAAACAAAAACATACAATATAGCCTACCTACTGAATTAGAGGGGCTTGGTCGTGCAGGGAGAGACTTGGATGGTATACGTAAATGTATTCTGCATTCAGTGTATCAAGCTCAAGGTCAAGGCTGCTCAGCAGGCTTTATAGGCGTCGGAATTGGTGGAGATCGTTCTTCAGGATACGATTTAGCAAAGGAGCAGTTATTCCGCTCTGTAGATGATATAAATCCAAATGAAGATTTAGCAAAACTAGAAGCTTATATCGTAGAAAAAGCGAACACGTTAGGAATTGGAACAATGGGCTTTGGTGGGGAGGCAACTCTACTAGGTTGTAAGATTGGTGTCATGCACCGTATTCCTGCAAGCTTCTATGTATCAGTAGCATACAATTGCTGGGCTTATCGCCGTATGGCCATAAATATTGATCCTTCTACTGGAGATATTACAGAATGGCATTACCAAGATGGTGAAAAAATTGAGTTTAAAGATGAAGCTCAAAATGAAACACCAAAAAGAGTTGTCGAGCTTTCTGCTCCTATTACAGAAGAACAAATTCGCTCACTTCAAGTAGGCGATGTTGTTTCTATCACTGGACGTATGTACACAGGGCGTGATGCTATCCACCATCATTTAATGAGCCACGATGCTCCAGTTGATTTAGATGGTCATATTATTTATCATTGTGGTCCAGTTATGCAGAAGGACGAGGCTGGAAAATGGCATGTCCGTGCTGCAGGCCCTACCACCTCTATTCGCGAGGAGCCATATCAAGGTGACATTATGAAAAAGTTTGGTATACGCGCAGTTATAGGTAAAGGTGGAATGGGACCAAAAACACTAGCAGCCCTTCATGAGCATGGTGGTGTTTATTTAAACGCAATCGGCGGTGCGGCTCAATACTACGCAGACTGCATTAAAGACGTAGAAGGTGTTGATCTGATGGAATTTGGAATTCCTGAAGCAATGTGGCATTTACGTGTAGAAAACTTCACAGCTGTTGTTACAATGGACTCTCACGGCAATAGTCTTCACGCAGATGTAGATAAATCCTCATTAGAGAAATTAGCCTTGTACAAGGAGCCAGTATTCGCTTAAATCAAATGGTTGACAGTTAAATTTCTCTAGATTATAATGATTATAAAGTGATACTTAATTTAATTAACTGGGTTTTCCTTAGTGAAAATCCAGTTTTCCTTTATTTTAGAGAGAAATAATAATGAAAATCAATATCAAGAGGAGGATTTAAATGTCAACTATAGAAGAAAAAAACACATTTTTATCTAAAGTAATGCCCCATATAGAACTAGTTGCAGCACTATTTTCTGGTCTTTTAATATTAATCGCTTGGCTTATAGGCAATTCAGGTTTTGAAACAGCCTCCATCATCTTCTACCTGTTAGCTTTTGTAATTGGTGGATTCGCTAAGGCTAAAGAAGGTATTGAAGCAACGATAAAAGAAAAAGAATTAAATGTAGAAATGCTAATGATTCTTGCAGCCATTGGTTCATCCATAATTGGTTACTGGACTGAAGGTGCGATTCTCATTTTTATATTCGCAGTAAGTGGTGCCTTAGAAACGTATACAATGAATAAAAGCAAAAAAGAAATCTCTTCGTTAATGGAACTCCAACCTGAGGAAGCATGGAAGCTTCAAGCAGATGGAAGTACTACACGCGTATCTATAAAGGATTTAATACTCGGTGACAAGCTTGTTGTGAAACCAGGAGAAAGAATTCCTGCTGACGGTATCGTCATTAATGGCTTAACATCAGTTGATGAAGCAGCTATAAGTGGTGAGTCTCTCCCCCTTTCCAAGAAGCCGAACGATACACTTTTTGCTGGTACAGTAAATTTAAGTGGTGCGATTACGATGGAAATGACTAAAACCAATGAAAATTCCTTGTTTCAAAAAATAATCGATCTTGTCCAAACGGCTCAAGATGAAAAATCTCCAGCCCAACAATTTATCGAACGATTTGAAGGATCTTATGTAAAAGTAGTTTTAATTGCTGTTGCAGTGATGATGGTTCTCCCTCATTACTTACTTGACTGGGATTGGACCACTACTTTTTATCGAGCAATGGTTTTATTAGTAGTTGCTTCCCCTTGTGCCCTTGTAGCATCCATCATGCCAGCTACGCTAGCAGCAATTTCAAACGGTGCAAAAAGCGGCATTTTGTTTAAGGGTGGAATGCACTTAGAAAATATAAGTGAAATGAAAGCTATAGCTCTAGATAAAACAGGTACCTTAACTCAAGGTAAGCCAGTAGTGACAGACTTCTTTGTACGAGATGACTTAGACCGACTATCAGCACTTAAATTGCTTGCTACCATCGAATCACAATCGAATCACCCGTTAGCTCAAGCAATTTCTACATTCGCATTTGCGGAAGGAATCAGCCAGCTACCAATTATTCCTATTGAAGACAAACCAGGATTTGGGCTAAAGGCTACTATAAATGACGAAGAAATCTTAATCGGTAAACCTGAGTTTGTAAACAAAGACGAGGCTTTTGCATTCCAAGGAGGAGTTGCGGCTGCTCTAGCGGAGGAAGGAAAGACTGTAATATTTATGCGTGATAGTAAAGGAATAGCTGCCGCAGCTGCTTTGAAGGATACAGTTCGAGAGGAAGCTAAAGAAGCTATTAAGCTGTTACAATCACTAGGTATTAAAACAGTCATGCTAACTGGGGACAATGAAAAAACGGCAAATGTAATTGCTAAAGAAGCAGGAATTGACCAGTACATTGCGGAGTGTCTCCCAGAAACTAAAGTACAACACATGAAGGAGCTTTTAGCAGAGCACAAATTTGTTGGAATGGTAGGCGATGGGATTAACGATGCGCCTGCCTTGGCAACAGCAACAACTGGATTTGCAATGGGTGAAGGAACAGACGTAGCATTAGAAACTGCCGATGTCATTCTAATGAAAAATGATTTAAGCAAAATAGCATACGCTGTGAAAATGTCTCGAAAAATGCAACGAATCGTCAAACAGAACATTTTCTTTTCTATCACAGTAATCGCTCTTCTGATCATCTCCAACTTTTTGCAAGTAGTAGACTTGCCTATGGGTGTCATTGGACATGAAGGAAGCACCATTCTAGTAATCTTAAATGGATTGCGAATGTTAAACCGCAACATTTAAAGTTGTTCATCAAGTATCCGACCTTTCTAGGTTGGATACTTTTTTTATAGCTAATTGTTTGAAACACTTAGGATTGTAGGGGGCCATCACATAAACACCTTCTATGGGGAGAGATTTGGCTTTATGGGCGGCTTATCACCTTTTATGGGACATTTTCCACTAGTTTATGGGCCACCTTCTACGCTTTATGGGACACTTAGGCCCTTCTTATGGGCGCAACCCTCTTTATGGGCGACTTATCACCTTTTGTGGGACACTCCCCCTAGTTTATGGGCCACCTTCTACGCTTTATGGGACACTTAGGCCCTTCTTATGGGCGCAAACCCTCTTTATGGGCGGATTTCTCATTTTTATGGGACACTTCCCGCTAGTTTATGGGCCACCTTCTACGCTTTATGGGACACTTAGACTCTTCTTATGGGCGAAACTTCTCTTTATGGGCGACTTGCTCCTTTTTATGGGACACTTCCTGCTAGTTTATGGGTCAATTTCTACACTTTATGGGACACTTATGCTCCTCTTATGGGCGCAAACCCTCTTTATGGACGACTTTTCACCTTTTATGGGACATTTTCCACTAGTTTATGGGCCACCTTTTACACTTTATGGGACACTTAGACTCTCCTTATGGGCGCAACCCTCTTTATGGGCGAATTTCTCATTTTTATAGGACACTTCCCACTAGTTTATGGGCCACCTTCTACGCTTTATGGGACACTTAGACTCTCCTTATGGGCGCAAACCCTCTTTATGTGCGGATTTCTCATTTTTATGGGACACTTCCCGCTAGTTTATGGGCCACCTTCTACGCTTTATGGGACACTTAGGCCCTTCTTATGGGCGCAACCCTCTTTATGGGCGAATTTCTCATTTTTATAGGACACTTCCCGCTAGTTTATGGGCCACCTTTTACACTTTATGGGACACTTATGCTCCCCTTATGGGCGCAAACCCTCTTTATGGGCGACTTATCACCTTTTATGGGACACTTTCCGCTAACCTTCTACAATTTATAGGACACTCCCTCCAGTTTAAGCAGGGTCGCCATCTCTGCTTTTATTACCTCAACAAAGAAACACCCATGGATTGGAGTCAAATAGTCTCCAACCGATGGGTGTTTTTTTGTTTTATTTACGTCGTTTTTTATTATCCATCTGTAACTTTCGTTCTTGCATAACAGAATTTATCTGCCCACCGACCAACAGGATGATTCCTGAAATGTAGAGCCATAGCATGAGGATAATAATACCCCCGATACTTCCGTAAGTTGCAGAATAATTACCAAAGTTACTTACATAGTAAGAGAATCCTAGAGATACAATGATCCATCCCAAGGTTGCAAATGCTGCACCCGGGAAAACGCTCTTTAGGCCTAACTTTATGTTTGGTACTATCCAATATAATGCAGCAAGTACGATAAACATAATAATAGGGCTAAGCGTCCATCTAATATTATTCCACAAATTAATAAAGTCATCTTGGAAACCAAAATAAGAAAATAAAATTGTACCAATTTGTTCTCCGAAAACTGGTAATACTAGTGCTACAGCAAAAAGTAAAATCATTAATAAGGTAAATACCACTGATAATGCTCTAACTATAAAAAAGGGTCTCGTTTCCTCTATATCATAAGATCTATTTAAGGATTTGACGATTGCGTTCATCCCATTAGAAGCAGACCAAATGGTACCAAGAATCCCTATTGATAATAAGCCTCCGTTCCGACTTACTAAGACATCAGAAATCGTTCCCTCAATTAATGTATATACTTCACCCGGTGCATAGTTTTCTAAAAAGCGGAAGATTTGAGCCTCATCTAGATTTAGATATGGCAATAATGTAACTAAGAAAATTAATAAAGGAAATAGTGACAGAAGGAAAAAGTAAGCTAATTGAGCTGCAAGCCCTGTAATATCCGTTTTCTGTATATGCGTTATTAAATGCTTGAAGTAGCCTGACCATGTAGTTAAATCATGATTTTCCGTTTTCTTTTTCTCCTTCTTTTTAAAATTTAAAAACTTTAACTTCGTATACCAAGTTGGAGAGGAAGTTTTTTTATTATTCTTATCATCTCTATTCATGTGTGAAACCATCTATTCCTCTCCCTTCCTTGTTTAATGTAATTTTGGCTCGTAAATACTTTTAGGCTCATCTTCCTCTGGAACAACTATGGATTTATACTCTTCCTTGGATTGGGAGAATGTATCCTTCGTCTCGGAAACAAGTGTCTTCACTTGAGGAGTAATTTCTTTTACTTCGTTCACCTTTTGTGAAATATATTTAGCATCTGAGGAGAATTGATTATAAACCGATTGCCATTTAGTTACTTGTTGATCAAGGACTTTCTTTAACTCGTCTCTGTTTCGGTTGTAATATTTAATTTCATTTCTAATCATTCTAGATCGGTTCATTACGGAATCTCTTGTCTTGCGATCTAACATAGTTAATGCGCCGCCAAGTACTGCGCCACACAATACACCTTTTACAAATTTACTTTCACTCATACTAATTACCTCCATATATATCGTTTTATATTAATTTTATTATACCCTGGCTTCTCTGAATCAAACTATTAATAATAATATTTTACAAAAATAAGCTTGACTATTTAAGAGAATTTTACGAATATTGTTAAAAGGACAAATTTATTGAAAGGATATGAAAGCTATAGCATTTTTCCTAGACTGAATTACAACCAAGGAGGTTATCAATTGGATAAGTTACTAGAAATTTTAAAAAGTGTTTCGGATGTTTTATGGGGCATCCCTTTACTGATTCTCATTGTAGGAACCGGAATATTTTTGACGGTTAGAGTTGCCTTTCTACAAATACGATTACTGCCGGTAGCTTTAAGACTTACTTTTTCTAGAAAGCATGACAAAAAGGCCGAAGGAGATATTTCACAATTTCAAGCCCTGACTACTGCACTTGCAGCAACAGTCGGAACTGGTAACATTGTCGGTGTGGCAACTGCAGTATTACTTGGAGGTCCTGGTGCCGTTTTTTGGATGTGGTTATCCGCATTTTTTGGAATGGCGACTAAATATAGTGAGGCCATCCTTGCCGTTAAGTACCGAGTAAAGGATGCCAAAGGGCAAATGGCAGGCGGCCCAATGTACTACATAGAACATGGCTTAAAGCAAAAGTGGTTAGCTGTATTATTCGCTATTTTTGGTGCATTAGCTGCTTTTGGAATTGGTAATGGAACACAGGCTAATTCTGTATCTTCTGCAGTAGAATCTACTTTTGGAGTAGAAACTTGGATTACCGGTCTAGTTCTGGCCATTTTCACTGCTCTTGTTATTTTGGGTGGTATTAAATCTATTGGTAATGTAACAGCCGTGTTTGTCCCGGTGATGGCTTTGTTCTATATACTAGCTGGACTTTTCATCATGGTTACCAATATTAGCTCTGTCCCTGAAGCGTTCGGAATTATTTTCAAATCAGCATTTACTGGAGAAGCAGCTGCTGGTGGTGCTATTGGTGCGGCTATTCGTTATGGTGTTGCTCGTGGTGTATTCTCCAATGAAGCCGGCCTTGGTTCCGCTCCAATTGCTGCTGCTGCCGCAAAAACAGATTTACCAGGACGTCAAGCACTCGTTTCCATGACGCAAGTATTTATAGATACTTTTATTATCTGTTCCATTACAGGAGTTACAATCGTAATGTCTGGTATGTATAAGGATACTAGTATAGGTGGTGGAGATTTAACCTCCGCAGCCTTTGGTCATTTCCTTGGAGATTGGGGACCAATCATCATTGCAGTTGGTTTAATTTTCTTTGCTTCCTCCACGATTTTCGGCTGGGCTTATTACGGAGAGAAATGTTTCCAATACTTATTTAAGAATCCTATGCTGTTAATTGTTTATCGTATTGCATTCGTTGCTATGGTATTCATAGGGTCAGTCGTTTCCCTAGATTTGATTTGGACATTCTCTGATATTACCAATGCATTAATGGCAATTCCTAACTTAATAGGTTTGCTTGGACTATCGGGTGTTGTCGTGTATGAGACAAAACGTATTCAGAAGAAGTTGAAGGAAGAAAAACTTGCCAGCAAGGCTTAATTTGTATTTGACATTCTAGGCTATGCGTGAAATGATATTTCTAATGTATGAAAGGCAGGTACAAAAGAATGGATTTAAATCAACCTTCCGTTGAGAATATTAGCTTTATGCTTGAAACAATCAAGGAAAAATTACGTATGGTCAATGTGGATGCCATGAAATCTGAGGACTTTAAAGCTACAGCCTATGAGGATCTTGTATATTTGTATGAAATGGTCAACAAACGCGATTCTTTTAGTCCAAGTGAAATGCAAGCAATCGTCGCAGAACTTGGTAGTTTAAGAAAGTAATCACTTTATAATTCTTTATAATGAAAGAGAGGTAACCTGTTTATACAAAGGCTACCTCTCTTTTTTATATATTAATTATCCTTCTGGAGTTTCCTTTCCATTACTTTTGCGACTTGGTGAGAGTTCGTAGTCTTTTCCTCATACAGTTTATGAATGATGTTCTGGTAATCCGCTTCGTTACGGTTTTGACTTAGTTTATCAACAGCCTGAACTTCTTGTATCTTAATCTTAAATCCAACAATACCCTTCAGTTCTTTTTCTAACAATTGTGGAGAAAGATTTTCCCATAAAACAGGATTTTTTCGATGTTTCTCATATTTTTGCAGCAACCATGTCAGGTCTTGTTTTAACTCGTCCTCGGTCAATATTACGGCCTTCCCATATACATGGACAGCCTGATAGTTCCATGTTGGGACATTTTCATGTTCATACCACGAAGAAGATATGTAAGAGTGAGGTCCTTGGAAAATAACCAATACATCTTCAGCTGTTTCAAATGTTCTCCATTGAGGATTCCCATACGCCATATGCCCTGTGACGTAATAATCTTCCCCTTCATTATGGATCTGCAATGGTAGGTGAGTTGCAATCGGTTTTTCTTTTTTCGTCGTAATAAGAACTCCAAATGAATTTGTATGAATGAATTCCTTAATCTCTTCCCAATTTGTCACCTTATAATATTTCGGAATATACATAATGAGCAACCTTTCCAATCAAATGATGTTTTTATCCGTTATTTACTTCGGTACTACAGACAGAAATTCCTTCCTAAGCCCTAACTAACTATTGCTCATACCATGGAAAGCGGTCGATAGCGGAAACCAATTGCACGTAAAATAAAAAAATCCTCCCCTACTTTTATAGGGAAGGACCAATTCTTATTTAGATAGCTTATTTAACTCTACTGCAATTTTAGCTCCAACTCTTGCATTATTGTATACAAGCTCTATGTTAGATTCTAATGACTTACCTTCTGTTAACTCTTTTACTTTACCAAGAAGGAATGGTGTTACATCTTTCCCCTTAATGCCATTATCTTCAGCTTCTTGCAATGCTGTTTGAATGATTCTATTCATGTATTCCTCGTCCAATGAATATTCTGCTGGGATAGGATTAGCAATGATCGCTCCGCCATTTAGGCCTAGCTCCCATTTAACGTTTAGCATTTCAGCAACTTCTTTTTCTTCGTCCATACGGAAGTCTGATTTAAAAGGGCTAGTGGAAGTATAGAATGCTGGGAAAGCTTCCGTTTGGAATCCTACTACTGGTACACCTTTTGTCTCTAAGTATTCTAACGTTAATCCGATATCTAAAATTGACTTAGCACCTGCGCAAACAACTGCAACATTTGTAGAAGCTAACTCTTCAAGGTCAGCTGAAATGTCCATTGTTGTCTCAGCACCTCTATGCACTCCGCCGATACCACCCGTTACAAACATTTGAATTCCTGCAAGATCCGCACAAATCATTGTTGTTGCCACAGTAGTAGCACCGATTTCCTTAGAAGCGACTACATATGGTAAATCTCTTCTAGAAGTTTTGCGAGCATTGCTGCTAGTTGCTAAAGTTTCTAATTCTTCATTGGATAAACCAATTTTAATCTTCCCGTCCATAATTGCAATTGTTGCAGGAACTGCTCCGTTATCACGGATAATTTGTTCTACTTTTCTTGCCATTTCAATGTTTTGTGGATAAGGCATCCCATGAGAAATGATAGTAGATTCTAATGCTACGATCGCTTTTCCTTCTGCCATTCCTTGTTCAACCTCTTGTGAGTACGTTAGATATTTTTTCATTTTAAATATTCCTCCAGTTCATTAGTTAACTTCAATTTTGTTAGTTCAGTTCGTACTGTGTCTACAGATTGGAGTGTTTTAGTAGCGTTAATCATCCCAGTCAGCACAGCCTGCTTTACTTCTACTCCATCCAACGAAGCATGAAGAACCCCAGAAACAAAGGCATCTCCTGCACCAGTCACGTCTACTACCTGCTCTGTTTGGATAGCAGGCATAAACAATGTCTCGATCTCTTTCCCAGCACATACTACTCCCTTGCTGCCATTCGTTATAATGACATGGCGTATGCCTTTTTGGACAAATGCCTCGGCTGTACGTTTCCAAGATTCCTCATCCACAATCTGCGTTTGAAAGTATGTCTCGGCTTCATCCTTATTTGTTATAAGCCACTCTATTCCTTCCAGATTCTCCGGCATTCGATTCATCTTCGGTGAAGACACTGGGATAATTGCAAGAGGAATCTTATTGCCGACCGCCAATGCGTGAATGTATTCCATTACATCTTTTGGACAGTTCATATCTATTATGAGCATTTGCGCATTAGTAAGATAAGCCTCTTGTTTTTTCATGTAGTCCACTGTTAGCTGATCATAAATATCCATATTAGCCAGGGCAAAAAGCATTTCCCCCTGTTGGTCTAGTACGGCTGAGTACGTTCCAGTAGAGTAGTTAACAAGCTTTTCTACAGAAAACAAGTTCATCCAGTGACTAGATGCCTTTTCGATAGAAGCGTATTCCATATCGTTACCGACAACTGTAAGTAGCCTGACGGTATTGCCAAGCCTTCCTAAGTTTTCAGCAATATTTCTTGCAACTCCGCCTATACTTTGCAGGCTTGTAGTAGGATTAGAAGTACCCATTTGTAATTGATCTTTTACTATATACTTTCTATCTACATTAGCTCCACCTATACAAATAATCTCTTTGTTCTCTGGTAAAATGTATGCTCTGCCAATAATTTTCCCACTTTTAATGAGCTGAGAAATGATATTAGCAACTGCTGGCCTGGACATCTTTAAGGCATCTGCCATTTCTTGTTGTGATGCATAAGGATTGTTACGCAAATAGGTCAGAACTTTTAATTCCTTGGATTCCATTAGGACAACCTCCCCTCTTCAAACATTTGTTTTAATTATAAACTTTTGTTTTAAAAAGTCAAAGAAAAACTGACAACTATTTTAAATAATTGTCAGTTTCATTTTATTGGGGTTGGTCGTTTAAGCTGCCATCCTCTAATACTCGAGGCTGTATCAGCACTTCGACACGTCTATTTTTTGCTCTGCCTTCTTCCGTATCATTAGCAGCAACCGGCTTGAATTCTCCGTAGCCCTTCGCACTAAAGTACAGAGGATCAATCGTGTTATTGTTTACTAATATTTTCAAAAAGTTCACCGAGCGCATAACACTTAACTCCCAGTTAGAGGCATAAACACTACTAGATATCGGAATATTATCCGTGTGTCCTGTAATCACAACATTCCGAGGCGGATCAAACACCAGTAAATCTGATATATCTTCTGCAATTTGTCGATACTCTTGTTTTACCTCTGCCTGTCCCAAGTCAAATAAAATGCTATCTCTAATTGTCACTAAAAGACCTTCGCTTGTTAACTCAGTTGCAAATTGTTTCTCTAGCGCATTAACCGCTATGTATTCATCAACACTGTCTTGAATCTCAGATAAAGCTTGCTGATCTTCGATGTAAGCCATGCTTTGATTGGAATCACCGCTATTATTGTTTCTAGGTACATCCATTGGCGAAGGCTGTTCCATTAGTCCGGTACCTCCGTCAAACACTTGATTGAATACCGCGGACATTTGGTTTAGCTTTTCTTGATCAACAGTACTAGAAGCAAATAACACAATAAACAGTGCAAGTAGTAAAGTTAAAATATCTGCGTAAGGAAGAAGCCAAGATTCACTCATTTCCTCTTCATGCTGATGTTTCTTATGCTTCTTTGCCAAGGCCTGCCTCCCCGCTTTCATTTAAAACTTTTTTACGTTCAGACATAGATAGATAAGAAGCCAATTTCTGCTCTATCACACGTGGTGCATCTCCTTCTAAGACAGAAAGGATTCCCTCTAACATCATAGTTTTTTGTCTAACCTCTTGCTTTGACTTCCGTTTTAACTTGTTGGCAAATGGATGCCAAAGCACATAACCTGTGAATATCCCTAATAATGTAGCGATGAATGCAGCGGAAATTGCATGTCCTAATTTTTCTATATCATTCATATCGCCTAGCGCTGCTACTAAACCAACTACTGCACCTAGCACTCCAAGAGTAGGTGCATATGTACCTGCCTGCGTGAAAATCTGAGCACCAGTGGAATGTCTTTCTTCCAAGGCATTAATTTCTTCTGTTAACACATCTCTAATATAATCTGCATTCTGTCCATCGATAGCTAAAGTAAGTCCATTTTTCAAAAATGGATCTTCCACATCGGTTGTTTTACTCTCTAATGCAAGTAACCCTTCTCTACGAGCTAAATCAGCCCAGTTAGAAAACAATTTAATAACTTCATGATCTGGCACTAACTTCTGTTCTTTAAAAATTACTCCGAAAAGCTTAGGTATTCTTTTTAGCTCATCCATCGGGAAACCAATTACGATAGTCGCAATTGTTCCAACGATAATAATTAAAATAGCTGCTGGATTCAACAGGGCAGCTAATCCTACTCCCTTCAGAACCATTCCTACACCTAACGCAACAATTCCTAAGACGAGACCAATTACTGTAGACTTATCCAATTCATAAACCCCCACATTCTATTTCTGTTCTTTATTTCGGTTAATATATCAGGATTTTAATATTAGTTTCTAACTATAAATTTTATTTCAATTAATTTGAACTCTTTTTTGTCTTAATTGGCAGAGAGTCATTGATAAATCCCTCTATAAACTGATACTATAATCTTAAGAAAAGAAAGGATGTATGGATATGTCAACCTTTGAAAACAATTTAGAAAAGTATGCTGCTTTAGCTGTTGAAGTAGGAGTAAATATACAAAAAGGGCAAGATTTATATATTGCGGCCTCTACAGAAACAGTAGAATTTGTCCGACTTGTAACTAAAAAAGCTTATGAAGCTGGAGCTAAGACTGTTTACGTAGATTTTTCTGATGATGAGTTAACACGCATCCGTTATGAGCTAGCCTCAAAAGACTCTTTCGACTTCTATCCACCATGGAAAGTTCAAGAAAGAGAGCAGCTTGCTGAATCAGGCGCTGCTTTTATGAGTATCGTAAGTCAAAGTCCCGATTTACTGAAGGGTATAGATTCTAGTAAAATCTCAACTTTCCAAAAAGCTGCAGGTCAAGCTATGTCCAAATACCGCCAGTATGTTCAGTCAGATAAAATTAGCTGGTCTGTAGTTGCGGCACCTTCTAAAAAATGGGCTGCAAAAGTATTTCCAGAGCTTCCTCAGGAAGAGCAAGTTCCAGCATTATGGGAATCTATCTTTAGTGCAGTAAGAGCTGACCTGGAAGACCCAGTATCTGCTTGGAAAGAGCACGATCGTTTGTTGCACACAAAAGTAGACTACTTAAACGAAAAAAATTATAAAAAACTTCATTACACAGCTCCAGGCACTGACCTAACAATCGAACTTCCGAACGGCCATCTCTGGTGCGGAGCTAGTAGCACGAACGAAAAAGGCGAAGATTTTATGGCTAACATGCCTACAGAAGAAGTATTTACAGTTCCTTTAAAAACAGGGGTTGACGGGTATGTAGCAAGCACGAAGCCTTTAAGCTATGGTGGAAATATTATTGATAATTTCACTATCACTTTTGAAAATGGTCGCATTGTAAAAGTAGAGGCAAAAGAAGGTCAAGAAGTACTAGAGCAATTAGTTGATACGGATGAAGGCTCCCATTACCTTGGGGAAGTTGCACTTGTACCACATGATTCACCAATCTCTAACTCTAACCTGTTATTCTATAATACATTGTTTGATGAAAATGCTTCGAACCATTTAGCAATCGGTAGTGCATATGCGTTCTGTATCGAAGGCGGTAAAAAAATGAGTCGTGAAGAGCTTGCAGAAAACGGATTGAATGAAAGTATCACTCATGTAGACTTCATGATTGGTTCTGAAAATATGAATATTGATGGGATTAAAGAGGATGGTACTAAGGAACCTGTGTTTAGAAACGGAAACTGGGCATTTTAATCACAATCTATTCATAAATTTAATGTTTTAGTGTTACAAATTTAGTGTAAATAAGTTATAATGATATTAATATGAATAGTGAGGTGTTAAAAATGGGCTTATTCATAGCTACAATTCTTGGGTTCTCTGGCGGTATTTTAGCCATTGGAGCGGTAATCATGTTTTACTTCTCTAAACCAATGAACAACCAAGATGCAATTATCGTCGATCCGAAACCAACTAATAAGTTTTAATATGTCAACCGCGACTTAACAGTCGCGGTTGTTTTTTTTGTACTAAAATACCTGTAGTTGCCTACTAATTCAAGCCGCTATGGGCTTATTACATTATTACTTTATATGTAGGGGTTGTGGGGGACACTTCTTTACGTTACGTGTGGTTTCCATGATTAGGCGACAATTTCTACTTTTTAGGTATCACTTTTCTACGCTTTAGGTGCGCTTTTACCTAGTTTAGGTAGCACTTCTTTACTTTTACGTGCGGTTCCCCTATGTAGGCGACAATTTCTACTTTTTAGGTATCACTCTTCTATGCTTTAGGTGCGCTTATACTTCGTTTAGGTGGCACTTCTTTACTTTTACGTGCGGTTCCCCTAATTAGGTGACAATTTCTACTTTTTAGGTATCACTTCTCCACGCTTTAGGTGCGCTTTTACATAGTTTAGGTAGCACTTCTTTAATGTTTACGTGCGGTCCCCCTGTTTAGGTGAAAATTTCTACTGTTTAGGTGACAATTTCTATTTTTTAGGTATCACTCTTCTATGCTTTAGGTGCGCTTTTGCATAGTTTAGGTAGCACTTCTTTAATGTTTACGTGCAGTCCCCCTGTTTAGGTGACAATTTCTACTTTTTAGGTATCACTCTTCTATGCTTTAGGTGCGCTTTTGCCTAGTTTAGGTGACACTTCTTTAATGTTTACGTGCGGTTTTCCTATTTAGGTGAAAATTTCTACTTTTTAGGTATCACTCTTCTACGCTCTAGGTGCGCTTTTGCTCCGATTAGGTGTCGCTTTCTCTACTTTTACGTGCGGATACCCCTGATTAAGTGTCTCGTGTCTACCTGTACCAGGCAATTATCCGTTATACGTGCCTCCTCGCATTTTCCCATTTGTCTGTCGGGGCAGAACAGGCGCCTCCGCTTTTCTTGATGTCTAGCTCCTGCGCCTTGCCCCTCGGGGTCAAATGGGAAAATACTCCAGTGGCTGAGGAGTTGCCTCCTCGCATTTTCCCATTTGTCTGTCGGGGCAGAACAGGCGCCTCCGCTTTTCTTGATGTCTAGCTCCTGCGCCTTGCCCCTCGGGGTCAAATGGGAAAATACTCCAGTGGCTGAGGAGTTGCCTCCTCGCATTTTCCCATTTGCCTGTCAGGGCAGAACAGGCGCCTCCGCTTTTCTTTATTATTTCTTATTTTTTTCATTTCATTTTAGATAAGTTTGTATTACAAAACGAATACAAAATAGGTTTTTGTCATTATTTTTTTTCCTATAAATGCCCCTTACTACCCACAAAGTATTGAAACATACGTAAAATTCCATTATGTTACAAATGGCAATTGTGCTATTTTCCATTATAATAACGTAGAGCAAGTGAAATGGAGGAAGACATATGTTGTCAAATTCACATATCGGTATTGATTTAGGAACTGCTAATACTTTAGTTTATACAAAAAATAAGGGATTACTTATAGATGAGCCAACTGTGGTGGCAGTAAACACAAAAACAAAAGAAATAATTGCCTTTGGATCAGAGGCCAAAAAGATGATAGGTAAAACACCAACATCTATTGAAGTAGTTAGACCTCTAAAAGATGGCGTGATCGCAGACTTTGATGTTACTACCCAGTTGTTAAAACTTATTATGCAAAAAGCTAGCAAAAAACTTGGTACTTCTTTACGTAAGCCTACTGTGATTGTGTGCACACCTTCAGGAGCAACTTCTGTAGAACGCCGTGCCATCCAAGATGCGGTACGTCAAAGTGGCGCTAAAGAAGTGCAGCTAATGGAAGAACCTGTTGCCGCTGCAATTGGTGCTGGGTTGCCAGTCAATGAGCCAGTAGCAAGCATGATTGTTGATATCGGTGGAGGTACTACAGAGGTAGGGATTATCTCATACGGAGGTGTAGTCGCGTCTAGTACTGTGAAAGCTGCAGGAGATCGAATGGACGAGGCAATTATCCACTATGTACGTAAAGAGTTTAATGTGATAATTGGTGAGCCTACAGCAGAATTGATAAAAACGACTATAGGGTATGCCCTGGTACCTCATACAGAAGAAGTAATGGAAGTGCGAGGAAGAGATGTAGTGACGGGGTTACCAAAAATAGTGAAACTATCTTCTACTCAAATACAGGGAGTTTTAAAAGAATCATTAGAGACAATTCTAGAAGCAATTCGTGCGACACTAGAAATTTGTCCTCCTGAGCTTTCAGGAGATATCGTAGACCATGGAGTTATATTGACTGGTGGCGGAGCGTTGCTAAAAGGATTAAAGGAATGGCTTAGCGGTGTAATTGAAGTACCTGTCCACCTTGCACCAGAACCATTACAGTCAGTTGTAATCGGTACAGGGAAGTCTTTCTTTATCCATGATCGCAAAAGAAACATTGCAAGATAATTTCTTTAAACAAATATTAAGTAAATTTCTTCTTTTTCGTATAAAATATATTAAGAAGGAGGAATTACTATGCCAAGTTTAAACGACATACTAACCTATAACAAATCATTTGTAGAAAACAAGCTGTATGAACCTTATGTAACTACTAAGTTTCCTGATAAGCGAATAGTTATTCTTACTTGTATGGATACACGTTTAGTAGAAATGCTTCCTAAATCAATGAATCTTAAAAACGGAGATGTAAAAATTGTTAAAAGTGCAGGGGCTGTTATTAACCATCCATTTGGTGGTATTATGCGCAGCTTGATCGTTGCAGTTTACGAGCTTCAAGCAGATGAGATTTATGTAATTGGTCACCACGATTGTGGAATGAGCTCCATTCAAACAGATAAAATTCTTGAAAAAATGACAGCTCGTGGAGTAAATCCTTCCACTTTTGATGTACTGAAAAACTCAGGTATTGAAGTGGAAGAATGGCTTGAAGGGTTTTCAGACGTGAAAGAAAGTGTCTTACATAGTGTGGAAATGATACGTAACCATCCGTTGATGATTTCTGAAATTCCAGTTCATGGACTAATTATCGATCCTCACACGGGACGACTTGATTTGGTAACAGACGGTAAAATCGACAAAAAATAATGTATTTCCCGGGAAATCGCCAATTTTTTTGAGCTTGCTTATGGTTAACGCCATGGCAAGCTCTTTTTTTGCTATTTGGTGTTAAGAGCAACCTACCTAACCTTCTGTCCACCACATAATACAAAAAACCTGTTGATAAACTAAGTTTACCAACAGACTCATTTATAGCCCCTATTATTCTCCTCTTAAAGCGGAATACATATAGTGATCTTCCCATTTCCCATTAATGAATAATAGCTTACGCAGCAATCCCTCACGAACAAACTTGTTATTCTCTAGCACTTTGATAGAGCCAAAATTTCTAGGGGATACATAAGCTTCTATTCGATTTAATTGAACGTCATTAAAGCCAAATTGCTTTACTAGTCGAACAGCCTCAGACGCAATTCCTTTACCAATTTGCTTCTGGTCAACCGAATAGCCAATTAAACCACTAGAAAACGGCATTCTTTTCAGGCTATAAAGTGAAATGCTGCCTATCAAAACATCTCGTTCATGAGAAAAAATACCAAAGCTATATTCCCTTTTTTCCTGCATGAGCATGATTGATTCACGAATCTTCTCTCTTTGGACGCTAGCAGTATAATATTCTTCTTGGTGTAATGGTTCGAAAACAGACCAGTACAACTTGTTGTCATAGACTAAATTTGCAAGAGCAGGTGCATCCTTTACATTTAAAGTCCTTAAGTAACAACTTGCTCCTTCTAGATAAATCAAGTACCGTCACCCTTTAGTGTTAGTTAATTGCAAAAACTCCTCAACATCTTGAATGCAAAGGTCAATTCCCTTCTTCCAAAACGCTTCTTTCGTTATATCCTCTTGTAAATGTTTCATCGCTAAATCCTCTACAGACATTACTGCTGTGTCCTGTAATAAAGCAATATACTTCTCCTCAAAACCAGATCCTTCTTCTTTTGCCTTTGAATATATACTTAAAGAAAATAAGTAGCCAAAGGTATAAGGGAAATTATAAAAAGGAACTCCTGTAATATAGAAGTGGAGCTTAGATGCCCAAAAATGCGGATGTACCGTGTCTAAAGCATCCCCATAGGCTTCTCTCTGTGCTTCTTCCATTAGCTCGTTTAACCGGTTTGCAGAAACAATGCCGTCTTTTCGTTCCTCATAAAATCTAGTTTCAAACAAGAAGCGGGCGTGAATGTTCATAAAGAAAGCAACACTGCGTTGAATTTTATCCTCCAACAAAGCAATTTTCTCTTCTTTGGACTTTGCTTCGCAAACAGAGGCATCCGCCACTATCATTTCTGCAAAGGTAGATGCAGTTTCTGCTACTCCCATTGCATATCTCCGGTTCATCCAATGCACTGGTCTTAAAGCATATGAGTGGAATGCATGACCTAATTCATGAGCAAGTGTAGAAACATTTGACATGGAACCACTATAAGTCATAAATATACGGGATTCCTCTGATACAGGCATTCCTGTACAAAAGCCACCCGGTCTCTTATTAGGACGATCCTCTGCTTCAATCCATCCATTTTCAAAAGCATTTCTTGAAAAGGCTTCTAGCTTCGGTCCAAACTCTTTAAAATGCTTTAGGATAAATTCCGCTCCTTGTTGGAACTCCATTTTTTCGGTAGACGTACTGATAGGTGCATCTAAATTATACCAATGCATCGCTTTTTCGCCTAGCATCTCCGATTTCCTATTTAAATATTCCACAAATGGTGCTTTATTTTTAGAGATTGCTCCCCACATTGCATCCAATGTATCTTGTTTCATACGATTGATGGCAAGAGGTTCTTCTAAGACAGATTCCCAGCCTCTTTTTTTATACGTAGCCAGACGGAAGCCAGCTAAATGATTAAGCGTTTTCGCAAAAACTTCTTCTTTTTCAGTCCATACACTTTCTAACGCTTCAAAGGAATTTTTACGAATTTCAGCATTATCACTCGAGCTTAAGTTATCAGCTTGTCCTACCGAAAGTATTCTTTCTTCCCCATCGATAGTCATTTTTATATGGATGTCCCCTACAAGCATGTTATATAGTTGGCCCCATGCATCATAACCGTCTACTTCTAAGGTAGTTATTAAATCCTCTTCTTTTTCGGAAAGCATTTTACTCGCTTGCTCTCTCCATTCATTTAATATAAATTTAAATGGGGTTAATTCGTCCGTATTTAAAAGCTCTTCCCATACGGTAGATTCTGTCTTGCTAAGCGCTTGTTGTATTGTAATCATTAACGAAGATAACCTTGCATACAATGAACCAACCTCGCCTTGTAAAAGCGTCGCTTTTTTATCTGTTGTATCTTGAGCTAGATAGCAGCCAATAACTGCCCCTGCTTCTGCTAAATGGACAGCTACATCTTTTAGTTCCTCGATTATTTGCCTAATTTGGTTAGACTCTTGAGCTGAGGCTGGGACAACTATTTCCTTAACATTTATTTCAAATTTTCCTAGTTTTTCCTTAACTTTATCTAGATGCTCCCGTAATTCAGAGGAGCTGCTACCACCACGGAAAAATCGATCTAAATCCCAGACGATTGGATAATTTTGTTTTAACATCTGAATATTCCCCCTATTTTAAAAACTTTTACATTTTTCATTATATCATGAATTACTTTCCTAATTATTCATTTTTTTGTCACATAATTTCTATAATTGAATTTGTGTGCTCTTAGATTGAAAGGTATACTTATTAAATATAGAAGGAGGCGAATCTTTTGGTCAAAATAATCCTTTTGATTTGCGGTTATCTCGCAACAATCCTTGTAAATATACTTGCTAATACGTTACCTATTAATGGTCAAACGACTGGGGAAATCTCTGCTAGAATTCCAGCCCTCTTTACACCTGCTGGTTATGTATTTTCCATCTGGATTGTTATTTATATACTATTAGCTTTTTGGATATGGAATATTATAAGAGAATATAGAATTGAACATAAGATTCCCTTACAAAGAGTAGTATTATTTCTAGCAACGTGCCTATTTAATATTTCTTGGATTCTACTATGGCATTATGAGCATTTTAGCTACGCTTTAATTACAATACTAGCGCTGCTTTGGTCCTTATTCCTTTTATATTTAACTTACTCAAGTAGTGAATCCAATTGGAAAAGAAGAATACCTATTTCCATTTACCTAGGATGGATTTTTGTAGCCACTATAGCAAATCTTGATTATGTTTTAACATATTATGAGTTTAGCGGCTTTGGAATAACTACTTCTTTATGGGTCGTTATATTCCTAACGTTAGCTACTGCAATTGCCTTACACTTTAGATATCATTATGATGACCGAGCAATCGTTCTAGTCTTTATATGGGCTTTCATTGGAATCGCTGTACGTCATAATGTAAACGAATTATTAATATCTGCAGCCTCCCTCTTCCTAAGCACAGTCTTAGTGGTTGGAATACTATTTATAAAAAAAACGCCAACGAAAAATTAAATTTCGTTAGCGTTTTTTATTTAATCTATTTTAGTTAAAATAATTGGTTGGTCTTTTGTAACGATCACCGTATGCTCGATTTGAGCAACTAAGGATTTATCTGGAGTGACAAATGTCCAGCCATCACCTGATTCCACGATATGTTCTGCCTTTTCGGAAATGAAAGGCTCCACTGCTAGAACCATTCCTTCTTTTAAGATTGTTGACTCCCATGCATCATAATAATTCAACACATGCTGAGGTGCTTCATGCAAGGACTTCCCAATACCGTGACCAGTAAGATTCATGATGACATGTAAACCGTTTTCTTTTGCTTCTCTTTCCACTGCCTTACCTATTTGGTTAAGACGAGAACCTGCTTTTACTTTAGTCATAGCACGATTAAATGCACTTTCTGCTACCCGACAAAGTTTTTCCTTATCCTCGTAGCCATCTCCTACTACAAACGAGATACCAGTATCTGCGAAGAAACCTTCATATGAACCGGAAACATCAATATTAACAAGGTCTCCCTCTTTAATCACTCGAGAGCCTGGAATTCCATGTGCAACCTCTTCATTTACACTTATACAAGTATACCCCGGGAAATCATACTCTCCCATTGGGCCGGAAACAGCGCCTTTATCTTTAAATAATTTACCGCCAATTTCATCAAGTTCTTTAGTAGTCACGCCTGGTTTTGTTGCTACCTTCATTGCATCTCTTACCTCAGCTACAATGTGACCAATTTTTTTTAACATTTCTAATTCTTCATTTGTCTTTACTATCATCTTTACAAGATCCCTTCTTCACTTAGATGTATGAATATCATATCATATATCTTATGACTTCGGGAGTAATAGGCGCGGGGCTTTTACGAATAGGATCGAACAGATAAAAGCTGCAAATAGAAATACAGGTATCATATAAGTAGAATTATAAACTAATGAATATACGATAACATTTTGGCCCTCAGCAAATTCCCCAAAGAATAATATCCCCGATAATACGTGGGCTAAATAACGTAAAAATGAAGCAATTAAAGCACCCAGCACAACCGCTATTGTCATTTTCATCTTATTTTGATGTTCATATGCTTTAATATATGCTGGTCTTAATAATCCTGCAAGCCCTGCAACCATAAATGCTATAAAATAATCAATACCCACTTGCATAATTACTATTTCAAATGATAAGGGTGCTGGATAAAAGCGTCCTGTCACAACCTGCAACAGCCCTATTAAAAAGCCGGTCACTACGCCTGCCACTATACCTCGACGAAAGGCAATTAATATGATTGGAACGAGAACAAATGTAACACTGCCTCCCTGTGGCATACCAAAACCAATTAAATCTAATACATAGCCTAATGCTGCAAAAATAGCAATCTCTACGAGTAACACAACACGTTGATTTCTCATTGTAATCCCCTTTTTTGACCACAAAAAAACGCCGAAGGGACAGAGCCAGACATCGCGCGATTGCCAGTTTCCATCCACATCCCTACGCAAGTATGAACTTACAGGTTCTAAGGGTACTATCTCAGCCGCTTTGTAGCGACGCCCCTTGTGGTTTCGAATTTATTTTATTTGAGTTCATTGTAGCCGATAGGTGTTTAGAATGCAACCCCGATTGGTATTATATAATAATACAAATTTATTATTAGGGGTGTAATAATTGATTAATTTACTAACAGATCTAATTAAAATAAAGAGTGATAATTTGGAAGGTGCAAATGAGGCACTGCAATACTGTAAAAATTGGCTAGAAAAAAGAGGCGTTAAAACAAAAACGTATGAGCTAAACAACAAACAAATGCTTGTAGCTGAAATTGGAACAGGTGAAGAAACAATCATATGGAACGGACATATAGACGTAGTTCCAGGGAACCCAGAGCAATTTGAACCGAAAATTGTAGAAGACCGACTATATGGGCGTGGCTCAGCTGATATGAAGGCTGGTGTTGCTGCAATGATGGAAGCTTTCGCGGTTCTTTCAGAAAAACAAGATTTACTTACCAAAAAAGTACAGCTACACATAGCTACCGATGAAGAAACAGGAGGAAAAACATCCAAGCACTTAGTTGAACAAGGTTATCATGGTGATTTTGTTATTTGCGGTGAGCCAACTCATGTTAACATCGGACTCCAAGCAAAAGGTATTTTACAATGGGATGTTCACCTAAAAGGTAAATCTGCTCATGGCAGCCGTCCGTGGGAAGGAGTAAATGCAATTGAAAAAGCCATGTTATTTGACCAAGACTTAAGAAAATGCTCGTTCATGCAGGCTAGTAATGAATATTATGAATATCCTTCTCTAAATTTGGCAAAAATAGAAGGAGGAGACCGATATAATATGGTACCAGACGAATGTATCATAAGTTATTCTTTAAGATTTGTTCCTGGACAAGACGTCGAGGAAATCTCCAAAGAGTTAAGAAGCCTTTTAGAGAAATACCCTGGCAGTGAAATACATTTCCAAGGTCATACTCCAGCTATCACTAATAAAGAAGATGATAAGTATATCCAGAAGCTTTTAGCTACTTGTAACGCTATCAGACAAACCCCAACTACCCTATTCGGACAGCATGGTGCTGCAGATACTCGTTATTATGCAGCGAAGGGTGCGGTAGCCATAGAGTTCGGGCCAAGCGGCTCTGATTGGCACGGGGATCAGGAATCGGTTTCTATTTCATCCGTTGAGGAATATAAAGACATACTTGTTAAGTTTGTCTTAGACTAATTAAAAAAGTAGCGAGAATATGTGAGGAGACCATGTATGGATACCAATAAAATTTTAAGTGCATCAACCTATTTTTCTATTTTATTTGCTCCCTTTATTCTTCCAATAATTGTTTACTTCCTTACGACAGATAAAGGGGTAAAATACCATGCAAAAAGGTCTTTAATCTCACATATTATTCCTACTATTTTCTTTGTGTTTCTTATGTTAGCAGTATTTGCAAACTTTTCCCCACTGAGTTATTCAGGCGACACAACAAACATGTGGTCTAGCATGACTACAGCATTAATTTTTATAGGCTTATATACGTTGATTAATATAGTTCTGTTCATTTGGAACATTGTCCAGGGAATCAAGGTATTACGTCATGATGTTTAATTGCTTCTAAAATGGGAATAAGATAAGTATAGAAAAGCAAGGAGCGGATTGATTATGAAAGTAGGCAGATTAGTTAAGTCAGCAATTAAATGGGCACCAGTAGTATATCCAATTGTTCGTAAAGTCTTAAAATCGAAAAAAACAGTTAAGCGCTGAACTTTTTACGCTAAAGCTATATAAAAGAAATTAAAGACTAAAGACAAACTCAAAGATCTTTCAGTTTGTCTTTAGTCTTTTACTATTTGCTAAAAAAAGAGCCCCCAATTTTATGAACCCTAAAATTTGGGGGCTCTTGAAGTTCTCAGCTGATTTGATTGCTTCTTTTAAGGATATTAAATTTGAGCAAGTTATTTATGATAAAATACGTTGCAAGACCATAGCTATATAATTACCGTTTGTAAACGATAGATAGCGATTAATTGGCAGTGCATTTGCTTGCGTTTGCGTTGAACCATTATTACTTTGGTTTCTATTTTCTATAAGCTCTTCAAAGGTTAACGGATTAGGCTTAGGCAATTCGTGCTCATACACAAGCATACGGGAGTTGTACTTACTAAAGAATGAATTAGCCATTTGACGGTAGCCTTCTAGTGTAGGATGAACATCACCAACACTTGGTACTAATTCTTTTTCTTTCCCATCGAAAGACTCTTCCACTGAGATATAAGTTGCTCCATTTTGCTCTGCTACAGTTTGTAGAATCGTATGTAGCTTATCTAACTCTTTGCCGACACCTTCTTTTTGAGACTCATGCACATGAGGATATGCAAAATAGTATCCCATCACGTATATTTTAGCCTTGGGTGCAGTAGCTTGAACTTCTTTTATGATTTCTTGCATATTTTTTCTAACATTATTTAGTGCAAAATTGGCGGAAACTTGCGAGTAAGCGACCATCCCACTTGCAGGCTTAACCTGAACTAGCCTTAACAAATCGTTAGCCCCTGCAGAGATGGTAACAAGTGTGGCATTTGCCAGAAGTTCCTTCGCTTCAGTTGACTGAACGGTTTTCAAGACATCACTAGTTGTATATCCTGGAAATGCTAGTCCTTTAGAGTAGAATCCAAGCAGATTGGCTCTCTTCAACTCTTGTGAAATTAAGTCCGTATATCCTGCATCAATTGCCATATTTGGTGTTTGACCCGCGGCAAGTGAATCACCTAAAGGAATATAAACCTCTGGCGACTTTGCCTCTACTGAATACACAGGAGATAAAATTAAAAGAATCATAAGTAAACTTATCCATCTTTTCACTGAAGTTCAGCTCCTTAAAATGCCCATGCACCTTTAATAAAGATTGGTTCCTTCGTTCCATCTGCTAATTCGCCTGTTATATCCATACCTGCGCTTCCGATCATAAAGTCTTCATGGACGATAGAAGTGTTAATACCCATTTTTTCTAATTCCTCTGCGGTTAAACCTCTAGCTCCCTCTACACATGTCGGGTATGCTTCTCCGATGGCAAAGTGATTCGAGGCATTTTCATCAAACAAAGTGTTGAAAAACAATACATTAGATGCTGAAATAGGCGATTCATGTGGTACCAATGCGATTTCACCTAAATATTTTGCGCCCTCATCCGTTTGAATCAGCTCTTGCAGAAGCTTCTCACCAGAAGCTGCCTGAACCTTAACAATCTCACCATCTTTAAATGTCAATTTGAAGCCATCAATCACGTTCCCTTGGTAGACAAAAGGCTTAGTATTGCTTACAAAACCGTTCACACCAGTTTTGAGTGGCGCAGTGTAAACCTCCTCAGTAGGCATATTAGCGGTAAATGGCACTGCTTGAGCGTTTTTACTAGCTCCAGATTGCCAGATGTGTTCTTTTGGCAATTCCACTTCAATATCTGTACCTTCTGCCTTGTAATGCAGTTTTTTATATCTTTTCTCATTCAATAATGCTGCACGTGACTCTAAATTGTTAATATGCTCCTGCCATTGTTGAACCGCAGTTCCTTTTCCAATGCGCACTACTTTGAAAATAAGCTCCCATAATGCATCCATTTGTTCTGTTTCGTCTAGGTTAGGAAATACCTTTGCTGCCCATTTTTTAGAAGGCATTGCTACAATCGACCAAGTGATCACATCATTCATTACGGCCTTGCGATAATTTTCTAATGCCTTACCTGAAGCCTTTTGATAGTTCGAAATACGATCTATCGCCACTCCCTCTAGCAAATCTGGATTATCTGCATCAATCCATAACAAGGCACCTTTATTTTCAATCAATTCATCTCTTTGTGCAACCACCCATTTTGGGACTTCATGAAATGCTTCATCAGGTGCCATATCATAAAACAATCTAGCATTTACTTCATCTGTATAATTGACCTCAACCCTTTTTGCTCCTGCTTCATATGCCTTTTTAACAATAAGTCTTGTAAAATCAATCGTATCTGTAGTGGTATTAATTAAAAGCGGTTGTCCCTTTTGAATGTTCAAGCCAACCTTAACAACTAACTCAGCATATTCCTCAAGATTTTGTTGGAACCCCATTACTTACTTCCCCTTTTTATCGATCGTTTTGGATGAACCTTCTATTAATTCACCACGATACCATATTTTTTGAACGGCTTTACCTGGAATCTCTTTTGTCCATTTTTTATAGGTTTTTTCATCGTTATATGATAAAAGTGTTAAAACTTCTCCATTTTTGCCTGCTCGTCCCGTACGTCCTGAACGATGTAGGTACTGCTCAATAGAATGTGGAACATCTACATGAATGACGTGTGTAAGTCCAGAAATATCTAATCCTCTAGCTGCAACATCCGTCGCTATTAAGATACTCACTTTTCCATTTTTAAAATCGTCTAATGCTTTTTTACGTTCCTCTTTTTTCATCTCCGAATGCAAGGAAACGATAGGTGCATCTCTGTAGGAGAGCTTATAATCCTTCATAAGCAACTGATCTAAGCTGTTCACAAATGCTAGCCCTCTCATGCCTGGTAAGTGAGACAGCTTTCTTAAAAGCTCTGTTTTGTCTCTCGTTTCTGTTTTAACAAAGCTATGGATGACTTCGCCTTTAGCTGGCACTTCCTCGGCTGTCACATGGATTCGGACAGGCTCCTTCATCATACGCTCTGCAACTAGCTCTATTTCCTCAGTGATCGTAGCAGAGGTTACGACAAGCTGTCTTTCAACAGTAGCATCTATTAAACCCTTTACAGTTGTACGATGCTCTCTGCTTAGGAGCTGGTCTCCTTCGTCTAATACGATTGTATTAATTTCATGCATTTTCAGCTTTTTCACTTTTACAAGCTCCTGCAGCCTACCTGGTGTTCCAACTACAATATTTGGCTTTTTCTTTAATCCTTCAATTTGACGATTAATATTCGCTCCACCGATTAATTGAGCTACAGAGACACCCGTTCCTGTAGACCATTCTCTAAATACTTCTACAATTTGCATCCCTAATTCTTGTGAAGGGACTACGACTAGCGCTTGTATCTGTTTTTTAGAAGGATCAACCTTTTGTAGTAAAGGAAGAACGTAAGCCAATGTCTTACCTGTTCCTGTCGGGGACTCTGCTACTATATCTGAACCGTTAAGCATATGCGGGATTAGTTGGGTTTGGATAGGCATTTCAAATGCAAATTCAGCCTCTGCCCATTTTTTTTGTAATGTTTCATTTAAATTCTGTATAACTGTCAAGTTTTTCTCCACCTCATCTGTGTTTGAATCAAGTGTACCACATTTTTATTATCGACCATTAGCCATATAAGTAGATTAATGCAATTAAAAAAAGTGCCTTTTAATAGGCACTAATTTGTTTGTTTCTCATCATTTATATATTGCTTCATTAATTGATAAAAATTCAGTTCATATAATTGTTTTCCATCAATTTTAAAAACACCTTTGTTTACTAAATCCTCTATAATATTGTCTCTTCTTTTTTCTGTTTGTGTGTCCTTCTGTATCATCATTCTTGATGTCTCCTTGCTTTATACTGTCCGTTTCATATTTACCCAAACCGGAACCATTATAAACTCGTAGGTTGATTTTTTTTGAACACCCTACAAAAAGCAGGAAATTTCTTTTTAATAATTAGATAAAAAATATAACCTACTAGTGCTCCTAAGCTATTTAACCAAAGGTCATCTACATCACTACTTCTATTTTGTGGAATCTGAACAATTTCTATAAATAACGAAATTAAGAAACCCATAAGTACGGGAAAAGGAAAAATCTCCATGCGTCTAAATAGAAGTGGAAAAAGAAAGCCTATTGGTATAAATAAAACTATATTGCCAAGGAAGTTAATATAAAAGGGTTCCCAATACCCTAAGTAAATAATAGCGTTCCAAGTTTCCTCTATTACTCGAAATAATTCTAAGTTTATACTGTGCACATATGCTTGCTCCTCTTCAGGCTTAGGAACAATTGTCTGCGAAAATAATCCCACTAATACTGCAATAAGAAATAGCACGCCCAGCTCATATAACCCTTCCCTTAAATGAAAACCACGTCGTTTCCATCGAATGAGCCGCCAAATAATCAGGACCGGTAAAAAAATCATAATAGCATAAAGCATCTCATCTAGATAATCTATAATCACTGGCATCTAATCACCTTCCAATAACTCTTTTAAAAATTTCTCCCGGTGATCTAGAAAATATTTAGTTGTTTGATAATGTGCTGTTTGTTCATATTCTACTTCTTCAATATGTCCAGCATCAAAGCTATAAATTGTTGCCTCTGGGAAGCCTAAAATAATAGGAGAATGTGTAGCTATGATAAATTGGCAATCCTCTTCTTGTATTAAGTCATGCATTATTTTTAAAAAGGCCAACTGTCTTTGCGGGGAAAGTGCTGCTTCTGGCTCGTCCAATAAATAAATAGCTCTTCCATTAAAGCGATGTAAAAATAAGGATAGAAATGATTCACCATGTGATTGTTCATGAAGTGATTTCCCTCCATAGGATCCAACACTTCCACTTTCCATCACATGGGAAGCAAATTGGTAGAATGTCTCTGCACGTAAAAAGAAGCCGTTCGTCGCCTTTGGCATCCAAGAGAGCTTCAAATGTTTTCCTAATGCACTCTCTGCAGCATCTACCTCATAGTAGTTGTTTCTGCCACCACCTGCTGTATTAAACTCACATTGATCTGCAATTGCTTCTAATAGAGTCGATTTTCCTGTGCCATTTTCACCTACAAAGAAGGTGACGCTATTGGTCAATTCAAGTTCCCTAAAATTCTGGATTGTAGGTATAGTAAAGGGATATTCATCCTTTGATATTTCTTGATCCGTTCTAATCATTATTCTTTTTAAAAACATATGAAACTCCTTTCATTCATATAATTACTATTATGTTTGAAAGGTTGTGAACAGTGGATTTTCCAGTTTGCGTTACAAACAAAAACATTACCCATTCAAAACCTAACATTTCTGTTAATTATCCTCATATTACTAACTTACCTCATTCTTTAACAGAAAAAAAGATTAATGGAGATATTGTTTCTCTTTTAAATAACCTCCTTATTAAACAGGGCTTTTATAATGAGTCATTAGTGGAGTTGGTAGGAACTTATGAAATTAAGACAAACGAGCGAAATATTTTAAGCTTAAGCCTTACCGTTTATTCCTTTACAGGCGGTGCTCATGGTTTAACTATTACTAAGTCCCTAACCTTCGATGTTATGACTGGAAAGCAATATTCATTAAAGGACTTGTTTAACCCAAATAGTAATTATGTAGAGAAGCTATCTCAAATTATTTCGATGAAAATAGAAGCATGGGATGTTCCTCTTTTGGAGGATTTTACTACTATCAGACCAGACCAGGATTACTATCTGGCCGATCATACTATCGTCATTTATTTTCAACTCTACGAGATTACCCCTTATGTATATGGATTTCCTTACTTTCCGATTCCTATTAAATCAATAGAAGATATTATTCGTACAGAAGGCCCGCTCAATACATTATTAACATTTTAGCTAACGCTAGTGACATATCTCCCTTTACTGAGGTAAAGTAATAAGTAAGTTAGTGGAGGGGGTACATAGATGAAGAAAAAAGCTGTATTTTTTGATTTGGACGACACCTTACTATGGGACAAGAAAAGCGTAGAAACGGCTTTTCAGAAAACCTGTGATTATGCTGCTGCAAAGGCTAGCGTAAATTCCAAAGAGCTCGAAAAATCCGTTCGTGACTCGGCAAGCCAGTTATATGATTCATATGAAACACGTCCATTCACCCAAATGATTGGTATTAATCCTTTTGAGGGACTATGGGGCACATTTGATGATCCAGGGGAAGATTTTCAAAAGATGAAGCTACTAATCGCTGACTATCAACAACACGCATGGACACAAGGCTTACAAAAGCTTGGCGTCGAGGACGAGACCCTTGGAAAGGAACTAGCAAGTTATTTTCCACGTATGCGCAAGGAAAGTCCATTTGTATATGAAGAAACATTTGAAGTACTAGACAAATTAAAGAATAACTATACGCTTCTACTAATGACAAATGGCTCTCCTAGCCTGCAAAACACAAAGCTTGAAATTACTCCAGAAATTTCACCATACTTTGATCATATTATAATCTCTGGAGCATTCGGAAAAGGAAAACCAGATCCATCTATTTTTGAGCATGCCCTTGAGCTCGTTTCAGTTAGCAAGGAAGAAGTATTAATGGTTGGAGACAATTTAATGACCGATATCCTTGGAGCATCTCGTGCGGGTATTCAATCCGTATGGATCAATCGAGAAGCTAAGCCGGTATCGGAGGAAGTTCAGCCTACGTATACCATTAAAAGTTTACATGATCTACTTAATATATTAGAACAATAATTATATAATTTATTATTTTAAATTAGGCAAGAATGCTGTTAAATCAGCACTCTTGCCTTTTAACAGTTTGCTTATATAACGCTACTACCAAAAAATTATTTCAGAATACTCCACTCGTTTATTTTCAGGTAAACCTTTGAATTGGATATTTATGTTAAAATAAGAATTATGGTCATAAAAAGAGTATATCCTCGAAAGGGAGAAGGATATTATTTTGAAGAAGATAGTTGGAGCTGTAGTACTTACTTTTACATTGCCAATCGTTGCATTTGTAATATTTATTTATTATGTTTTATACACTTGGGAAATGGAAAACCAAGGAGAGTTTAGAGATTATGATAAAGGAGTTACTATAGAGGTTAATAATTTGAGTAATCAAGATCTATCTAATTTAATTTTTTCATATAGTGCCGCTTACGGAGTCTTTGAAGAGGTCGGGACGATAAAAAGTCTTAAAGCTGGAGAGTCAGCCCAAATTACTGGAAGCAGCAAAGAGATTAAATCAAGAGATACAAGCTTGTATTTGCATTACTACATTGATAACGGTGGAAAAGCGGAAGAGAGTTTAGCTTATTATAATACAAGGGAACCATCAAAAGCAGTAGTTGTTTTAACGATACATGAAGTAGAACCCATTGGGTTTTTAAAGTTCGAATTTAGCGGATACGATGGCTGGTCGCGATATGGTCCCATTAAAGTTAACTATGAATAAATCAAGCTAAGATGAAATTTTTCAAGTAAAAATCTTAGGTATGTTGCGGAAAAACTTCACAGGAGGTAATTAAATGGATGCTTTGATGTTAGAAGGATGGACTCCTATATTGCTTAGCGGAATTGTGTTTGCAATTGGGATGTTTATAACATCTCGTAAAGTTTCAAGAAAATCTTTATTTTCCACTTCTACTGTACTAAGTATGATGTGCATTGGCCTAATTATTTTTAGCGTAATTGGAATTGGTGGTTGGGAAGGCATGGGAATCGGATTATTTACAATTAGTATATTAATAGGAATATGGGTAGGTACTGGTATAGGATTTATTTCAGGGAGTTCAAATTAATAAAGTAGAATTTATTCTCCTCCCTCTTTCGTGTGGTGAGCAATAAGCCTTCCCCATCGTTGACGTCGATGGCTCTCTACTTATTGCCCCTTCTATTTGGAATGTCACGTTGCAGCTTGGAACGGCTCCCTTTATTCAAACTCGATTTGTATCATCACAATCTCTGAGCGTGTACCAATCCGAATCGGCGGACCCCAAAAGCCAAAACCGGATGTCACAACAGAATGCATCGTTTCCTTTTGCAGATGACCCCAATCATTTTCATAAATAGCACCAGTAATTAAATTGCCTGGGAAGACTTGTCCCCCATGCGTATGACCTGAAACCATCAAGTCAATGCCTTGCTGCTGTGCTATATCAAGCTCATATGGCTGGTGATCCAATAAAATAGTTGGATTTGAAAGGTTCACATCATTCATCAGTGAATCTAAAGGTAACCTGTCCTTGTCGATGCGGTCTTTTCGGCCAATGAGCGTAAATTTTCCTTGAACCTCTACTATATCATCGTAAAGTATATTGATTCCGCTGTTCTCCAATGCATCTATTAGTTCTTGCATGGTACCGTCATGCCTATCATGGTTGCCGAGAGAAGCATAAACTCCATAAGGTGCATGAAGTTTAGATAATATCTGATCTATTCTCTGATCAAGAAATGGTTGAATATCATCATCGAAGAGATCACCAGGTAGTAAGATTATATCTGGATTGAGCGCATTGATTTCCTTAACTAACCGCTCAGCGTGACTTTTACCAGACAGCAAACCAAAGTGTGTATCTGCTGCCAATGCAATATGAAGACCATCCAGATTTGAGGAGCCTTTAGCTATCTTAATATCATAGCTACGAACAATGGGATTGTATGCGTTATAGGTGCCGTATGCAAGAAAAAAAACAACTAGACCCAAAGTGACGAAACCAGCCCACTTTTGTGTACTGTGTCTCGGTAGCCTGGTATAACGTAATAGGATAACTGTTATATGAGCAAGAGGAACTAATAGCAACAGTAAATAAAAGCAGGCCATCCAGTAAGCACCCACAATATTTATAAAGGTGATTCCCGATGTAAAACCGACAATTAAAGAGCTGGCTGCCAGTACTACGATGAAGCTGTAAAGTAATTTGAAGCGGCTACTTGACGATTCCGGACGGAGCCAGCGATATCCCCGCCAGCCAATATAATAGACGAGACCGCCATAAAGCAACAATGTGATGATGATAATTAGGATGACCATATGTATGAGCTAGACTCCTTTTTATTATGTCAGATTTAGAACTTATCTCCTCTATGAAATAGAGTATATACCCAAGAAGGCAAGTTTAATATTCCTTGTGAGAAAGTTAGTTTGAGGCAGACCTTCAACACGTATAATAATTTTAACATAAATATCCAATAAAAAATCACCTCTCAGAAGACCTCGAGAGATGATTTTTCAATTTTAAACTAAGCTTTTAAATTTTCACTTATAAATCTATAGGTGTTGCATCGAATATATCTGCTAGTCCTTTTAGTTTCTCAATGCCTTTACCCTCTATATGCTTGTCGATTGTAAGCATCATGATTGCATCACCGCCTACTTCAGAACGTCCCACCTGCATCGTTGCAATATTCACGCCTTCCTCTGCAAGCAGCATACCTACACGCCCAATTGCACCTGGTTGGTCTTTATGACGAATAAATAGTAAATATCCGTTAGGGACCACATCTACGATAAAGTCATCCACTCGAACGATTCGTCCGCCCAGTCCATTCAATAATGTCCCAGACACTTTTCGTGATTCAGTAGCAGTTTTTACTTCCACTGTAATTAGACTTGTAAATCCTTTAGAGTTTGTCGTTTTTAATTCATTAATAGAAATGCCAAGACGATCAGCAAGGAATTTTGCGTTCACATCGTTTACAGACTCGCCTAACTTGCTTTTTAGGAAGCCCTTAACTGCGTTTCGAGATAATGGGCGTGTATCAAAATTAGAAAGCTCGCCAGCGTAGGTAATATTTATTTCTTCTGGAGGTCCCTCCACTAAATCGCTCAAGAAGGATCCAAGCTGTTCGACCAGGTTGAAATATGGTTCAATTTTTGCCAATATGTCCTTCGGTACTGAAGAAAGGTTAACTGGATTTTTTACGACTCCTTCTGTTAAAAAGCTCACTACATCGTATGACACGTCAATCGCTACTATTTCTTGTGCTTCTACTGTGCTAGCCCCTAAATGTGGGGTAGCAATAACCTGTGGCAATGTTAACAGCTTATGCTCTACGAATGGCTCTTCTTCAAACACATCTAGTGCCGCCCCAGCCACCTTACCAGAAAGAATCGCATCATATAAAGCATCCTCATCGATAATTCCGCCGCGGGCACAGTTAATGATTTGTACACCGTCCTTCATTTTTTCAAATGCGTCCTTATTAATTAAGTGGCGTGTTTCTTTAAGTAAAGGAGTATGTATAGTGATGAAATCTGCTGCTTTAATAACATCCTCCACTGTACCAAATTGTACGCCAAGCTTTTCTGCTTTTTCAGGGGTTAAGAAAGGATCGTAGGCAATTACGTTCATTCGTTGACCCTTTGCACGAACTGCAACCTCTTGACCGATTCGACCAAATCCAACGACACCCAATGTTTTATTCTTTACCTCTACTCCAATATACGTTTTGCGATCCCATTTTTTATTTTTTAAGGAATGGAATGCTTGGGGAATTTTTCGAGCAAGCGACATTAACATTGCAATAGTATGCTCAGCAGCAGAGTTGGTGTTGCCATCCGGTGCATTAACAACAATGATTCCACGCTCTGTTGCTGCAGGAAGATCAATATTATCTACTCCAACTCCAGCTCTGCCTATGATTTTTAGGTTCGTTGCCTTTTCAATAATTTCTCGAGTGACCTGAGTTTGACTTCGCACAAGCAAAGCATCGAATTCTCCAATTTTTTCTGCAAGTTGATCAGGGGTTAAATCTGTATCTACTACTATATTAAATCCCTCTGCCTCCCTTAAAGGGAAAATACCATCCTCGCTAAGTGGGTCGCTAATTAGTATATTGTAAGTCATCATTCATCTGCTCCTTCTCATTAAGTTTTACTTATGCTAAATAAACTCGTTGCGCCGCTGCTGTTCCTTTTCCAAGCTCAATATCTTTACCTATTTTTTTTAGAGCTATCTCTATCGCACTAATGATCTGCAGCTGATCTGCTGGAGAGCAATAGCCCATATGCCCAATTCGGAAGATTTTGCCCGTTAAATGCTGTTGGCCGCCTGCTATGGATATCGCGAATTCATTCTTCAGAATTTTACGGAACTCTTCTGCATCAAAATCCTCTGGCTGAACAGCTGTAACAGTTGGGGAAGCATCCTTATCTGTTGTCAGTAATGGAATGTCTAGTGCTTTAAACGCTGCACGAGTCATATTTTTCATTAGCTCATGGCGAGCATATACGTTTTCAAGACCTTCTGTCTCCAATAAGTTCAGCACCTGCTCAAGTCCAAATAATAATGACAAGGCGGGAGTAAACGGTGTAGTATCTTTTAGTAAATTATCTCTATATTTTTTTAGGTTCAAATAAAATCTAGGCTGATCGTTTTCTTCGATCACTTTCCAAGCTTTTGCACTAGCAGCGACGAACGTTAAACCTGCAGGAAGCATGAATGCCTTCTGAGAACCAGTGACCATTACATCGATTCCCCACTCATCCATTTTCGTTTCTACTCCTGCCACACATGAAACTCCATCTACTACGATTAAAGCCTCTGACACCTCTTGTACGGCTAAAGCTAGCTGATCAATTGGATTTAAAACTCCAGTGGATGTCTCACAATAAGTAGAAAATACTGCTTTTACTTGTGGATGCTTTACTAGAAATGCCTTAACTTCTTGTGGATCTAATGCCTTGCCCCATTCAGTACTTAATACGTGTGTTTTAATATGATAGGCCTCACAAATCTTAGTGAAACGATCTCCAAACGCACCTGTTACTACAACAAGCACTTCTTCCCCTGGCTTTACGACATTCACAACTGCCGTTTCTAAACCTGCAGTCCCACTCCCAGCAATAATGGCAACCTCTTGGTCTGTACCAAACACTTTCTTCAACCCAGGGGTAATACGCTTAAGCATATCTGAGGTTTCTTTTCCTCTATGACCAATCATTGATTGATTCATCGCTCGTTGCACACTCGGTGGAATTGGACTTGGTCCTGGAATACGTAAAATGGTTTGATCTTGAAGCATACAAATCTCCTCCTTATTTTGGAAAAACAAAAAAGCCCTTCGTCCCCTACATTAATGTAAGGGGCGAAGAGCTAAAATAACTCACGCGGTACCACCCAAATTTACTGCAAACATACTGCAGCCTCTTAAGTCACATGCTTAACGCGCATTCACGGATGAGCCTACTGACTTCAGCCCACCGATTCAAGAGTGCTACCTCACATACGAAACCACTGATTTGCACCAACCATCAGCTCTCTGTAGATTTACAAAATGTAAAGCTTATCTCTGTCAAAATCGTTTATCACTTATTGAATTATCCCTATCATACGCAGGATATTTTTAGTTGTCAATATAGTTTGAAAACTTGAAAACGCTATCATTTTATTACATCGTATATAAACGTTGATATTATGCTATTTTAAAAAATTAA